>CAVPGX010000009.1:0-97535 GCA_963704065.1 uncultured cyanobacterium | reverse complement strand
AATTAGGTTGGCAGCCCAGATCGCCGGAGCAGACATTGAAAGAGATTGCGAGATCGGTCTAATGTTGTTATGTTTTAGCAGTTTCGACCGCAGCAATTAGATCTTCCTCTGTGATCGTGATTGCTTTGAGCGGGGAACGCTGGGAAACATATTTCTCGTGTGAATGGATTGTCTAGAAGGGCTGGATCGATATTGGATCAACGGTTTTCAAAATGTATCGATGCGGCTATTTAGCAAATCCATACATGGTATTGATATTGAGGATCATTACTACTATCGGTATACGATATGAATCAAGCGAACAAGCGAACCTACCGCCGTCCAATCGGTCGAGTCGCGATCGGGACTATCCTGATTGGTATGCTATTTGCCTGTGATTCCCAATCAGCACCAAAGAGTGAACAACCGCTGGCCACGATTGCGACAGCCTCACCAACCACGTCGCCAAGTCCCACCTCACCGGCATCACCACCCCCCTCAGCTACCATGGGGAAGCCAAACGTTGGTTCCTTCTCTACGGACGAACTATTTGCCCAAGGCGGCGGTGGCTGTGGCATGACCCTATGGCAGCCAGAACAATCGCAGCAGCGGCAATTTATCCTATTCCATGGAATTGATGATGCGCCAATGTGGATGCGCATTGATGATCAGATGATGCAATTACAACGTACAACTGCGACTGGGAAGGCGTTCTACGGTCAGAAAACCACACAATCCTTCGAAACCCCAGATGGCAGCATCAAGGTAAATGTCAATGTGACCTTGGGCGAACCCGGTGAAATTGAGTCTGTAAGTATTCCAGCCGCAACAATTGACGTAGAGCAGGGAGCCAAGACGGTCTCGATTCAAGCGATCGGTGATGCCGGTTGTTAGGAGGCGATTACTTGAAAAAGACTGACGGCCCAGTTCGTCATCCAAAATTTCAGTGCAAGCCAAAGGGGCAAAATTCAAGCTCTGTGTCGATCAGATTGAAAGACTACGAGAAATCTGAAGTATCAGTTGTCAATTGTTTCGGCCAAGTGAAGTAGAAAGTTGTGCCCTCGCCAACCTGCGACTCTAACCAAACAGTGCCAGTCATATTTTCAACGATTTTCTTGACAATCGCTAGTCCCACGCCTGTACTATCTTGGCGATTTTGAACATTGCCCGTCTGGAAAATCATGAAAATATTTTTTTGATATTCCTGCGCAATCCCCGGGCCATTATCAACAACGGCGAATTCGTAGAAATCACCTTTATCGACCGCAGAAATGCGAAGCCAGCCGTCGAGGCGATCGTTATACTTAATGCCGTTGCCAATTAGGTTAGCCAACACCTGAGACAGCAACAATCGGTTTGTATATAAGACTGGTAGATCGGATGGGATATCAATTCTGAAGGTTGATGGCGGAGCAATGGAATCAATCACTTCGAGGATGAGTTTCTTGGTTTCAACTGGCTCGGTGGTTAATTCAGTTTGGTTGACACGAGCGTAATTGAGCAGCCCATCAATCATGGCTTGCATCCGATATACTCGGCTACGCAACAGTGCCATTTGCTCCTGCGTATCTTCTGATAGTCTACCTTCGAGGTCTTCCTCAATCCAGGTGGACAGATTGGCAATTGCCCGTAGGGGCGCTTTAAGGTCATGGGAAACAATATGGACAAAGCTGTCTAGTTCATAGTTTTGCTGTTCCAAAACCGCTTGGAAATGTTTGATTTCTGTAACATCAGTGTTAGTTCCAAACCAACGTAAAATTTGGCCTTCTGGATCAACAATCGGAATTGCTCGCGATAGAAACCAACGGTATTTTCCATCTTGACCTCGTATTGGAAAAGTATCCTCCCATACCTCACCCGCTTCGATACAGGAACGGAACTGATTGACCACACGCTCCACATAGTCAGGATGATGCAGCTGTTGCCATCCCCATCCCTGCATCTGCTCTAAGGTCGTACCTGTATAGTCAAACCAACGGCGGTTGTACCAAAAAATCGACCCGGTCGCGTCTGCCATCCAGGCCAATTGCGAGATATTATCTGCCAGTGTCCGGAATCGCGCTTCACTCTCCTGTAGCGCAATTTCTGCTTGCTTACGTGCCGTAGTATCTTGAGCCGTCCCCATCATCCGAATCGGCTGCCCTTGCTGATCACAAAATACTCGGCCTTGGGACAGGATCCAATGGGTACTCTGATCGCTCCAGACAGTGCGATATTCAATTTTATAATCTTGGTTTTCTGTGAGTGCTCGTTGGACAGCTGCATTTGTGCGCGCTCGATCGTCAGGATGCAGCGCATTTATAAAGCGCTCATAGGTCATTTCTAACGTAGGATCGATGCCAAACAATTGTTTACAGACATCAGTCCAGATCAGGCGATTGTCAACCAACTCCCAAAACCACATACCAATATCAGCGGCTTCGGTGGCCAGACGTAGTCGTTCTTCGCTCAGTAGAAGGGCGGTTTCTGTCTGTTTACGATCGGTAATGTCCTGTTGTACCCCTAACATGCGCCATGGCTTACCGTCATCGTCAAAATAACATCGCCCAAATGTCGCCATCCAGTGTTCCGTCTTATCATCCCAAACAACGCGATACTCTGCAGCGAAGTCACTAGCCGTTTCCAGCGCCTGCTGAACTGCCACTTCTGTTTTTGCTAAATCGTCTGGATGAACCCGTCGCGCCCAGTCTTCGTAGCACCGCTCTGGGGTGCCAGGTTGATACCCTAAAAGCTCCTCTTGATGAACACTCCAAGTGATTTTTTGGGTCGTTAAATCCCAATCCCATGCACCCATATTGGCGGCATCCATGGCTAAGGTCACCTGATCGGCATAATCTTGAACCTGAAGTATTGAACGTTCCAGTTCAGCCGTGCGTTGATTTACTTTTGCTTCAAGTGCTTGGTTGAGTTGACGGACTTGATCTTCTGCCTGCTGCCGATCGGCAATTTCTTGGGTTAATTGGTTATTGATGATGGCTAACTGCGCTGGACTAGGTATAGCCAAGGCTTGAGGTAGCAACTGTACCAGTGCGATGGCGGTGTATAAGGAAACCAATGCCGTCAAAGCCTTGAGCGCTCCTGACAACCAGTAAGTGGGATGCCAGAGAGTCCAAACCTCCATCAAGTGAGTGGTGCCGCAGGAAATAATAAAAGCACTAAATAATAGAAAAATCCAATCAAAGGGTAAATCTTTTCGCTTTCGGACAAAATAAATTAGTGTTATCGGAATCGAGTAATAAGCGATGGCAATAATTGAGTCCGACAAAACATGCAGCCATACTAATTGCGATTGCCAAAGGTAACAGTGGCCATGCGGGATAAAAGAGCCAGATGAAAAAAAACTTTCCACAACTTCTAGCATAGTGTTTCCCTCTGATTGATATTTGAGGCCCGATTGTTAATGGTTAAAATCAATGTGATATGCAGAATACCGACATATTGAGGATAGATAAATATCTTCTTCCTTGGAAGGATTTAAAAGATGATAAACATTTGATCCTGGGCGAGTCGGCAGGGCCGAGTGATCGCAAAAACTATGCTAAACAAATATTTGATTATGATTATAGCGCCAGTAAATTCTGGGTTTTAGGATCGTCTGAATAGCCTCAAACCGTGTTCAGTAAACAAGGCTGCTATAGCCTTTTACGCTTGTCTAGCAGGTTTTAAAGGATAGAAAAATGTGCTTTTGAGGGGCGCATCGATCGACTACTGAGCCTGATAAGGTCGTTCGCGGTTCAGCCGTTCAACTTCCGCATCGGCTTTGGCTTTGGCGGCGCAGGCCTGATCAATAGCGACTAAAATCCGATCGGTAACTGGTGCTGGAGTATCCGCTGCGGTAATTTCTATACGGAGGTCAGCCTGGGCATAGAGCGATCGTCGTGAAGCATCCAATATTTCCAGCCGTTCTCGCATATTTCCCTGTTGCAGTAGGGGCCGGCGCGTATCTCTCATCAGGCGATCGTACAATACATCCACAGGTACATCGAGCCACATAATCACCCCATTGCGCAAATATCCCCAGTTTTCCGGCTTCAGGATAATGCCACCACCAGTGGCGATGGTACAGCGCAGCATCGGCGAAAGTGTTTGCAATGTTTGGGTCTCCAACTCGCGAAATATCGGTTCACCCGACTCCGCAAAAATTTGCGAAATGGGCTGCTGCGCCGCCCGCTCAATCAACTCATCAGTGTCAAAATAACGATATTCCTAAGGCGGCCGCGAGCCGCCGTCCGATCGTGGTTTTTCCCGCCCCCATCATCCCGATCAGGTAGACGCTGGTGCCTTTAAGCCAAGTTGCTGTATCCATTTGCTATTCATCCTCAAGGCTACGGGAAGGTGGACGAATTACCCGGAAATCAGCATCTACGACTTCCTTCGGCGGGACTGGCGGCTGGTAAGCACTGTGCTGTCCGGCTGATCGCGGTTGCGTCGGTCCAGGATGAGGATGCTGGGGCGGAGCGTCCGTGTCTGACCTACGGCTAAAGGGATTGCGCCAGCGACGGGATTCAGCGCCACTGGATGTCGGAATTGAGCGGATCACCTTACGTTCATAGCGGCGGCTCCAGAAGGCAGTCCACTGGATCACACCACTGAGAAACACGCTCGTTAAGCCACCAAGCACCAGCGCCCCAGCGAGCCAAGCCCACAATGGCAGTGAAATGGTCGATCGGCCCAAAATGACTAAAGGGAGCAGCATCGTGTTCTGAACCGCTAGCGCGGTGAAGCCTCCCAGCAGTGCAAAGATGAGGATTAGTCGAAATAAAGCCATAGAACTTGGCGATCGCAATTGACGATGAGCTGAACGTGACTTGTCTGCACCATTAGGTTAGTCGATCTTAGTCGATCGGGGGCGATTCAGTTGAGCAACGCTAAGCGCTACAACGTCTGGCCTGGCAGCAAAAAGCCCAATCCGAAAAAACATCCCAGCCAAAAGTGCATTTCGACTGCGATCAGGCGGCAGGTTAAGAGCTGTTGGGGACGTTGGTAGTTGTTCTCAATTGTGCGGCAAAGGCGATGTGCTACTGGACAACTGAGCAAGCCTAAGAGCGTCCAAATGGGGAATAAATTGGCCACGACCCCGATCACCAAAAAGGCATAAATGCTACCGCAACACCAAGGCAATAGGCGGGCTGCCTGATGCGATCCCAAACGCACCACAGGTGACAGCTTCCCTGCCTCAAGGTCCTCCTGAACCTGGTTAAAATGGGAGCAGAACAAAATCAGACTCGTGGCCGCACCGACGACCAGCGAGGCAAATAAATTGTTCCAAGACCAGCTTTGGGTCTGACTATAGTAGGCGGCACTGCAGGCGAGCGGCCCAAAAGCAATTAGTGCGAGGATCTCACCCATCCCTTTATAGCTCAGCCGAAAGGGCGGACCTTGGTAGGTGTATCCGATAATGCAACAACCCAGAATCAGCCAAAGCACGGTTGGGTCCTGCTGCAGCAGTGCGATTGAGACAATTCCCAGTAAGCCCGCGAGCAGGCATCCATTGGCGATTTGGAAAATCAGCGACTTCCGCCCTGTCATATTTACCAGCGAGTTGCGCTTCTGACGATCCACGCCGGTATCGGCATCAAATACATCATTGCTCAAGTTCTCCCAAGCCAAAATTAAAATTGCTGATAGCAAGAACAGAAAAAAGACAACCGGATCGGCCTGATTCGTCTGCCAAAATGCGATCGCCGAACCCACCCAGATCGGCATAATGGCCACACTATACATGGGTGGCTTGATCGCCGCCCACCAAAGCTGGCGATCGTTGCTTGCCGCTAGCTGATTGGACTGAACGACATTTTGCTGATTGAGCCCCTGCTTTGTCATTGCGCACAAACCTCTACTGGATGAAATCCATTACTAAAACAACAGAGACTGGCCTCTAAGTTTTGCCAAAACCCGATCATAATTTTGTCCCTTCCAGTTTCTCATCTGGAATCATCGGAAGGCGGGAGTTTTTATAGAAATGTTACAGAAGTGGGCTTGCGGGCTTTCCACATTGTTCCTGCAGGCGCGCGCAATCGGGTGGGGCAGGAATTGCTCAACGACAATTGCTTCGGCCAAATGCCTTGCTGGCAGATGATTGTGGCTTTCATTGTGTTCTGTTACAAACTGTAGGGCTTATGCCGCAGTCCATATAAAATCAGGGTAATCATTCGGCTAACATGTGGCCATGAATTGGTGGGCATATCACCTGTTTTTCGCTGCTTGTTGGCAATCTGATGTTTGATCGCACATTATGCCTGTTATTGAAAAGCCGTTCTTTGTCTTAGAAAGCAGCTACTGTCTTTCCGAGTTTTTGACCGAGTGCTATCGAGCATTCCTGAATAATAAGCACCCTCGTTTTATCAGTATTCAGTTTCCGATTAGTCGTTTTAATCCCCTGGCCGTTTTACAGTGCTTTCAGCAAGATGATCAACATCATTTCTACTTTGAGCATCAGGGAGATTGTTTTGTTGGATTAGGTAAGGCGATTCAACTTCAGGTTGAAAGCCGCGATCGCTTTACCCAAACTCGCGATCTGATTGCTGACCTGAGTGATCAAATTCAAGCGGTCAGAACAACCGCGCAAGTCGATGCCCTCACCAATGGGGGGAGTCGCTTTTTCTGCAATTTCTCGTTTTTCGGCCAGGGCAAAACGGATACGAGTCAAGCCACAATCCTACTGCCCCGTTGGCAGATTGAGCAGCGGTCAGTTGCCGGTCAATCTGCGGCTTGGGCGATCGTCAACATTGCTTTACATCCAGAGTTTATTCCGGTAGTTGAGAGTGAACGCATTTGGCAGGAACTCGCGCAAGTAAAATCAGCTAGTTCAGTCCAAGTTAAGCCACAAGTCACTCACCCAAAAGTGTCGCAAACTCAAGCATGTGACTTGTCACAGGATCGATTCAAGCGATCGGTGGTGCAGGCATTGCAGTCGATCGCTAATGGTCAACTTGATAAAATTGTGCTGGCGAAGACGCTAGATATTACCGCGGCAGAACCCTTTGATCTCATCGGCTCATTGCAAAATCTGCGCGATTGTTATCCCAACTGCTATCTATTTTCGGCGACCTGTGGTAAGGGTGAAACGTTTCTGGGTGCGAGCCCCGAGCGCCTCGTGGCAGTGCAGGAGAACCGCCTGAGAACGGAAGCGTTAGCCGGTTCGACCCCACGGGGGAAAACGCCAGCGGAAGACTACCAGTTTGCACAGCAACTAATTAATAGTGATAAAGAGGCACGTGAACATCAGCTGGTGATCGACTTCATCACGCAGCGGTTGGCACGCCTCAATATCCAAGCCCAGTTAGCCGAACCGCGAATATTACGTTTACCCAATATTCAGCATCGGCATACGCCGCTCACCGCTCCGATGCCAGCACAGGGACATATTCTGGATGTGGTTGGGGCGCTGCATCCGACGCCAGCTGTGGCCGGGTTACCGCGGGAGGTGGCTTGCCAGTATATTCCATATTACGAAAAGTTCGATCGGGGATTGTATGCGGCCCCGATCGGTTGGGTTGATACCCAGGGTAATGGGGAATTTGCGGTGGGGATTCGATCGGCTTTGCTGAAAGGCAACACCGCTCGGCTATTTGCCGGGGCCGGCATTGTGGCGGGATCTGACCCAGAGAAAGAGCTGAATGAAGTGCAGCTGAAACTGCAGGCATTGCTGAAGGCGCTGGTTTAAGGCTCCAGGGAGTCAAGCAGTTCTTGGGTGCGTTGTTTCGTCATGCGCTCGACGCAGCCGTGATTGATCAGCGGTTGAATTGAACCACCATCATATTTACTGGTTTGCCATTCGCAGTTGGTGTCGCGGTATTTGATCCAGGCCAGTTGGGCTTCGGTGAGCTTGTTCAGGCGCAGTGCTTGATATGACGCGTCACTGTAGCGACGATATTCTACCTGTACCTGCTGATAGACTTGGTTTAGCTGGCGATCGCTCAATTTTGCCGCCCAGGCAGAACAATAGTTCATCTCCATCTGGCTCATCGGCTCATCACAGTTTGGCTGGATTTGGCAAAAACTTTCCTCGAACTGATCGGCTGGATTGTCGCAGTTCGGCAGTTCTGTCGATTGTTTCTGACTGGGCGGTGAACTGATGGCATTGGTGGCATAAAGCATAACTGTCGCAGCACTAAGCGCCACTAATCCAACGCTAAACCAGTGCCATTGTTGGAATTTGATGCGAATCGCCATCGGAACCTGTCTCACTTGCCTGAATGACTGATTACTCCTTCAGGTTCTCGGCTCGGCATTCCGGGGAATTGGCCGGGCCAATTTTCGGGGTAAGCTATTGCAATGCTGGATTTTCGTAACCTCAACACTCTCTGGGCATCCGTTCTGGTCGAAACACTCTATCGTGGTGGCGTGGATACGGCGATCGTCTGTCCAGGCTCACGATCGGCACCGCTGACAGTGGCCTTTGCCCAACATCCGCAGATTGAGGCAATTCCCGTATTGGACGAACGATCCGCCAGTTTCTTTGCCTTGGGCATCGCCAAACGTACCCACAAACCCGTGGTATTGGTCTGTACATCGGGCACCGCCGGGGCCAACTTTTATCCTGCCGTGATTGAAGCGAAGGAAAGTCGGGTGCCATTGCTAGTATTGACTGCCGATCGCCCCCCTGAGTTGCGTGATTGCAATGCGGGGCAGGCGATCGATCAGCAAAAGCTTTTTGGTGATTTTCCCAATTACTATGCTGAGTTGGCAATTCCGGAAGTGACATCTACTGAGCGTATTTACGGCAGAAAATCGCTCAAGCATTGCAGCAGACAGTTTATCCCGTTGCGGGGGCGGTGCATTTGAATGTGCCATTGCGCGATCCATTGGCACCGATTGTGGCAGCGGATATTCAAGCATTAGCTGATTCATTTCCACAAGATTTCTTTGAGCATTTCAGCTTGCCGTCTTTAGCGATTACGAAACAACTACCGACTGCCGATCGAGTGGCGCGATCGTCGGGGGATCATCATTGCTGGCGTTGCTGCTCCTCAAGACGCGGCGGTGTATTGCACGATGATCGCACGATTGTCTTCAGTCTTGGGCTATCCAGTATTGGCAGAAGGGTTGTCGCCTGTGCGCAATTTTGCGAGTTTGCAGCCACATTTAATTCAGACTTACGATGCAATATTGCGCAACGCTGATTGGGCCGCACAATTAGCCCCAGAGATCGTGATTCGAATCGGGGAAATGCCGATTAGTAAGGTGTTACGGGCTTGGCTAGCGCAGGTGCAGCCACAGACGTGGATTATTGATCAAACGCCAAGGTCGATCGATCCGATCCATGGTCGAACCCGGCAGATTTTAGCATCGATTTTCGATCTCGAAGTTCCCCTGCAAGCGGAGAATTTAGCGGGAATAGATCCCGACCAATCAACCAACCAACCGCAAGCAACTTATCTGTCAAACCTGGAAAACGGCAGAATCAAAACGACGCTTCCAAATTGATCAAACTTTCACCGCTCAACCACGAATTTTGGAAAGTAAAGTGGCGTGGCTGCTGCCACAAATCTTGCCGTCGGAAACCCCAATTTTTATCTCGAATAGTATGCCAGTGCGGGATGTGGAGTATTTCTGGCCGGGGAACGATCGGCATATCCAACCGTTTTTCAATCGTGGGGCCAATGGGATTGATGGTACGTTATCCACTGCATTAGGAGTGGCGCATGCTGGCAAACCGGCCGTTTTACTTACTGGTGATTTAGCGCTGCTGCATGATACAAATGGATTTCTGATGCGGAAATATTTGCGCGGTAGTTTAACGATCGTGCTGATCAATAACAATGGTGGTGGAATTTTTGGCATGTTGCCGATTGCCCAATTTGAGCCACCGTTTGAAGATTTTTTCGCGACACCGCAGGATGTGGACTTTGCCGATCTGTGTCAGACCTACGGCGTTGGGCATGTGTTAGTTGAGCATTGGCAGGATTTTCAGCGATTGCTAAACCCATTACCGACACAGGGCATTCGCGTTTTGGAAGTGCGGTGCGATCGGGCTGCGGATGTGCAGTGGCGTCAGCAATTTCAGGCCGGTTTAGCCGAGTGCTAGGCTTGACCCAAAAACTTTATCTTCGCTGGGGCATTCTTCAGTGCAATCAATTGCCAGGCAGGGGATTTCGCAAAAATGTGGAAGCGATCGCGATAAGATCAACAATGGTTCTCTTGCAACATCTGGTTGAAAGCTCGCGTTATGGAATGGCATGCCGTTAAAGACTATGAAGATATTCTGTATTACAAAGCGGATGGCATCGCCAAAATTGTGATCAATCGGCCCCATAAGCGCAATGCTTTCCGGCCAAAGACTGTGGTCGAGCTCTACGATGCTTTCGCAAATGCGCGGGAAGACCAGCGGATCGGGGTTGTGTTGTTTTCGGGTATGGGGCCGCATACGGATGGCAAGTATGCGTTCTGTGCGGGGGGCGATCAGAGTGTGCGGGGCGAGGGTGGTTATATCGATGAAGGTGGGATGCCCCGCCTGAATGTGCTGGATTTGCAGAAGTTGATTCGATCGATGCCGAAGGTGGTGATTGCACTGGTGGCTGGCTATGCGATCGGCGGTGGTCATGTGCTGCATTTGCTCTGTGATCTGACGATCGCGGCGGATAATGCGATCTTTGGGCAGACGGGGCCGAAGGTGGGCAGCTTTGATGGGGGATTTGGTGCGAGCTATATGGCGCGCGTGGTGGGCCAGAAGAAGGCGCGGGAGATTTGGTATCTGTGTCGTCAGTATGATGCGCAGCAGGCGTTAGACATGGGGCTAGTGAATACGGTGGTGCCAGTGGCGCAACTGGAGGCGGAGGGCATTCAGTGGGCGCAGGAGATTCTGGCGAAAAGCCCGATCGCGATTCGTTGTCTGAAGGCGGCGTTTAATGCGGATTGTGATGGTCAGTCGGGATTGCAGGAGCTAGCCGGGAATGCAACGATGCTCTACTACATGACGGAGGAAGGGGCCGAGGGGAAGCAGGCATTCTTAGAAAAACGTCAGCCAGATTTTCGTAAGTATCCTTGGTTACCGTAGGTGGTGAGGCAATTCCAGGCGATCGATTACACTAGGGATAATCGTTGTCGTGATTACTAAAGGGTTTTGGCAATGGTTGTGCAACTTGAGCGAAAACGCTTCACCACCACTGACTTTCAGCAGATGATTGATAGTGGCATTCTGCAAGAAGGCGAACCTTACGAACTGCTCAACGGTGAAGTTATTCGTAAAACCGACTATCCCGCTTATCCGTTTAGTCAGGCAACAATCGTGGGTATTGGCAAACGTCATGCGGCTTCAACTAAACGGATCAATGCCGTTTTGACCGATCGATTGCGTGGACAGGCGATTGTTGGAGTTCAGGATCCCGTCCATCTAGATGAATACTCCGAACCCCAGCCGGATATTTCGATTCTCAAACTCAATCCGGATTTCTACCTCTCTGAGCATCCTAAACCCGATGAAATTTATCTGCTAATCGAAGTTTCCGATACGACGCTAGAAGTTGATCGGACTGTGAAACTGCCACTGTATGCAAAAGCAGGGGTTATTGAAGTATGGATAGTTAATTTGCAAGATGCACAGATTGAGGTGTATCGTCAGCCGATCGATGACACGTATGCGGTCACACAAATCATGAAAGTGGGCCAAATGCTGACGATCGCGGCACTGCCGGATGTGACGATCGCGGTTGATGCGATTTTGGGTTAGGTGGCATGGTCGATCGGGTTTGATCGTTGTTGGATTTCTGATTGGAGTAGCTGTTTGACCTGCTGGGCTTGGCTGTGGTCGGGGAACAGATTCAGGAAGTCGTCCAGGTCTTGGATCGCTGCTTCGAAGTGCTTCGGTGGGGGCGGTGAGGTTGCTGGTGTAGAGGCTTTGGCTTTCGGTCGTGTGGCCTGCGGCGAGTTGGTAGATGGCGAGGTTGAAGGTATTGCGCCAATTGGTGGGTTCTTTTTCGTAGGTGGCTTGGGCAAGTGTAATGGCCTGCTGGAAGTCGATTGAGCGGATTCTGATTGGTTCAGTTTGAGATAGGTGAGCGCCCGTAGAAATAGATAACCATCATTATCAGCGTCTAATTCGATCGATCTGATCAAAGTCTTTCAATGCTTCTTCATAGTGCTTCCAGAGTCCGTAAATATACCACGAGCAGCGATTGCACAGGCGAATTCTACTGGATCAAGCTCAATTGCCTGATCAAAGTCTTTCAATGCTTCCTCATAGCGTTCACAATCGATAGGTTTCACCACGAATCGCAACAATTGCCGGAAGATCTGCTGGATCAAGCTCGAACCCACATTCCGCTGTTTGGAGAGCGTTGAAATAATTAGGAATCTGGCATAGGGAGGAGATAGTAGCGTTGACACGCCTTGCTAAAGAACTGCAAAATATGGTGTCGTCATTGTTAAATTAACGACCTGCATAAGCCCTTGAACCACGACAAGATGCACCGCCATAAAACACTGAAAGACCCAACGAAGTGTAGGCGAGGCATTGGGCTTGCCTAACTGGTTAGGAATTGTCTGTGCTGCTTGCACCAAAGCCAGTCGCAGTTGTCGCTGCCCCAAATTGTAGACCAGCAAACACAGCGCCATAATCAGACCAGAGCAGCAACCCGCTTAGGGGACTTGAGAAAAACACTAGAAGCAAAGAACATCGGGTCTTTAAGGAAGCGAAATCCGCGCTCAACGCCTTGCTGTGCCTTGTATTCGCGTAATGCATCATCTGCACTCAACTGTTCTCGATTGAGAACATTCGTCGCTAGAATAAATCGACCACAGCGAATCCGTTGCGCCTCAATCTCACCCTCCACAGGGACGATCGTTGCCTGTAACTCGATAGCTAATGCACTTAGGAACATCCTCTTTACTAGGCTTTCCGGCTTTATCATAGTGACGTTTTTCCTGTTGTCTGAAGGTCACACAGTTGATGCCAGGTCATCTTTGTAGACACTTTGTGCCGCACTCATGGCATCGGCGGCGCAGGCAAATTCTTGGGTGGATAGGTGCTGAAGGTCTTGAGCAGCATTTTGCTGATACTGCTCAAGCTTCTCTGGTCAACTGTTTTAGGTCTGATTTACGCCGTTGCTCACTTTCAATGAGTATCCAGCGTTGCGACACTCCCCCCATATTCACTGCTGGATTCTGCGGGAAAACGTGTAGCCTTTGATGACACTGGGAATTAACGCTACGGTGCTATCTACCAGGCTGGATGCTTCCTTGATGCTCAAGGGAACTCTTGTGAGCCATTGCAGTCCTGTCATCGCTTTTAGGTTATCTGCGCTGTAGAGTGCGCTATCTGCGATGCATAGCCCTTCAAATGTCCACTGCTCCTTAAAGGTTTGCAATAGCCCAGCAAATTTTGCTTTGTCAGATCGGTTGCCACTGGCAATTTCCATTAATACCGGAATATCGCCGTCCCCAACACAGATTAAGTTCATCACGAATTGCTTGAGGTCTGGTCGATGGTCTCTGGAATATCCGTAAGTGATTTTAACGGCCTCAGGCTCTGGGTTCTCTGTTGTCTCTTCATATTCTCCATCGACATGAAACGAAGTCGAATCCAGGTGAGCTGTCTCGATTTTTACCTCGAATCGTTGCGCGGCTTGAAGGCTGACGCTTAAAAATAAGTCACTCAATCCTGTCGCGTAAAGTTCATCCAGTGCTTTGCCTAAGCGGTCGTCGTTCAAGTGTTCGGCCTTTATCCCCGTGCCTAATAACTGCTCGGTCGCTTTGCCTTTGAAGAATTCCTCGAAGAAATACAGCGGGAGCTATACAAAGCCTAATCCATTCAATAGCATCGCTTTGACGACTACGCCTATGCTCACTCTTTCTCTGGGGTCTATCCCAGACGTTCGTTCAGTAGCTCTACGATCCCTATCTCGATCCATCAATCCCGCCACAATCCCCCAGATGGTCTCAGATTCTCTACCCTTATTCCTGAAGTGATCTGCAACCTCTTCGCTCTCTAGCATGAATTTAGCTACATTTTAATTCTCTACTGGACTCACCGAACAGCGGAAGGTGGGCTCGACAACACCGGTTGGGCAATTTCCAGCTAATGCCTTCGGTTTATACGATATGCACGGTAATGTCTGGGAATGGTGTGCCGATCATTGGCACCGCAATTATGATGGTGCTCCGATCGATGGATCGGCTTGGACAGAAAACGGTAACGCAAAACGCCGTATGCTGCGTGGCGGTTCGTGGGGTAACGACCCTATGAACTGTCGATTCTGCTTATCGCAACTGGGACAATCGCTATATGCACGACGACGTCGTTGGTTTCCGCCTTTTGCTTGCCCCCCAGGACTCGTTCATTGTCAGAGCAACGTGATGGAAATCGCCTTGGTGAACATTTTCGACGAGTCCAGCCAAACCCCAGCGAAGTTGTCGCCAACTTCCAAATATCCCGTTGAGATTGGCTGGCTGAGTAAGCATTACCTGAAACGTCAGTCAGTCTTGCCGCATCAAACTGTGGCCTCAACTTTCGCCGAATCGCTACTGCTTCAACGCATTGATCGGCTAGTGCAGCCTAGTATTTCTCCCCTGGATAAAGCCTGCCGCAAATCGCGCAATGTCTTACTAGTGCCGTCTTGCAACGATCGATCCAGCCACTGCGGTATCAGCTCCGGAATTGCGAAATTGGGAAACACCTGACTCTGTTGTGATTCCACATACTGACCATTTTGCAGCCGGTGAATCTTCAGTTTGCCCTGGCGCCACACCCACACTTCCGGCACCGCCAACCTTAAATACACCTCCAACGTGGTCGTCGAAGTCACATCGGCTTCAATCGCCAAATCCGGTGGTGGATAAATCTCCAAATCCATCTGCTCCATGCAATCCCGCACAATCCGCGCATTGTCATCGACATAAAAACAAGTATCCGGCTCCAACCCCGCCTGCTTGGCTGGCTGACGAAATGTCGTGCCACCAAAATCTTCCCAGTCCCGTTCTGCCGCATCGAGTAAAGCCGTGACAAAATAGCCGATAATCCGGTGCGGACGCTCATGGCCTGGCATCGGTGCCATAATTTCCAAAACCCCATCTAAATACGCCGTGCGGTACTTATGCCGAGTTTCTAAAATCGCAGCAATCGCCTCATAGCGCTCCCAAGAAACCTCATGCAGCACCAACATGCCACCCGCCTGCAAATCAATTTCGCCAATTGAAATCAAATCCAGTGCTGCCACCATGCGCTCCGCCCCCCTTAAAACGTCAACACTGTGCGTACACCCTCACCTCGCTTCATCATGTCAAATGCATCATTAATTTGTTCGATCGGCATGACTTGCGTAATCAAATCATCGATGTTGATTTTGCCATTCATATACCAGTCAACAATCGTCGGGACATCCCGACGACTCTTCGCACCACCAAAGGCCGTGCCTTTCCAAACCCGACCGGTCACCAGCTGAAATGGCCGCGTACTAATTTCTTGACCGGCAGCAGCCACACCAATAATCACACTAACTCCCCAACCTTTATGACAACATTCCAACGCTTGCCGCATCAGATTGACATTGCCAATACATTCAAAACTGTAATCGGCACCACCATTGGTCAGTTCGACCAAATATGCCACAATATCCTGATCAATTTCGTGCGGATTGACGAAATGTGTCATCCCTAGCTTCCTCGCCAGATCTTGCTTCTCCGGGTTGATATCGACACCGACAATCATATTGGCCCCGACCATTTTCGCGCCTTGAATCACGTTCAGCCCAATGCCACCCAGACCAAATACCACCACATTCGATCCTGGCTCGACCTTAGCCGTGTTAATCACGGCACCAATGCCAGTCGTCACGCCACAACCGATGTAGCAAACTTTATCGAAGGGCGCGTCTTTACGAATTTTTGCCAGAGAAATCTCCGGCACTACCGTGTAATTCGCGAAGGTCGAGGTGCCCATATAGTGGTGGAGCATTTCGCCTTTATAGGAAAACCGGCTAGAACCGTCAGGCATCAAGCCTTGACCTTGAGTCACCCGAATCGAT
This sequence comes from uncultured cyanobacterium, assembly GCA_963704065.1. Lineage (GTDB taxonomy): Bacteria > Cyanobacteriota > Cyanobacteriia > Leptolyngbyales > Leptolyngbyaceae > Romeriopsis. The sequence continues at coordinate 81,594 of CAVPGX010000009.1, read as the reverse complement.
TGGCAAAGATTGGTTTTGGGATTGAGGCAATATTCGCACTCACGGCATTCGGGCACATAGAGCGGAATCACGTGATCGCCGGGTTGTAGAGATTTGACCCCAGGCCCCACTTCGGCCACAATCCCCGCACCTTCATGGCCGAGGATAGCCGGGAACAGACCCTCTGGATCTTTGCCGGAAAGGGTATAAGCATCGGTATGACAGACCCCGGTGGCTTTAATTTCAACGAGTACTTCCCCGGCTCTTGGTCCTTCAAGTTGAACGGTTTCGAGTTGTAGGGGTTGTCCCGCTTCAAAGGCCACCGCTGCTTTCACGTCCATAGGAAGTACCCACCTAATTTCATAACTTCCTGCAATATCGCATAGTTAAGCCGGAAGAACACGAAATTGTCGAGGGAATTTACACGAGCGCACGTCATCCCACCAATCCCCTTGGCACTAGTGTACCCGGCTTGATCACGGCGGTGAATTGGCCATTGTCCACAATCCGACGATTACCGAGGAATGCCGAACAGGGATGTCCAGTAACGCCGCCATTGCTGTGTGCCGCGATCGTCGGCAAGATAGTAGTAACCAACGCCGATGTCTTGATAGTTCGCGTTGAGAATATTGTCACGATGACCGGCGCTATACATCCATTGCTCCATTACATGTTCCGCATTGACATGTCCCGCCGCAATGTTCTCCCCAGCCCCACCGGCGTAGCCCGCCGCCTGTGCGCGTTGAGTGGGGGAAGATCCATTGAGGCCTTGGTGACTAAAGAAGTCATCTAAAGCCATGGCTTGGCTATGGCCTTGAGCCGCATTGTTGAGTGCGCTATTCTGCACCAAAGCATTCAGGTCCGATTGCGTGCGATAGAAATTCGTTAACTCGACAACGCGATCGATATAGTCTGTCGTCGCCGCTAAACCCAAAATTGACAGCTTGTATGATGTGTTGACGTTTTCGCCATAAACTCGCAGATAGTAGGTCCCAGCATCAAGGATACGACTCCGGACTTCCGGGGCATTCCCGGCGTTAAATTTGCTATCGCGTCCAAAGGCGTCTTTTACCCGATTACCGGATGCATCCAGCAATTGCAGATCAGCATTTGCTGCTAGCCCATTCAGCAAAACATTAATACTTTGCTGCGTGCTCACGCTAAAGCGGTAGTAGTCATTCGCAGCAGCATTCGAAATCGACTCCTGAACCACGTCGAGTCCGCTGATCGCACCAAGTTCAAAGGCGGATTCAAAAGTGGTGCCGGATGGGGGATTATTTGAGGGCGAGATCGGCGGATCGGGATTGATCGGTGCATCCGTCGTTGGCGCTGAATCCTCTGGCAGACTAGCCGCGCGGGTCAGGGAGCCGACCAATTCCCAGTTCTGATTAGGCAATGTGAGGAGATAGACAAAATCCTGATTTTGCTGGGGGGCCGCCGGATTGACGGCAAATTTCGTGCCATTCAAGAGCCAAACGATATTTTCACCCGTACGCTTGTGACGCCAAACGATGTCCGTCTGACGATCGTCGTTGAAGTGGCCAGTGGTCGCAATATCCCAATTGCGATTGGCGATCGGTGCTAGATAGTCAAAGTCCTGGCCGCGCTGTGGTGTACCTGGGTTATCCACGAATTGTGTATTGTTCAGGAACCAAACGGTATTTTCACCCGTAGCTTGATTGCGCCAGAGCAAATCATCAAAGCCATCAGCATTAAAGTCCGCCGCACCTTTGATTTGCCAATTTTGATCGCGCAGCGCGAAGAAGTAGTCATAATCTTGGCCGAGCTCTGGAGCCGTCGGGTTTTGGATAAACTGATTGTTACGCAGATACCAAACGACATTATCCCCAGTCACTTGGTGCCGCCAAACAATATCACTCCAGCCATCCTGGTTAAAATCGCCGATCGCTTGCATCTCCCAGGTGTCATCCGGCAGCACGGGTAAATAATCAAAATCTTGCCCCATTTGGGGCGCGCCAGGATTCGCGGCGAACTGTGTATCGTTGAGGTACCAGACGACATTCTCACCGGTACGCCGGTTACGCCAGACAGCATCGTCCTTTTGATCGGCGTTAAAATCCCCTGTGCCTTTGATTTCCCAATCCGGGTCAGATATCGATAATAGATTTACATAGTCTTGGCCAGCTTGTGGGGCGTTGCGATTGAATGCAAATTGCGTTCCATCGAGCTGCCAAACGACATTTTCGCCGGAAAGTTGATTGCGCCAAACCAAATTCGACTGTAGAGCACCGCTTAGCTGATCACCCAGCGGATTGAGCATGCTGTACCCCCAATATTTTTTGCGCGGTTGAACCCGAAACCGGTTCACTCGAACAAGCCGATTATAAAGTCCTGCCGCGATGGTTGACTGCCGCGCGAATACCGAAAACCTGCGTAAAATCCGCGTAAAGTATGGCGTAATGGATAAGGGCAGCACGGATGGCTGAGTAGTTCGGCAATCACTCCAGTCAATTGTCAATTCGGCTTAGTCAATTGTCAATTCGGCTTGCGCTAGTCCAATCGCAACCGCTTCAGAAATCCTGTCATAATGAACTGCGTGACCAAACTCCCAATGAACCTAGTTTTGATATGGCTGTTACGATCGATTCCCGTCCGCCAATTACTGTCCGTCTCGTCAATCGATTGCTGGGCATTCGGCCCTTGTTTGACTTGGCGAAAACGCGGGCGCGGCAGATGATAATTCAGCGGGCGGAGTCAATGGGAGTACCATGGCGCGCCGCGGCGGCGGCGCTGCAGGCACGCGATTGGCAAGCGGAATTCAATACCGTAAACAACCCAAATTTGGAGTACCCAGAGTACTATCTCAAGTCATTTCATGCCTATGACGAAGGCAACCTTGGCTGGGCACCCGCAACCGAAGTTGAGTTGGCCGCCTACGCTGTTCATGCACGGATTTGGCCGGATGCCGGGGTCGATGGTGATCCACGGCTACGTCAGAGTTTTCATACAGTCCTTAAAGCCACGCTTCAAGCAGCACCTCAGGCGATAGTCGATTTGGGCTGTGGGGTGGGAATGAGTACCTTCGCACTACAAGATACATTCCTCGGCGCGGCGATTACGGGGGTTGACCTATCACCATATTTTCTCGCTGTAGCCGAGTATCGTTCTCAATTGCGTCAAGCCGGTCAAGGCAATCATTTGCAGCTTCAGCCGACAGCTGTGCCCAGCCACCAGCCGATACCATGGTGGGTACATGCCGCGGCTGAATCTACAGGTTTACCGACAGCGTCCTATGATCTTGTATCAGCCTGTTTAGTCTTTCATGAATTACCCCAATCAGCCGCGCAACAAATTTTGCAGGAAGCGAAGCGACTACTGCGGCCAGGTGGGTATTTCGCAATTATGGATATGAATCCGCAATCGGATGCCTTTGCTAAGATGCCACCTTATGTGATGACGCTGCTCAAGAGTACCGAACCTTATATGGATGAGTATTTTAGTCTCGATTTACCGGAGGCGATCGTGGCGGCGGGATTCACCACACCCAAATTAATTAGCAATACGCCGCGTCATCGCACAATCGTGGCTCAATGGTTTGGCCCTGAAGGGCATTGACAGCGTGTTAACGGATTGGCTCAACCGTTTGCAATGGTTTCCGATCGTCATTTGGGCGATCGTCCCGCCGTTTGCCCTCATGCTGGTATATCACCGTCGAATTCGCGCGGCGCCGCCGCTGCGAGGAACCATACTGCTATTTGGTTTGGGCATGCTCGCAGGCCTGTTTGCTTGGAGCATTGAGTCCTTACTGGCAATGATGATACAGGCACTACCACCATCAATGTCGCTAAGTCAAACCGCGCCTGAGTCAATCCTACTGAGTAGCATTCTCTGGCAGACGGCAGTGGTTGCCCCGGCGGCAGAAGCCTGTAAGTTAGTGACAGTGGTTCTGCCGGTGTGGTGGTTGCTGCGACGCTATCGCCGCCTGCCGGCGCAACCGAGCACTGTGCTCCTGGCGACAATTGCCGTGGCTTTAGGTTTTGCTGCCCAAGCCAGTCTGGTCGCGCTATGGTATAGGCATGAATCCGTCGTTGAAATGCTGATGCTGATGCCGATGCAGGCGATTTTTAGTATGGCTTGGGGATTTTCGTTAGGCGTTTTCCTTTGCCGCATGCCCCGCCAACTGGAATATTCCTCTAAGTTGATCATGCACAGCTGGCTCGCCGCTTGCCTTTGCCACGCTGGCTGGAATGGAATTTTAGCAGTAAGCCGATCGCTCGAACCCGTCGCATCGATGCCTCGTTTAGCGCCAGTACATTTGCTGTATCTCTTGTTCGCTTGGGCCCTCTGGCTATGGTGGCAAACTGAACGTATGCTACACCGCTCGCAGGGAGAAATTGCCCCTCACTTCGTAACCGCCCAGACTTCCGGTCAGTTGATTGTGCAATATGTGCTGATCGGGATTTGCCTCGGCATCGGTGGTGCTGCCTTGAATGCATTCCGTGACTTTGGCAATCGCTTACAGCTGAGCTGGGAACTTCGCATCACATTTGACCAAGGCGTTGCCATGCAATTGGGTGCGACGTTGTTGCAGACAGTCATTTATGGCGCGATCGCGCTATATCTGTTCTACCGACTGCGACGGCCTGCGGCGGTTGAGTAGCTATTTAACGCCGACGATCAACGATCGACAGCAGCTCACGCGGATGATCGATCAGATGATCGGGGTTGTGCTCACGTAGAACCCGCGATGAATTAAATCCCCAAGTTACCGCTACCGACTTGACCGGAATGCGCTTGGCTGCATCAATGTCACGCGTTTCATCACCGACATAGATCATCTTATTGAGATCAAGACAATGGCGCCGGGCGACACTGCGCAGTACACGTTGCTTACCGCGGTAGTAGGGGCAGGATGCCACAAATTCAAACAGATGACCAATTCCCTGATGGTTTAAAAAATCGCGGACATTGCCAGCGGAATTTGATGTAACTACACCGAGGACATAATTTTGGTCCCAAAGTGCAAGAATCGTTTCGCGCATGCCTAAAATAAACGGAAAATTGCTGATTTCTGACTGGATTTCTCGCTTAAAACGACTTAGCAGGTACGGCAATTTTAGCAACGGTAAGTTCAAATCCCTGAGGATTTCTTGCGAACTCATATCACGCCAGCGATCGAGCTTTTCGGGTGTCACCGGTTCCAGCCCATACTCTTGGGCCAGGCGATTGCCGACGGTGAGACTAATCCCAAAGCTATCAGCAATCGTGCCATCAAAGTCAAAAATAACCGACTTGCGCGCGGTTGCTGTTGTGACTGCTTCACCCGGGAGCAACCACTTGCCAAAAGTGTCGCCCAACGAGGAGAGTGCTGCCGGTGAATTTGCCCAAGATGTCATTAGCGTAGAGTTCAGTGCATATTTAATTCTTACATTTACTAGTTTAAGTAATCAGGATGACAAACTAAAGGCTTTTATGTGGATTTTTGTTGTGCTGAGATATTTTCGAGTTGAAGATTTGGCCATTCATCAACAATATTTCAAGCATTATGTAATGGTAATTACACACGCCTTTTTGCGGCCAAACGCCACAATTCCTGGGGTAAACTACGGATAAATGCGGAAGTGATGCGACCGTTCTGCGATTTATTGTGTTCAATAAGATTTATGACCGTAGGTTTACGGTGACTTTTTCCGTGTTTACCCAGCATTGCGATCGCGATTCTGAACTTAGATGTTGCTGAATGTCCGGCGGCGGGAGAAGTCGCTAAATGCGGTGCAGCGTCCGAAATAATTGCGCGATCGCGGTTAGGTCTTTATTACCGGGCGCGATTTCAACGCGGCTCGATAAGTCAATGCCGTCGGGTTGAATCCAGCTCAGTGCTGCGGTGATATTGTCCGGATGGAGACCGCCGGCTAAAAACCAGGGCCGGGCTGGGCGGAACGAGTGTAGTGATTCCCAGTCAAGTGTCTTGCCGGTGCCCCCACCGATACCAGGATGGTAGGCATCAAGCAACAGCCAATCAACGGCAGGCGCATATTCTGCCGCCAGTGCTAACGCTTCAATGCGTCGCACGCGAAAAGCCTTGATGATTTCGATCTGGGGTAGACGATCGCGCAGCGCTTGACAATCTTTGACCAATTCATCTCCATGCAGCTGAACACCGGTCAGACCGCCAACTTCAACCACTCGCACGATCGTGTCAATATCCGCATCCATAAATACACCGACTCGAGCGACATGGGCGGGCACCGTCTGTTGGATTTGTTGAATCTGTGTGGCATCAACATATCGCGGTGATTGTGGTACGCAAATGAAGCCCAGTGCATTGGCACCTAGCGAGGCGATCGCGTGACCTTGCTCCGGGCGAGTAATCCCACAAATTTTGACCCGTAGGGATTGATTTGATGACAGCATTTGTATCGGACATAAGTTTATCTAGAAGGGCTCGGGTGCGTCGCTCAACTCTAGCGTATTCAACCGGATTAACCGTACAGGATGGCAATCCATCCAATCAAAACGCCAACAATTCAATCAAAACAGGAGTGACCCGAAGGCCACTCCCGACTCAAGTAATTTCAACTTGACAAACTCAGGTGAGGTTAAGCGATACTCGCCATCTTCACATCATTGGTTGCGAGAATTTCTTGCAACTCTTCAGCATCGACCGTCTCTTTCTCAATCAGCATCTGCGCCACCTTATCGAGTACATGGCGATTTTCAACTAGCACTTGCTTACAACGACGGTACGCTTGGTCAACCAAGTTACGCACTTCATCGTCGATCGCTGCTGCCGTTTCATCGGAGAAGTCACGCTCAGCCATGATGTCACGACCCAGGAACATATTCCCCTGGGAGCGCCCCAATGCTACTGGCCCCAGCCGATCGCTCATCCCAAAGCGAGTAACCATTTGCTTCGCAACGCGAGCGACTTGCTGTAGATCATTCGAAGCGCCGGTTGTGACTTCCTCATCACCATACATCAGCTCTTCCGCGACACGGCCACCTAAAGCCACTGCCATCTGGTTTTGCAGATACGATCGCGAATATAAGCCCGAATCCATCCGATCTTCACTCGGCGTAAACCAAGTCAAACCACCGGCTTGCCCCCGGGGAATGATACTAATCTTCTGAACCGGGTCATAATCCGGCATCAACGCCCCGACAATCGCGTGGCCCGCTTCGTGATAAGCCACAAGTTCTTTGCGCTTCTCGCTCATGACGCGATCTTTCTTCTCGGGACCAGCCAAGACACGATCGATCGCATCATTGATCTCATCCATGGAAATTTCGGTCAAATTGCGACGTGCTGCCAAAATTGCCGCTTCGTTCAACAAATTGGACAAGTCAGCGCCAGTGAAACCGGGTGTCCGACGGGCAATGCGATCGAGATCGACATCTTTCGCCAAGGTCTTACCACGGGCATGCACCTTGAGAATTTCCGAACGACCACCAAAATCCGGTCGATCCACAACAACCTGTCGGTCAAAACGACCAGGACGTAGCAAGGCTGCATCCAACACATCAGGGCGATTAGTGGCCGCAATGATGATGATGCCAGTGTTACCTTCAAACCCGTCCATTTCGGTCAGCAACTGGTTCAGCGTCTGCTCACGCTCATCATTACCGCCGCCCATGCCAGCACCCCGCTGACGACCCACAGCGTCAATCTCATCGATGAACACAATACAGGGTGCATTTGCCTTCGCTTGCTCAAACAGATCACGGACACGGGAAGCACCCACACCCACAAACATCTCAACAAACTCTGAACCGGAGATACTGAAGAAAGGCACACCGGCTTCACCGGCAACGGCCTTGGCTAACAAGGTTTTACCCGTTCCCGGCGGACCAACAAGTAAGCAACCCTTGGGAATCTTGGCACCTACCGCAGTGAAGCGATCAGCATTCTTGAGGAAGTCAACAATCTCAGTCAGCTCCAGTTTTGCTTGGTCAATCCCAGCGACATCACCGAAGGTGACCTGGGTCTGGGGCTCCATCTGCACCCGTGCCTTCGACTTGCCAAAGTTCATGGCTTGGTTGCCAGGACCACTCTGAGCACGCCGTAGCAAGAAAAATAGCCCCACCAATAGCAAGACCGGGAATACTAAGCTACCGGCCAAACGCATCAGAATGCCTTCATCCTGCGGTGGCCGCACGGTAATATCGACATCGTTCTTCGTCAGCGTATCGATCAAGCCTTGATCAGGTAGTAGGTTGACCTGCAGTTTCTCATCGCCGCGCGTGACGATCGCCTTGGAGCGATCAGCGAGCAATACAACTCGTTCAATCTTCTTGTCCTGAACTTGCTGAATAAATTCGCTATATTTCAAGCTACCTTGAGTTTCTGGCGGGCGATCAAAAAAGGTCGTCGCTAAGGCAATTAAAACAACTGCCAAGAGCGCGTATAGCCCTGCGTTTCTCCAGCGTTTGTTCACCGGGTTGTCCTCCTGAATGGGTGATGGGGCTAAAAACTCATTGTTATTGTTAACTTATATTAACTCATCTAAGAATATCCTGGGGTCAAACCAACAAAAAGTTCCTGCAAAATCTCGGGGTTGCCCTGGTATTGCAATGTTTTAGAGTTTCTCAGGATCGTGCGAATCGGCACCACTTCCACGACACAATTACTGTAGGCAACGAGCGTGAAACATTCGATTAGCGACTGATCCCAAGTACGTTCGACCACTTTCTTATTCTGCCATCTTAAGTTCCGAATGAGGCGATCGCGGGTAATTCCGGGCAAAATTCCGCTATCCAACGCGGGGGTATACCAAATTCCATCGGCCCACCCCCAGAGATTTCCCGTACAGGTTTCGCGCCAATTGCCCTGCGCATCGACTAAGATTGCCTCCTGGGCATGCTGCTGTTGGGCCAGGCGTAAACCCAACCACGGCGTGAGGTAATTACCTGTTTTATGCTGCGGCAGCGATCGCGCGCCCACAGTCTGATCAATAACCCAGGCAACGATGCCTTGTTGCTGGCGCTGGGCTAAATCGACTGGTAGTGGTCGCCCTGTAATCCACTCGCGCCCATCGGGAAACAAGGTGACGCGAACCACGGGGTGAAATCCCGCAACTCTCTGGATGCCACATCCGACCAGGCTCCAATCGGGAATATCCCAGCCAAACTCCTGCAAACTTTGACTGAGACGAGCTTGATGTACAGGCCACGCGGTGCGCACATCCGTTAACGTTGCGTAAATGCGCAGCGTGGAAAACACCGTCGCACCATAAAGCAAACCGGGATCACTAATCTCGAGATGGATCTGGCTTCCCACATGCCACGCTCCGTTGTACCAGAAGCCAGCTGGTTGATGCCGCGATTCTAAGTTGTGCGCAGAATTTTCCATGATAATCAGGCAAACTCAGTCGGATCACGACTGAACTATGACATATTATTACGCCGGACTCCTTAAATTATTCGGCCCACGCGATTCGCAATAACTGGAGCTTATTGCGAATCATCTGGAAAATGTCTATTATGTATAGGCATTCAATCTGGTTGCCCCTGCTGTGACAATTACCCCAAGCTCCCTCAAAGCCGAACTGAATGAAAAAGGCTGGCGCATGACGCCGCAGCGAGAGACGATTCTCCAGACTTTCCAGAATCTCCAGCAAGGGAAGCATCTGAGCGTTGAGGATCTGCATAGCCTTTTAAGTGAAGACGGGCACGATATCAGTCTTTCGACAATCTACCGCACAGTCAAACTGATGGCGCGTATGGGAATTCTGCGGGAACTTGAATTGGCTGAAGGGCATAAACACTATGAGCTCAATGTGGCGACCCCGCATCATCATCATCATATGGTGTGCGTCCAGTGCAGCCGCACGATCGAATTTGAAAATGACACGGTGCTCAAGCAGAGCATGAAGCAGGTTGAAAAAGCGGGTCATCAGATGATTGACTGCCAGCTGACAATTTATACGATTTGCCCGGAGGCGATTCGCTATGGCTATCCGGCACTCCCCTCAGAAAGTTGGATGTGTACTAGTGCCATCGCCGATAAAGAGAAGCACCAGAGAAAAATGCGTGGGCATCAAGACGATGACTAGTTTTAACCGGCTTGGCTTAGCCGCTTAGAGGCAACGTTTATGGGACTAAATGTGGCGGTGCTGACAATTTCGGATACCCGAACAGCGGCTGAGGATCAGTCGGGGCGTTATTTGGTCGAACAGCTTGGGGAAGTTGGACATCAGGTTGTGGAACAGGCGATCGTCCGTGATGATGTTTATCAGATTCGGGCGATTGTTTCTCGGTGGATTGCTGATGTCTCTGTATCGATTGTGCTCACAAGCGGTGGTACCGGTATTACTGGCCGGGATGGGACACCAGAAGCGATCGCCCCGCTGCTAGACAAATCGATTGAAGGATTCGGTGAGTTGTTCCGCATGCTTTCCTACGCAGAAATCAAAACATCCTGCATTCAATCGCGGGCGATCGCGGGTGTGGCAAACGGGACTTATATTTTCTGTGTTCCCGGGTCAGCCAGTGCTTGCCGCACCGCCTGGGAAGGGATTCTGAAAGATCAACTAGACGAAAATTACCGCCCTTGTAACTTTGTAGGATTATTACCCAGGTTGCAGGAGTAGCGCTAAAGCGGCTTCTTCCTGGATTTACAAGTACTCGAGATAATCTACGCCATGGCCGAAGAAGTCTTTGGTCGTGCGAAAATCATCCGCCCTGCCGACGTTTGCAGTGCACTTGTGACCACCACTTCCACATTATCGCCTAGGTGGTCACGGCCATCTTCGACAACGACCATCGTGCCATCGTTGAGATAGCCCACACCCTGAGCTGGTTCTTTCCCTTCCTTAAGGATCTTTAGATCCAGGCTATCGCCAGGCAGATAAGTGGGCCGCATGGCTTGCGCCAGGTCATTAATATTCAGGACCGGGACACGCTGTACACTAGCGACTTTATTGAGGTTGTAGTCATTCGTGAGCAAAGCGCCATTAATGTCCATCGCCAGACGGACTAACTTCGCATCCACCGTTGGAATGTCGTCATAGTCAGCCCGACTAATTAAAATTCGCTGGGGATAGCTTTCTCGCAGTTGTTTGAGCAAATCTAAACCCCGTCGACCGCGAGAACGCTTCTGATCATTGGAAGAATCCGCCACCTGCTGCAGCTCCTGCAGCACGAAGTGCGGTACCAAAATCTGCCCTTCAATAAAATTGGTCTCCATCAAATCCAGAATACGACCATCGATAATGCAGCTGGTATCGAGCACCTTGGCCATCGCTGGCGTCAATGTTCCTTCCGCGAGGAGTAGGGATTGGGCGCTATTGGGATTGATCAAGCGGAGTAATGAGCGACCATGCACATCCGCTAAGTTGGCACCAGAAATCGCGAAAAGGATACTGGCTAAGACGCCAAGCAGCGGTTTGATAAATGAAAACTCAGAAGGGATCGGCAGCAAGAACAATGGCGCCAACAATAAATTTGCCGTGATCAACCCCAAAACGAGGCCAATCGCCCGGCTCAGCAGCATAAACGCTGGCATTTCTTTCACTTGCTGTTCTACGCGGCGGTAACTCGTCTGAGCGAAGATGCCCACGCCGATGCCGAGTAACCCACCGAAGGCAGAAAGCACAATGCGCAAGCCATCCACATTGGTGACTTGTGCCTGGATTGCGGGCGGTAGCGCTTCCCAACTATTGAAGCCAATACCAGTACAGGCTGCAATAAACGCTAGGATGATGAAGGCATCCAACATACGTATAATCTGACAAACAACATAGAAATAGCTGGCGCGATCGACCAACGCTGCAATCGACGACATGACAACGCCAGTAGCGCAGCGCACATCAAGCAGAAAGAAAACACTTTGGCGCTATTATATCCTGGGTTTTTCCCCCGCCTATTAACTTATCTTGCAGGGCAACACTTCAACTATAGAGGGATTCCCCTACTTTTGCGGTTGGATACCGTACCCGTTGCCCTCGCTGCCAGGGATTTGGCTTGGCTTTCCTTTGGTGATTTTCTATGAGCCGTCCAGTTCGTAGTAATGGCCCTGATATGTTGGCCCGCATCAGCGTTAGTGATCCACCCCGATCGGCTTATGTGCATGTGCCTTTCTGCCGACGGCGCTGTTTTTACTGCGATTTTCCAATTTATGTTGTGGGCGATCGGGGGCTTCAACATCCCAACCATAAACCGGCTCGCAGTATCACCACCTATCTCAATGCCCTGGAAACCGAAATCCGGCGCACACCGGTTCAAAATGATCGTCCGCTGGAAACAGTCTTCTTCGGCGGTGGCACCCCCTCGGTCCTAACCGGCGAACAATTGGGGGGAATTTTGCAGGCGCTCGAGCGGCAATTTGGCCTAGCGCAGCATGCTGAAATCTCGATGGAAATTGATCCGGGCACGTTCGATCTGGCTGGATTACAGGCTTACAAACAGGCTGGAATTAATCGCTTTAGTTTTGGCGTTCAAGCCTTTCAAGCGGCGCTGCTGGCCGCAAGCGGCCGCGCGCATACGGTTAAGGACATTGCCGCCTCAATGGCAATGCTGCGTGAGGTCGGCATTATCAACTATAGTCTCGACCTGATTTCGGGTCTGCCCCATCAAACGATGGCCCAATGGCATGACTCCCTGACCCAGGCGATCGCGGCTGACCCGGTCCATATTGCCACCTATGATCTAACGATCGAAGCTGGTACGGTCTTTGGTAAACGCTATCGTCCAGGCGACCAACCATTGCCCAGTGATGATATGACGGCTGATATGTATCGTCTGGCACATCAGTTGTTGACCGATGCCGGATATGTCCACTACGAAGTTTCTAACTATGCCAAACCGGGCTATCAGTGTCGGCACAATCGCACCTATTGGGAGAACCGCGCGTTTTATGGGTTTGGGATGGGAGCGACGAGCTATCTGCAAGGCGATCGATTGATTCGCCCGCGCCAGTTGCAGAACTACTGTCAGTGGACTGAACAGTTTTCGCCGAATCTTGCGCCGATACCGTTAGAGCCCCACGATCTGCTGCTCGATACTTTGATGGTTGGTCTCCGATTGGCCGAAGGGGTATCGCTACCACACCTCCGTCAGCAATTTGGCGATCGCCTGGCAAAAACCACCTGCCAAAGTCTGTTGTCCGCGCACAACTCCGGTTGGGTTGAAGCGATTGACCGGACAGGTAAATACCAAACACTACCATCTGACTGGCCTGGTACCGACTGGACTCGCATTAATCGAATATACCTCACCGCGCCCGAAGGCTTCCTATTCTCTAACGTCGTGTTAGTCAAACTTTTTAATCAACTGAGTACATGACCGTTAGTGTGCGAAATGGCCGGGACAGAAAGTTGCAACACAGCATATTGTATGAGCACAATTCCTGCGCCGAATGACACGATCGATAGTATCGTGTTGAGTGATACCAGGATCGTTCTACGTACCTTAAATCAGCCTTTCTTGTCGTTGGGATATCTGCGAAGATGACTGCCGAACCAAATTCACAATCCACACAACCATCTAATCCATCTGCACCGGCACAGTCGAGTCGCACAGCGTATGTGAGTTTGCCTCAAACGGTGGCAGATGTTCCGGATAGTAATGGTCTACCGCCCGTTGGCGACTTATCGAAAATTACTGAAGATCCAGCACTTGGTTTGGATTTGAACATAATTGAGACGGTGCCCCAGGCTGATGATCCCCGATCGGTCAATCCAGCCGATCACACTGCTACAGATGCTCAACCACCGATTGCGATCCCGGCTAATCCATCGGGGAGCGTACCCTTTGCGCCCTCTCAAGCCATCCCGGCTGATCCAATTCCGGCTGGTTTAGCCGCGAAAGCGGCCGCAAGTAAATTGTCCGGATCATCGCCGCCAACCACGGAGGAAGCTACCACTAATCAGGCCGCGGGCCATGCGCCCACTGCAGCAGCTGCTGATCAGAGCACACCGACAGTTGCGGCCATTGATGCAGCGCCACTTCCGGCGGCATCCCAGTCCGTACCGACGTTGGTTGAAGGGAACCATGCACCGCAAGTGCGATTTAAAAACGACCAGGGAAAAATGCTGCTGATCCTACCGAGCGAACGCGACGATAGCAGTGGTCAAAATACGCTGAGCTACGCTTGGGTCGAGATTATGCACCAACTGCGCCAGCGGCTACAGGCCGAAGCGCGACACTGGTCTGCTAACACCGCTGTGCATTTGATTGCGCGCGATCGCCTCCTGAGCGCCCAACAGTTACAAGATATTGTCGATGCCCTTGCCTCCCAGAAAATTCAGCTGCGGCGGGTCTACACCAGTCGCCGCCAAACGGCAATCACTGCCGCCACAGCTGGCTACAGCATTGAGCAACACGTCGCTGTAAGCCAACTGAAGCCCGCCCCAACTGAAGCCGGGCAAGCGATGGCGGAGCCACTGATATTGAAGACAACGCTACGTTCTGGTGCAGAGATTCGGCATAACGGTACGGTTGTGGTGATTGGTGATCTAAATCCGGGCAGCGCGATTGTGGCCGAAGGTGACGTAGTCGTATGGGGCCGCTTACGGGGGAATGTTCATGCGGGTTGTAAAGGTGACGATCAGGCCCGCATTATGGCCTTGCGGATGGAACCGGCCCAAATCCGCATCGCCGGCTTTGTCGCTCGCGGTCCCGCGAATCCACCAACGCAATTTTTTCCTGAAGTTGCCTACGTCACGGCCGAAGCTAAGATCAGCATTGCCCGTGTCGAAGACCTGCGTGAAATGCCGAGTCAAGTTGAGCCTAACCGCACATCGGGTAGCAGAAAGCTACCGGCAACGGGAAAGCGCAATTTTGAGTAATTTTGAGTATTGAGATTGGTGCGCATTACTAGTGAATGGGCATTAACATAGGCGAACTGGATTGGTCTAAACAGTGGGAGAGTTTATTCCGTTTTTGATCGTTGATTCAGTCGGCCCTGATCCCCGTTCATTGCGCCTGACCATGACTCGCATTCTGTTGGAAAAAATACCATGTGAGATCCGATTTCACGTATAGTTGTTAACATTTGATCAATCGCTGGATGGCGCTCATGGGACGAGTTATCGTTGTTACCTCCGGAAAGGGGGGTGTTGGCAAAACTACCACTACTGCAAACATTGGTATGGCGTTGGCACAACGCAATCGTCGTGTCGCGGTCGTGGATGCTGACTTTGGGTTGCGGAATTTAGACTTGCTGCTCGGTCTCGAGAACCGAGTGGTTTATACAGCTGTTGAGGTGTTGTCCGGAGAATGCCGTTTGGAACAGGCACTCGTCAAAGACAAGCGACGGTCAAATCTCGTGTTGCTCCCCGCCGCGCAGAACCGAACGAAAGAAGCGGTGAATCCCGCCCAGATGCGTCAGCTCGTGTTGGCAATCGCCAAAGTGTATGACTATGTATTAGTTGATTCGCCAGCGGGGATCGAGATGGGCTTTCAAAATGCGATCGCTGGTGCTCAGGAAGCCTTAATCATTACAACTCCCGAAATCTCAGCCGTGCGCGATGCTGATCGGGTAATTGGGTTACTTGAAGCCAATGGGATTAAGCGGGCCAGCTTGGTGATTAACCGCATCCGGCCTAAGATGGTGGCAGCCAATGACATGATGTCGATTGAAGACGTTCAGGAGATTTTGGCGGTACCGCTGATCGGGGTGGTGCCTGATGATGAACAGGTGATTGTTTCGACCAACCGCGGTGAGCCGCTGGTGATTTCTGGAACGCCCAATATTGCCGGGACAGCTTTTGATAATATTGCGCGTCGGATTGAAGGTGAAAAAGTTCCGTTGATGGAGCTGAATGTTGAGGAAGGCTTACTCACAAAACTCAAGGCCTTTCTCAAAAAGTCACTGGGTTAAAATCACCCATGGAATCGTGCCTAGAAACGTTTTCTTGATGGATCTACCGTTGATTTCGAATTAATTCGCTTGTTTGAAATCTTTCTACGTATCTACACTGCCAAATCAACCCCAGCACTGCCGGTAAGCTAATGAATCTTCGTGAAATCCTTGAGCATATTTTCCCTGGTTTGAATCAGCGCGATAGCCGCCAGGAGGTCAAAAATCGGCTGAAGTTAGTTTTGGCCCACGATCGCGCGGCAATTGCACCGGAGATGCTCGAAGCGATGCGCCGGGAGATTCTTGAGGTGGTTTCACACTATGTTGATTTAGATGCGGATGAGATGGAGCTGAGTCTTGACAGTAGCGATCGGATGACGGTCCTTGTGGCTAATTTACCAATTCGTCGCGTTAATCCGGAACTATACACGGTGAAAGAGGAAACGCTAACCGGTGTAGTACTACCAGAAATTGATTTGGATGAATCAGCAATTGGTAATCCGAATGCAGCTGCGGCTCCGGAACGTCGTCCAGCCAGTCCTGAGAAGAATCAATCGGCCGCTGCGCAATCGGCGGAAACGGCGAGAAACCGGTTGGAAGATGTGGTGCTACAGGATGATCAGGTGCTCGAGTAATTAGGTAGGTAACAGGGCTGGGGGCGATGAAGATTACTGGGCGCACTAAATTGTTAGGGGTGATTGGACATCCGGTGACGCATTCGCTGTCGCCACTGATGCATAATGCGGCGTTAGCACAGCTTGAACTCGACTACGTTTATGTCGCATTTCCGATCGCGCCGGATCGGCTGGATGAGGCAATCACGGGGTTTGAGGCGATCGGGATTGCCGGATTTAACATTACAATTCCCCACAAGCAAACAATCATTCCACATTTGGCTGAAACTTGTGACCTAGCGAAGGCTGTGGGAGCGGTGAATACAGTTTGGCGGTCTGATAACGGCTGGCATGGCACAAATACTGATGTAGCGGGATTTATCGCGCCATTACAGGCGATGCACCGGGATTGGTCGCAAACGACGGTGCTGTGCCTGGGCAATGGAGGGGCGGCACGCGCGGTAGTCGCGGGGGCACATCAACTCGGTTGCCGTAAGATTCAAGTTTTTGGCCGCAATTCGGATAAGCTACAGCATTTCTATGACAGCTGGCAGCCATCCCGTCTGGGACGACAGCTCACCGATAAGTTGTCCATTCACCCTTGGTCGGACTTAGCTACAGCAATTCCTCAGGCGAATTTGATTGTCAATACGACTCCGATCGGAATGCAGCCGCATATTGCTTCCTCGCCGTTGAGCCAAACGGCGGCAGCGGCTATATCAACCGGCACGATCGCCTATGACTTGATCTATGTTCCCAGTGCGACTCAATTTCTTCAACAGGCCCAAGCCCAAGGTGCAATCGCGATCAATGGTCTGGAAATGCTTGTGCAACAAGGTGCGGCCTCACTCAAAATCTGGACGCAAGCGGAAGTGCCGATTGCGACAATGCGACAGGTACTTCAGCAGCATCTCGGATTGCTATCGGTCTAACTCTGGATCCAAAAAACGTCGCGCTAATCGCCAGATATAACCCAAATCATTCCGCCCAAATCGGTCGCCCTTCAAAAAAGCCGCCACCACATGGTTACTGCTATGGTGATCGCTCCCAGCTTGACTGGCGCCCATCTGGAAAAACTGACAAGCTAACGGCAGTAGCGCCGGCACGATCGCCTGGATAATATCGTCTGCGATCGTTGTTTGCTGCACGATTGCTTGTACCATCTCCGCTTGGATGGGGGGTGTAAACACTGTTGGAAGCGCACTCAGATCGGCCTGTGCCAATGAACTGAAGTCTGTATTGTGAGTTGTCCCTTGCCGCAATGCTAATTGCATCGGACGACTAATGGCCGACATGATTATCTGCGTGGTGTCAGTTTCGAGCTGTTGCTGCCGCTGTAACTGTTCAATCTCTAAGATAATGTGGTCCAATTGCTCAACGCTGCCCTGACAATGGGGATCATTAATTGAATTAAGCATTTCAAAAAACATGCCCATGCTGAATATCCTCGTGCAGTCGTAATAAAGTAATTTTTGGGTGGGTTTCCAGGTCTGACACTAAATCAATCTTTCGTTATCACAGTGGCGATCCCGCTAAAATCTGCTTAAATGCGTTGCTTGTCGCCCTCTTTAATCGATATGGGCTAATTCTCTCCGCATCCAAGCCGTCGCCGTTTCAGTTCATTCAATCTTACGCCGGATCACGACATTGAAGCGATCGTTCACGGTCCCGTCAAGTATCGCCATCACCATCCTGTCGCATACTCAGATGGCACCAACGACGGCCTGTCAATTGCAACAGCCGCTATTCCTGCTTAGGATTGAAAAGATGAACTCATCACCCATTGCGATCGGTCGGCTGCGGCTGCACCCTTTTCATTAATGACCGACCTTCTCCTCATCACCACCCTGGGATTTCTTGGCAGTTTTGGCCATTGTTTAGGCATGTGTGGACCACTCACGGTGGCATTTTCCCTATCCTATCCAGTCCAGTCCCCTGCCCAAAGGTCCTGGCAATCGCGACTATGGTTTAACCTACTGCTGAATTTCGGGCGTATCCTGAGCTATGGCTTAGTGGGATGGCTGATTGGGACGATCGGCTCTGTGTTAATTGCCGGTGGGCAACTCGCGGGTATCGGTAGTGGACTGCGACAAGGACTCGCCGTTGTGACTGGCATCCTCTTAATTTGGTTTGGTCTGCACCAGATTCAGCCAAGTTGGCTGCCCCAACTTCCCCTGCTCCATCCAGCGTTGGGGAAATTACACGATCGGTTAAATCGCCTGATGCTCCGGCTATCGCGCATATCGCCGATTTTCCTCGGACTGCTCTGGGGCCTAATGCCCTGCGGCTTTCTCTATGCCGCCCAAATCAAAGCCGCCGAAACCGGCAATCCCCAACTTGGTGCGCTGACCATGATGGCATTTGGCATCGGCACCTTACCCATGATGTTGGGAGTGGGGAGTTCCACTGCCTGCTTCAGCCACGATCGCCGCAGTCAATTATTTCGATTAGGAGGATGGGTGACGCTGGTCATCGGCCTCTTAACGCTGACCCGCAATAGCAATATGGTCGATTACACCGGCCATGGGGCGCTTATCTTACTTGTACTAGCCCTCATTGCCCGCCCGATCGCGAAGTTATGGCCCGGCTTATTGCAGTATCGCCGGGGTTTAGGAGTTGGTGCTTTCATTTTATCGATCGCCCACATCATCCATATCCTGGCCCATACGTTTGAGTGGAACTGGTCGGCATGGCGCTTTATGCTCCCAACACAGCAGTGGGGGCTTGTCTGCGGTGTGATTGCCACATGCCTCATGATGCCACCGGCATTCACCAGTTTTGATTCCATGGTTAAGCTACTGGGCTCGCAATGGCGAAAGATTCATCTGTTGAGCATACCAGCACTGATATTTGTCGGTTGCCATGCATTACTGAACGGTTCAAGTTATCTGGGGGCACTGACGCTCAGTCCAGCCCATTGGTGGCGAATTAGCGGATTGCTAGTGATGATCGTCGCTGTGTTAAGTACCCGATCGCGCTATTGTTGGAAACTGGTGGGACAGGAGCACTGGTATGTCAAAGCAAAACAGCAAAGTCTACTTGATCAACAGCGTTCTGGTCGGCAGCAGTCTTGTCATGAACCGGGCGATCGCCCATACAGTTAAAACTGCGAGTGATGTCGCAGCGACATTTCACCTCGAACCCAACCACAACCCCAAAGCGGGAGAACCGGCTACCGTTTGGTTTGCACTAACGAAAATTGGCGGCCAACCAATTCAACTGCGCGAATGCAACTGCAAACTGGAAGTCAAACAATCAAAACAATCGATCGGCACAGTTCCACTCAAGCCAATCAGCGCTGAGCAATACCAAGACATTCCTGCTGGTGAAGTAGTGTTTCCCAAGGTCGGCATTTATCAACTCGTCTTCAGCGGCAGTGCGAAGGATAGCGAGAGCTTTCGCCCCTTTGAACTGCACATACGATGTCACCGTCCAACCGGGGAAGGTCACCGCCAGTGGCATCACCCACCACCGCCGCCCCGATGGCACGACCACCGATCCAGCTGATTCCCCATCCGCCAGCACACCCTTTAATCCGTTGTGCTGGGCTTGATTTGTGCGGCAATCATTCTACTGGGAGTGATTCTTTGGCTACGCAACGATCGATAAAGCAACAAGGACATGGCAAGGCCACGTCCTCAAACAATCAAGTTGGCCTAATCGGTAGCCAATTAAACTGGTCTAAATTGGGCAAGTGACATTCGTTCCGCCCAAACCGCAGTAGCCATTCGGGTTCTTCGCCAAATACTGCTGGTGATATTCCTCGGCGTAGTAAAACTCCGGCGCCTCTAAAATTTCCGTCGTAATCGCGTTATAGCCCTTATCCACTAACGCCGCTTCATACTTTGCCTTAGATGCTTCCGCCAGTTGCTTCTGCTCATCGTTGTAGGTATAGACGCCCGATCGGTATTGAGTGCCCGTATCGTTACCTTGGCGCATGCCTTGAGTTGGATTATGGCTTTCCCAAAATAACTTGAGCAAATCACTGTAGCTAATCTGTTTCGGATCATAGGCCACTAACACGACTTCATTATGGCCCGTCATCCCACTACACACTTCCTGATAAGTTGGGTTTGGGGTCAATCCAGCTGCATACCCGACAGCTGTGGAATAAACGCCCGGCTGCTGCCAAAACTTCCGCTCTGCGCCCCAAAAACAACCTAAACCAAACATTGCCAACTCAATCCCCTCTGGGAACGGCGGTTGAATCGGATTACGATTGACATAGTGTTGCTTGGGTACCGGCATGGGTTCACTGCGCCCTGGCAGCGCGTCTGCCGGTGTCGGCATTGCCGTCTTTTTATTAAATAGGCCGAAGATCATGAGTTGCTACTTTATGAGAATGTTCGTTACGTAAAGCTTTTTGTATTCTACGGTGCGTCGCCTGAGATTTCTGGGTTCAAACCTCACTGAACACGATCGTGATTACCGCCCATGGTCTCATTGTATGAACTCGCTGACGCTACGTCCGACGGCGTGATCGCATCCAATCGACCGCGCGATCCAATCGGCTCAAATCCGGCAACCTCACCGATCGTATACAGCGGTCTGCCTTTGACTTCTTCGTAAATCCGCCCGATATATTCACCCAAAATGCCAATGCTGACTAACTGGATCGCCCCCAGAAAAAAAATTGCGACCAAAATTAAAGCAAAGCCCGTCAGCGGTGAATTGGGAATAAATAAACGCCAATACAATACGAGTCCGGCCATGACGATCGACACACAAGCCGCGAGCAACCCGACATAGGTTGAAAGCCGCAACGGCACTTGGGAGAATGATACGATGCCACTAATGGCGAGCTTGAGCGACTTGCGGAAGGTATATTTGACGGTCCCCGCATAGCGTGGATCGCGCTCGAAGGCAATCGCTGTCTGACGAAAGCCGACCCACGATCGCAATCCGCGCAAATAACGTACCCGCTCTGGCATCGCATTCAGAGCATCAACGACTTGACGATCGAGCAAACAAAAGTCGCCTGTATCAGTGGGAATATCCACATCGGCTAAGCGGCGGAGTAGACGATAAAAACCATAGGCACATAGTCGCTTGAACCAAGACTCATTCCGCCTTTGGATACGCTTGGCATAAACCACTTCAAATCCCGATCGCCAAGCGGCTAACATTTGCGGAATTAGCTCCGGCGGATCTTGTAGATCGGCATCAAGGATAATTGCCACCTTCCCTCGTACATGGTGCAAACCAGCCGTCACCGCAATTTGATGACCAAAATTACGGGCCAAACTCACATAACAAAACCGTGGGTCCTGTTGTCGAATTTGCTGGATCAGCGCCAAACTGTGATCGCGGCTGCCATCGTTAACCAAAATACATTCTACCGGTGCATCCAACTGCGCCATCATCAGCACTAAGCGTCGCTGTAGTTCCAATAAGTTTTCCGCCTCATTGTAGATGGGGATGACGACGGAATAATGTGGGAAATACTTCAGCATCATGGCATCCAATACACAGCAGGCCAGTCCAAAACTACGCTTTCTTTAATACGTTGTCTAACATATCAATGATTTGATCAATCTGCTCACGCTGAATAATTAACGGTGGCGAAAGGGCAATAATATCGCCTGTGACCCGAATCAGTAGACCCGCCTCAAAGCAATCAACCAGAGCGTCGTAGGCGCGCCGACCGGGTTGACCAGCACGGGGCGCTAATTCAATCCCCGCGACTAGACCAAGATTGCGAATATCCATAATGCCGGGTAAATGCTGCAAGGAATGGACAGCCGCTTCCCAGTAAGAACTCAACGATCGAGCACGCTCAAATAATCCTTCTGATTCATAGATATCTAATGTTGCTGCCGCCGCCGCACAAGAGAGGGGATGGCCCGAATACGTGTAACCGTGAAACAATTCGATCGCCTGTTCTGGCCCCTGCATAAACGCATCATAGATGCCTTGACGGGCAAACACTGCTCCCATAGGGACAGCCCCATTGGTCATGCCTTTGGCGACCGTCATCAAGTCGGGAATCACACCAAAATAATCAGCCGCAAAGGCGGTCCCTAACCGGCCAAACCCGGTAATCACTTCATCGAAGATCAACAAAATGCCATGCTGATCGCAAATCTGCCGTAGCCGTTGCAGATAGCCTTGCGGGGGCACTAGCACACCAGTCGAGCCTGCTACCGGCTCAACAATCACTGCCGCAATCGTCGAAGCGTCATGCAGTTGGATAATCCGCTCTAACTCATCGGCTAGATGCGCTCCCCATGCAGGTTGACCCCGAGTAAATGCATGCTTTTCGAGATTGTGGGTATGGGGTAAATGATCAACGCCCGTCAATAAGCTGCCGAAGTGTTTGCGATTGGCACTGATACCACCCACAGAGATGCCGCCAAAGCCAACGCCATGATAACCGCGCTCCCGACCGATTAAACGCGTTCGACGCCCATCTCCCCGCAACTGATGGTAGGCCAGGGCAATTTTCAAAGCTGTATCAACGGCTTCGGAGCCCGAATTGACAAAAAATATGCGGTTGAGATCACCTGGTAGCATCTTGGCTAAGCGATCGGCCAACTGAAACGGTGCCGGATGCCCCATCTGAAATGTCGGTGCATAATCTAAAACTTTCGCCTGTTGGGCGATCGCTGCACTAATGGATTCACGGCAATGTCCCGCATTGACACACCACAGCCCGGCAGTTGCATCGAGAATCGAGTGCCCATCAACTGTGGTGTAATGCATATTCTTCGCCGTTGCCAGCAGCCGTGGCTGTGCTTTGAACTGACGATTGGCGGTAAATGGCATCCAGAAAGACTCGAATGAATCAGTTTGCGAATTCGATACCGCCTGGCTCGAGAATTCCATTGGCTTTTCCCGCAATGATGACTAAAATGTTGCCGCTAGAAGTTCATCTTATAACTTGCATGGTTCAAGGTTCAAACTGAATCATGCCAATAAAAATGCGTCCTGAGATCAAACTCAAGACGCTCAAAATCAATAATGCATTAGACTCACAACCCGCCACATTGACCAATTAATTTCGGGCAATATGGCTCAATTACTATTCTCACTATGCCGTTGTCTTACGACGGCTGGTGCCTGTCTTAGTCTTGGTCGCAGTGGTACTTTTCGTTGCCGCTGGCTTTTTCGCAGTCGTTGACTTTGTTGCCGCTGGTTTCTTCCCAGTGGTACTCTTCGTTGCCGTTGGCTTCTTCGCAGTCGTTGACTTTGTTGCCGCTGGTTTTTTCCCAGTGGTACTCTTCGTTGCCGTCGTTGTCTTCTTTGCAGTTATTGACTTAGCTGCCGCCGGCTTCTTCGCCGTGGTGCTCTTCTTCGCAGTTGTACTCTTCTTCGTAGCCGTTGCCTTCTTTGCCACTGGCATTGTCACTGAGTCTTCTGCACTCGCGTCAGCGTTAGCGGGTGGCGTTGCTTCACCATCTGCAGTCGTCAAGTTTAGACTCTCCGCACTGATGCTTGCCCCCAGAGTGCGACGACGACGGCGACGCGGTGCATTCGGGTCTTGACGCTTGACCGAAGAAAGATAGTACTTGAGCGTAGAAGCGCTGATTTCAACACCTCGCGCTGTAAGCATCTGAGAAATTTCGGGGTACGTATAGCCCCGATCGAGCGCCAAAGTGATTTCATCTTTTAACGCATCGATCGCTTCGCGTAATGACCAAATCTCCTTTGGTTTCTCTGGCAATTCCACCAGTGCCGATCCAGCGCTTTCAATTGAATTTTTGGTCACCAACGTGGAAGTTGGTGAACGGCGTTTTGCTCCAGCCATGAGAATTGTCCTTTAGTAATGAATAGAAGATTGTGACTACTTATATGTATACCCCGATTGATCCAATTTGCATAAATAAATTGTGAAATATTTGATTTTTTTTTAAATGAATGACGGCATTCTGCTATGAGAGCAATATGAATAATACGTCTTCTATATGAGCGATAGTACTCTCTATCATGATAGCGCTGCTGTAGTTGAGTCATCATCACTGCGTGTAATTGGGTTGTTGCTTGACCGGTTGAAATGTCTGAGGGGAGGGTCTTTAAGAAATTTCCGAATGACATGTTGATGACGGCAATTGGCGGTGCGGCGCGATGGCGACATTAGCTTGAAGCGCCCAATTGAATCCACTGCGCAAAGAGAAACAATAATGGCACAACTGCCAGAGCGGGAAGAAATGAACTGACGCGAATTTTCTGTAGCTCTAACAAATTGAGCCCGATGCCCAAAACCATCAAGCCACCAACTCCTGAAACCAGTAACACCGGTGGGGCATTAGCTGGATCAGTTAGCGTTGTGCTGAGCGTTCCCGCCGCCAGTGATAGACTGCCTTGATAAATCAGAATTGGCAAGGCAGAAAAGCCGACACCGACACCATAGACACTACTAAACGCGATCGACGCGAGTCCATCCATGATGGCTTTTACGGTCAGCAAGTCATCATTCCCCGACAATCCATTATTGAGACAACCAACGATCGCCATTGGCCCCACACCAAATAGCAGACTCGCTGCGACAAACCCTTCTGTAAAACGCCCCCCACCGTTGAATTGGGCTTTCAGCCAATCACCGACCTGTTGCAAACGCCGTTCCAAATCCAGCATTTCCCCCAGTACTCCACCTAGGACGATCGCCAACAGCGCCAAAATGATGCCATCGGCATGACCGACTCGGACCTTCAACATACTGCCAGCCATTGTGATGCCCAGGAATAGTGTAAATAGACCTAATCCTTGAGTGATGACTTGTTGCAAGCTACCAGCCAATCGGTTGCGACTCAAAAGGCCAATGCTTGTCCCGGCCAAAATTGTGAATACATTAATCCAAGTGCCACTGGTTTTATCCCAGAAGTTTAACGCCGCGATCGGTGGTGCAATGACAGTCAACAGTGAAGTGAGTAAGATCACAATGGAACTTGCTTGCCTCTTGAAAATTTGGAACAGACTTCAGAGGTGATTGTAGTGGCGACGGTATCAGAATTAAACCCAGGGCTTTAGCGACATCATCCGCAACGGTCTGCCTAACGTCTTGGCCTGATTGTCAGCGATCATCAGTGTTGTGCAAAGGCGATCGCACCGCTGCACCTCAGATAGCTGGTGGAGTCACGATGCCGATAGTATTGCGGTGATTTATCGATTGTTCTTAGGGACGACTCGATTGTCATGATTTTGATCACTCCCCACGGTCAGGTATGTAGGCCACAGTCAGGTATGTGGGAACGATGACAGTCAATCATCACGATTAGCATCCAATCTGTTCAAAACCATGATCAACTTTATTGCATCTAGTGTTAATTATGTAATTAACCGCAATACAGCAGTTACCAACAAGCAATTTTCCTGCCGCTACGAGCGAGAGCCTTCAGGTCTAGTCATAAATCGCGTCGATAATTTGCCGTTGAAGCGTTTGTCACGATCGCTGCGAAATCAAGCAGTTACATCACGATCAACATCACTTGCGCCACCTAAAACGCTTTGGTAATGCGATCGCTTTTCTGATTGATCAGCCGTTAACTTTAGTAGCGGGCGGGCTGATTATGAGAAATCCCGGCAAAACTTAATACGAAATACAGGATGGAAGCATCAAGACGATTGGGTAAAATAGAGCTGGGGAATCGCAACACATTTCTCCACCTTACTTCGGTCACTAAATTACAATCGCTACAACCCGATTTTGGGTGAAGGAGTCTAAATTATGGCAACGTTCAATCGTGACTTGATGAAGCTAGACGGCGCGGACAGTCCCGCTGCGGTCATACTTTCGTCGCTGATCGTACTAGGCGGCATCGCACTTTTGCTGCTCTGGGGGGTGCAAACCGCTTACCTTTAGCTGTCTAGAACATTTCTGCAGGAAATTCCCTCAGAAAGTTTGCTCATTTACGTAGCATTATTGCTATACTAAGTGAGCACTTCGCTGGTGTAGCTCAGTTGGTAGAGCAGCTGATTTGTAATCAGCCGGTCGCAAGTTCGAATCTTGTCACCAGCTTCTGTAAGCGAATAGAGTTCCCTAAGTGGGTTCGAACGATGTTGTTTTGTCCCGAGGGTACGTGAACGATGACGCCGAGAGCCTACGTTAGTTGAGCATTTACAAAACCAGTGTTAGTTGATTAGCGTCAGCAATTCGGCTTCCGATAGAATCGTAATTCCCAGCGTTTGCGCTTTGGTCAGCTTCGAGCCAGCATTTTCGCCAACCACTACGAAATTCGTTTTTTTACTAACTGAATCCGTAACTTTACCGCCCGCTTTGCGGATGAGGTCTTTTGCTTCGTCCCGCGTCAGTGTCGGTAGCGTACCGGTAACAACAAATGTTTTGCCTGTGATGGCAGTTTCAACGATCGGATCGGGCGACTTGCCTTCCCCTGTAAATTGCAACCCAACCGTTCGGAGATCTTCCACTAATTGTTGGTTCTCCGTAACTTGAAACCACTGGTTCACCGATTGGGCAATTTCTTCACCAATGCCATAAATCGCCGCGATCGTCTCCACATTCGCCGCAGCTAGGTGATCTATCGTCGGAAAGGCTTCACTCAGCGTTTGGGCATTGACACTACCCACAAGCCGAATGCCGAGGCCATACAATACCCGTGACCAAGGTTGCGATTTTGACTGTGCAATTGCATCAACCACTTTCTCCGCCGACTTCTGGCCCATCCGATCAAGCCTCATCAGTTGCGCGACATCCAAGTGATACAGCCCCGCGATCGACTGCACCATACCCGCATCGAGTAACTGTGCTACGAGCTTTTCACCCACGCTATTAATATCCAAAGCCCCACGACTGACCCAGTGGATCAGCGATCCCCGTAAAATCGCCGGGCAAGAAGCATTCACACACCGAGTAACTGCTTCATCCATCGGTCGGATTAAGGGCGCACTACACTCAGGGCAGTGGGTTGGCATTTCAACTTTGATTGCCGATTCCAAGCGTAGTTCTGGCAATACGCGCACTACCTCTGGAATAATTTCCCCGGCTTTGCGCACAACGATCGTGTCCTGTAGATGGAGATCTAAGTCAGCCAAACGTGCTGCATTGTGTAATGTCGCGCGGGAAACCGTTGTTCCGGCTAGCTGTAGCGGCCGTAGTTCAGCAACCGGGGTCACCGCGCCAGTACGACCCACCTGGAAGGTCACCGCTTCCAGTATGGTGGGTGCTTCTTCCGCCGGATACTTAAAGGCGATCGCCCAACGGGGAAACTTCTGCGTAAATCCCAGCCGCTCTTGCAAAGCTAAATCATTGATTTTGATCACGACCCCATCGGTCATATAGGGCAGATCCTGGCGATCCTGATCCCAGCGATCGCAGTACTGTTCGACCGCTGGCAGATCAGCACAAATCTGGCGGTTCGGATTCACCCGGAAACCCATCTTTTGGATTAATTCCAGTGATTCCCACTGAGTTGTGGGCAGCGGGGCAGACACTGTTTTTTGATGCGGATTCAAACCAGCGAGTAAATCGAGTTGAGTGGCATCGACGGCATCACTGGGCAAGTCCCAGCCCTGCGGCAGATGAATGGTGTAAGCGAAAAAATCAAGTTGGCGATCGGCGACAACTTGGGGATCCAGTTGACGTAACGTACCCGCTGCTGCATTACGGGGATTGGCAAACAATTGCTCGCCTCTGGCGGTGCGCTCCTGGTTAATCGCAGCGAATACATCATTAGGTAGAAACGCTTCGCCGCGCACTTCCACAATCGGAGGTGGATTTTCGAGCACTAAACGTAACGGCACCGATCGGATCGTTTTGACATTCTGTGTAATGTCTTCACCGACAATGCCATCACCACGAGTCACGCCACGGACCAGCACCCCATTTCCATAGGTCAGTGCGATGGCGTTTCCATCAATTTTCAACTCACAGACATAGGCAAACTGCAGGGCCTCTTCCACCCGTTGCCAGCGCTCTTGCCACTTTTCTAAATCAGCCCGATCGAAGGCGTTCTCTAAACTGTATAGTGGGATGTTGTGCCGCACAGAAACAAACTGACTAGCTGGTCGTTCACCCACACGCTGTGTGGGACTATCAGATGTAATCAGTTCTGGATTAGCTTGTTCTAGCGTCTGCAGTTCACGATATAGCTTGTCATACACCGCATCTTCCATCGTCGGTGCATCCAGTACGTAATATTCGTAACTTGCTTTTTGCAGCAGTTTACGGAGTTCGGCGATCCGATTAACAGGGGGGTAAGACATAGAGGATAGAAAGAATGTCGAGCACTGACAACGACAGACAAAAAACTTCAATTGCTGGATAGACAGTTTAACTGCGAGCGTCTCTTACCGCTAGTGGAGGAAAAAGGAAACGAATTGAACATGAGGGTGGTAATGGAGCTTCTTCTATGCGGCTCACTCATACCAATTCGTTTCCACGGACAATCCAATGACTGAAGCCAGCCTCAAGTACTGATGCAGTGCGACCCAGCGGCAACACATCAGCCCCAAGCTGTACTCCCTTCACCGACAAAGTACATATATACTAATTTCTTGGACAAGACAAGCCCTTGACAAACCTGATTTTTTGCGGAGAATGCTCCAGAGTTTCTTTGCCCATGTGGGCAATCAAGCGTAATCTACTAAACGAACCGGTCGATCGGCTTCCTTAAATTGGCTAATGCCTGGTTGATGGTCGCAGGTTAATGGTTTAAGATTGCGCATCTTGGATCCGCTGCACCTGATGGTATTTCTCCTATTTGACTGTTCCCAGTTTTTTGGAACGACATGCTTATGAATATCCGATTTGCAGTTGCTTGTTTCTTTGCACTATTTGGGCTTGCGCAATTTTGGGGCTGGCTACAACAGTTTTCCTTGGAGCAACCATTTTTTGTATTGGGCGGACTGCTGCTGGCGATGGCTTCTAACTTCAATCGACGGGCGGCTTTTCCGTTTGGTTTACTGCATAAATGGCTGGCGGAGCGATCGCCATCACCGACTGAAACGCCATCACAGGATTAGTCGGCGGGATGCGGCAAATCTTCACCCAACCAAGTCGCCCCCTTAGCAAGTAACCTAGGAAAGGGTAATTTCAAAAAATTAACGTTCCTAATTCTTATATGAAATTTGGTTGGATCCGTCGGCAAAAAACACTCCGGCACTTTCTCAGATTATTGCAACAGTCGGCTCTCCGAAAAACCATTGCAATAATTAGTATCGGTTGTCTGCTGCTGGCCGCCATGAGTCCACCGGCTTGGGCCGGATTGATGGATGATAATTTCGATGGCGATATTTTTTCGCTCTATGCCGGCAACGGCTCGATCGTTCCACCCAAAAATGACCTCGCAGCTTCGATCGCTCAAGATAAAGCCGCAGTCATGGTGTTCTATGTCGATGACAGCCGTGATTGCAAAGAGTTTTCCATCAAAATCTCCAACTTGCAGGGGCTCTATTCGCGGGTGGTAAATTTCATCCCTATCCGGGTTGATTCCATTCCCGTTAAGGAAACCTATGAACCGACTGAGGCAGGCTATTACTATAAAGGCTATGTCCCACAGACGGTCATTTTCGATGCCAAGGGCAAAGTGCAATTTGACGAATCAGGCCAGGTAGCGTTTGAAGCAATGGATGATGTGATGCGCCAGATTTTTGATTTATTACCGCGTGAAGCATCGGCAGAATTGAAGCGTCGCCCCCTGAATGAAATCAGTGGTGAACTAGCCGAATAATTTTGCGGCCCGCACGAGCGAATTTTGCGAATCATATCCCAGCGGTAAGTCACCGCGTTATACTCGCAGGTAAGAGCGGCAATCCCCCCTATTTGCTAGGGGGATTGTTGTACCTGGGCAAAGGGGATGACGATGGAGCGAGTTTACAGCACTGAAGAATTGCGCGAAATTCTGGCTGAGGAACGGCACGCCTGTATCAGTGGAAAACGCCTCAACTTGGCGGCGCAGCCCTCTGGGATGAACCATGTGATTGATCGGCTGATTGAGCCCAGCGGTATCCAGAAATTTACTGCCTACGAAAACTTTCGCGCGACGATTCATCAATACCAACACGAGCACCAAGTTTCTGGTGTTGTTTGGCAAACCATCACCATCGCCGATCGCTGCTTACGCTTCCCACAAATCGATGAGCAGCTAGCCAGTTTGAGCCAGGACTTACGCGTACTTTGGGCGGCAAAGCCCAGCATCATTGGTTTTTGGCAACAAGTGACGTCATCCATGCATTGCTTCCTCGCTGTACAACGAGGAACTCGATTTGAACCGATTGATCGAGCCGCCATTGAGTCAATAATTCAACGTACAGAATGGGCCACAATCGCCCATCATGGTCGTAACCAAAATCTGGAAGTCATTTTGCAATTGGGCTGGGGCAGACCCGATGACGCCCGCTATCGCCGCGACGTGCCAAAGTCAGGCAGTGAATTTATCCATGCGGTATTTCCGGGGCACGCACCCCTCGGTTAAACCGGCATCATTGCATTCATGTTGATATTACAGACACGACATTACGGCCACTGTTGGGCAGCTGCAGCTAACGATTCTAGATCGAGTGAATCATGCATAAACGCCTGCCGCAGCATTTCCGGCAAGATGTATTCATCGTACTTTTGGCGCTTGGGCACTTCATCAACATCCATCAGCTGCTCAGGCTTGACTGAGCCATTCCCGATCGCTTTAATTTCGTGATACAAATTCGACAAGGGACATTTATCCAAATTCACCACGATGAAGTAAGGTGAGCGGCCGCGAATGCCTTTTGTTTTCAGCACAGGTTTGCAATGAAAGCGCAAATACCGCTCCAGTGTGCGAAACGCCGCGCTGCCGACCCACGGGAAAATACAAGCATAGCCATCGTCGAGCAGTGTCACCGGATTCCGCAAAATGCCTTGATCACGGGCCACCTGCCGGGCCAGCTTTAAGCGAATTCGGGCATTCTTCTGCAGGTAGGGATAAATGGTGTCCTCTTCTAGCACCCGTCGCATGCGCTGCACCACTTTATTGTGCACATCGCCGCCAGTACCCCGCCAAGAGCTGGCATTCGCCGGACGCTTCGTCGTCATAACTTTAGCAATGCGTCGATTTGGATCAACTTCCGTAACTTCCCATGTTCGTCCCGCGAGTGATACTCGATCGCCTTCACTGGGTGGCACCATGATCGTCCCGATCAACTGATTGTTATATTTAACGTGATATTCCTCGTTGTCTGGGAAGATCGCGTAGAACTTAAAATTATTAACGATTTTCTCCCCTTCAAGCCCCAGAATCAGCGTTCCCTCTGGCGTTTGCTCAATGTGGTCAAGATCCAACCAATTGCGGAGCAATCGTCGATAATCATATTGTGTGATCGCCCTAAACGTCGGCAGCGTCAGAACTTTTTGCGCCAACTGGGCGGGTGTCAATTCACCTTGGGAAACCAGAATACTCAGCGTTTGGTGATATAGCAGACTGTACGGATACTGCATCGTGGCCGGTGGCTCAATCCACTTTTCTTCCAGGTATAGCTGAATAATCGCGATCGATTGCAGCAGTTGCCAGGGGATCATCTCGGGTAAGGTTTCTTCCCCGGATGGTTGATTTTCGGCGCAGACAAACCACATTTCCGACGCATTGCTGCGACGACCGGAGCGGCCTAAACGCTGGAGGAAGCTGGCAACCGATGAGGGAGCTTCCAATTGCAAAACGCGATCGAGTTGGCCTAGGTCAATGCCCATTTCAAACGTCACCGTCGCGGCCGTGACCGCTGGTTGGTCTGGAGTGCGCATCGCGGCTTCCGCCAACTCACGCAATTCGGCCGCAATGCTGCCATGATGCACGTGATACACATCGGGAAATCCTTTTGCCTTGGCAATCTCACGCATCGACGAAATCGTTTCTTCGGTCGCAGTGCGGCCATTGGCAAACACCAAACATTTTTGATTGCGGGTCTCTTTGAATAGGTGCAAATGATAGGGATTGAACGCTGCATCACGATCGTCTCCCTTGGCCCGTACAACTAACCCCGGATCATAGAAATGTTCCAGGGACAGATGAATTTTCCGTCCCGCGCCTGCGATCTGGGGTGTGATTACTTTGCGTTTCGAGCCAGCACACATCCACTTTTCGGCCAAGCTATAGTCGCCGAGTGTTGCCGACAGACCAATGCGACGGGGCTCGTTTTTCGTGACTTGGGCCAGACGGTTCATCTGGCAGAGAATTTGTTCGCCGCGATCGCTACCGATAAATGCATGAACCTCGTCAATGACAATGTATTGCAATTCCCCAAACAGCCGCATTAAATCACTCGACTTATTAATCAGCAAACTCTCGAGCGATTCTGGCGTGATTTGTAAAATACCGCTGGGCTCACGCAATACTTTATTCTTCTTACTTTGCACCACATCCCCATGCCACATATGTACTGGGATTTCGGCTGCTTGTAGGAGATCGTTAAGTCGCTCAAATTGGTCATTGATCAGAGCTTTGATCGGGCCAATGTACATGGCACCAATTGTCTGCGGCTGGTGATTGTAGATCTCAGTCAATACCGGCAGAAATGCCGCTTCCGTCTTGCCAGAAGCCGTTCCAGCCGACACTAAAAGATGTGCATCGGTGTCAAAAATCACCTTGCAGGCGGCCACCTGCATTGGTCTCAGGTCATGCCAGCCGTGGTTAAAAATATATTCTTGAATAAACGGCGCCAGCCGCTGCTGCGGCGTTTCGTTAGACGATTTAACAACCATAAGATGCACAATATTCGGCTTAAGTCGGGATACGGGATCGCTGCCAGCGGATTGGCATAGGATACGCGGCTTATCTTAATCGCTTTTTCCCAAATCGGAGAGCAAAATTGTTAGCTAGCCTGGTTTACTCCCATCGACAAACGTGGGCGCGATCAGTTGATCGCGCCCACGTTTGCAATATGTAACTGACGCCACATGAAACTTGTGAGTAGAAGTACAGTAGGACAATGCTGTTGGAGCGGACTGGTAGAACTGCCGGAGTTATGGAGAAAGTTATGGGCTGCTGCTCAACAGCCCCGTTGGAACTACAAGATAGAATTATGGTATCACCACGACTAATTGCAAAGATTGAGTCAGAAGATCCTTCAGTGAGATTAGCGGTTCTTATTGATGCAGATAATGCTCAGGCCGCAGTAATCGAAGGATTATTAGCTGAAGTAGCTCGTTTTGGCGAAGCCACAGTAAAGCGAATTTACGGTGATTTTACATCACCAACCAGCTCTTCGTGGAAGAAGGTGCTTCAGAGGTTCGCCATAAAGCCAGTTCAACAATTTGCTTACACAACTGGGAAAAATGCAACAGATAGCAGCCTCATTATCGATGCAATGGATTTATTGTATACGAGAAAGTTTGACGGCTTCTGTTTGGTCACAAGTGATAGTGATTTTACAGGTCTAGCAATGCGTATACGTGAAGAAGGGCTTACTGTTTTTGGTTTTGGCGAACAAAAAACACCTGCTTCTTTTAAAAATGCCTGCCATAAATTCATTTTCACGGAAGTATTACGGCCTGAGTTACAAAAAGCTATAAGCTCAAGTGAGCATGCAACTGACGTTACTGACCATAACGTAAATAGATCAGAATCCAAGGCCACCACAGATGAAAAGCCTTTATTTCCAACACAATTCATTCTGGCTGCACTTGAACAATCTAGTGACGATGGTGGTTGGGCTCAATTAGGAACTTTTGGAAGTTACCTGACCAAACTTCAGCCAGATTTTGATTCAAGGAATTTTGGCTTCAAGAAACTATCTGACTTGGTCAAAGCAAGAACCGATTTGTTCGTCACCGAGGAGAGAAGCACTTCAAGCTCAGATAATAAACAGCTCTACGTCCGTGCCAAGTAGTTCTAAAAAGGCACTTCAACACGGACAAACGGGAGCAACTTTAGGCGGATCTTGAAGCGAAGTTGATGGCAATTGTCCAATGCTAACCTGACTCATAATCCTGACTCACGCACCTTGTACTTGATTTCTTCGATCGGTAAATTTTCACCATCCCAATCAGCATAGTGCAGCTGCAAGCGCTGTTCTCCAGCGTATTTCACCAGCTTACCGCCATATTTTTCCGCTCTAGAGCCAAAACTTTGAATCCGCACCTTGCCATGAAATACCGTGGCGCGGGCCAAATAAATCACCAAGTCATCGCGCGAGGGTCGATTTACAGTTGTACTGGCGGTCAAATGTGCTAGTCCCCGTTCATCCATTTCCTGTGCTAAAGCCATGGCGGTACTACGAATCCCCCGAATCGCAACGATAGCCGCAGCAACCGCCATCGTAATATCGACCCCATCGTCCGTCGAAATCTGCTGGTTCGACAAATACTGAAAGTTCCGCTCACCCAGATCACTGCGAATGCGGCGGTGAATTAAATTATTGGGATGGTAATCGGTCAATGTCCCGACGATCGCCCCACACGCCGCACGCGGTTCACGCCAGGGAGATTCACGGGTTTTTCCATAAACGTACTGATCGTTTTCGCGCAATCGTCCGACATGCGTTTTCAAGTCGATCGCCACCAGGGAAATCGACTGGGGATGCCCCGCATAAAGCAACTGTTTGAGGTGCTCATCTAGCTCATGTGCAACAGTCACATGCGCTAAGGTTGCACCATTGTCAGTCCCTCCCCCCGCCGGGAAAAACGCCTCGAGCTTCAGTTCGCCAATTTCTGACAGTGTGGCAAATCGATTGGCCACCACATCCCGATAGCGTTTTGTCGCTTCCCCTTGGTGAATCCGATCACCACAGTTGGTATAGGCCAACGTCGTCACAACGCTCGGCAAGCTCATATCAGCACCACAGGCATTGACGTCGGTGGTGCTTTCAGCCGCTAGTTGCAATTCGTCCCGGAGCAGTTGGAGACCTTTAATCAAAGCATAGCGATCACTGACAATCTCGTTGAGATAATTGTGATAGGCATTCCGCTCCATGCCAAAACTAGCAGACAGCTGCCAAAACTGATCAACCCGCTGTTGGGTGGCAGCGACATCAAAGGGCAAAGACATAAAAAATGTAACCCCCTTACAAATTGCAAGGATGATTGTCAAAATATCGAATCGTTTTAGCATCGTAGCCGACGATCGCCACGCCTGACTCAATGGATACTAATCAAATTACACGTTTTGTAATCGATCGAGCGTTTCCAGCACTTCTTTGCTGTGAACGATCGGATTGACGCCAGTAAACTCAGCGCGAATGATTCCTTCTGGGTCAATGATAAACGTGTGCCGCACCGATCGAATGCCTAACCAGGAGCCGTAAGCCTTGCTGACATTACCATCGGTATCAGCCAGTAGTGGAAACTTTAAACCTTCGGAATCGCAAAACTCAGAGTGGGATTGCACATCGTCGGCACTGATCCCCAGAATTTGGGTATGACGATCAATATATTTGGGCAAGTCTTGTTGGAATTTTCGGGCTTCAAGGGTACAGCCAGGGGTAAAGTCCGCCGGATAGAAATAAGCGACTACCCATTGATCTTTGTAGTCAGCCAGCGATACATCTCCATCACCGGTGTTGGTCGGAAGGCGAAACTCTGGGGCAGATTGACCGATCGGGGGCAGCGTCCCTCCAAAGGCAAAAGCGGGTGGGGTAAAGGTGAGCAGCGCCATCGCACAGAGCACAATCACCGCAGAGATTAAGCGACGAAGCATAGGAATATGTTAGGAATATATATTGTGAACCAGGATTTCCCACAATCCTAGCAAATGTCGATCGTCATCTTGGCAACGGCACAAAACCACGCACTGTCTCCCCAGCCAGAAGTGATCGGCAACAACTCAGCAAACATCATTAGCCCAAGCACACTGCACACCCAAGCTGATATTCACGGTTATACAACTGCATTTTCTAGACGAATTAGCGCATAGCCGGTGATACATTGCGCAGCGGCGATAAAACTTGCGAAATTGATCGCTGGGGCGACTGGGCCAGCTGGAGCGACTGGACTAACTGAGCCATTGCATAGCCAAGATGCTGGCCGACATCCTGCGCCACCCAAGTCCCATCGGGCAACATTTGACGCAATTCAAAGTGCAGGTGTGGCCCCGTGGAAGCACCCGTACTACCGACACGACCAATCACCGTACCCTGCTGCACAATGTCGCCCGGTCGCACAAAAATCTCCGACATGTGGGCATACAAGGTTTGACGAATACCATTATCATGCTCGATCGCCACACTAATGCCATAGCCGCCCATATTATCGGCCAGAATCACGCGTCCCGACATCGCAGCCATCACCGGCGTACCCATAGGCGCACCGATATCGGTGCCTGTATGAAAACGCTGTGTGCCGCTGATAGGATGAATTCGCCACCCAAATGAAGATGTAATCGGCGCCGGAACCGCGATCGGAAAAACCATCCGCAGCTGCTCTAAGCCTGGAATTTGGGGTAAGCGTAATTGTGGGTTGAAGTAAGGATTAACCGCTGTTGCATTGAGGCTAATACCCGCACTGCTCAAGCTAATGGGGCCAACACGAATTGGGGCAGTGGTCGGCTTGGTCATGACGCGTTGGGCATTGATGTTGATTTTAGCCGCAGGCTGATCAGCTTTTGCCTCGGGAGCCGCTGGTTTCGTTCCGATGATCGCCTTCGACTGCGCATTAATCTGCTGCGTAATTTGTTGTACCGCAGACTTGGCAATTGCGGCTGGAGCCTTTGCCAGAGAGGGCACAATCGGTGCCGGTGATGCTTCAGTCGCATTCTTACAGGTTGGGTCGAATGGCTTGCCCGGCGTAATCGCCGTGGGACAAAGACTCGGCTCAGAAGTCTCAACAGTCTCTGGTATAGCCACTACGGTAGCGCTGTTTGGCATTGGCGCGATCGCCGCCGCCGGACGCAAATCAGCGGCGCGACGCGATGCTTCTAGCGGCGTATCAGCAGTGGTTACTGCCGTATCAGCAGCGGTTACTGCAGGCGCTGCCACCACTGCTGCAGGCACCTCAAGCGCAGCGGATTGCGGCTTGACTTCCGGCTTGACAATGCTTTCCGGGGAGGCGATATTGCCCTGTGGGGCGAGGGAAAGCGGCACATGACGACCGTCAGAACGATTCGCCTTACGGCTAACGGGTACCGCCGTTTGCGCATTCGCAATCGCTTGGCCATAGGTGATTACACTGCCAAGCATGCCTAAGCCGCTGAGACAATAGCCAAGACGATAGAATACCTGCCACTGCAAAGCGTTCCGACGATTCATTTCCAACTCCATGAAAGGGTCAAAGTCCGAGTTTATGGGAGTGAATAATTGGTGAGCTGTGTATTTTGTAGCACGGTAATCACTGTTCCCCTCGCAACATTGTATCTTTCTATATAGAGAGAGTTTCATAAAATTTTCGTCAGGATTAATAGTCGAATTGTGGCGTATTGCTAAAGTTTTCTCAGGAAACCCACAATTTCACACAAGCCGGTTCAGAACTATGTTCGTCTTATTCACTGAGTGCTGATCAGCACCCGGATGTTTTGACGATCGCCATTCATTTCCGAGGCAAGTTTACATTAAGATTGCGCATTCACACGATAACGACGCGACAATATGGCGACGCTATTTCTGTTGGTTTGAGTTGACTGACCTTCCGTTACCATAGCAACAGCCTCTTCTTCAGTGATTTTTCTATGCACCAGTGGCAATGGCAAACGCTTGACCAGCGCAACTATCTGACCTGTGAGTTGTTATCAGACTGGCAACACGGTTTTTTTACACAGCAATTTGCGCCCATGAATCCGTTTGAAATTACGGCAGTTGCATATCCGACAGCGGCGGCGTATCGGGCCAAGCAAGTACATGGCAATGTGGTGCTCAAGCCTTCAAGCATGCCCGCACCAGTGAGTAATCACAACTTGATCGATGGTGATGGAGTCATCTCCGAACAACCCAATCAAGCCGTTTGGGTTTGTACAGCTGATTGTACGCCGGTCCTGATTGCTGACATCAAGACCGGACAGGTTGCAGCAGTCCACGCGGGCTGGCGCGGCACGGCCCAGAAAATTGTGCCCGTGGCGATCACCCAATTGCAGGCCCAAGGCAGTCAAATCAAAGATTTGCGCGTGGCAATGGGGCCAGCGATCGCTGGTGAAATTTATCAAGTAGAGGATCAAGTTGCGATCCAAACGGCCAGCACAATTATGCCGCAGTTGCAGTCTTTACCAACTGAAGCTGCGATCGCGGCATTACTCGCATTGGCAAACTCCCCGGTGCAGCCAGATAACGCCGCGGGTAAGGTTCGTCTGGATGTACGTCAGGTAAATCGTCTCCAACTTGAACAATTAGGTTTAGCCCCAGAGCAGATTGCGATCGCCCCCCATTGCACTTATGCCGATCCGGTACATTTCTTCTCACATCGGCGCGCTCCATTGCGTAAAGCACAGTGGTCAGGCATTGTGAGTATGCAGCGTTAGCGCCCAGTCTTCCACGAATGGCGCAATCAGCGAATGCCACAATCAACGGCGTGACATTATAGTTTGGGGAGCATGATTCGAATGGCCTCAGTTGGTGGAGTAAAGAGGCGTATCTGGGGCAATCACACCACTGGCCGGAGTCAGCTCGTCCAGCTCAATATGGCTCAAGGGTAAATTATCCGGTACCGCCTGTAAGTCAAACCAAAAAGTAGTGCCGACGTCGACTTCACTGACTAATTCCACATGGCTACCATGTTTCTCCAGAATATTGCGGACGATCGAGAGCCCAAGGCCAGTTCCCTCTAGGGTATGCACACGATTCTCCGCTCGGAAAAACCGCTCAAATACGCCAACTTGATCTTCGGCGTCGATGCCAATGCCCGTATCCGATATTTCGACCCGCACCCTTTGCCCCCGCGTCTCTAAATCGCATTCCGTCAAACAGTAGGCGCGAATCATCACCACTCCGCCACTGGTTGTAAATTTTAAGGCGTTGCCAATCAAGTTAGCGAATACCTGCACAATCAGATCGTAGTTACCCCAAATGGTCGGCAGTTCTACAGCGACTTCTTGGCGGAGCACAACGCCTTTATCCTTAGCATTGAGTTGGTAAGTTCGCAGGGTCTGATCGATCGCCTGATGTAAATCGATCGCATCAAAAGCATAAGCCTTACCCGACTCAAGTCGTGAAAGATCGAGCACATCATTAACGAGCCGCGTGAGACGATCGGTTTCGCGATTGGCCGTCTCTAAAAATTCTCGCTGCTGACTGGGCTCAAGCGCATCACCATACTCATACAGCGTTTCAATGAAGGACTTAATATTAAATAGCGGGGTCCGTAATTCATGCGAGATATTACTGATGAACTGGCTCTTCGCTTCGTTCAGCTCCGCCTCTCGCGTAATATCTTGAACCGTCAACGCAATGCCCTTAGAGGTTTCACGCGCCGTATCTAATACACTGTTGAGAACGATGCGAATTGTCCGCTTAGTCGGTTCTGGCAATACAATTTGGAACTCGGTACTTTCGGTCGAGTGACCAGCAGCCATCTGCTGCAGCGCGCGCGCAATCGTATCTTTAACCACTGTCGGCAAGCAGTGCAGCGCCGGTTGCCCGCTGATTGACTGGCTATCCCACTGGAAAATCCGCCGCGCCGCCGCGTTAGCCAATACCACCTGCAGATCGGGATTAAGCAGAATCGCACCATCGGCAATTGTCGAAACCAGCGTATCAAGCTTGGCCTTTTCGGCAGTCAATTCTTCAATGTTTTGCTCTTCATAGCGCTCCAGCTTCTCCGCCATAACATTGAAGCCACTCATGAGTTCTTTGAACTCACCACCCAGCGGCGAGTCAACCCGCTGTTTAAAGTTGCCCTGGGCAATATTCTGCACGCCATTGAGCAGTTCCTTGATCGGCTTGGTGACTGTCAGCGCATTAAATACTGCCCCCAAAATCACCATGACCCAAATGGATACAAAAACCGCTGTCGTCACATCACGCGTGAGATTGGAAGCAGAAATGGTGGCGGGGTTGGGATTAGTGCCGATCGCCAAGACACCCAGATACTGACCACCGTCATGCAAAGGCACGAATACATCGGTTACAACCCCATTCGGCGTGAGGTGCTGTCGCACCATTGGTGCATCTGATCGAACGGCGAAGTCCTGAGGTAGCTGAATCCGGCGTTGAATTGTCAGAGATGACTTGACTTCCGAGTCAGAAAACGGAATACCAAAGCGAATTTTTCCTTCTGGATCAGCATAAATAATGTAACGAACACTGGCCGTCCCGCTGTAGAAACGATGGGAAAACTGGGCCAGTTCCGCTAGGTCATCTTGCGCCACCATTGGTGTGATGTTCGCGGCCAGCAATAATCCGAGGTCACGTCCAAAACGAGTATCGTTCAGCTGAGCATCAGCTTGAATCGTGTTGACCGCCCAAAAAGTAAGTCCACTCATCACCACTGAGACCACCAACGTGGCGATCGCCATTAACCGCGTTTGGAGATTAAAATCGGCCCACCAGCGCTGCAAAAGATCACGCAGGGTTTTAAGGATGGTTAACACGGAGTTTCTTCGGGTGAACGCGTTGGCTTCAGCAAAATTGAATGACTATCATTCGGTCCCAGCTATTTCTTAAGGATACAGCCAAATTTGCATTGACGCCTAGGGCCTAGCGCGCTCATCAATATTCCCGACAATCACTCAGGCAAAGCTTCAGCGCCAGTTGTGCAGAAGCAAGCCAAAAATCTCAAGTATCGATGCCTTGAACAAACTTGATTGGATGGCACATTGAGTGAAATTTGTGGCACCTGAGCGCTAGCATCCATGGATGAATTGGCTGCAACACCCATCCAATCAGGGGCTCTAGAACAATACCCAATTTCACCGACCAGAATTTCAACCAAAAAGTATCTTTGTACTCACGATCGATCAGAGAAGATGGTGTATATTGTGTAATCAACCCAGCACGACCACTAAATGTAGGGGACTTACGTCACATGGTTCAGGATATTCAGCGGGTACGCCCGGTAGACATTAGCAGTAGTACAGCGGCCACAGCCGGGAAGCTATTTAATGGTCAGTTTCCCCCGACGGCTCCCGCCGCGAATCCAGTTTTTTATCGCACCTACAGCCGTAAGTTGAGCGAGTCGCGGCGTGAATCCTGGGATGAAGTCTGTGCCCGAACACTTCAAGCCCTAGTTGAGCTTGGCAATCTCTCGGCTGAGGAAGCGGCGTTGGTCGAAAAAGAGCAGCGTCAATTGCGCTGTTTACCCTCTGGACGTTGGCTCTGGGTTGGTGGGACGGAATGGATTACCCGTCAAGAAAATTTTTCGGGGGCGTATAACTGCACCAGCACTAACGTCATTGACTGGGAAGCCTTCGGGTTAATGATGGATTTGGCCATGATGGGTGCTGGAACTGGTGCAATCATTGAGCCGAAATATACGAATCGTTTACCGGTAATTCGCAATCAGTTAATTGTGAGTATTACCGCTGAAATTGGTCAGAAGCCGGCGGAGCAGCGCACTGAGCAAACAACAGTGCGCCAAACAGGCAACCAGGTAACAATCACGGTTGGTGATAGCCGTCGTGGCTGGGTTGATTCCTACCAGCGCTTACTAGAGCTTTCGACGGATGAAGCCTTCCAAGGGGATGTAATTGTTGCGGTTGACCTCAGCAATGTGCGCCCTGCTGGTGAAAAGCTCAAGGGCTTTGGTGGAGTGGCTAACCCAATTAAGCTGCCGCATTTGTATGAGCGCTGTGCACAGATTTTAAATCAAACGATCGGGCGTCAGCTATCGCCGATTGAATGTTGCTTGTTAATCGATGAGGCAGCGGCTTGTGTCGTCGCGGGCAATATCCGCCGCAGTGCGGGTATGCGTCAAGGCATCAGCGATGACCCTGAGTTTGCCGCAGCGAAGGACAATCTCTGGTCCCAAGGTGAAGACGGTAATTGGCGCATTGATCCAGCGCGGGATGCCCTGCGCATGGCCAACCACACGCGGGTTTATCATCATAAGCCCACCGCGCAGGAATGCATGGATGCCGTCCGGAAGCAGTTTTACTCCGGTGAAGGTGCGATTCAATATGCGCCGGAGGCGATCGCGCGTTCGAATGCCGATTTGCTGAATACCCGTGAGTTGCAAATTCAGTTTATCCAGGCCTATGAAGCTGGTCATGGGAGCGAATTTTTGCAAAAGCTCGCGCCCCATATGGCCGCTGATGAGCTCGATCACCGGCTGGGACGCTATGGACTCAATCCCTGTGGCGAGATCCTCGGTGAAGATTTCCACTGTAATCTGGCCGAGATTCATCTGAATCAAATTGATCCGCAGGATTTGCAAGCTCAAGCCGATGCCTTCAAAGCTGGGGCATTGGCGGTCGCATCACTGTTAAACCACCAGTTTATCGAGCCGCGTTATCAGCGCTCACGCCTACTTGACCCGATCGTCGGTGTCTCGTTTACCGGTTTGTTTGATTTCTTCGTGAATGCGTTTGGCGTGGAATGGCTGCAGTGGTGGGAAGCTGGCCGACCGGATACCGTGACTGGTCTGCAGTTTAAGCAAAAGGAACAGGAATATCTCAGTCGTTGGAATCAGATCGTTCACGATACGGTGGCCGACTACTGCAAGCGTCATGAGCTGCATTGCCCCAACCGTTGCACGACGGTTCAGCCAGCCGGGACTAAGTCGTTGTTAACCGGGGCGAGCTCGGGTTGGCATCCGCCCAAAGCACAGCGGTTTATCCGGCGGATTACTTTCCGTAAGAATGATCCGGTGGCCTTAGCTTGTCGGGACTTTGGCTACAGCATTGTGCCGTCCCAATCGGATAAAGATGACGATGGTAATTTGCTCACTGATCCGTTTGACTCGCGTTGTACAGAGTGGTTGGTCGAATTGCCGGTCGAGGTGCCTTGGGCAAACCTGCCTGGAGCTGATCAGATTGTGATCGAACAATTCTCGGCGTTAGCCCAATTTGACTTCTACATGCAGGTGCAGAAGTACTACACAGCTCACAATACAAGTGCGACGATCGAGCTGCGTGAAGATGAAATCGAGGCTTTAGCGGATCGGATTTCCCAGGCAGTTAACCAAGATGAGGGGTATATCAGTGCGGCGCTTTTGGCCCGGTTTGATGCGCCTTTCCCACGCTTGCCGTTTGAAAAGATCGATCGTGACACCTACATCAAGCTCCAGCAAGAAGTTTCTACGCGCCGTTTAACGGACGACTTCTACAGTGCATTGAGCCGTTATGATTCGGGTGAAGTCATCGCTGAAGGACCTGCCGGCTGTGACAGTGACAAATGCATGCTACCTGAGAAAAAG
Source organism: uncultured cyanobacterium (assembly GCA_963704065.1). Classification (GTDB taxonomy): domain Bacteria; phylum Cyanobacteriota; class Cyanobacteriia; order Leptolyngbyales; family Leptolyngbyaceae; genus Romeriopsis. Next base: position 38,111 of record CAVPGX010000009.1, on the reverse strand, counting down.
GGTGGCTAGAAAGTCGCTGGTATAAGTACTCCATGATCACGTAAGTAGGCGAATGGTGATTACCATTCGCCTTTACTGTTTAATCGTGACGCTAGCGTCAGACGACTTGATCCTGATATAGATGACTTCATCCTGCTTGGTCAATTCCTAAGATGAATTGGGGTGAAATACTAGGCAGTATCCATCGGGAGTTACCTGTAACTGAAATAACGGCGATGCCGGATTATTACAGCGTTGTTTTTGATAGGACTTGCAGTGAAAGCAGCTCCGCGATGAGGCTATTTGATTCGGCGTTGCGCCAGTGATCTCCTGGACAGACAGGCCGCGCACCACTAATTGCTGTCCTTGCCAGTGGGCTTCGATCACGCCGGTATCGGCAAAACTTTGCCAGCGTGGGTCTAGCATCAACACCGTTGGCAATGAAATCAGTATCTCGTCCTGAGTTTCTGCCACCTCTCCTTCATAGCGTGTTTCGGGTAGGGTCGTATGGGCGATTGCTTGATCGGCGATCGGTAGATCAACCCAGTTGCCCTGGTATGGCATGTGGACTTTATAGCGATTGATCAGCTCATTGAGATGCGCAAAATCAGCTAGGGTATCGGGCTGGCCGTGGATAAATACGACATGCTGTGGCCGTAGATTATGAATCAGTTGCAAGGTGGCGTTGCCATCACTATGTTCAGACAACCAGTAGGTTTCGGCTGTGACGATCGCTTGGGAAACAGCATTAGCTGTAGCGGTGGAACTTTGCCAACCCATGGTTGACAAAGTCGCTTCGGGAAGTAACACCAGCCATTTGCCGCGATCACAAAACTGACTTAGATCGGTATGTGAGTCAGTGAGGACGATACAGGATTGGGCTGCTTCTGGATGCGGTACACCACGTTTCACCTGGGGTTGTACTTTCGTATCCCAAAATAAGGCTTGGTGCTGGGTGAAGTTTTGGACAGGGATGGGGAAATGTGCAATCAAATCGAGGTAAGCGTCACAGCCCTTGGCCACTAAACCATCCACCCAGATTGTCAAATTCCGCCCACTAAATAAATGATGACTCCGGAGTAAAAAGATCAATTCTTGGCCAAGCCCGATTGTCGGTACAGGCAGTACGATCGATTCACCCGCCGTCAGTGCTTGTGCGATCCGCTCCATCAAATGATTTTCTTGCTGGCGGCGATGGGGAAGACGGATTGTGCCATAGCTACCTTCCAAAATCAGCACATCGGGCATTAAACCCCGCAGCTCTTGTAAGCGTAGTCCTTCTGCTAACCGGGTATTAGAAAGAAAGTAGTCGCCAGTATAGAAAATGCGTGTGGTGCGTTGACAATCGGGATTTTGATAGATGAGCAAAATGGCAGCCGCGCCGGGCAGATGTCCGGCTGGCAACAATTCAATGCTGAGGTGATCGAGGACAGTGATCGGCGATCGCCAAGGTAATGCGCGGCACAGATCTGGATCGATCGCCTGGTCTGGCCAATTTAGTGGTAGCAAATGTGCAGTGACTTCGCTCGCATAGATCGGTACATCAGGGAACTGGCGATGCAAGGCCAACAACCCACGGGCATGGTCAGTATGGGCGTGGGTACAAATAACTAAATCCGGTGCCGCCGCTACGGAAGCATTACTAGGACTAGTCTCGACAAAGCCATCGATATTTTGCAAACCACAATCGAGCAGAATTTGGTGTTTGTCTATTTCAAGCCTTAGACAAACACCTTCATCCGCATGACCAACACCGTAGGCATAGCAAGCCAAATGGGTCACAGCACACGTTCACCTTATCCTATACCAAGCCTCAGTTGACCAAGCTAGAGTTGCCCAGTCAGACTACTGACGCAGCTGCACCTAGCCACTCGAGGACATCAATGCGCCGAACCATTACCGTGGTAATTGTCGCTATCGTAGAAACCGTTTTTCGTCCCGAAAAAGAGGCAAGCACCACTAAATAAGACGGATAAGACAACCAGAATTAATTTGACGTCCATAGGTTGATGTAAAAAAATCCAAAAAAGTTTCTCTGACCAATCCTAACGATTTTCTGGGATTGGTCGGAGAATTGCAACGTTTGTTGACAGATTTGCTGATTGATTGCTAAAAGTGCTGCTTTGACGATGCGCTAGAGTCTAAATAGGATTGGAAGCGATCGAAAAATTATGCAGCAGCCACTTATTTACCCGATCGACCATACGCCCGCGATCGTCCATCTCCGGCAAGCCGATCGCAAAATCGCCAAATTAATTGATCACTTTGGTCGTTGTGATTTGGCGCAATCGCCGGTCACGGACTCGGTACTATCGGCGTTAGTCAAGTCAATTATTTTTCAGCGCGTTTCAATTAAAGCGGCAAATACAGTTTATCAGCGCTTTCTACGGCTTTACCTAGAGGGCTTTCCGACGGCAGCGATGCTTTTGCAGACAGCGGATGCCGACCTACGGGCGATCGGATTACCCCGAGCTAAAGTTGATTATCTCAAAGATCTAGCCCAGCATGTGATCGCAGGCTTACCAGACATGCCTCAGCTATGCCAGCTCAGTGATGAAATGGTGGTTCAGCGGCTCACCCAAATTAAAGGTATTGGTGAATGGAGTGTCCAGATGCTGCTGATGTTTCAGCTCCAGCGTTGGGATGTCATGCCCTATGGCGATGTGGGTTTGCAGTTAGCGATCCGCGATTGCTATCAACTGCCCGCTGTGCCTAAAAAACCCCAAATCCGGACAATTGCGACTCCATGGCAACCCTATCGAACGATCGCCTGTTGGTATCTTTGGCGCAGTCGCGATGTTGCTAGCCAGGAGATTTTGGCGGCATTTGAGCGGTTGCCCTAGGCGTCGATCAGTCGGGGCAACACGCAACTACTAGAACATCAGCTCTTCTTTGCCATCGGTAAACCGCACAGATTGAATACGCAGGTTGGGATCGCTGGTGAGCGTTTTTTGCATACTGCCGAGCAGCGATCGCTGCTCACAAGTAGACATGGCAGCAAAGGGGCGCTTAGCATCCGGCGGAAGACGCAGGTCGATCGTCGCCGTGCGATCTTCGATGCGGACACGATAGTTATCGATTTTGAAGTCGGGACTATTACTATTCTCAATCACTTTACCCACAATTTGATTAGTGGCATCAGCTTTGGGCACAGTGATTTTCTGGGAAACGTAATTTTCACACTGATTATCGAGGCGGTAGACGGTTACCTCTTGGGTTTGTGCGCTATTTGCCGCAATTTTTGAGGTTGGATCGGGTGAGTCAGTTAGTGCTTGAGATGCGGCTTCATCAGCAGTCGGTGATGCCGACGTCGTTGCTTCCGTTGACTGATCGGGTGATGGAGTAGCGGGGGCCGCATCCCCTGACTCATCGCGATCAGTTTGCCCAATCTGACTGTCCGATGTCGCGCCACTCGAATCATTATTGGAGTCAGTCGGATTGCCGCCACAGGCACTGACAATCAGCAGCAGCATTCCCGTGATCGTCCATCGTAAAAGTTGTTTCATCGCTTTAGTTGCCTTAGTTTAAGAGCAGTCCAGTTAACTTCAAATCCAGTGCACTGGATTTCTAAATTATGCCGATTTTCATTGTGAATTCGCGTATTCCGAAGTAGCATAGTCTCAGCGGTATGCGCCATAGAACATGCCGATGTCGTATTTTACGTAACCCTCAAATGGACCACCATAGTCCATACCCTTATAGTTGTTACCTTCGATAGCTGGGACTTCTAGTGCTCCCAGCGCGTGGGAGATAGGAGTTTTGTATGTTGACCCAGACAGGCCACATGCAGCTGGCTGAGATTACTGATCTAAACCGGCTGAAGCAGGAATTGACCGATTTACCTGCAGTCGATGTAGGTGACTATATCGCCGACTTGCCCGAAGGCGATCGGGCCATCACCTTTCGGCTGCTGAATAAAGGCAAAGCGACAGAAGTTTTTGAATACCTGCAACCAGACGTCCGCGAAGCCTTAATTGGTTCCCTGAATGCTGGCCAGGTGCATCAATTGATTGAGGCGATGAGTCCCGACGACCGGGCCGAGCTATTTGACGAGCTGCCAGCGGGAGTGGTGCGGCGCTTGATCCAAGGGCTAAGCATGTCCGAACGTCAGGCCACCGCGATGATCTTGGGCTACCCCGAAGGCACCGCTGGTCGTGTGATGACCACGGAATACGTCCGGTTGCAAGAAGGTTTAACGGTAGCCCAAGCGCTCGAAAAAATTCGCCGCCTTGACCAAGATAAGGAAACCATTTACTACGCCTATGTCACCGATCGGAATCGCAAGCTGCTGAGTGTTGTCTCGCTGCGTCAATTACTGTTTTCCCTGCCCAATGCCAAGCTGCATGATATTGCTAGCGATCGTCTGATTCGAGTGCGTACTGATACGCCCCAAGAAGAAGCCGCACAAGTGATGATGCGCTATGACTTGATCGCCGTCCCCGTAGTCGATAGTGAAGATCGGCTGGTGGGCATTGTGACGATCGATGACATGGTCGATGTGCTCGAAGAAGAGGCAACGGAAGATATTCAGCGCATTGCCGGTGTCACCAGCGGCGACGAGTCATCCCTCTCCCCACCACTGCAAAAGCTGCGCAACCGCTTACCTTGGCTACTGGGCATTATGGGACTGTATATCGGGGCTTCAAGTTCAATTTCGCCCTTTCAATCAACGATTGCCAAAGTGCCAGTATTGGCCGTGGTGATGCCGCTATTTTCCAACACTGGTGGCACAGTTGGGATTCAAGCCTTAACGGTGACAATTCGCTCCCTCGGCGTGGGCGAAGTAACGCCCGATGACACCTTGCAGATTCTGAAGCGCGAGTTGCAGGCAGGCCTCGGCACCGCTATATCACTCGGGACCACAATGGTGCTATTGTCATTAATCTGGACAAAACCAGAAGAACGTTGGGTAGCACTCGTCGCGGGGTGCGTCATGGCGATCAATTCGCTGGTGGCAGTGACATTAGGCACATTATTGCCAATTGGCCTGAAACGCCTGAAGCTCGATCCAGCCCTCGTCAGCGGTCCTTTGGTAACGACCCTGCTCGACACGATCGGGTTTATTCTGTTTCTGACAATGATTACGGTGTGTTTGAACGTGCTGGGTGCGCCAGTCTAGCGATGCCGATCGCCCATCACTATATGTCAACTTTCCCACGTAATTTTAGCAGGCATAGAATAATTTTGCTAAAATGGGAACAATAGAGTTCGAGTTACACGTTAAGCTGAGGATATGAATATTTCTTTGGAACAAAATCAAGATAGATCCGACTTTACAATGTCTCTGCCCGAGTTAGAAGCCGCATTGAATGCAGCGTTAAACATTAGCAAGGCAATTTGCAGTCACAACGGGATGGGCTCAAAAGATTACTTGCGGGCATGGCGTATGGTTGAAGAAGTGCGCGCCGAGATCGCCGCACGGTGTTCGAGCCAGGTTTGCGCATCTTAAGGGGCTGTATCGCCATGGTACTGACTCGCCGCTTCATTCTGCTGTAGTTATGTCTTCCAAGCCATACCAAATTTTTGTTTGCACCAAACAGCGATCGGTTGATGCTCCGGAAGGATGTTGCTATGCACGCGGCGGCGTTGCAGCTTTTGAAGCATTTCAAGCGGCAATTGCCGAGCAAGGCATCGGCGATCGGGTCCAAGTGAAACCTGCTGGTTGCCTGGACCATTGCGACGCAGGAGCCGTTGCGATGGTATTCCAGACCACGCAGCGCACTAAAAAATTCGACTGGGCTTTCTTGCCGAAAGCCCTACGACATAAATTGCAAGCAAAAATCCAGAAAAAACTTGCTCGCGATCGAATCTTCTACGGCAAGCTTACACCGGCAGATATTCCGCTCATCGTCCAACAACATTGCATCCAAGATAAAGTGGTTGAACAATCACAACTTGATGCATAAGCCAATGAACGCCATTGCTCCGTCTGCGATCGTTCAACACCGACAGCAGTTTCCGTACCTCGATCGCTATACCTATTTCAACTATGGCGGCCAAGGTAGTTTACCGACGGTGGCCCTCGATGCGATGCAGCAAGCCCAGCTCAAAATGCAGGCGATCGGCCCCTTTTCGATCGCGGCTAATGACTGGATTAATACTGAAACAGCCGCGCTACGATCGTTGATGGCAGCGGAGCTTAGCGTCCCACCGGACAGCCTCAGCATTACCGAAAACACAACCGTCGGCTGCAATATCGCCCTATGGGGAATTGATTGGCGCAAGGGCGATCGCATCTTGCTAACCGATTGTGAACACCAAGGCATTATTGCCATTGTCGAAGAACTGCAGCATCGGTTTGAAATTGAAATCGATATTTGCCCGATCCTGGAAAGCGTTAATGCGGGCGATCCCATCCGGGTAATCCGGGACGCGATTCAACCGCAGACTCGCATGCTGGTGCTGAGCCATATTCTATGGAATACCGGCCAAGTATTGCCCCTCGCCGAAATTGTGGCGGAATGCCGATCGCGCGGCGTCATGGTGATGGTCGACGCAGCCCAGTCAGTTGGCGTATTGCCACTCAATCTGACCGAACTGGGGGCGGATTTCTATGCCTTTACTGGCCACAAATGGTGGTGCGGCCCAGCCGGGATTGGGGGCCTCTACGTCCGACCGGAAATTCAAGCACAGCTGCGCCCGACCTTTATCGGTTGGCGATCGGTGATGATCGATTCTCAGGGTAAACCGACCCGTTATCGCGCGACGGCTGAACGCTATGAAGTCGCGACCTCAGCCGTGCCACTTTATGCCGGACTACGCGCCGCCATCAACTTGCAGCGTTCATTTGCCCATGCAGCAGTACGCTACAGCCTGATTTGCGATCGAGCGCGCCTGCTCTGGGAAGGATTAAATCGCTTAGACGGGGTCAAATGCGTCAGAACGACAGTCCCCGACTCCGGGCTGATTGCCTTTCAGCTCGCAGACGGCAACCATAGAGCCCTGGTCCAAACCCTCGAAAATCAAGGCATTTACGTCCGACTACTGCTCAATCCCAGTTGCATTCGCGCCTGCACTCACTATCTCACCACCGCAGCGGAAATCGAGCACCTGATTAAAACCATCGCGCATCACACGTAGCACAAACCTGATTGCGGGTCATGCCTTACGGCTACTCGGCTGTTCCCTCAAACCAGTCAATCGGATGGAAGACTGCCGTAGCTTGAGCTAAACCACCACGCATCTATGCTTTTTTTTGCGCGCGCAAATCAGCGACAATTTGCCACAGTTCATCTTTATCCGCTGTGTAGACCATATTACAGAAATGACAAGTCGCTTCCGCCTGGCCATCGGTTTCAATCATGTCCAGTAACTCAGCCTCACCCAACAGTGGTAATGCATTGAGCACTCGCTGCTTCGTACAACCACAATGGAACCGCACTAGCTGCGACTCCGGGAAAATCTGTAAATCGAGGTCGCCCAGCACGTTTTCCATCATCTGCTGCAATGATTGGCCCGATCGCAGCATTTCCGTGAATGACTGCAACCCCGCAATCCGCGACTCCAGCAACGCGGCTAAATCATCATCGCGCGAGGCCTTGGGCATAATCTGAATCAACAACCCCCCGGACGCATCAACGCAATCACGCTGCACATCCATAAATACCCCGACCAGCAGCGCCGAAGGGGTCTGCTCCGAAGTCGCTAAATAATAGGTCAGATCCTCGCCGATTTCTCCCGAAACCAACTCCACCGTACTGGAATAGTGATAGCCCACACCGGTATCGCGAACCGCATAGAGAAAGCCTTCTTTGCCGATCGCGCCGCCCACATCCAGCTTACCTTCGGGGTTCAGCGGTAGCTCCACATCTGGACGATCGACATAGCCCCGCACCGTCCCATCCAAACCGGCATCCACCAGCAAGCCAGCCATCGGACCATTGCCCTTGATGCGTAAGTTCACACGCGCATCGGGCCGCTTCATACTCGATGCCAACAAGAGACCGCCCGCCATCGTCCGCCCCAATGCCGCAGTGGCCACGTAAGAGAGCGCATGCCGCTGACGCGCCTCCTCAGTCAAACGAGTGGTAATCACGCCGACAGCCCGAATGCCGCCATCCGCCGCTGTTGCTCGTACTAACTGATCTGCCATAGGTCGGATTCACTTTTGGGTCTACTGTTAAACATTGTAAAGGCGATCGTGATTGATGCGGGAGCACCGTCCCATTTCCATGAAAAAAGCGAGGGGATTAACCCTCGCCAACCTGGTTCAAATGGGTGTGAAACTGGTTCAACTATTGACCGCTGCTGGAGCATTTGCTGCACATCAGCCCCGGGCGTATAACCATAGCCAAAGGTCGATCGATCGTTATCGCTCAGGATACGCGGCGTCAGCATCACAATCACCTCATTTCGCTGCTTATCACGATTCGTGCTACGGAAGAGTGCGCCTAAGAGGGGAATATCGCCCAAAATCGGCACCTTCCGCACGGTCGTCCGATCAGACTCCGCAATAATGCCGGCCAGCATCAGCGTCTGCCCATCACGCATCCGAATCAGCCCCGATTTCACCGAACGCCGTGATAGCAATGTAATCGTATTACGCGAGAGACCACTTTCGATCACTTGACTACCAACAGGTGTGGAGATACTCGGTGAAACATTGATCGTGATAAACCCGTTATCATCAATCCGATCTAGAAACAAATCAAGCGCCAAACCCGCTTCCTCAGTCTCGACTGTCGTGTTCGACTGGGATGAGCCCGTGCCAAAGGTTGTCTGAGTAATAATGTTTGTCACCACGTCCTGGGTTAAGCGCACTTCCGAACGTTCGCCCTCCTGCACCACCACGGTCGGATCAGTCAGAATTTTGGCATTTCCACTTTGCACCTGCGCTTGCAATCGCGCTAAAAACTTCGTGGGGAACTGGAACAAGGTCGGTAATCCATAGGTAATCACTCGTCCCTTCAGTAATCGCCGTCGCACCCGGAGCGAAGGGATTATTATTTGTTCCGAAAGGCGGACGCGCCCCCGTGCCTGTCTCGCCAAATGGTGCATTTGGGTTCTCACGCACAAACGGACTGCCGCCAGGAAGATTGCCAGTCACAGGCGGTGAAGTGAGGCTACCTTCGTACCTCAGGAGCAGTCGGCGGCCGTACATTACCAAAATTAAAGAGTGCCGCACCATTATCAACCGAGAAGAACGAATCACCTACTCCAAAGGAGAAGCTGGCATTGAACTCATCAATACCCGAGAGATTCACATCCACCACCTTAACGTTAATCGCCACCTGACGCCGACGTGCATCAAGTTGAGTCAAATAAGCCGTCGCAAGTTGCACCTTTTTGGGCGGACCGGTTAATGTGACTTGGTTCAGTCGATCGTTGGTCGCAACGGATAAACCGCGTAGCAACGCTGGTCCCGTTCCAATCTCTGAAGTAATTGGGGTGATAGCCGTTTCCGTCGTTACCGTTGTGTCCTGAACCAGCGTCCGTTGAGGACCACCGTCATCGCCGCCCGCCGCCGCTTCACCTGACTCAACATCTGCGGTCGAACGAGTGATTTTCGTCACGACTTGCTGAGCACTCGCACCTTGCGTGGCCAGAAATGCCGCCGCATCAGCCGCCGGTGCCTGATTCAACCGAATTGTCCGTGAAATGATATTGCGCGCATCATCGGGCAAGCTGACACCCACAAAAATTGTGCGACCTTCTCGATGAGCCTGTAGACTGCCACACTGCGGCGTACCTGCGCCAACATCGATCGGCACACAAGCCAATCGCAAGACATAGTTAAAGACATCTTGAACCGATTCATTTTCAATATCGAGCGAAATCGTCGGCCCACCCGAAGTCGCGACCGCATCCTGGGGGGAAGGTCCACCGGGCCGCTCGGAAAACGCTAAGTTCATCCCTGCGGCCCGCGCCAGCAAAGACAGTACTTCACGCACCGGTGCATCCCGCAAGACCAAACGCGGAATCCGCTCGGCTGTGCCCAAATCAATCACCGCTGGCGATGTATCGATCTGCGATACCGACATATCCCCCACAGGCGGTGCCACGGCCCGTGGCAACAATGGCGGCACCGGTGCGACCGGCCTTGTGGGCGGCGCTGTATCCAATGTCGGATTCGGCACCAAAGGATTTACTTGCGTCGATTGGGCGATCTGCTTTGAACCGCCAAAAATCGCCGTTCCGCCGTTACTAAATTTATATACCTGAGACGCTGCTGCTGTCGCTGCTGGTGATAGCTTTGATTCGATTGCATCCTTAGCCAAAACAGTCGGGGCAGCCGTGACCAATAACGATGCCGCTAAAAGCGCACTTGCGCCAAATAATTGATTATTCATACACTCCTCATTGTGAACCAGGATTTAGCAGGGGGTTAAAATCAGGCTTTGCGGCAAAACCAAAGCCGCACATTCGATATCAGGTCACACACTAAGAGATTTAAGATCACACACTAGGGTTTGGCGTCAGCCGCCGCCTCGGGACTCCCCGGCGGCTTTGCCGCGATCGTCGCCGAATCATCGGCCGGTGCCAATGGCAACAGCGCATCCATCTTGAATGAGGCCACCGTCACCACCTCCGGCTGACAATTAGACAAAAATTCCACCCCACCGGGTGTCACCGCATAAATGCCGTCTAACTGACTGCCACCAACCGGATTCTTCCGCACCACTTTCAAATCCGTCAAAATGAATAGTGGCCGCAACCGCTCGATCGTGCGGAAAATTGACTGCGCCTGAGAAAAATTGCCCTCAAAGGAGACCTCGATCGTTTGCCGCCGCAATTGCCCGACCAATGGCGGCTTCAGATAAGTCGCTTTGGAGACATCCTCGGCCGTGATCACCTGAATCCCATTTTCATCCGGCTTGAACGTCTCCAACTTCGCTTCCGCCACTAAAGGCCCTTTCAGCACTTCCTCCTCAAGTCGCTGCTGACTAGCCAAGTTGGCATACTGCTGACGAATTTCCGCCGGACAGTTGGCTAACTTTGCCTGTCTCGCCGCAATCACGCCCGTATTATTCTTTTCAATCAATTGATTCAGATCCAGGAGAATCGTTCGTCAGGTCGCGCTCGCTCGCAAACAGCGACATCACCTGCTGTTGTTGCCGTTCGACCTTGACCAAATCCGCTTTGCGCTTGCTTTAAATCCGCCTCAATCTGGTCGCGCTGCTCAAGCGGCGCTTCCCCTCACTCACCTCACTCGTGACCACATCAGTTGCGTCTTTCAGCGGCAGCACCACATTCAGCAGCAGCCAATCCAGACAAGAGCAACCCACCGACACCAATCAACCAGCCAAAAACACCGGCATCGGCAAACCAAACACTTGGCTGGCTCCGGAGCCAACCCATCATCATTCGAGCAAAATCTCCACTCATCGTCATGGCTTAATCACTCCCTTTTCCTTGAGGGCCTCAATGCGCGAAACCAACCCCACTGCGCCCTTACGATCGAGTTCCCGCAAAAGCTCATCGTTGGCATCTGGGCCAACTCCGTCTCAATTTTGAACGAAACTTTCGCGGGCAACTTCGGTAACAACATCGGCACTGCCCGCCACCTGCGCTTGACCATCCGGCCCGGGCAAACTCACCGGCGCCAGTTGCACCTCTTCCATCCGCTCCGCCTCGACAATCCGCGTTGCCTCAGACGTTCAAGAAATTCGACTTCTGCAGTACAACCAAGAAATCATTTACGCGATCGAAGTTATCCGCATATCCCGCAATCTCGACCAAGCCAATTGGTTCGGGCGCCGCTGGTGTCGCACCTGGGGAAGGCTTTGCCGCCGTCTTGGGAGCCTTCGGCGCTTTCGGCGTCTCGGTCGTTTGGACAATTTCGGTAATCTGCACACCGGGCGGCAGCCGATCGCGCAGATCCTGCGACAGCGCCGACCAAGGCTTAATATTGCTAAAAACGCTCACCAGAGAACCAATTCGGTCTTGAGCTGCCTGCAACTGCTTGTTAACGTCCTCGCGTTCCTTTTCTTTTTGCTCCAGCGCCGCTACTTGCGCACTCACTTCCTCGCGCTCGCCTTCTGCCTGCATCTTGACAAACGACAGTCCGCCCCAACCCAACAAGACGAAAGCCAGCGGCACAAAACCAACAAGGGCACCAATCAGAGCCGGGTTCATGCCTCCAACAGCAGCTCCACCCATAGCATCACCGCGCCGGGCCGCACCACGACTGGCGCTTGACGTGACCCCAGAATATTCTGGCCGGTCATTGAGAAAATTAATGTCTAAGTTATACATCGATCAAGCCTCCCGCATGCCTAAACCTAAGACAACACCCAAGCTGGGCCGCACTCCCACAGGAATATCCTGCGTCGGCTCCAAACCTAAAGCAGTTATCGGATCAATCAAATTACAGGGAAGACTTAAGCGGTGAGTCAAGAAATCATCCAGTTGCCCAATCGTTGCGCCCGGACCGGCCAAGAGCAACTGCGCCACTTCCTGATTTTCACCTTGGTTGGTGTAAAAATCGATCGAACGTCGCAACTCATCCGACAACTCACTCAACACACGCAACATCGCGGCGGTTCCGGGATTTGCTGAACCAGTACGGCCACCAACGGCATCAACCGGATTGGCCGGGACGGCCATCCCTTGAAGCAAATCAATACTGCGCGAGGGTGGCAAATTCATTGCCCGAGAAAGCGCACTTTGAATCTGATAGGTGCCGATTGGTACAGTCCGAGAGAACTGTGGCACACCCTCAAGCGTGATGGAAATCTCTGTACTTTCAAATTCGATGTCAACAATCGCAACCGCTTCCTGGGGCGAAAATTGCTGCAACTGCTCACGAATCGTGCGAATTAAGGAAAAACTGGTAATCTCTAATGCATCCAGCTTCAAACCGGCCTGTTCAAATGTCTCAATATACCCATCGGTCACATCTTTGCGAGTTGCGACTAGCAGCACTTGAACTTTCTCAATGCCATCCTCATCCACAAACAAGCCCAACTTCTGATAGTCAACGTCAGCTTCCTCGCGCGGAAACGGCAAAAACAAACTTGCTTCCTGGTTCAATACCATTTCGCGCAGCTCAATATCATCAAGCTCGGCTGGCACTGGAATGATCCGCGTCACTGTATCACGCCCACCTAAGACCGCTGTCGCCACTCGCTTTGCCTTAATCTTAGTTTCACTGAGCACTCCCTGAATCAGTTCAGCCATGCCTGCGGTATCAATGACTTGCCCCTCTTGGAACATACCCTCGGGCACAGGAATAGTTGCATAATTCGCCAACTTGTAACGCTGGCCTTGCTTACGCACTTGAGCAATATTAATTCGATCGGGAGCTAGCTCAATTCCCACTCCATTCGCCTTTCCGCCAAATAGCCCTTTAATCACAGCCTAATCTGCCCTACCAGGAACGAGTTTTGACCAGAATCCACGGCACAATCATCCGAGCGACTCAACACGAACAGTGTGTAAATAGACACCGACTAACCATGACCGCTACCGCATAGTACACAATTTAATGAGGAATGCAGCAATTTAATTAAAATTCAGCATTTTAACGGAGAAATGCAACCTGAATTTTTACCCTTACCAAAACCTGATCCACCCCCAGCACAATCAACCAACACGGTAAATCAGTCAACCTTCGTTTGGCGGTCACAATCACGATTTTCAAGCTTGTCTAGATTGCTGGCAAATTACATCGGCAATTGGGATCAAGCCCAATCAACACTGTGGATTTGACTGATTTAGGCGCACCGATCGAATTTCGCTGAGTGGCTCGCAATATCTGCAACACATGACCGTCTTCGACTAGACTAAACAGAAATTTGCGACATCAAACAAGCGCCTGAAACACAACTCCTCAGACTGCATCTCGCGTTCCCCTCACGGATACTATGGCTTTTCCCACTTTACGCATTCAACGAACTTGGCGATGGTTTATTGGGCTGCTATTGCTCGGGTGGCTAGCCGCGACCCTAGTGAGCTGTAGCGGGTTGAATCCAAGTGCCAACAGTAGTCAAAAAACTGAGATCGAATTCTGGACCATGCAGCTCCAGCCAAAATTTACTGATTACTTCAATCAGCTAATTGCGGAATTCGAAACCGCCAACCCGACCCTCAAAGTTCGCTGGATTGATGTGCCCTGGGCCGGTATGGAAAGCAAGATTCTGACCGCCGTTGTGGCAAAAACACCGCCCGATGTCGTGAATCTCAATCCCAATTTTGCATCCCAGCTAGCCGAACGCGGCGCTTGGCTCGCGCTTGACGATCGCATTCCCCCGGCGGCGCGCCAGCAGTACCTACCAAAGATTTGGCAAGCGAGCAGTCTAGATGGAAAAAGCTTCGGCATTCCCTGGTATTTGACCACGAGTATTACGATCGTCAACCAAGCCTTACTCCAAGCTGCCGGAATTCCACAACCACCCAGTACCTTTGATCAGTTATTTCAAGACGCCGCCACCATCCAGACCAAAACCGGTAAATATGCCTTTTTCTCTACCTTGGTCACAGGCGACGCAACTGAAGTGATGGAGTCGCTGGTTAAACAAGGCGTAACATTGGTCAACGCCGATGGCACCGCCGCTTTTAATACGCCGACAACGAAGGCGATTTTTCAACGCTGGGTCGAACTGTACCAAAAGGGTTGGGTACCGAAGGAAGTGCTGACCGAAGGCCAACGCTATGGCATTGATCTGTTCCAACGGGGGGAATCCGCATCCGTCCAAGCCAGTCCCGGATTTTTAGAAGCAATTGCGAAGAATGCACCGACGATCGCCAAGACCACCATCCCGTCCAATCAACTCACTGGGGAGACCGGCAAAAAGAATGTAGCGGTGATGAATTTAGTCATCCCACGGGACAGCGATCAACCGGATGCCGCAGTCAAATTCGCGCTATTTGTGACTAACAACGAAAATCAGCTGAGTTTTGCTAAGGCTGCTAATGTTTTACCCTCCACCCAAGCGGCACTCCAAGATCCTTACTTTAGCCAGTTGCCACCCGACCCTACGGTACTCGATCGGGCGCGGATCATTAGTGCGCAGCAATTGCCCGATTCGGAGGTGCTGATTCCCGTGATGAAAAATCTCAAAGAACTCCAGAAGCTGATCTACGAGAATCTCCAAGCCGCTGTGCTGCAGCAAAAATCCGTGGATCAAGCCCTGAATGACGCAGCAACTGCCTGGAACCAACTAGTTGCCACATCCCGCTAAGCGCCAAAACGGCCATATTGTGCCGTAGCAGTCTGGCCTAAATCACGCCGATTACGTAACCAAGCCCAAAGCTGATCACCATAGGAGAAATGCCACCACTCATGGTAATGCCGCTCAAACCCCACCCGTGCCATGCAGTAGTTGAGTAACTGCCGATGGGTGTCGTACATCTCGGCTTGGGCATCCGCTAGACCAATGTAGTGCTCCGGGTAGGAGCGCCAGGACAGTTCATCGATCGCACCACCCATATCCACCAGTTGACCGGCGGCATCAACCAAGGTCAAATCTACCGCCGCACCGGTGCTATGGGGTGGGGGCGTCAGTGGATTCATGTTCGGCACAGCCCAAAATTGATGCACTTGCGCCAGCGCTTCTTGGCGTTGCTCTGGCGTGATTTGCGCTGCGGACCAACCACGATCGTGTAGCACCTCGGCCAAGGTATAGTCCACCATAAATTGCTGCACGGCGACCGGTCGGTAGGCATCGAAGATTTGTAAGCACCAGCCTGGCCGCAACTGCTGTAGACAAGCCTGTGCTTGCAGTAACCGATCGACCACCCCTTGGCGCAGCGAAAAGGGAGAATATGTGGCGTAGGGTGCGCCCAACTTCGCATAGGGATGTGGCTCAAATCGAGCAAACACCGATGGTAATTCGATCAAAGGTTCATCGCAGTCGTGAATCGGAATCCGCTGGTAAGGTTTCATCGGCAGGCGCAGCTAGCAGTTCAACATCAAAATCATTCAACCAGATTCGATTTTCGGGGGCACGGGATCGTAGCCACTCGTCCCCCATGGATGACAACGACTGATCCGACGGACAGTCAACCAACTACCCCGCAATGGCCCGTGCATTTCCAGTGCCTCGATCGCGTACTGCGAACAGGTGGGATAAAACCGGCAACAAGGCAATAGCAGCGGCGAAATCGCAAGACGATAGCCGCGCACAAGGCCAATTAGCAGAAATTTGAGCGTGGATGCTGGACTCATAAGTCGATCTTACCCTATACTAAAAGGCCTGACTATTTTTGAGAATTGCGAGGAAAGTAAATAATGTCGCGTTATCGTGGACCGCGTCTGAGAGTCACGCGTCGTCTGGGTGATTTGCCCGGTCTGACCCGTAAATCCGCCCGTAAGGCATACCCGCCTGGGCAACACGGCCAAGCCCGTAAGAAAAAATCGGAGTACGCTTTACGTCTCGAAGAGAAGCAGAAGCTACGCTACAACTATGGTTTAAGCGAGCGCCAGTTGCGCGGCTATGTCCAAAAAGCACGTCGGAAGGCGGGTTCTACTGGACAGGTTTTATTGCAATTGATGGAAATGCGTCTCGACAATACGATTTTCCGTTTAGGCATGGCACCGACCATTCCCGCCGCTCGCCAGTTAGTTAACCATGGTCATATCACGGTTAATGGCAAAGTGCTGGACATCGCGAGTTACCAGGTTCGCTCTGGTGATGAGATTGGCGTACGCGATCGTGATGCTAGCCGCAAGCTAGTAGAAGCGAATCTCCAGTATCCTGGTCTATCTAACATTCCTAGCCACCTGGATTTCGACAAGAACAAGTTGGTTAGTAAAGTGAATGGCGTAATTGAACGTGAGTGGGTGGCCCTCCAAATTAATGAACTAATGGTGGTGGAGTACTACTCCCGACTGGTTTAGTTCTGTCGATTGAAACTTTCCGCGGCATTCGATAAATTCTCATATCAAACCCTTTGGCATCCGTCATCATCTGCCGAAGGGTTTTTTATTGTTTAATCACATACCACCAAACTTGATGACCTTGTTGGCAACTATTAGATGATGGTTCCATCCATCGCTTGATCATCACTTCAAAATCAGCCTACTTTATATAAAGTTCCAGTAAAAGGCTTCTCTGCTGAAAGAGTAATCAGTATTATTCAGGAATAGATTTATAACTTTCTGGAAGATCGTCTCGAAGCTTCCAAGAAGTTACCACTACTTTGACAGGAGAAATAGCAGCACATTTTACGGGTAAGGCAGCCCTAAGCTGTTTTGGTGCGATTTTTAGGCAAGCAGCTTTTAGAGTTTCTTCATGACGGCGTTTGTGCAGCTTGATTTAGGCCTCTCCGAGGTTTGGTTAAGGCTTTAAATATTCACAAGCTTACGAATACTTAGGTAAGTGGCCTCTTATCATAGATGCCCGCTCCTGTCCTAAGCTGGAGCCAGTTTAAACGGTGTAGACCTACTTCTTTTCCGATGTTTCAACGACTACTAGGCGATCGCTACCCAAAACTGAAAGCGATTTGTTTAGTGTGGCTCATTGCCAAGATAATTTTAGCTAACTCAGGATAGCGCCATTATCTCGGTAAAGATATCTAATTTCGAGTTGCTAGAAATACCCTCAAAATATGAACTAAAAGTTTTCACTTAGTTGGTCGGTGCGGGCCTTTGGGATGGTGATAAAAGCCTAAAAGCATTGTCTTGAAGGCATATTTTCTGACGTCAATTTCGCCGGTCCAATTATTTTGTTGGCAAGGTATTTCGGCTCTTATATTTTGTTGCAGAGCTGATTCCAGACTTAAAAGATTACTTTGCACGACAAGAATGTTCCCTTCATCTAAATCGTTTTATTGCTTTTTCTATTTGGAGTTTCTTTATGGCTATCACCTTTAACTCAGCCGGGTCATTCAAGGGTGTTGCAAATGATAATATTGCAGATCTCGCCAATCCTACTTCACTGCAATTTGGTCCCGATGGACGTCTCTATGTCGCAGAACAGGGTGGCCGCATCAACGCCTTTACGGTGACACTCCAGAATGGCCAATACGTCGCCACTGCCCAGGAAGAGTTGAAGCTGCCAAATGGTGGTGGGGTGGTCAAGTCCATCATGAACCACAACGATGATGGCTCACTACAGCCCTTTATCGGCGATCGGCAAGTCACTGGAATGCTAGTGACCGGAACCGCCGCCAATCCAGTGCTGTACATCTCCTCCAGCGACCCACGGATCGCGGCCAATGGTGAGCAAAATCTGGATACCAATTCCGGGATTGTTACCCGCGTCACCAAGACGGCTAACGGATGGGATGCCGTCGATATCCTGCGGGGGTTGCCGCGATCGGAGGAAAACCATGCCAACAACGGGATGGTGCTCTCTCCTGATGGCACGAAATTATATCTAGCCGTGGGGGGCAACACGAACAACGGTGCGCCATCACAGTATTTCTCCTACACGGGGGAATATGCCCTATCGGGGACCGTCCTGGAAATTGACCTCCCCGCGATTAATAGCTTGCCGATTTTGACCGACACCGATGGCAGTCAGATCAACGGTACGGCCCAGCCTCGTCAATATATCTACGATTTGCCAACCCTGGATGACCCGAATGTCCCAAATGTGACCGGGGGTGTAGGAGAGAACGCGGCTGGACTGGATGAGAACGGTCCGTTTGGCGGCAATGACGGCTTGAACATGGCGATTCTGCCGGCCAATGCGCCATTAAGGATCTATGCCGATGGGTTCCGCAACCCCTATGATTTGGTGCTAACCGCAAGCGGCAAATTATATACGGTGGATAACGGCTCGAACGGTGGACTTGGTGGTGATCCGCTGATTGTGAATGGTGAGGCGACAAACACCCCTGTGAATGGCGGAGTCGGTGATGCTGAGCCTTTGTTCTCGATTCAAGACGGTGCGTACTACGGGCACCCGAGTCCTGCCCGTTCGAATCAAAATCTTGCTTGGACGGTATACAACAACAGTGGAACTGCCGATACGAATGTGCCGACTAATTCCGTGCCAGATTTGTCGGCATTGGTACCCGCTGCGTTTCGCAACCCTAGTGCGCCCAACTATATTCCCCCCGGCTTCTTAATTGCCCCCAGCAAGTTTACGGGGAATACAACCCGGCTGCTGCAAAGCGGCATTCGAGTTCCATACGGTAGCCCCGCAAGTAAGTCCCTGGTGGAGATTGGTTCATCCAGTAATGGACTGGTGGAATATACCGCCAATACTTATGGTGGGGCGTTGCAAGGAGCCTTGCTAGTTGCCCAGTTCAATAACACCATCACGTTGCTCAATGTAAATAATGCGGGTACGGGCCTGACGCCACTGATCGATCCGGGCCCCAACGGAATTCTTGAAACCAGTGAGGGTAATCCTCTGGCCGGGGATGATTTCATTCTGGATGCGGATGGGATCTACACCTTGATTAGCGGCCTATCAACCCCCTTGGATGTGACCATGGGGCCTAACGGCAGCATCTGGGTGGCAGAAATTGGTGGTGACTTCATTAAGGCCTACGTTCCCGCGAGCGCGGGTCCCCCACTGCCCTCGAATGATATTGACCAGGATGGCATCCTCAACGCTGTTGACCCCTTTGTTCGGGATGCGAGCAACGGAACCGGCGTTACCCTATTCCCTGGTCAAACCTTAGTGTGGGATCTAGACCCCAACCAGGATAATAACTTGCCGGGGCCAAATGGCTATGGTGGTGGTCTGACAGGCGTCATGATCAACGGCACGACCGATTTCGAGCAATTTTTCTTGTCGCCGTCGACGCTGCCGCAGCAGAACATCAAGCTGGATAATGTCAAGTTCATCACGGCCGCAGGTGGCGGTACAACGGTAATCGAGAATGTCTCTAATGGCGATGCTACAGGTGCTGCTAACACTGGCGAATACCTTTTCCATACCGGTTTCAAGCTGGCACCGACAATTGAATCTTTCAAAATCAAGTGGTCTGTCATCAATCCGTTATTGACTGGCCCTAACACTGGCCCTAACCAACAAATTGGGGGGTATATCGGCACAGGAGATCAGAGTAATTATCTCAAGCTGGTGGCGACGGCGAATCCCGCCGGTGAAATCCAGATAGTGCTCGAAGACAATGATGTTGTCAAATCACAAGTCTTCCTTCAGGCCAACGATCTGTTTACCGTACCGGTTGATCAGCAAATTTTCTTTGAATTAACAATCGACCCCGTCGCTGGCACGGCGATGCCCACAATTACTTATGAAACTGGTGGCGGTAGTACCAAGACAGTCACTGGAGCGGCGATTAACTTGAGTGGCACAAAGGTTCTAAACGCCATACGCGGCACCAATAGCGTCCAAGGACAGACTACGGGCCTTGCCGTCGGGCTCTATTCTTCCAATGTTGGGCAACCGCCCGCCCCGAATGGCTCTTTCCAGGCGATCTTCACTGATATTGAGGTCACTGGCATTGGCAATTCTGCGGCAACGGTGCTTTATCGGGTGAATGCCGGTGGGCCAACGATATCGGCGATTGACGGTGGGCCAAATTGGCTGGCAGATACCCCTTTCTTGTTGAACCCCGGTAGCAATACCGTTGCGGCCTTCCCGGCGGTCGAACCTGGGCCGACAGTGCTACCCAGCACGCCAGGATTGATTTTCGATACCGAACGTTGGGATGCGGGCGGTGGCACGGAGATGCAGTATGGCTTCGCTGTGACCCCCGGCACCTATGAAGTCCGGTTGTACATGGGTAATGGCTTTAGCGGTACGGCTTTAGCCGGTCAGCGGGTATTTGATGTGGCGATTGAGGGCACGGTTTTGCCCAGCCTCAACAACATTGACTTAGCGGCCAAGTTCGGCAATCTCACGGGGGGAGTGCTCAGCAATGTGGTGCAAGTCACCGATGGCACGCTCAACATTGATTTCTTACACGACATCGCTGAAAATCCTTTGGTCAACGGTATCGAGATTATTCAACTGGGTGCCTTACCGGCAACCCCAGTCATATCGATTGTGGGTGGCCCCTACAGTGTTAGTGAGGCAGGTGGGCAGGTGCAGATTTCGCTGCTGTCTGACGTAATTGTTCCGTCGGCTCAGACCGTCACGGTGAATTATGAAATTGTGCCAGGGACGGCGACACCGCAGGTTGACTACAGTGGTCCTGCGGGCAGCCTCTTTTTGCCGGAGACCGGTAAGTACACGGGCACGGCGACTATTGCGGGCAGCTCTGCCGATGCTACCTTCTTGGTGAGTATTCCG
Source organism: uncultured cyanobacterium (assembly GCA_963704065.1). Lineage (GTDB taxonomy): Bacteria > Cyanobacteriota > Cyanobacteriia > Leptolyngbyales > Leptolyngbyaceae > Romeriopsis. Next base: position 17,034 of record CAVPGX010000009.1, on the reverse strand, counting down.
CAGGATACCCTGGTAGAAGGCAATGAGACCTTTACCGTCAATATCACCTCTGTAAGTAGCAATGCGCTGATTGGTACGGGTTCTACGACGGTCACCATTGTCGATGACGACGTGCTCCCTAGTAACGTGGTGGTGGCCATTAATTCCGGGGGGCCAGCGCTCATCCAAAACGGCATTAGCTTCGTTGCTGATACGGCATTCCTCAGTGGAGGAACTTACACGGATGGAACCTTTGATGCTGATCAGCCGAGCTTTAACGGCACCATCTATGAAACAGAGCGCAATGCAGGAGCTGCGCTTGGCGCCTTCAACTATTCCATTCCGGTTGCGGCGGGTAACTACACTGTTGAGCTATATTTTGCCGAAATCTTCCAGACTGCCCCTGCTACTCGGGTTTTTGACGTCTTAGTTGAAGGCCAACTGGTGCTGGATAACTTCGATATTCTGACTCAGAACGGCGGCAACATTAATCAGCCGGTCATCTTCACGGTGCCCGGTACCGTCTCACCGAATACCTTCGGGGCAGCGGATGCCATTGATATTGGATTTACGACCTCGGTTGACCAAGCAAAAGTGAGCGGCATTGTCATTCGTTCTGCGACAGCGCCCGCCAACACTGTCAATATTGCAGCCACCAGCCAGGCCGCCGAGCCGAGTAGCAACGGGTTGTTCACTGTTAGCCTGAGTCAGACCGCGACAACCAATACGGTTGTGGCCTACAGCGTGGCGGGGACCGCAACAGCGGGGAGTGACTACACGGCCTTAAGCGGTACGGTAACTATTCCCGCCAATCAGTTATCAGCCACCATTCCGGTCTCAGTCCTGGATGATCCGACGGTGGAAGGGGCTGAGAGCGTCATTGTCACCCTGACAGGTGTCACTGGGTCGGCTGGTGTCGCCCTCGGCACAACGACCGCTGCCACTGTGAACATCGCCGATAATGATGTGCCGGCTGGCGGAACGATCACCGTCCAAGCAGAAAGTATCACCAATATCAGCGGCTACCGTCTGGAGTCAAATCCTGCGGCAGCGGGCGGTTCCATGCTGAGTCTAGTCGGTGGAGCTAGCACTGAGACCGGCACCGCGACCTTTGGCTTTGCCGGAGCCAGCGGCACCTACAACGTTATCCTCGGCACCTTTGACGAGAATGATGGGGTGTCTACCCTCCAGGTATCTAAAAATGACACCTCGATCGGCAGTGTCTTGCTCAATCAGAACCTGGGCAGTAGCGTCCCGAATGCGACCACTAAGGTAGAAAAGACTGTGGCTACTGGGGTAACGCTGACTACGGGCGATACCATCAAGGTCACGGGGATTGAAAATGCGAGTGAACACGCCCGCTTCGACTTCATTCGCTTTGAGGCAGCGGGACCAGCAGTTCCCGCCGTCTCGATCGCCGCCACCACCCAGGCCGCCGAGCCGAGTAGCAACGGGTTGTTCACTGTTAGCCTGAGTCAGGCCGCGACGACGAGTACAGTTGTGGCCTACAGCGTGGCGGGGACTGCAACAGCAGGGAGCGACTACACGGCCTTAAGCGGCACGGTAACCATTCCCGCCAATCAGTTGTCAGCCACCATTCCGGTCTCAGTCCTGGATGATCAGACGGCGGAAGGCGCCGAGAGCGTGATTGTGACGCTGACGGGGACGACGGGGTCCAACGCGGTGCTGGGCGGGACTAAAACGGCGACAGTCGTGATTTCCGATAATGAGACACCGCCTCTATCAACGCTGACTTTTCAGGCAGAGACGGCGGACACGATCGTCAATTATCGTACTGAAGCGATCGGGGCAGCATCTGGGGGACAGGTGCTCAGCTTCCTGGGTGGGGCGAGTGGAGAAAGCGGGAGTGCGAGCTTTGTCTTCGGGAATACCCCGGATGAATTGGCTGGGACTTACAACATTATCCTTGGCACCTTTGATGAGAATGATGGTGTGGCATCCTTCACCGTACAGTTCAAGGATTTCGAAACGGGTACCACAAGTCAAATCGGTAGCCTGACGTTAAATGCCAACCTCGGTAGCAATTTGGCGAATACGCAAACCTTTGTGAGTCCAACGGTGTCCTTCGGAGTCAATTTGACAGCGGGTGACATCCTCACGGTGAATGGGTTTGAAAATAACTCTAGAGCATGCTCGCTTGGACTATTTACAGCTAGTGCCCATTGTTTAACCCTCGCAGGTAAGCGTAGTGAATACGCCCGCCTGCCTGACAATCGATCTGGTCAGCGCGAAAGGTTTCTCTTCATGACCAGGATATTTAGTTTGCTTGAATTAGGGATCTTAAATTCTTAAGGCCTCATTCATATATACACTCCTTGAAATTAGGTCAAAGCGAAAGTTATGCCCGGAAAAGCAACTTTAACAGTCACGGCTAACAGCAACAATGTTCAGATCTCAAACTATCGGTGATAACTCCTTCAAAATCACCAATACCGGTGATAAGACCATTGCCGAAGTCGATATTGATGTCACCAACGCGCTCTATCCGGACAGTGTTTTCGCGCCTGTGCCCTGGCCGGGGATACGTGCCTTCAAACCACTGACAATTAACACCAATGGTAATACTGGTGTAGTCGCTCCCAGTGCGGCGTCTTACATCGGTACGGGTGGTAAGGCTGGGTTTAAGGGGCTGAGGCTGGGTTTTAGCCCGACTGTGAATGGTGGGTTTAATCCCGGAGAGACCGTCGGTTTTGCGATTGATATGGACCCGAACTCAGTGGCGGGACCTCGAAAGCCCCCCTAGACGCGGGGAGCTAAGCCCGGCCTGGGATGTGGGTGGAGTGTCGGGTGCCGAGCTGATTGGTTCTACCTTCACGATTACCTTTACCGATGGCACCACAGCCACGGGGCAACTGCAAAGCGACAAAAGTCAGGGTGGCTCGCAGGGGCTCGCTGCGCAGGATCTTCCGAATCTGCCTGTTCGCTGACCGTCAATGGTTTGGGGGCTGGTGGCCTTGGCACCTACAATTCTGGTGGTCCGAGCGTGATCGTTAACGGTCCGGCGGGCAAGACGGCACGGGTGGTGCTGACCAAGGGATTCATTCAACCCGTGACTCCCTATGCCCAATTTCTGACGGATCAACTGGCGGTATTGGCGACGAAAGAGTTCCCGGCCAACAATGCGGTGGAGTTCCAGACCGTTGATATTGTCTTGACGGGTGGCAATCAGGATATTGCTAATCGCTTCAATTTCTCCGGCGTGCCAATCTATGACTTTGTGGGGGAGGATAAGCTGCCCCTAGGATTTGTGGCCAGTGTGATTGATCCGGCAAACGGTAATTTGCCGATCGGCCCGGTGACAGCTCCAATCTATCTGAAGTTTTCTGCGGGCAACGTGGCTCCGGTGGCTGGTGACGACAACTTCACGACCGCAGTTGATACGGCGCTAACAGGCAATGTCGCGGCCAATGATAGTGACCCTAATGGCGATGTGCTCACCTTCTCAACGCTGACAACTGTTGGCAACGGGACGCTGGGCTTCAACCCTGACGGCAGCTTCAGCTATACGCCGAATGCTGGCTTCACGGGTACCGATAGCTTTACCTATGCTGTCAACGATGGTGAGTTCACCGATACGGCGATGGTCTCGATTGTGGTTGAAGCGGCAGCACCGCCCGCGCTGACAGTTGGCCTTTTTGATGCCACCACCGATACCCTGATCGCCACGCTAACGGATGGGGTTGCTATCAATGCTAGTGCGATCGCGGGTAAGAATCTCACGATTTCCGCTACGGTACCCACCGGAAGCCCATTTGCTGGACAAGTGGGTAGCGTTAACCTCAACCTTAACAATGGTCAGGTTAATAAGACCGAGAGTGTGACGCCCTATGCCCTCTTTGGCGATTCCGCTGGCAACCTTGCCGGGGGGAACCTGGCCCTTCCCACAGGTAGCAACAACACGATCGTCCTGAATATCTTCTCGGGCGCTGGTTCGAGCGGAACGAACCTCGGGACTGTGGCGCTGGACTTCACGATCGTGGATGACTCTGGGGTGAACCTGGCTCCGAATGCCGTGAATGATAGCTTTAGCACTACGGTGGATGTAGCCCTGTCGAATACAGTGGCGGGCAATGATAGCGACCCTAACGGGGATGCGCTCAGCTTTGCCCTCGATACCTTGCCCGGCAACGGACTGGTCAACTTCAATCCCGATGGCACCTTCAGCTATACGCCGAATGCGGGCTTCACCGGCCTTGACCGCTTTACCTACATCGCGAGCGATGGAGCGTTGACCGACACAGCTACGGTCGACATCCTGGTCAGTCCGCAGGGAAGCTCCAGCGGGATTCAGGTCGGGTTGTATGATGCTGTCAGTGATACCTTGATTCAGGTGCTTCAGCCTGGTGTCACTATTGATGTCCTGCCGACTCAAAGTTTGGCAATCGCAGCAGTGGTGCCTGGTGGCAGTCCGTTCTCTGGCCAGGTCGGCAGCATGGTCCTCGACCTCAATAATGGTGCGGTGACTAAGACCGAGAATGTGTCACCCTATGCCCTCTTTGGTGATGTCGCTGGCAACTTTACCGGTGGAATTCTGACTCAGGGACAAAACAGCATTGAGATCGGTGTTTATAGCCAGGGTAACGGGGCTGGCACGCTCTTAGATACTGTGATAGTAGACTTTACGCTCGTTTAGGGGGCGTCCTACGGAGTCCTATGGGAGGGCCGCACGACGGCAGGAAGTTGTTCGGCAGCGCAAATACTGGAGTATGCTTAGTTCATCATCCGGATAGGAGCTATATAGTGTCACCTCAGCTGAAACTATATACGCAGGGTTGTCCAACCGGCACCTTGTCCAGCCATCGCTAAAATTCTCCTATTCAACATCACCGCTTTGTAGGAGCTGTCGTGTTTGCTGCCTTTGTCGATTTTCCCAACCCAAATACGATTGGCTTCAATATCCCGGTTGAGCGCCGATCTGTAGCAGGTAATACGACTAGTTTGGGCATGCTGCAAGTTTTGCGGCCGCAAATTGTCGAGAACACTTCAAACCAGCTCAGAGACAACCACTCCCCACGTGGCAGCATTGCTCAGAATAATCAATCTAACCCATCGCCAGCATCGCGCGTAGACCCTGAAAACACTGAAGCAAACACCGAAGTCTCTGCTGATAAAACCGAAGCCTCAGTCGAACCAACCCCAACGCCTGCCGATGCCACCAGAAGCCCGACAGTTGCTGATCCTGAATTCGAAGTTAAGCAAATTCAGATTGTCGGGAACACGCAGTTCTCGAATGCGGCATTGCGGGTATATACGCAACCCCTCGAAGGCCGCCGCATTACGCTGTCAGAACTCCGTCAAGCAGTCACCGCAATCACCCAGCTCTATCTGAGTCAAGGCTATGTCAATTCACGGGCGATCCTGGGCGAGCAAGCGATCGTTGATGGCCAGGTGACCATTCAAGTGATCGAAGGCAGCGTTGAAACAATTCAAGTGGAAGGCAATCAGCGGCTGCCAGATAGTTATATTATCAATCGCCTACGCCGGGGTATTGAATCTCCTCTGCGCAGCGACAGACTCGAGGCACAGCTACGGCTGCTCCAAATCGATCCGGCTTTAGCGAGTATCGAGGCCAGTCTACGACCAGGCAGTCGACCCGACCAAAGCCGCTTAATCATACGGGTGAAAGAAGCCAAGATCGCTTACTTCGGCATCACCTCGGACAACTATTCTCCACCGGTTTTCGGCTCGGAACGCTATGGCATCTATGGTGGCCTGAGGAGTGCATTCGTCCCTGGAGATGAGCTTTTTACATCCTACAATCGCTCCACCAGCGGTGGCTCAAATCTCTTAGGCTTCTTCTATCGGGCACCGGTAAATCCCATGAACGGGACCATCCAATTGCAGATTGAGCCATCATGGTACAAGGTCACCGATCGGGAAATTGGCAGCCTGTTTGACATTACTGGCAATTCACAATTGTATGAGCTGACCTATCGACAGCCAGTGGTCCGGAATTTTCGCAATGAGATTGCCTTATCGCTCGGATTCGCGCTGCGGAACGGGACAAACAATGTTGGTGGCAGCAGCATTTTCGATACTGATAGCCGGATTCGGGTTTTAACGTTTGGTCAAGACTTTCTGTCCCGCGATCCCCAGGGTGTCTGGAGCGGACAATCTTCCTTTAATATCGGCCTCAATCTATTCAATGCGACGGATAATCCCGAGCCCTTCGCCGATGGTCAGTTCTTTAGCTGGAACGGCGGATTACAGCGAGTTCAGCGATTTAACGCGAGTAATGTATTAATCGCCCAGTTGAATCTGCAATTCTCGACTGATCCGCTGCTGCCATCCCAACAATTTGCGATCGGTGGGGCACAATCAGTGCGCGGTTATCGCCAAGATGCGCGGTTTGGCGATAATGGGATCCGATTTTCTTTAGAGCATCGCACAGTCATCGTTCGCAATCGTCGTGGTAGTGCCATTGCCCAAATTGCCCCATTCCTCGATCTCGGAACCGTCTGGAATGTCCCAAGTAATCCCGTCGCAACGCCCAATCAGCGGTTTCTTTCTGGCGCTGGTCTCGGGCTGATTTTACAGCCACTCCCAGCCTTGAATATGCGCTTCGACTACGCGATTCCCTTCCGCCGTGTTGACGAAAGGAACACAAACCTTCAAGACCAGGCGTTTTACTTCAGTTTAGGGTACCAACCTTAGTCAATATGGCGCATCTGACCCATTGCTCCGCTTAACTTATTGAGTTGAAGCGAGGTAGGTATAGGACCCCAGGCAATGTTCATAACATTTGAGCAGTAACTGTGATTCATGCAAGGTGATATGTTTGGCAGCGATCGCCGCTTCGGTTTTCTGGCGAATGCTTTCGAGCAAATCATCCGCGTGATATTGCACATAGCCGAGCACCTCTTTCATTGTGTCGCCACGAACTACGTGATCGATTTGATACCCTTTGGGCGTCAAGCTAATATGCACCACATTGGTATCCCCAAATAAATTGTGCAAGTTACCCATTATTTCTTGGTAAGCCCCATTTAAGAACATGCCTAAGTAATAAGGCTCATCCGGTTTGAGTGCATGCAGCTCTAATACCGATTTGACATCGCGCAAATCAATAAATCGATCGATTTTGCCATCACTATCACAAGTTAAATCCGCTAAGGTTGCCCGCCGATCCGGGCACTCATCCAAGCGGTGGATCGGCATCATCGGAAATAACTGATCGATCGCCCAACTATCCGGCGCTGATTGAAAGACTGACAGATTGACGTAGTACATCGATGCCATAATCTGTTCGAGTTCCGCTAGCTCTTCCGGTACCTCGTCGAGTGTTCGCACAATCGTCTGAATTTTTTGGCAACAGGCCCAGTAGAGCAGCTCGGCCCGGGCCCGCTCCGACAAACTCAAATAGCCCAATGTAAATGAGCTGAGCGCCTCATCTTTAAACTGTGTTGCATCGTTGTAAGTCTCCTGCACATTATCCGAACTAATCAGCTCATAGGTTTCGTATAGGTTCTGAATCAGTCGATGCTCATCCGGCTGGGGAACAGCGGGCAGGTCAACCAGGGGCTCATTTGCCCCTAACACATCAAAAATCAGCACCGATTGATGTGACGAAATCGCCCGACCACTCTCGCTGACGATCGTCGGCATGGTAATTTCTGCGAGTGTGCAAGCATCCTTAATCGCTGCGACGACATCATTTGCATAATTTTGCGTGTTGTAGTTTTTCGACGCATGAAAGCTACTGCGAGAACCATCGTAGTCAACCCCCAAACCACCCCCAACGTCGAGATATTGCATATTGGCTCCCAGACGCACTAACTCGACATAGATTTGCCCCGCCTCACGCATCGCATCCTTCAGTACACTAATCGCCGAGATTTGTGAGCCGATATGGAAATGGAGCAACTGCAAACAATCCAGCAATCCAGCAGCCTGCAAATCATGCACCGCCTGTAAGATTTCGGGAATCGTTAAGCCAAACTTGGCGCGATCACCGGCCGAATCACCCCACCGGCCAATACCCTTGGCACTCAGCTTGGCGCGCACGCCAACAATCGGCTTAATCCCTAAACGTTGGCTAGTTTCAATCACCAGACTGCACTTCCTCAATTTGCTCAAGCACGATAATCACGGTTTGCCCGAGCTGCTGACCCAGTAACGCGGTCTCGATATATTCACGATCTTTGTAACCGTTACAAATGAGCAAGGCATCAGTGGTGGTCAAGGACGCCAACGCGATCATCAACTCCGGTTTCGAACCCGCCTCTAAGCCAAACTGGTATGGCTGCCCAAAGCGCACCAGATTTTGGATTAAGTGCCGCTGTTGATTGCACTTCACCGGAAAGACACCCCGATAAACGCCATCGTAGTTGTAGCGCGCGATCGCTTTGGCGAAGGCCGCATTCAAGCGCTCAATCCGGTCTTCCAAAATATCGGAAAATCGAATCAGTAAAGGCAGTTCCAGATTACGCTGCATCAATCCTTGCACCAGCTCATACAGATCTAACGATCCACCCCGCAGGCCCTTCGGTGACACCGTCACATGGCCCGCCGCGTTAATCCCGAAATACGGCTCACCCCATCCGGCAATCCGATAAAGCTCCTCACTATCTTCGATCGTCCAGGCCGATGGGGCCGCACCATAGGCCGAGCCAGCAGTCACCTCCAAACCTGGGGATGTCGTCGGCACCACCGCGTTGGCGCCCACCGATCGCCCACCCACTGAAGTGGTTGAATCAGAAACGGTTGATGACTCACCGATCGGCAGTGGCTGACCTGTCATAGCTAGAAATACTCCAAGCGTTACGCGTGCATTTAAATCACCAGATTATCGCATTTCCCTGAGCCACACTGGGCATATAGGAGATTCAGCAAATATCGTATTTTCATTACGACATTTCAAATCGGGGGTTTAGGGATACCTTTTTGGACTACAATCCACAAGCTACATACACAACTGTACGTCACTCCGATCGGGCCACTCACTGCAACAATGCTAGGTATTGCGTCAATAAAAGCCATGATTGCGCGCATCGACCTTTCCCTCGAATACATCAAAGCGTCGTGTTGGTCATCCATTAAGTAATGCATAATTCTGTCGTTCAACCATCCGTCCGCTGTCCCCACTAACCATCCATGAGTTCGGAAAACTATATTAATCATCCGACATTCGGTCTCCTGCACCGTTTATGCCAACTCGATGACAAGCGCGGGCTCTTCACGACGCTCTATGCGCAACGCTTATTTTTCATGGTTGAGCATCAGGCCCAAGGTCTGAATATTGAGTCCTTAGGGCGCAGCGAAGCCCGCTTGATCGTCGAGCAACAATTACGGTTACGACGCAGTAAAGGTGATAGCCAGGCCTACACCGCACTACATAAAATACACCAGCAGGTTTTCTGCTAATTACTCATCCTGAGACGCGCCGCCAAGCATGCTACGGTGAGGTGACCGTAACTGAATCAAAGCAACACGCAATGAACGTTGACCAAATGCTGGGAACTTTGCCTCAACGCTTAACGCAGTTCCGCCAAACCATTCCTGAGTCAGTGCGAATTGTCGCTGTTACCAAGCAACAATCAATTGCGGCCATCGAAGCAGCCTACAGCGCAGGCATTCATGATATTGGCGAAAGTCGGGTGCAAGAACTCATTGATAAACACCAGCAGCTCAAAGACCAACTGCCAGACTTGACATGGCACTTTATTGGTCGGCTACAAACGAACAAGGTGCGCAAGGCCCTAGAAATATGTGACTGGTTCCACGCCATTGACAGTCTCAAACTGGCCAAGACCATCGATCGCATTGCGCGTGAACTCCAACGTCCAGTTCCGCAGGCTTGCTTACAAGTCAAGCTCAGAGCTGATCCCCACAAATCCGGCTGGGAGCGCGAGGCGCTACTTGAGGTATTACCCGAACTCGATCAACTAGAACATATTCAAATTCGGGGGCTCATGGTGATTCCGCCCTTGGGGTTAAGCGAAGCCGAAACATTCGCCCTATTTCAAGCTGCCAAAGCGCTCCAAACCGAATTGCGGTCGCAAACTTGGCAACATATTCAAATGGATCAGCTCTCGATGGGAATGTCTAATGACTACAGCAGTGCGATCGCTGCTGGTGCGACCATGATCCGCCCTGGACGCATTTTGTTTGGCGATCGGCCCCAGTAGTGTATATGAAACCCACAGCAGCGACACTTTCAAACCTAAATGTGGGGTCATACGGGTACGAATTCAATTAATTACTCTACATCTAGTAGCAGTTGCGAGAAGGTTGTGCTATTGTTTGGCTATTAGTGATGAGACAGACCACTCTTTTGGAGTCCAATCTCAATTGGACTTTAGCTGTCAAGTACTACTGATAGTTGGTCAGTACACCGATCAGCAAAGTTGACTGCCAGAGAAAACGCCGATGTTTCAATCGGTTTTTCATCGATCGGCAATCTAACTATTGGATACATCACTTTAGGTACATCACTAAAATTCGAGTGACGCCTTCTCAAAAAAGTGGTAGTCTGTTTTTCACTGTTCTTCAGTGCATGTGGAATTAGGAAATATCTCCGCCTCTTGGTTTGATTCCTGAAATTAGCGTTAGTCAGCATTCGTTTGCTCACCTTACGCGTCAACTGTTGAAAGTCGTCTACCGGTTCTCTGTTACCCGTAACCTAAATCTGTCAATTTTGCTACAAATGCAAAAAGTTTTTGCCAGATTAAATAATTGACTTTGTGCTATCGCCCTGTTTTAATAAATGGCCTTCTAGGAATGGTCCAATTCTAAAAAATATAAATGGTCCAATTCTGAAAATATTACAGAGGCGGTTCCAGCGATTATCACAAAATTGCGATCAGGGTTGATTTGGCATCTGGAGTAATGTATAAAGTTACGAGCTTCGAAGCCTGCGAAAGAAGTGTAAGTACTGAGTTCGGTAGGTTCGTTCGTAACTGCATATCGCTTACTTAACTCCGGTTTGCGTTTTATCAGTGTTGGTCTAAGAAGGATCACGCTGTTGGGTTACATAAAAAGTCCGTTTTTTAAGTAGTTTTACTTGAGCTGAAATTGCATTGAGGTTTTATCCTTCTGGGCAGTTAACTTAAATGTTCAGACCTTAGAGTTTCAGCGAGTTGGTTCCCTTGTCTTAGTCTTCTGGTTGTAATGGAGTGTGAATAATGGGTATTTTCGGTAAGCTGCGCGACTTTGTTGGCGTCAATGAGCAAATTGACTACGACTATGACTACGACGAAATGGATGGTCAAGAGTATCAAGACCTCTATCAAGAAGAAGTTGCGCCTGTACAGGAAGATGTCACTTCTCGTCGTCGGTTTCGCGATCGTCCCCTGACTCAAGATGCAGGGGCAACTGGTGCAGGCCTAGCAACCAGTATGAGCAATGTGATTGGCATGCCCGGCAGCACAAACGGTATTTCTGAAGTGGTGGTCCTAGAGCCGCGATCGTTTGAGGAAATGCCGCAGGTAATCCAGGCCTTGCGTGAGCGTAAGTCAGTCGTCCTAAATCTGACGATTATGGACCCTGATCAAGCACAGCGGGCAGTTGACTTCGTTGCTGGTGGTACTTTCGCGATTGATGGTCATCAAGAGCGCATTGGTGAAAGTATTTTCTTGTTCACACCTAGCTGTGTTCAAGTTAGTACGAATGGTGCCCCGGTGCGTGAGGTGCCCAACCCAACATCACGTCCTATCCGTCCTACCTCACAAACTTGGGGTAATGATTCCGTGAACGTTGCAGCGCAGTAATTGCAGTTAATGCTGGTTTGCTTAATCGCTTCATAGAATTAGGCAAATTTGACACAATACCTGTAATTGATCGGTGAATTTCGGGGATGTTGAAATGGCATCCCCGATTTGTTGTGAAGGATAGGCAAAAATGACAATTCAATTTGGCATGATCGGTGGCGGTGTGATGGGCGAGGCATTACTCTCGCGGATCATCGCCCAGAAGGTTTATCCGGCCAGTGCAATTTTAGTCAGTGATCCTTTGGCGGCGCGTCAAGACTACCTGGCTCAAACCTACGGAGTAAAAGTCACTGGGGATAATCAACAGGTGATCGCGGCGAGCGACGCCATATTACTCGCGATCAAGCCCCAAATTTTTGCCCAGGTGATGGCTAACCTGCAGCTCGGACAACCGGCCGAGACGATTGTGTTATCAATTCTGGCTGGCACCACCTTGGCCCAATTAGAAGCTGTATTTACACATCAACCGGTGGTGCGTGTTATGCCAAACACGCCCGCCCAAGTCGGGGCCGGTGTCAGTGCGATCGCGGGAGGGACGCTGGCGAAACCAACGCATCTCGCAACTGCTACGCGTATCCTCGAAACCGTTGGTTCTGTCGTTGAAGTGCCGGAATATCTGATGGATGCTGTGACCGGTCTATCGGGTTCCGGGCCTGGCTATGTCGCCCTGATGATTGAAGCATTAGCCGATGGCGGAGTCGCTGCTGGTTTACCGCGACCGATCGCCCTCCAACTCGCAATCCAAACCGTGCTTGGTACAGCAACGTTGCTCCAAGAAACTGGCATGCATCCCGGTCAGTTGAAAGACCAAGTCACAAGTCCAGGGGGCACAACAATCGCCGGTATTGCCCAACTCGAAAAACAAGGACTGCGATCGGCACTGATCGAAGCCGTTCGGGCTGCCGCTGAGCGCTCCAAAGTACTCGGCAATCAGTAAAATAAATTCGACTCAGAAATTGCCCATTACGGCATGACTAATTCTCACCTTCCCCAGGAGTGAAGTAGGATGCAACGGTTGTGGATCAAACTGCTCGGGATAGCACTGTTGTACAGCACCATCGGCTGTAGACCGATCAATCAGTCCAACATCAGTGGGGAGAACCAAACAACAACCAATAATCTCAGCCATAGCGCAACGGCAACGCCACCAGAAACAATTGGGCGCGTTTATCTAGCAAACCGTCAGCTTTCATTCATGCCACCGAACGGATTCGTCGCAATGTCGGCGGCTGAGATTAAGCAAACATATCCCACAGATAATCCCCCCGACTACGTCTTCATCAACCAAGAACGTCATGCTTCGATCGCGATTACCTTAACAGGACAGCCTCTGACGCTCAAACAACTCCCAGAATTGCCGGATCTGATGAGCAAACATATGGAGAAAACCCTGCCTGGGATCAAATGGGTAGCGCAAGATTTTATGGCGATTAATGGCGTATCCTGGGTCAAGCTAGAGGCAACCTCCCAGAAGCAGCAGGAAAGCCTGCATAGTGATATGTACTTCACCGCCTTTGACAACCGCATGCTGGGCATCAACTTCAGTGCTGCCGCCAATCAGTACAAGACGATTCAGTCAGCCTTTGAAAAAAGTCGCAACTCGATTCAGATTGCGCCGGAGGCCCTGTAGCGCGCCACAATAAATCCAGCTCAAAATAAATCCAGCGGTAAATGTCCAAATAGTTCGTTTACGTCGCCATCGTATTCCGACTGGCAGGAAACTAAGACACCACGATGCTGGCCGATATAAGTATCGCTATGACAGCTCCGCATTTTGGGGTTGTACTTAACATAAATCGGTCCTTCCACCGGCGGCACCGCTGGCATAAATTTGTACTCAAATGCCTTGATATAGCTTGTCATTGCCTGTGCGGCCTGGGTGATGTCATCGGCACAAATTCCGAGGATTTGATAGTCAGAATGTTCGCGCACAATTGCCAGCGCCGCGCGGATCGCATCATAGCTGGGGATTTCTTCCGGGGCAAGCCGATCGATACAGGTGAAGAGACGCAGAAGTTTAACGGCTTCGTCGCGGGTCATGGTGGATCAGTAATAAAAAGCGTTTTATCACTTTACACTGCTGCCTCCACGAATTCACGACTAGGCCGCATGAAGTTGACCGGCAGGCCGCAACGTCGATAAAAAAAACGGCATTTTCGAAAAAATCGTTAGAGTAGTAGCAAGTTCGTACGCCTCTGAAATTCGCCGCTATGACTGCACAGCTGACTATTGACGATATGCTTGCCGCACCAACGGATGCCCCCGACAGCCAACTCACTGACAAATTGCAGGAATTGCGCGATCGCTTGCGGACAGGACAGCGGGAAATCGCCGACTGGAACGGCGGAAAGTTAGCTGTATCAGCTGTGCCCGGTGCTGGAAAATCCACCGGCATGGCCGTATCCGCCGCGATCACCATTGCCCAACATCAATTGCATCACCGCAAGCAACTGGTAGTGGTGACATTTACCCGATCGGCTGCCGCCAGTATTAAGTCGAAAATTCGGGGCTACCTGAAAGACTTAGGCTTACCTGCGGGTGGGTTTATGGTGCAGACATTACATGGTTTGGCTTGGGCGATCGCGCGGGCTTATCCGGAGTTTTCATCGATCGACCCCGAAGCCGTCCTGATCACGCCGAACCAAGCACACCGATTGATTCGCAGTACAGTCGAGCGATGGATTAATGGCAATCCGGTGCTCTATCAGCGACTGGTGGAAGGCGGCTCGTTTGATGGAGAAGAGACCGAACGATTGCGGCGGCAGTCGGTGTTGCGGACTGAAATCCTGCCAGCGATCGCTTCAACGGTAATCCATGAGGCAAAAAGTTCTGGGTTATCCCCGAATGATTTACTGAAACAAAGCCATCTGGCACAGGATGATTATCAAATTTTGACCATTGCCGCCGGACTATATGCGCAATACCAAGAGCAACTACAGCTGAATAACTGGATCGACTACGATGAAATGATCTTGGCAGCGCTGCGTGTATTAGAAAATCCGGGGATCCGACAACGGTGGCAGGAACAGTGCTTTGCCGTATTTGAGGACGAGGCACAGGATTCCAGTCCATTGCAAACGAAATTACTGGAGATCTTGGCCGCGACGCCCGACGAGACGCAACAAAACCTTGTCCGAGTAGGGGATCCGAACCAAGCTATTAACTCCACTTTTACCCCAGCTGATCCCGTTTTCTTTCGTGATTTTTGCGCCGTTTGTGAAAACGCTGATCGGCTCGCCGAAATGAGCCAAGCCGGACGCAGTAGTCAAGCAATTATTGATGCGGCAAATTTTATGTTGGAGTGGACAAATAAAGTTTGGGAATATTCCCAGCCACTCACAAGTGAATCAGAAATTAAGCCGCAGAATTGCCCCAATCTGAATCTCGGCGCATTAGCGGAACCGCCGTTTCGATCGCAGCTGATCCAAACCGTACCAAAAGATGACCCACAGCCAAATGCCAATCCAGAACCGATCGGCACTGGTCTTGAAATTCATACACCCCCAGACATTAATGTATCGATCGCGCGGATCGGGCAACGCGTTATTCGTCTATTTGCCGATCACCCAACCAGTTCGGCCGCAGTGTTAGTGCGGACAAACGACCAAGGCAAATACATCGCGCAGCATCTGCGGCAACTATATGAGGAGCAATTCGACATTCTGGAAGTGGGCGAAAGCGATCGCCGATCGCAAATTCCACGAGAAATGTTGTCGTTGTTGCAATTTATCGATCGGCCCCATTCACCGGATAACCTCAAAGCCGCTTTATCCGTGTTAATGCAGCGGCGGCGAATTCCCAGTCAGGATCTGAATGCCTTGGTTTCCGCACCAGAACAGTTGCTTTATCCACTATCGATCGACCCACCGCTGAGTGAAGCAGCCCGCACGGCTAGCCGCTTCTGTACTAGCCTCCTGAAGGCCCGGATGGAATTACCAACATACCAACTCATCACATTCCTCGCCTATACACTGGACTACGAACAGACAGAACTCGCAACTGCCGACAAATTATCGGAACGCATCTTCCAGCAAACACGGGAAAACTCCCTCGGAGAAATGCTCAATCTCTTGGGTGAAATTGTCAGTTCAGAGCAGTTTGAGCCGGTAGATGCCGAAGGCGATACGGATAAATATACGCGGGCACAGCAGCTAACAATTATCACAATGCACAAGGCGAAAGGACTGGATTGGGATTATGTTTTCATTCCGTTCTTGCACGAAAATATGATTCCGGGAAATCTCTATGTGCCGCAACAGGTGAAATTTCTCGGCGATTTCACTTTGGCGGAAGTGGCCCGCGCCCAAATTCGATCGAGTGTTCACCAACAGCCAATTCCCGATTTAGAGACCGCTTGGCAACGGGCGGGAGCACTCAAGACAGCCGAAGAATTTCGCCTGTTGTATGTGGCGATTACACGGGCGAAGCGATTGATTTGGCTATCAGCAGCAAAACAGGCACCATTTGTCTGGAGTAAGCCAGAGAATTTGCAAGACCGACCACCTTGCCCCGTGCTTCCCGCTTTAATGGAGCGATTTCCGCAGGCGGTAGTGAGTGATGATGATGCCGTGGATTTTTGAGCCTTACGCTAAGCTGCATAGGATAGCAAAATGGTGACCATTTTGCATAATTTACCCACAGTCAACTGATTCGAGATGGAATGATGGTTCCCTGCCCAATCGACAATTAATGAGTGCCAAAGACTATCTGTCCGGGAGCAAACGCAACAGGAACGGCACGAATACTGGGATGGAGAAGTGGTAGCGATGGCGGGGGGCACGAAGAAGCATAACCGGATTTCGGGAAATTGTTTCAAACTACTAGATGCCGTTCTGGCCGCTCGCGATTGCGAGGTTTATATTAGCGATGTGAAAGTACAGGTCGAGGCAAATCGCAAGGGTTTCTATCCCGATGTCGTAGTAACTTGCGATGCCCGCGATCAGGATGCACAACTTGTACAATATCCCTGCTTGATTGTCGAGGTACTGTCGCCTTCAACCGAAGCAGTTGATCGCGGCGCAAAATTCACCTATTACCGGCACTTCACGACTTTACGAGAATACGTATTGATTCAGCCAGAACAGCCAATAGTCGAAGTATTTACCCATAATGACGCCGGTAAGTGGGTATTATCGGAATATGGACTCGACGATATGATCGATTTAGAGTCCTTAGAATGTCAGGTTGCAGTGCGCGATTTGTACGATCGGGTGGAATTTGATCTGATGGCTTTGGATGAAGCTTAAGCAGCTACTGCTCCTTGAACTTCTATACAGATTGCACGATCTCCTTCAATGTCTGCTTCGGCGATCGGGGCTGCCAACCC
>CAVPGX010000008.1:0-136246 GCA_963704065.1 uncultured cyanobacterium | reverse complement strand
CGGACTATCTTTGTTTCGGAGTCAGACAACTCCCGTCTTCGTATTTGAGTCAGACAGCTCCATCTTGGTGCACTTGTTAACAGCTCCGTCTTCGCATTTGAGTCAGATACTACAGCCCGCATCGGTAATGATGGGCTATCGCAGTAAAGCTGCTTGAGCGATCGGACGGAGTTATCGGCTGTATGCCGGGCATTGAACAGAGGAGCGAGTACCGCCGTATCAATTGTGCCTGTCGACTTCGATTTACCGCATCCCGCTAGCATGATCAGCGACATTATTCCTACTAGCCAGCCTTTTTGACTTCACCATGCACCCACAACCTGAACTTCGTCGATTGACCGCAACATTATATCCGCGTTCGGAATATCGAACGGTGAATGCCAACCCCATGAGACCCCAATCGCACCGGCTGCGTGTCCGCGCTTTGCCAACTCAATATCGGCCCGCGAATCACCAATCACCAAGGTTTTTCCGGGCGCTACCCCTAAGCCAGCACAGGCTAGTTGTAACAGCCGCGGATGCGGTTTGCTCAGACCGTCTTCTGCACCCTGATAAACATCAAAAAAACTGTCTAATTGATAATGGCGCGCAAAGCCCTCAATATTCGGCAAGACGTCGGCGGAGAGAATACCGAGTTTGATGTTGGCGGCTTGCAGCGCTGTTAATAATGGCACCACACCGGGAAACACCGTCGTCATTGTCTGCTTCGAGGGAAATGCCTGAGCGGCCACTGCAAATGCTGACTCGGCTAGCGATAGGGCGGCAATCCAGTCATAGTCTAGAGTTGCGACAAAACCGGCGGTCACGATTTCGTTATCGCGTCGTGATCCCACGGCTAGGCATACTTGATGGATGCACTTGCCCTTCGCGCAAACCCCAGGCCTGCAACAGCTGCGCGGTGAAATCGGCCGGTGCCCAGATCGCTGATCACGTTCTGCTAGTGATGTCGATCGCTGCACCGCCACCTGCCGCAAGTACTCATGGGAATTAGCCAGTGTGCCATCCTTATCGAAGATTACGGCTTCAATGTCACCGATAGAGGCGATCGCCACATTTCAAATTTGCCATTCGGACTACTCCTAATACTCATTCCGGCAATCGTGATCAGACCCGATCACCGATTTGCCAATAAAAAGGGGGACGCGTCAAGCGTGCCCCCATCATATGAATTTACAAGCTAAAGCGTTTAGTTAGTTAATCCGGTTCAACTGTTGCCATCACTTCCATTGAAGCGATCGGCGCACCTTGCTCTTTAAGCCGCTCTTTGTACTTAGCCGCCATTTCTTCCGCTTGCTCAAACACCGCTTCACGGTTCTTCACCATGTCGCCTGGTTCCGGCTCGAGTTGCTTAGTCGATAAAGAAATCCGACCACGCTCTGCATCCAAGTCGATGATCATCACCTTCAGCTCGTCATTCACATTGAATACGCTGTGGGGAGTATCAATGTGATCATGGGAGATTTCTGAGATGTGCAGCAACCCACTCACACCGCCAATATCAATAAACGCACCGTAGGGCTTGATCCCACGCACAGTACCGATAACGACTTCGCCGACTTCCAGACGGTTCATCTTCCGCTCAACCAGAGCACGACGATGGCTCAGAACGAGCCGGTTGCGCTCTTCATCCACTTCTAAAAACTTCAGTGGTAGCTCTTCACCGACCAAATCTTCTTTTGGCTTGCGCGTACTAATATGCGATCCAGGAATAAAGCCACGCAGACCTTCAATCCGCACCAAAGCACCACCACGATTGGTTGCAAAGACCAAAGAACGGACGGTTGCATCTTCAGTTTGAAGCTGACGTACCCGCTCCCAAGCCCGCATATACTCAATTCGACGGATCGACAGGGTCAACTGACCATCTTCATTTTCATCCGCTAGGATAAAAAATTCGCGCGTTTCGTTGGGCTGTAAAACCTCATCCGGTGTATCAATCCGGTTAATCGACATTTCCTGAATCGGAATGTACGCCGCAGTCTTCGCACCAATGTCAATCAGGGCACCTTTCGGCTCTAAATTAAACACAGTTCCAGCCACAATGTCTCCAGGGCTGAAATGATAATCATATTTATCGAGAAGAGCGGCGAAATCCTCGTGGGTAAAACCGATATCGGCTGTTTGAGTGTTCTGACTGACCATGCTTAGTTTGAGTTGCTCCTTAAGATTTTCTCCTCCTGTGAATGTGCAAGCACACCTACATGACATAGAGTGTGCGACCTACACGCTGGGTCCCATTGCAGCCAAAAACTGCGAAGACCCATAGGAAAGTTACAAGAGTTCAGACATATGATGATACCCCACTCATGGCACTGAATCCAAGCCCCTTTTGCAATCAAATCAACTCAATGTGAAGGACCAATCGTGGTGATTGCCGTCGTTCATTCAGAGAACGCTCGAGATAAAAGTATTTTTTTACACTTCTCGAAGATCGGATAGTGCGGTTTCGATCGACAGTCCGATCGCCTGATGAGTGCTACTATTGCTGCTGCAAATACACGAAACAACTTCTTGAAAGGCTTTTCAGGCTATCCGGAAAAAGCCGGTGTCAAAAAATTCGATTTCGGTATAATTAGTGTCATTCAGGGTGTATTCATTGATTAGAGAGTGCGTGAAAATGCTGAGTTCGGGAAATTCTCAGGCTGAGGAATTATGGGTTAATTCCCAATCACTACAAACCAGCTTGGTTCATACGCAGCGCTATCCTGATTGGGCTGATAAACCACCATCACATTTGCTGCACCCACACCAAGCCAACTCAGGCAATCGACCCGCGCTCAAAACGGTGCTTGTCCTCGAACCCGATCGGGCCGCAAGGGAAATAATTCTTGGTACTCTGGCGCAGCAGCAACTCCAAGCAGTCGTTGTGCCCGACGCAGCAGCGGCACTACGCCAGGCAAAGATCAGTGCTCCCGATGTGATCATCGCTACTATGCAGCTGCCTCACGCTGATATCCAGCAATTGTTGCAGCAAGTTCGCCAGGATCCAAATCTAGCATCAACGGCAGTTATTTTCCTGAGTCATCGTGCTAGTCGTCAGGAGCTGCGGACCAGCCTCAACTTAGGCGCTGATGATTGCTTGGCTAAACCCCTAGTGCCACGCGATCTGCAACAGTCAATCGTGTCCTGCCTTAAACGCAAAGCGCGGATGCTATATCCATACGAACAGCAAGTGCAGCGCAATAAACTGGTATTAGAACGTCTTGCTTACTGGGATGAAGTCACAGGATTGCCAAATCGTCGCTTGTTTACACAACAGACTGGGCAGGTAATCACCCAGGCGCGACAGGTGCAACAGAGTGTGGCCATGTTCTATCTGAATGTGGATCAATTGCACGCCATCACGGTCACATTTGGTCAAGACATGGGTGGAACGCTCCTGCAAGCCGTTAGCCAACGGCTGAAGCAGGTCGATGCCCGCGCAATCGGGCGGCTAGGGGATTCCGAATTTGGCTTGGTGTTTGCGGATGTCTGGCAGCATCAGCAGGTGGCCCATATGGCCCAACGGGTGATGGCGGTGGTGACCGAACCTTACACCCTAAATGGCCATGAGGTGCGCATCCAAGTGAGCCTGGGCATTGCCTCCTATCCCCAGCATGGGAATACTCCCGAAATGTTATTGATGCAGGGCAATACCGCCATGCGGTGGTGTCAACAGCAGAGACAGAGCGGCTATCGTTTCTATAACCCGACGATGACGACGATCGAAACTGAGCGGCATTTAATTGCGACTGATCTGGGGCGGGCGATCGAGCGGCAGGAGCTGGAGGTGCACTATCAACCGCAGATGCATGTGCAGAGTGGTCAGATGATTGGGGTGGAAGCCTTGATTCGCTGGCGGCATCCGCAACGCGGCATGATTTCTCCAGGCACCTTTGTGCCGATCGCGGAGGAACTGGGATTGATTGTGTCGATCGGTGAGTGGATTTTACGCACCGCTTGCTATGAGATCAAGCAACTGCAGCAACAGCTGGGGCGTCCGCTGAAGCTGTCGGTCAATTTATCGATGCGGCAGTTGCAGCAAAACAATTTTCTGGACACGGTGGCGCAAATTCTGGATGAGACTCAGATTGATCCAACGATGCTGCAGTTGGAACTGACTGAGACCTGCCTGATGCAACAGGTCAACACCACGATCTACACCTTGCAACAACTAAAGCAGATGGGCATCGGCATCTCGATCGATGACTTTGGTACAGGTTATTCGTCACTCACGTACCTGAGCAAACTGCCGATCGATGCGCTCAAAATCGACCACACTTTTGTCAGTCAACTCACTATTGATAAAAATGCGGGCGTCATCTCGAACACCATCATTGATATGGCTCATCGCTTGAATCTGGATGTGGTGGCAGAAGGGGTAGAAACCCAAGGTCAATTGATATTCCTGGACCAATTAGGCTGTCAATTTGTCCAAGGCTTCCTTTATTCACCGGCCTTGAAGGCGGCGGATGTATTGCACTTTGCCCACAGCAAGACGCCGATCTTGATGTTGACGAGCCGTCAACCGGCAGCCTGGGCGACTCGGTGTATTGGCTAGCGGGATGGGGTCCAAACAAGGCTGTTGATGATGACAGAGGCGCGGCACAGTCGAAAATGTTCACCCCTGAGTTTTTTTCGGGATGATGTGGTGCCACGCAGGACTTTCCCGCTAGCCATGTATTATCTCGGTTTATTTGCGTGATCGCGAAGCGCTATTGAGCAATTTCTCAAAAAGTGCTGATAGCCCACGAGCTATAGCTTGGACTTTAGGCAGGGCTGGCGATCTGTCGTAGGCCTGAGGCCATGGCTCTAATCACATCGGGTAACGGTGGGATTTGTCCATCCCCTCGCAACCGAGACATCAAAAATTGCCAAAAGGATATTCCCAACTTACGACAGGTTTTCTTCAGTCCGACGAAGGTATCTCTGGCTCGTCGTCCGGCTTCAGAGCGAGTACCCCCACTGACTTTGCGACGGGTGACGTATTCTCGAATATCCGACTCACCGTCGTTGTTATGTAACGGCAACTGAGGAAAATCGAGCATCCGCAAGAGCTCAGCCTTGTGGGCTCTGAATTGACTCAACACGGTATTGAGCTACCGTGTACACACAAGTCGTCCTTATACTCATAAATGCGGTGATTCTCGGAGCATGGGACATGCTGAATCCAATTCTGATTCATGCAGAGCAAATAGACGGTACGGCATTTGGCGATCCTCGATTAATCAAAAGGGGGCATCTTTGCATGATGCAATTAGCACCTATCGTTCGATCAATATTCGTCAAATCAGTCAAACCCGGGCCGAGCAAGTGGGATTTTATCGATTCTTAGATAATGAAAACGTCACGGTATCAGAGCTAGGACGGAGTCTGGCCGATAGCTGTGAGCAACGAGTCGAGGGGCTTCATGTGTTATCGGTGAGTGATAGCA
Source organism: uncultured cyanobacterium (assembly GCA_963704065.1). Lineage (GTDB taxonomy): Bacteria > Cyanobacteriota > Cyanobacteriia > Leptolyngbyales > Leptolyngbyaceae > Romeriopsis. The sequence goes on along the minus strand of CAVPGX010000008.1, from coordinate 130,833 downwards.
GTGAAATTAACTTACAGGCGCATGTGGGCCGCTTGAAGCCGGAGGGCTTGGGCGTTGTCGGCAACAACAGGGATGTTGGGTTTTTCATCCATCCCTCATTGGTGCTCAATGCCGAGGGCGGTTGTCCACTGGGCATCAGTCATGTGCGGGTGTGGACACGAGACCCAGAGCGACCAGATAAACATCAACGCGGCTATCAATCGTTGCCGATTGAGCAAAAGGAATCCTACAAGTGGTTGCAATCGGCTGAGTATTCGGCCCAATGTGTCCTCTCCGGTGGCGCTCGCATGGTGACTCATATGGGTGACCGAGAAAGCGATCTGTATGAAGAATGGGTCCGTGTGCCTGATGCCAATAACCATTTGTTATTACGGGTTTGTCGAGACCGGCGTTTACGGGGCCGCGCAGCGTCACTCTATGACTACCTCGCGCAACAACCGTGTGAAGGGACCTACCCCATTGATGTGCCCGCCGATGCTCGCATTGACCGCCGCGCCAGAGAAGCGTTGATGGCGGTTCGATTTACCCCCCTTGAGATTCGACGACCCCAGCATTTGTCAGCCGCAGCGTATCCTCCAGGGGTTCAACTCTACGCGGTTGAGGCCCAAGAGATCAATCCACCGGCTGACCAAAAACCGATTCATTGGCGGTTATTAACTACCCATGCTGTGATGACCTTAGAGCAAGCCTTGCAAGTGATTGAGTGGTATCGCTGGCGCTGGAAAATTGAATTGCTGTTTGCCACGCTCAAGACAGCGGGCTTAGATATCGAATCTTCTGAGCTGGAGTCTGTTGGCGCAATTCAACGACTCACCGTCTTAGCCCTATCGGTGGCAGTCCAAATTTTACAGTTGTTAGAGGGCCGTGATCAGCCAGCCTTATCGATATCGTTGAGCTTTTCTGCGGAGCAACAACAATGCCTTGAACAGATTGCTCCCACCCTAGATGGCCACACGGAAAAACAACGTAATCCATATCCGATGGGCTCTTTAGCTTGGGCAAGTTGGATGATTGCCCGATTAGGGGGATGGTCAGGGTATCAATCTCAGCGGCCACCAGGCATACGGACGTTAGCGCGTGGTTTGCGAGAGTTCGAAGCGATGTTTCGAGGATGGAAACTGCTGCAACCCCCACTTGTGTGTACACGGTAGCCCCCTTGAGAGAAAACGCGCGTTTTGCCTTTTGAATTCCAGGCAACGAAGCCCGAAGCGATCGCTTGACCATAGAATAAACAGCTCATAACTAAAATCAGTATTTAAACTTTTATAAACATCTAACAATTTCCAGACTTCCTGCAGTAGCAAGCCACAATTAAAGCAGCGACTGTGTCATGCAATTGGCGTCGCTATTTTGGCGGCGTAACTTAGCATTGCATGCTGATTAGCGTAGTGATACTTGCGCGATGCTGGTAAAGTTTTGGGACTTTAGCCTCTCAGCAAAAGAATATATCGCGCAAGATCGCTCGATTCGTATCCTACGGGAAGCCCGCGACAGCATGACGTCGATCCCGATGACTACGGTTACCTAACTGAGTCTTATTTGCTTCTACTGACATATCAAACTATACAAAATCCCTGAAAGTTTCTTCAACTGTCAGGCTGCGACTAAATCAAATATTGGTCGGCGAAAAACATCTACACACTGGAGGAAGGTCTCTTACAAAAACCTACTTGTAGCGAGTTCCAGTGTTTTCAAGTCAGCTCAAATATCTTAGTGAGGCGAGATACTTAGGCTGACTTGCAATTTTCGAACTTTTGTAACAAATTACAACACGCGGGACAGACTTAGCGTTCTACCGGGATAGGCCCAAGTTCAGCAATTCTTGGGGGGCAGCCAGCAGGTCAATTCCCACAAAGAAAATTTCATCTTTAGGAGTGAGCAAAAACCGCCATGCCAAATTGATGCAAACACTGTCGCCAAACCAGGGAGTTTGCACTTTTCCCGTCACTTTAATCTGGGTAAATCCTCCTTCTGCTGGCTCCGAGACTCCTCGCTCCGGCATTAGCTTCAGTCCATAGCATTCTTCGTGCATATACCGGAGGATGTTCTCATGACCGACGATCGGCTCCTCAAACGGGGGTTTCAAAGCACCGTCTTCAACGAATAATGCCACAGCCGCTTGGAAGTCAAAGACATTCATATTTTCCATATAACTCCGGACCGTTATATTCTTGATGCCCTCAATGCGGATTTTAGCTCTAGGTGCTGCCTCTTTAGGGGGCACCAAAGGTTCTTTGACTGGTTGTGTGCCTCCCGCTGGGGTATATCCCATGTTGGCAACAATATCCTGCAGGATATTGAACTGCTGTCCCCCTTCCAGTTGACGCATCGCTTGGAGCAAATCAGATGCCTTTGCCGACAGTTTATAGCCTTTGGGAATCGGTGCTACAATGCCCTGCCGCATCCACTCGCTAAGTTCATACCAAAAGCCTAACTTGACATTCTTGGTAAAAGACGAATAAGTTCGGCAGATGGGAGTGTCCGTATGGTTGACCAGATCGCACATCACTTGCGTTTGGTCTAAAGCTGCCATCTGCTTGATTTGAGTCAGCGTTTTTTCGGCAAATACCATGTTGACGGCCTGCATCGCAGCCGGCGTAATGGTAATTCCCATCTCAGTATAGACAAACCAAAGTAAAGCCAACTGATCTTCAGCATTGAGCTGATTGAAGGATTGAACAATCTCGGGAATCACATCAGCAACTTGAGTTTCAGGGAAAATGTCGCGAGCTGATTCAAGGGTAAATGGCATAATCAAAGCCTCCAAAAATAATTGAACTATTTAGATGAGATAATCAGGTGAGTTAATCTGATTAGTTAATCAGAGCTTGAATGAGATATGTATTGAGACATATAAAGAGTCACGCCTAGCGAGTGATAAAAAATCCCCATACGAGCAACTAAACCTAAGAATAGCCGTTGCTACTCTTAGGAGAGGGTTTATGCCGGCATTAGGACAGTATCAATGATATGAATAACACCATTGTCAGCCGCAACATCAGATGTTGTGACCGTGGCATTATTGATCTTGACGCCATCGGAAGTGTTGATTTTCACATCTTCACCTTCAACCGTTTTAGCGGACTTCAGCTTCATCACCTCAGCAGCCATCACCTTGCCAGAGACAACATGGTAGGTGAGGATTTTCTTAAGTTTAGGAATATCCTTAAGGAGTCCCTCTAACGTGCCTTTTGGCAATTTAGCAAAGGCTTCGTCTGTGGGCGCAAAGACCGTAAATGGCCCCTTGCCTTTGAGCGTATCAACTAAGCCAGCCGCTTTGACCGCAGTAATCAGAGTACCGAAAGAACCGGCATTAACCGCAGTCTCAACAATATCAGTCATGTATTTCTCCTAGTGTTTGTTATCTGTTAACTATTTCATCGATTATTAATGATCGGCTAACGATGTTTAGTATGACAGCCTGATGTTTAAGATCATGGTGGATTTGTTGCTTGAGATCTGTATTTACAATTTAGTTTGAGCATTAAGCCGAATGAGGTTGCTATACCCCGACAGCTAGAGGCTTAACCTGATCGAGTAAGTGATGTAGCGCCGTTCCTTCGATCGCTTCAGTTTCTAAGAGCTGCATGGTGATGGTTTCCAACAGGTCACGATTTTGTCTGAGGGTATCCAACGCTTGTTGATGGGCGGTTTCGACAATATCCTTTACCTCACGATCGATCGCTTGGGCAGTTTCTTCGCTCATGGAACGGCGCGCATTCGGCATACCATCGTTCAGAAACATCGGTCGAGTGCCCTGCTGATAGGCCAGTGGCCCCAGGATTTTGCTCATGCCGAAGGTCGTCACCATTTGCTCAGCCAAGTCTGTCGCTCGTTGCAAATCGTTGGATGCACCCGTCGTGACACTGTTGAACACGATCTCTTCTGCCGATCGCCCGCCCAGCAAAGTCGCAATCTGCCCCCGCAGTTCCGTTTCGTCCATCAAGAATCGATCTTCTGTCGGTAGCTGCAGCGTATATCCCAGGGCCGCCATACCGCGAGAGACAATAGAGACCTTTTCAACCTGGCCACCTCCCGGCATCAATGAACCCACTAGAGCATGGCCTACTTCGTGATAGGCAACGATTTTCTTTTCCTTATCATTGAGCACGCGGCTTTTCTTTTCTAGCCCCGCCACCACCCGCTCGATCGCCTCAGCAAAGTCTTCCTGCGCAACAGTCTGACGTTCGTTGCGTGCTGCTAGTAGCGCCGCCTCATTCACCAGATTGGCAAGGTCGGCACCAGCAAATCCAGGGGTGCGGGTGGCGATCGCCCGTAGGTCCACATCTTCTCCCAGCTTCACTTTCTGCGCATGGATCTTGAGAATGGCTTCTCGACCGGATAAGGCTGGGCGATCGACCAGCACCTGTCGGTCAAATCGACCAGGGCGCAACAGCGCTGGATCGAGGATTTCAGGGCGATTGGTGGCAGCCAGCACAATCACCGTGGCATCCTCCGCAGCAAATCCATCCATCTCCGATAGCAACTGGTTCAGGGTCTGCTCCCGCTCATCATTGCCGCCGTAGAATCCGTTGCTGCTGCGGGACTTGCCGATCGCATCCAGTTCATCAATAAATATGATGCAGGGAGCCTGCTTCTTTGCCTGCTCAAACAAATCCCGCACGCGGGAAGACCCGACCCCGACAAACATTTCCACAAACTCAGAGCCAGAGATACTGAAGAATGGCACCCCGGCTTCCCCAGCCACAGCCTTCGCCAACAGCGTTTTACCTGTACCTGGAGGACCCACTAGCAGTACTCCCTTAGGAATACGCGCCCCAATCTGGGTGTAACGCCCTGGGGTCTTGAGGAAATCCACAATTTCCACCAGCTCCGTCTTGGCTTCTTCGACACCGGCTACGTCGGCAAAGGTCGTCTTAGCGGCTTCTCCCTCGACGTAAACTTTGGCTTTACTTTTACCAATCGAGAGCATGCCTTGAGCGCCACCGCCGCCGCCGCGACGGACAAAAAACTGCCAGATACCCACAAAGATCAGGGGTGGAATCACCCAGCTCAGCACATTGCTCACCCAAGCATTCTTGGGCGGCGGTGTAGCCGCAAATTCAACACCCTTTTCTTCTAGCAACTTGGGCAAGCCTAAATCGAAGATGGGAGTCGTGGAGTACAACTGTCCAGCTTGTGCGTCGCCAGTTTCGTTACTTGGTTTCAACTGGAATCGAATCTGGTTTTGGCCCACTTGCACCCGTGCGACGTCGCCTTCCTGCACCTGATGAATGAACATGCTATAGGGCACACCAGGAATTTGCGGCCCGAAGAGAGCGGGCAAAACGAAGTTGGCAACTAGAAAAAGTGCGCCCAGAATCAGAAAAATATTATTGAATAAAGAAAAACGAGAAGGCGTGGGTTTGTCCTTAATTGGCATTTTATTTACCTATCCATAGAGCGTAGATTGTTCTTTTAGCTTGCCAGAATAATGTTTGATTTCTGGATTGATTTGATGAACTATGACATCAAAATTTAAACACTTTGAAAGACTCCCATGAACAAAAAATCCCACCGACTCATAGGAGCAGGAAGTGGGAATACTGGGTAAGCTCAAATTGCAGAAGGCAATAATCTTGCGAAGTGAGGATTAAATCAGTTAGAAGACCTTGATACACACTTAAGTTTTTGTGATTAGATTCAGATAAGGCTATTTAGTCAATGCTTTTGCCATATATTTCCGCTTCAAAGAAATGTACTATTGGCAGAATAGGAAAGCTATCTCTGCCGATGCTAGAGGGAGGCGAGATCGACATCTAAATTCCATTCATGCTTCAGAATCTCTTGAAACATCGTCTTCTGGATCAGCATAAAACGATGCTGTTCAATCAGAAGTGCTTGAGCCTGTTCACGGGACATTCGTTGTACTTGATCTGCAAAACTTCTAAGATGAAAGTCCTGTTCTAATGTGAGTTTGATTGCCTTATCCATAGCTACCCCCTATTTTAATCATTTTTAAGTGGATACTGAAAGTAAAATCGTAAGCAAGCCGCTTTTTAAGTTTGTTCTGAAGTGAATTGAGCTGCTACTAACCGAATTACTCTTACAGTATGACAAAGTGATGTTTCATTTCGAGGGTCATTTGGTTGACAAAATGCCTACAACCTTAATATTTAGGTAAGTGGTAGGCATTTGACATAGCTATTTATATCGATTTTCAGGAAAGGACACAATCAAGCAGGATTAAAAAAGAACTACTTGAAACTACCTCCCCTTTTAAATCAACCCATCATACCTTTTGGGATCTTTTTTCTGCTTCTTTGTTCCATCAGGATCCGTTTTCGGTTTTTTGGCCTCTCTATTGCCTTTCTTTTGTTTTGACATAATGATCCTTCAAATAATTTTGCTTTAATTCAGATAGCGTTCTAGCTCCGAAAGTAATTGGCAGACTCGAGATAGTCATTGTGCAGTGCATCATTTGGCATTTTTGCCCCTTCCAGATTTGCCGTGCTTAGATTAGCTTCGGTCAAAGTAGACTAATTAAGATTGCTGCTACACAAGTCTGAATTGCTCAGATCAGCCTCACCCAAATTTGAGCCGGTAAAATCAATCCCACTCAAATTCGCCTTACTCCGGTTCAGATTATTTAGATCTTGTAATCTAGAACTTCTCTTTCCGTCTGTAATATCGTCTTAGAAATCCATTGGCATCTATATTAGCTGCCTCACAGTGCGTAGCGTTATCGCAGTTAATATATCTATTCTAGTTTGTAATTATCTGCTTTAACCTTCCCCTGAGCAATCGTATTCAACCTGGAACTGGATTGCGACTTTTGGTTGCCAAATACCTTAGCGAGTAGCAATCACACTTGCCTCGATCAGTCCAATAGCAGCGCATCGTCCGCCAGTTCTTCACCGCGCAGTTGGGCAAATTGTTGGAGCAGGTCATTTACAGTCAAACGCGATCGCGCTTCACCGGCAATATCCAAGATGATCTGCCCTTCATGCATCATGATGGTGCGATCGCCCAGCAGCAGCGCCTGTTTCATACTGTGTGTCACCATTAACGTCGTGAGTTGCCGGGCTTCCACCAATTCTCGCGTCAATCGCAACACGTAATCAGCGGTCTTCGGATCAAGTGCGGCGGTATGCTCATCAAGCAACAGAATTTGATTCGACGCCAGTCCCGACATCAACAGGCTAACAGCCTGACGCTGCCCGCCCGACAGCAAGCCCATCCGATCGCCTAACCGATTTTCCAATCCCAACTGGAGGCGGGCTAACTGCGTCTGAAAGGTTTGGCGGATTTGGGGTGTGAGGGCATTACTTAACTGGCGCGATCGGCCCCGACGATATGCCAATGCCAAATTTTCCTCGATCGTCAGATCAGCACAGGATCCCGCCAACGGATTCTGAAACACCCGTGCGACAAGGCGAGCGCGTTTATGGGTAGGCCAGTGCGTAATGTCTTGGTTGGCGATTGTTACCCGTCCACAATCCGGCTTAATTTCACCACTCAAGACATTCAAGAGAGTCGATTTGCCCGCACCGTTACTGCCAATGACTGTAATAAATTGGCCCGTGTCAATTGTGAGGTTCAGTCCTTGCAACGCCGCCTTTTCTAACGGTGTTCCGGGATTAAACGTTACATGAATTGATTCCAGCTGAATCATAAGTCTGAGGAAACCCGTGCCACATCATTGTAGGGGGCAACGATATGGATAACTCGATTGATCAATTATCGAGTCGGCCACAACCTTAGCTTCCGATAGTTCGGCAAAATTAACGCTAAGGCCACCAGTACCGCTGTAATTAAATTCAAGTCCTGCGATTGCAAGCCGAAAACTTTGGTATTCAGCGCGATCGCCACCACCAAGCGATACAGTACTGACCCGAGTAATGCGCCCAAAGTCGCCCAGATAATGCCAGGCTTTGAGAGAATTGTCTCACCCACAATCACCGCCGCCAAACCAAACACGATCGTCCCCACCCCCATTGTCACATCAGCAAATCCATTTACCTGCGCAAATAATGCTCCCGCCAGGGCAATCAAACCATTACTCAGGGCCATGCCAAACAGAATCATCCGATCGGTATTGATACCCTGCGCCCTCGCCATATCGGGATTTGCCCCAGTGGCGCGCATCGCCAAGCCAATTTCTGTTTTGAAAAACCAATCCAGTAGCAGCTTGATCACCGCCACGATGATCAGCATGACTAATGGCGTCCCCAACCACACAGGCAACTTGGCCAATACACCTTGCAGTGGCGTCAGGACAGTCGATTGTCCGAGGAGCGACACATTCGGCTGTCCCATAATTCGGAGATTGACCGAATACAGCGCGATCATGGTCAGGATACTGGCGAGCAGATTGAGAATTTTGAACTGGACATTGAGGTAAGCGGTGCAGGCACCAGCGAGCATACCAGCGAAAAATGCGATGGCGGTCGCGCCTAGCGGTGGCATACCATTGACAATCAACGTCGCCGCGACGGCTCCCCCCAAAGGAAAGCTACCATCCGCCGTCAAGTCTGGAAAATTCAGCACCCGGAAGGACAGATAAACCCCAAACGCCACGAGGGCATAGAGCAGTCCTAACTCGATCGCGCCTGACAGCGCCACAATATTCATGGCTTATTTGACCACCTGCACTGCCTCTTGCAATACCGCATCCGGGATCTTTACACCCATTTGGGCAGCAGCTTCCGGATTGACCACAAGTTCCACTTTGGCGGGCGACTCGACCGAAATATTTCCAGGACTCTCGCCGTTCAATACCCGCACGACAATTTCGCCCGTCTGTTTGCCGATGTCGCGATAATTAAAGCCGAGACTAGCGATCGCGCCTTTTTCGACCGACTCGTTGTCGCCGGAAAAAACCGGCAGTTGGTTTTGGATGCCCACCTGTAAAACCGAGTTGAGTGCTGAGACCAGGGTGTTATCGGTGGGGATATAAATGGCATCGGCTCGACCCACAAGGCTTTTGGCCGCATTGGCGACTTCCGCCGAATTGCTCACGGTGGCTTCCTCGATCGTCAACTGGCGATCGGCAGCCGCTTGCTTCAAAAATTTGACGATACTAACCGAGTTACTTTCGCCAGCATTATAGAGCACACCAATCCGTTTCGCTTTCGGCACAAGCCTGGTAATCAGATCTAAGTGCTGATCGGCCGGGGCGAAGTCCCGCACCCCAGTAATCAAGCCCCCAGGATTTTCTAGCTGCTTCACCAGCTTGGCATTAATCGGGTCCGTAACGGCGGAGAAGATAACGGGCGTTTGCTTTGCCGCTTGGGCCGCACTTTGGGCCGAAGGCGTCGAAATCGCGACAATCACATTCGGACTTTCCCCCGCAAACTTCTGGGCGATCTGGGTGGCTGTCGCCGTATTTCCCTGGGCACTTTCCCATTGCCAATTCAGGGTTTGATCCAGTGTAAATCCAGCAGCGATTAATTCTTCCTTGAGCCCATCCCGCACGGCATTGAGCGAGGGATGTTCCACAATTTGGGTGACGGATACCGACTTGAGCTTGGACGCCTGATCGGAGCTAGCATCCGTACAACCAACGCCGATCGTCCCAATCAGCAAAGCCGCAGCACTATGTCGAAAAAGCGTAGAAGATTTCATGCGTATCCCATGCTAAAACTTGCGCGGTTGCTGGAACACTGACCAATAGAGATAAGGAACAGCGCCGCTACCCCCAAGATTATATCGTCATGGCTTCAGTACGGTGGAATCGGTGTAAACGACTTGTGCTGAATTGTGAAAAACACTATTCCCGTACTTTGGGGCAAGCCGGAGCTTTTGGTTGAGCCATGCTACACATATCGGTGAGACAAGGCTGATGGTAGGCGGCCTCAGTTTCTAGCGGCGGCGGAATCTGGCCAAAGATCATTTCACAGCTCAGATCGTCAAAGTTTGGGATCATCGTCAGCGGAATGCCAAACTCCTCTGTAAAAAACTTCTGTGTCGGCAATTTGCACATATTAATGCACATGCCCACACAGCCGCTTTGTTCTAAATAACGACATTTCTCGATTTGGACAGCACTTTTTTGGCTGTGGGTTGTACCATCTTCCCGCACGATGTCGACTGATTTGACGTAGGAAGGACCGACCAGCCAATCGAAGAGTACGGTAGCAAACCAGGCATTGGCTTCACAGACCCATTGCGTCGGTGTCGTCAACGTCCGAATCAGCCACAGCACGGGTGACGGCACCAGCGATTGCAACACAACTGCCACAAGTTGTTGCTGGTTCTGAGCATCACGTCCCGCCATGATCTGCTTTGACAGATCAACAAATCCGTCATAGCCGCTGAGCCGTTGCGGCTGCCCCACAGCTTTTGCCATCTTGCGGCTAAACAAGGCAATGAACAGGCGATCGAATGGACTATCGTTATAAACTTGTTTCGCCTGGGTATCCATAGCTAGATAGGAGATCCGTTAGACTACCCTTTCTATCATACGTCGGCTCTTTCCAACCAACCGCCATGAAACGTCGAACGGTGCTGAAACTATGCGGTGTGACTGGCTTTGCGGCCCTGGCCGGTCATGCGTTCTTGATCGAACCACAGCAAGTGACCATCTCCCACCACAACCTCAGCGAGCATTTTGCCCCGCTCAAACAGACGGGGCAACTCAGTGGTAAAACGCTGAAAATAGCCCAGTTGACCGATCTACATATCAAGCAGGTCGATCGCTTTGCCCGCAAAATCGCGGCGCAAGTGAATCAATTGCAGCCGGATATGATTTTATTAACGGGGGATATTGTCGATCGCAAGACAACTTTGCCCGTGCTCGAAGAATTTCTGGCACTGCTTGATCAACCAATAGCGAAGTATGCAATTTTAGGGAACTGGGAAAATATCTCTGGTGTTGACATCCAGGCTTTAAAGGCAATCTACGCTAAGTACGACTGTCCCTTGCTGATTAATGCCAGTGCCGTGCATTATCATCACGGCCAGAAAATTCTGCTGACCGGTCTTGATGACACAGTCAGAGGTCAACCAAATCTTCTGAAAGCTTTGGACGGGGCGCAGCCAGCAGCAAATCATTTGATTTTGGCTCATGCTCCCGATCAGCATGATTTATTTACCGAGCAGGAACAGCAAGCACTGGCCAAATTTCAGCCGCAGCTGATGCTATCAGGACATACGCATGGGGGGCAGATCACGTTCCTGGGGTTTGCACCAATTTTGCCGCCGGGCGCGGGCGACTACATTCAGGGTTGGTATGACGAGCCGACACTGCCGCTTTACGTTTCGCGCGGTTTGGGCGCTTCGGGCATTCGCGCCCGATTAGGTGCACCACCCGAGATCGCATGTTTTGAATGGCCTTTAGTGGCAGGCTAGCTAGTCGCCTGAAGGCCGAGCAACCTACAGTAATTCATCCTTGATGCGATAAATCACACCTTCCTCATCCAACTGCCCCAAAATCTCCTGAATCACCGTATTCGCACCCTGTTCGCCCCAACTACATCCCTGCTCCAAATATGTCTGCGCCGCCCGTCCTACCGTATAAGCACCATATCCCGCCGCCCCCGCTTGGACGAGGCCCATGCCAATAAACCCGCCCACATTACCCTCCGCCAAGAAAGCAAACCCTTTGCCCACGCCTAAAATCCAACTCACTAGCTCCGTCGCCAGTAATCCGCCCGAACTGATCAGAATTGTCTTCAACAAATTTCCGGCTTCATAGCGTGTCATCGGTAATCCATACAGCTTGGATAAAGCTCGAATCAGGGTTAAATCAACCAACGCCCCTCCCACAAAATCCAAAAATCCAAACGGGTTTAGTCCGACGCCGATCGCTTTATACCGCGTAAACTGCCAAATCAGCGCTTCAGCCTCAACCTGACGATTGGCAATAATCGCTGACGCCATCACCTGCTCGGCCCGACGTGATTGAGTTAAGGCATTTAAGGCCAGTAACGATCGCCCTTCTTGACTGAGTAAGGTCAATAATTTCTGTTGCAAATCTTCGATCGCTGCGGCTGGCTGCTCCCAAATGTATTTCACTGCCGCCCCGGGCCGCTCGATGCGTACTTGCTCTGATGCCGGATCCGCAGCAACCAACACGATCTCATCTTGCGTCAATAGCTGCTGCAACTGGCTATCGGTAATTGATTGATTACTCAATGTCAACAAATTCTGATAAATCTGTTCGCGGGTTTGCTCTGGGTACAGATCGATCTTGTTAAACACCAAAATCAATGGCTTCTGTGCGGCGCGGAGCTGACATAAACTCTCATACTCTACCTGCGTAATCTCCCCCGACACCACAAATAAGATTAGGTCACATTGCGCTGCCACATCGGCTGCAATCAGGGCGCGTGTTTCCCCATCAACCTCATCAAGGCCAGGCGTATCAAACAGCTCGATCGTCACTGCGGCTGCCGTTGGCTGACTGTCATCCTCCGGTTCTGGCGACCACTGCACAACTTTGACTTGGCGCGTCACGCCATTGATCGGCCCCGTTTCCAGTAATTTACTGCCAACGATCGCGTTTAGGACAGCCGACTTTCCCCGACTGACCAACCCCAAAGCGGCAATTCGAATAACTCGGCGATCGATTTTGTCCAGGGTTGTCGCTAGCTGCTCTAGCTCTTTTTCTAACAGTGCTTTCAGCGCCTCAGCCCCTGGCCGATGCGTCGCTGCATCCAAACACTGGCAATAGTTATTCAGCGTTTGCTCCAGACTGTCACGGGCACGCTGCAGCTGGATTTCCTGGGGATTGAGCACGGGGATTTGGGCAGACACGCGACAAGACCAACTATTTAGTCATAAGGCTCTACAGAGTTATATTGTGGCCTGGCTTGTGTCCCTTAGGCGAAGATTTATTGACCAAAATTCAATCCGATTGCGGTCTCTGCTCGAAATATCGGACCACTGGTAGACTATTAAGCAAATCTTCCCCCCTCTGCCCGATGGCCGCCATGAGCAACTCTCTGCTATCTGTTGAACATCTCAGCATTGCCTATCCCCGCAGTGAACAGTGGGTGGTCGAAGATGTTTCCTTCCAGCTCAAGGCTGGCGAGCGGATTGGCCTTGTCGGTGAATCCGGCTGTGGCAAATCCACCCTCGGACGCGCCATTTTGAAAATGCTCCCAGAGGGTTCGCGACTCGATGGGGACATTTACCTCAATGGCCAATCTGTCCGCCATCTCACACCAGCCCAAGTTCGGCGATTTCGGGGAGAAGCCGTTTCGCTCATTTTCCAGGATCCAATGACACGGCTCAATCCATTGCTGACGATCGGCGAGCACTGTGTTGAAACGCTTTTAGCCCACGAACCGAGTCTTTCGAAAGCGGCAGCAAAGCAGCGCGCGCTAGAGGCACTCGCGGCTGTCAGTATTCCGGCTAATCGCTGGAAGCAATATCCCCATGAATTTAGCGGTGGTATGCGTCAACGGGTGGCGATCGCCTTGGCCCTATTACTTAATCCCAAACTGATCGTTGCCGACGAGCCGACTACGAGCCTTGATGTGACTGTATCAGCGCAGATTTTGGACGAGCTGACGCGGCTCTGTGCGGAGCGACAAATGGCCTTAATCCTGATTTCACATGATCTCGCGGTTGTCGGTCAATACTGCGATCGCATTGCGGTCATGTACAACGGCAAGCTGGTCGAGCTTGGCAGTACGGAACAGGTTTTCCGATCGCCACAACATCCCTATACCAAAACCTTGCTCCAATCAGCGCTTTACCTCGAAGCGGGCAAAGATCAGCCAGCTGGCATGCCCACATCCAGCGACGATAATGTGGCTTCAACCACGCCCCTCCTGCGGCTGACTGATCTAAAGCAACACTACAGCCTTGAAAGCAACTTCCTCAGCAACCTATTTACCGCCAAGGTCGATCGCACCATCCGCGCAGTCGATGGGATCAATCTTGAAATTCACCCCGGCGAAACCCTTGGCTTGGTGGGTGAATCGGGCTGCGGCAAATCCACCCTCTCCCGCACAATTCTGCAACTGATCAAACCGACTGCCGGGAAAGTTGAGTTTGCGGGTCAAGATTTCGCCAGCTTTGGCCGCAACGCCATGCAGCAGCAACGCCGCGAAATTCAAATGATTTTCCAGGATCCGCGCGCTTGTCTCAACCCGCGTATGACCGTTGGCGAGAGTATTCTTGATCCTTTACTGATTCATAAAATCGCCTCCCAAAGCCAGGGCCGCCACCAAGTTGAGGCGATTATGGAACGTGTGGGTTTAGATCCAGCAATCTTCTATCATCGCTATCCTGGCGAACTTTCTGGGGGACAACAGCAGCGTGTCGCGATCGCCCGTGCCCTAATTACCCGTCCACGGCTTGTAATCTGTGATGAGCCGGTGAGTATGCTGGATGCGACTGTTCGCACTCAAGTTCTTGATCTGATGCAGGCGCTCAAAGCCGAACTTAACCTGACATATTTATTTATCACGCACGATCTTTGGGTCGCCCGTTTTTTCTGCGATCGGATTGCGGTAATGAACAGTGGCAAAATCATTGAAATTGGTTCAACTGCATCCATTTTCAGCGATCCACAGGCAGACTATACAAAAAAGTTACTCGGTGCGGCCCCGATGCTGAGTCAAACTGCTGGCTAAAGAATCATCGACAAAAATCTTGACTGATCCCCAAGTCACTGTAGAATGCCAGCGGGTGTTTTTCGAATCCGCTTGCAGTTAAATTGGCACTCTAAGACTATCGAGAATATGTCAAAAAGTTATTTCATCGGTAGATTTGTCACTCACGCAATTATCTTAGTCTGTCTCACACTGACGATCGAAGGTCTGCGCCGTCAGCCATCGCAGCTTGAAACTGAACAGTTCCAGGGTGGTGATGCGCCGCTGGTGATTCAAGGGGGCGATCCTTACATTCGGGCTTTGATGCGGACGATTTCGATGAGCGAGTCGAATTATCCGAATCCCTACGCCGTGATTTATGGTGGTGAATATGCCAAAGACTTGAGCCGTCATCCCGATCGCTGCACCAAAATTACAGTTGGACCGAATATCGGAAAATGTTCTACCGCAGCAGGGCGTTATCAATTTCTCAGCACGACCTGGACCGAAAAAGCCCGTGTCTACCATCCCGATCCATCACGGTTTATTACTTGGGAGCGTTACAGCTTTGAGCCGCAATATCAAGATGCGGTGATGTACGCTTGGCTGACTGATCCAGCAGCTTGGGGTGGTGATCTACGAGTGCTGTTGCAGCAAGGTTATGTTCGCGATGTTCTAGCAAAACTTTCTGGTACTTGGACCAGTCTCGGCTATGGCATTGAAACCAACTCCATGAGTGCTCGGTTACCCAAAGTATATGAGCAATTTCTGGAGGAAGAGCTAACGGCAAACAGTGAATCGTCGAATCAGAATGTCACACAGCGCAATTACGATCGCGATCTCCAGCTCTAATAGGAATGAACGTGTAGCTCAACCAAGTCTGCCAAAAGAAGCCGGGGGATGAAAATCCCCCTCAACCACCGTTAAACATTCAGGGAAACCGCCAGCACTAAGCGTCGCAATTCCAGTATGGAATTGCGACGCTTAGTGCGCTAGGACGCTTAAAGTCCTAGTATGTCTCAACGTGCCAACGATCGTCTTTCTTCATCTGACGCACGTAATCTTTCCACTCAATCCCTTCTTTTGCCGCCTCGGCACCGAGCGCTTCTTCGATACCAGGTTCCATGCCGCGCAAACCACAAATGTAAGTATGGGTCTTTGGATTTTTCAGCATCGACCATAGCTCTGCCGCATTCTCACCCACTCGGTGTTGAATATACATCCGACCACCTTCGCTATTCTTTTGCTCACGGCTAATAGCATAGGTCAAGCGGAAATTATCCGGGTACTTCGTTTGCATCGCTTCGAGTTCTTCTTTGTAGAGAATGTTGGGCGTCTTCGGTACACCAAATACCAGCCAAGCAAAGCCCTTAAACTGGTAGTCAGGATTCTCTGCCCGCTCGTTATCCTTAAACATCCGCCACAGATAAGCCCGCATCGGTGCAATCCCGGTACCCGTTGCGAACATAATGACGTTGGCATCCTCATCGGGCGGCAACAGCATTTCCTTACCCACAGGACCCGTGATCTTCACTTCATCACCGGGCTTCAAAGAACATAGATGTGTTGAACAAACACCCTTGACTGTCTCACCTGCTTCATTTTCATAAACTAGCTGGCGGACACATAGCGAAATCGTTTTGTCATCGACATCGTCACCATGACGCGTTGATGCGATCGAGTATAGCCTTAACTTCTCTGGCTTACCTTTCTGATCAACACCCGGCGGAATAATACCAATACTCTGACCTTCAACATACTCTAAGTCACTGCCAGTCAAATCAAACTTGATATGCTGCACAATTCCGATGCCATCTTCGCCCACCAAGGGATCATTCGACAGCGTTTTCGTTACCAATGGTGTTTTGGGCTTATAGATATTGACAGGGACTTTCGCGTGTTCCACAGATTTTGCCTTTGCTGCTGGTTTAGCAGTATTATCAGCACCAGCGGCATTGCTAGTCTGTGCAGCAGGAACATTCTCGCCGAGTGGTGTAATGCCAACAATTTTGCCACCTTGGCGGCTGACTCGCCGCATGATTTCACTCATTTGGCTATAGGGGGCGTTAATAAACGTGCTACCGCTTCTACGGCCACCCAAATATTTAATCACCTCGTACCGATACATCCGGTTAGCCGATGACTGGGTGCTATTGGCACTGAAATTGTACATCGCGATGAATCTCTCCCAAGCTATACCTAAAAATACGTGCACTAAATAATCGTGAGCCAGATGCTCTGTGAATATACTTCTCAAATCCTTGCACAACCAAGAATTGCTCAGTCGGAAAACTGTTTCAGAAGCACTTCACTAGCGACCATTATCTCACTGGCTTCTATTCCATGAATAGGCAAACCCTCACGATCGCAAAACTTAAAATGCGAGCTAATTTTCACATTCTCTCATTGAGCGGCGTATAAATGCTAGCTGCTTTACATGAAATTCAGGGAAGCTTCCGCGTGTTTTCGCTCACCGATAAATTCTAGTTGCTAAACAAGCAGCTTTCGAAAGGTTCGATGACTACTCTTGTGAGTGCTCCCATTAAACGCTAGGATTTTGGGAGAGACAGTATAAACGCTTAACTTTTATACGCTCGCCTGACTCGGCACCCAAGCACATGCGGTTGTTCTGAATTCAGCCGCTAATCTGCTCGACAGATATTTTGCCAAGGTATCTTGTAGTGTAGGCTATTGAGAGCGTTGGCACCGTCGTTTGGTGTAGGGTACATACGTTTTTGGGAGCAATCGCCCGAGCAGCGTCACTATCGTTCAGCAGAGACATTTTGAAGTTAGAGGGAAGCTATGACTAAGCCAGACCGTGTGGTCATCATCGGCGTGGCCGGCGATTCAGGTTGCGGTAAATCAACCTTTTTACGTCGCATCACCGACCTGTTTGGTGAGGAGTTTGTGACGGTAATTTGCTTAGACGATTACCACAGTCTGGACCGTAAACAACGCAAAGAAACTGGTATTACTGCCCTCGATCCGCGGGCTAATAATTTTGACTTGATGTATGAACAAATCAAGTCGATTAAAGCTGGCAACAGCATCATGAAGCCCATCTATAACCATGAGACTGGCGCGATTGACCCACCGGAAAAAATTGACCCTAACCACATCGTTGTGATCGAAGGTCTGCACCCGATGTTCGATGAACGAGTGCGTGGCTTAATCGACTTCAGTGTGTACCTCGACATTGACGATGAAGTAAAGATTGCGTGGAAGATCCAGCGTGATATGGCTGAACGGGGTCACACCTACGAAGATGTGCTGGCACAGATCCAATCGCGCAAGCCGGATTTTGATAAGTTTATCGATCCGCAGAAAGGCCATGCCGATGTGGTGATCCGTGTGCTACCAACAAATTTGATCAAAGATGATAAAGAGCGTAAGGTGCTGCGGGTGCAGATGATTCAGCGTGATGGCGTTGAGGGTTTTGAGCCTGCTTATTTGTTTGACGAAGGTTCGACGATCGACTGGGTGCCTTGTGGTCGCAAGCTTACCTGCTCCTATCCCGGTATTCGATTACACTATGGCCCTGACGAGTATTTTGGCCACAGCGTCTCAGTGTTGGAAGTCGATGGTCAATTCGATCAGCTGGAGGAAGTTATTTACATTGAGAAGCACCTCAGCAATCTTTCAACACGCTACTCTGGTGAAGCGACGGAGCTGCTTCTACAGCACAAGGAATACCCCGGCTCTAACAACGGTACTGGTCTATGGCAAGTCCTAACCGGTCTCAAGATGCGGGGGACCTATGAGCGTTTAGTGGGTCAAAAGGATGCCGCTAAGGTAGTTGCTGGTGTCTGATTGAAACCCATCATTGCTTGAATTAGCGAGCATCGTTATGATGCTCGCTTTTGTGCGATCGCCGAATTATGGCATCGTCCGCGATTATTGCTAACTGTGAGGTTCACCGGTTTAATTCATCAGGATCGGAAATTTTAGACATAAGTTCTCCCAAGCAATCCTGCCGCCAATTGAGGGCACACTTGCACCTATAATATTGACTTAAGGTTTGAGAAATCTGTCTAGAAAATAGCCTCATAACGATATTTATTTATTGTTTCGGGTATTGATTTGTCGTATGTAGGAGTCAAAGCGTATGGTAGTCCGCCGAACTAGAAAAGCAACGACTCGCAAGGCTACGACTCCGAATACGCGATCAAGTGCCAAATCTACGGCTGAGACAAAAAAGACTGTAGCAGCTGAGGCCGATGCAGCTGCGCCTGAGCCGACTGAAACGGTATCAGTGCCAGCCGCTGCTTCTAATGCCGAAGTAGCCGATGCAACTAAGGCTACAGAGGCATTACCAGCATCGGACCCAAAAGCTGTAACGACCGAATCCAGTAGTCCTGTGGTGTCCAAACCAGTGTCAGACCCAAAAGCACTGACTGCAGAGTCCAATGCCCCTGTGGTGCCTAAGGCAAAATCTACTACTAGTAGTAGTAGAGCTGCTAAAGCATCGAAGACAACGGCCACCACCACCGTTAAATCCACCAAACAAGGGAATAGCCGAATGAGTCAAGAAGCAGTTAAGCCTGACGAGCCAAAACCGGTGAAAGCCAAGGCTGGCGAAAAGGCGGCAATAGTTAAGCAGAACCAATCACTATCTATGAAGGGGAGTCCGATTATGCCGAGTGAAATTGTGATGGTTGGTACTTTGCAAATATCCGGAGTGCGTCCCGTTGCTGCCAGTTCGATGGACGTATTTGGGACAATTCTGAATGATCGTCCGATTCAATCATCAACGCTCAAGATTTATGAGCCACTTGCTGGTGGCAGTGCGATTTTTTGCAGCGACTTTCATACTGTCGAAGGATTATACCTGCCGGGGGGAAGTCCAATTATGGTTAGCCCTGCCGGATTAATGTCGGCAGAAAAGCTGCCTGGCGATCGTCCAATCTTTTCGAATGATGTTGATGATGCGAATGAGCTGATGGGCTTCATTGACTAGGCAGTGCTCAGCTAGACTGCATGTGAGCCTCAATATATTCGAAAATCGGGCAGCGTATACACGCTGCCCGATTTTTATGATCGCTTGATTCCGTTATCAGTCAGCTTAATCGGAGTTGAAATGTCGTCATGTGACAGCGCGTGCGCAATTGTTGAGGTAATTAAGCGAATTAATGAGATGTAGTTAAAAATATTAACCTTGGCTTAAATTATTCGCCGTCAAGATTAGCTTATGATGCTTGCTAGAGAAGCTTTTCCGTGAACTTGCATGAGTTTAGGCAAAATTTTGGTTGTTGAGGATGAAGATCTAATTCGTGAAACGATCGAACTAGCTTTGCAAGCAGAAGGGTTTGAAGTTCAGACGATTGGTGATGGGCGCATGGCATTGGATCTACTCCAAACGGCCGAAACACAGTCCAAGCTAGATTTTGCCTTAGTGATTCTCGATCTGATGCTGCCAAATGTGAATGGCTTGGATATTTGCCGGCTCCTCCGGCGGCAAAATAACTTAGTGCCAATTCTAATGTTAAGTGCCAAAGGTACTGAGACCGATCGCGTCGTTGGCCTCGAAGTTGGCGCCGATGATTATTTGACTAAGCCTTTTGGCATGCGGGAGCTAATTGCCCGTTGTCGGGCCTTGCTCAGGCGACAGCAACAGTTAAGCCAGCAACAGGACGGCGAACATCTCTCTTATCGAGGTATTTCGCTATATCCACAAGAATGTCGGGTAATAGTTAATGGCAAAGAAATTAACTTTCCCCCAAAAGAATTTAAGCTGCTAGAGCTGTTCATCACTCATCCAAAGCGTGTTTGGTCGCGGGAACAGTTGCTGGAAAAAGTTTGGGGGCACGATTTTATCGGTGATAGTAAAACCGTTGATGTACATATCCGTTGGCTACGAGAAAAGCTAGAGCAAGATCCTAGTCATCCAGAACATCTCGTCACAATTCGTGGATTTGGCTACCGTTTTGGTTAATCACCAATAATTGCCTGATTAGAAGATAGGTATTCAGTCTAGCAGCGATCGACTTTAATGGGCAATAAGTCGAGCAGACTGATCTTAAACTAGGTTGTACGCGGCGCGGGATGGGGTATTTATAACATTGCTTAACTTTTTGTTAGGACTGACAATCGGTGGATTAGCCTTCATCGTTCACCATATCTGGCTCAGTCGCCAATTAGACCTGATTTTTCCAACTAATATTCCCAGAAACTCTGGGTTTTCACTCACTGCGCGGATTTCCTATGTTTTGCGTGAAGTCACCAAGCGGCAACAGCAGCAACAAGCGGACATGCTCGCTTGGAAAAGTCTAATTGACCAAGGTCCAATGGGTTACCTGTGTGTCGATGAAGATAATCAATTACTCGATTGCAATGCTCAAGCATTACGTCTGCTAAATATCCAAATCGATCAGCAGCAGTATCATGCGACTGGTCCTCGTCTACTGCTAGAACTAGTGCGTTCCTACGAACTGGATGAACTGATTGAGCAGGCACGCGATCAACAACAATGCTGCCAAAAAGAATGGCGACTTTATCCAGTTAGTATCGAGTTCGAAAATATTTCCGCATCGCCACAGCAAATTGTCCATCTTCGAGGCTACGCCTTTCCACTGACCCAGTCCCATATTGCGGTACTGCTGGAAAGTCGCCAGGAAGAGGTGATGCTGTCGCAACAACGCGATCGTTGGGCATCCGATGTTGCCCATGAGCTAAAAACCCCCCTAACATCGATTCGTCTCGTGGCAGAAACATTACAAGCGCGACTTGATCCACCACTACGGCACTGGATCGATCGACTATTGTCAGAAGCGATTCGCCTGAGTACCCTTGTCCAAGAAATTCTTGATCTCAGTCAGTTAGAAAGCCTGCCGGAGCGCCACTTAAAATTGAGCCAGGTGGACTTACCCCAGCTGATCCGGTCTGCTTGGCATAGCCTGGATCCCATTGCCCAAGATTACAACATCACCCTGGCCTATGACGGCCCCAGCTATCTGATCATTCAAGCTGATGAGTCGCGCCTATTCCGCGTCATGATCAACTTGCTGGATAATAGTTTGAAATATTCACAAGCTGGTCAACCGATCCAAATCAAACTGCAGCTGCTGGAGCAGTCTTCCAATATCCAAATTGAGCTAATTGATACCGGACCAGGATTTCCGGAAGCCGATCTACCGCTGATTTTTGAGCGATTTTATCGTGGCGATCCGTCCCGTACACGGGCGGTAGAACGGTCAATCAACAGTGGATCAACTGATCGACATAACAGCAAATTAGACAGCCGTTCTACCCCTGGGATCAATGCGGGTAGTGGTAGCGGCCTCGGACTGGCGATCGTGCGCCAGATTATCGAACTCCACAATGGCAAAATTATTGCTCGTAATCACCCTGAGACCGGTGGTGCCTGGATTCAGATTTGTCTGCCCCAACAAGCTGGGGTGGCAATATCGCTGCTGCGCTCAGTTTAAGGATTGCTACTTGATTGATTTGATACTCGACGAGCCAGTTTGTGCCGGTCTCAACTCGTATCCCGTATAACCGGTCGCAAGCCAAAATAACGCCCGGCCACCGTCTCGTAGCGCCTTAGTAATATCCTCTTCAGGCTCTTCCGACGGAATTGCCACTGTCTGAAAATCAATTCCCCGGCTACCTAAAACAATTTCACCAACAATCCGCGATCGGCGCATGTGATAGTCAGACGTAATTAAATATACTTTAGTCACGCCTTGCGCCTTAAGGTCATCTACCAATGTTGTGAAATTTGTTAGCGTATCAACAGCGCGGTAGTCCAGCTTGAGTCGCCCTAAATTCACACCGGCTTTCGAGAACACCCATTCACTATACTCACGCGGTGCCCCCGAAGAAATCCAAACTGGTAGATGGGGATGGGTGAGCGCAAAGTTTGCCGCATAGCGCTCTCGCTCCGCCTCTCCACCTAATACCAACACTGCCTGTGGCGGAGTAAATGCCGACTGAATATAGCGATATCCCCGCCAGCCCAACCCCAAAATTAGTATTAGTAGAAGTAAACGTCGCTTAGACAAACGCCGCCGCACGACCTTTTTTTGATAAGGCCGACGATGGCGCTGCTTTTTACGGGCTGAGGTAGCGCGCATGTCCATACCACGACACCTAACAACGGACAGAAATAATGAGCCTATGCAGTGCCTTATATCCTATCCGAAGATCAGGTAATTCCTTCAATATCGGATGACGGATCGCCTCAGACGGAAGTGTATAATAGGCGCTCCGGGAACGCTCAATGGGGCACGTATCAGCCGCATTGTCATCGTGGGTTCCCTGAAGTAATCCGTGGTTTGTCCAACAAGTGATGCATGAGTGGACGTCGCGCGATCAAGCAACGTACATATTTCATGAATATCCTGCAGCGTTTCACGGTCCGACTCAAATCCAGAATCCGCAGCACTTTAATCAAGCTCCTTAAGCCGATCGTGCGCGAACTGACTAATGTGGAACTTCAAGCGTTGGACGATCGACAGCAAAAGCGGCTAAATCAGCGACTGACGGTGGATAGCCTCAGCCCCACCGTCCAAGAAATTATCAACACCCAGATACGAGTATGGGGTGATCGCTCGAAACTACGCCTAGCACCATCGGCCCAGATGGTGAATACGCTATTCAATCTTTCATCGGGCCTGATTGAAATTGGTGACCATACGTTTACCGGGCATAACGTTTCCATTATTACCGGGACCCATCAATACACTTCACGATTAGAAGCGCGGGTCACCAATGTCCCGACATCAGGACGCGATATTATCATTGGGCGTGGTGTCTGGATTGGCTCTAATGCAATTATCCTCGGCCCTTGCACGATCGGTGATCATGCCGTGATTGCTGCTGGGGCAGTCATTACATCCGGTAGTGATATTCCCTCTGGGGCGATCGTTGCCGGCATCCCAGCAAAAGTGATCAAGACGATTGAAACTCTGTAAGGACACGCATGTCGATCTAACGACTCTAGAGTTATTGTGAAGGTTGTAATTTGCTGCGATGCGCTAAGCTTCGGCTGATGTCGTTACGGCAGTTGAGGCATATCTGCCGCAAAAAAATCTTGCCCTATCCTGCGACCATGGTTAAACCACTTGGCAACCGAATCACCCCTGTGCCGATGCCAACCAATATTAGTGTGGCAGATTTAATTGATGGGTATTTTACCGCTTATAATTCAGCCCGTCTGCGCGAAGTTTGCCACCTATTACAACAGTCAATATTTCAACCCGGTGTGACGGTTGGCTGCAGTCTTTCTGGAGCGATGACGCCAGCTGGTTTCGGTACGTCAATATTTGCGCCACTGCTACAATTGGGGTTTATCGATTGGATGGTCAGTACAGGCGCGAATCTCTATCACGATCTACATTTTGGTCTGGGCCTCAATCTCTATGCTGGCAATCCGTTTATGAATGATGTCAGGCTGCGTGAGACGGGTCTGATGCGGATTTACGACATTGTATTTGATTATGATGTGCTGTTAGAAACTGATGCCTTTATTCGGCGGATTATCCAGGCAGAACCGTTTCAAAAGCGGATGGGCACGGCAGAATTCCACTATCTTCTTGGGAAATATATTCGCGAAGTGGAACGGCAGCTTGGCGTTCCACACCCTTGCCTACTGTCTACTGCCTACACATGCGGCGTTCCAATTTATACCTCTTCGCCTGGTGATAGCTCGATCGGCATGAATATTGCCGCCCTGGCACTGGAAGGCAATGGTCTACAAATCGACCCAATGATCGACGTCAACGAAACTGCCGCGATCGCTTACGGTGCGCGTCAAAGACAATCTGGCCATCAGGATGATTCCGGCAAAAGTGCGGCCATCATCATTGGTGGCGGTAGTCCCAAAAACTTCTTGCTCCAAACCCAACCCCATTTACATGAGGTATTGGGGCTTGAAGAACGCGGCCATGATTACTTCATCCAAATCACGGATGCACGACCGGATACTGGCGGTCTATCGGGGGCAACTCCCAGTGAAGCGGTCAGTTGGGGCAAAGTCGATCCGCAGGAACTGCCTAGTGCGCTTGTCTGCTATACAGACAGCACAATTGCCCTACCCCTGATTACGGCTTATACCACAAACCAAACTTCACCACGTCCGCTAAAACGGCTTTATGAGCAGCGTGAACGCCTGCTCAACCAGATGCAGTCCGATATTACCCGGACAAAATCAGCGCCGATCGCCGCCACAACCAAAACCAAACCGATGATGACTTACCCTTGTGGTACGCCAATCAAACCGTGCTGAGCCATGTCTCAAAATCCACGTATGAAGCAGTGGAAGGTGCGGTCAAATGTTATTCCAAAATTACGGCCTTAGCCAACGCCCAAAGTCGTTATAGCCGCCGATACAACACCCGCGCGCCCCAGCAGGCTAAACATAACTTGGTTGATGATCGATAAAGCGAGTGCACCTAAAATGGCGCTGATAATCCCATTGCGCAAACGAAACCCCTCAACCAGCCAAGCCGTTAAACTGAAAATAATCACATTCATCAACCAGGCTAGTGGCACCAATAAAATCGTCCACTTAAGAAAATCGACCAGCCAGCCTAGTAGACCGTTCAGCACCCCAAAAACGATTGCCGCAACGATCGCGATGCCAAAGCTATCAACTTCTACTCCCAAACCTGGAAGTTTCGACACAATCAGAAAACCGATCGCCACCACAAGGATGGTCACCAAAATCCCCAATAACCAAGTCATCAGTCCATTCTCCAGAACACAATTGACTTTAAGTTACCGGAAATCTTCGGTCAACAAAGCGATCGAGCAAATTAAG
The DNA here is from genome assembly GCA_963704065.1 of uncultured cyanobacterium. GTDB lineage: Bacteria > Cyanobacteriota > Cyanobacteriia > Leptolyngbyales > Leptolyngbyaceae > Romeriopsis. The sequence continues at coordinate 105,588 of CAVPGX010000008.1, read as the reverse complement.
TTAATTAAATTTATGTTTAGGCACCATTCATTCATCATGTTTTGCGACAAGTCTCAGAGATATGCAGCTAACACCAATAGATATTAGGCATGACTGATTACGGACTCGATGGCAAGCGCTCAATTCGGTGAAGAAACGGGGGATTGTGGGACTAATGGCTGTTCCGTTGGCGATAACCACGGTAAACCATCTTGTGGTGTCGCTGCTGGTGTGGGCGCAGTAAATAGACTGGTTGGAGCGTCAGAAGGAATACCCAGCGGCGAGTTGGTGGGTGTCGGGGTCGGGTTAATTGTCGGAGCAGGAATCGTCGCCAAGGCGACCTTATCACCGCCGACGGCGCGAAGGACATCCAAAACTTCAATTACGTCGTTATAGAAAGCATTTTGGGAAGCGTTGAGCACAAGTAAGCCATCCGGATTTTGATTACGGTACTGCTGTAATTGTGATAATAAACCACTCCGATCAACCAGCTCTTGATCAACAAAAGTTTGACCGGCCGCATCAATACTCACAACAAGCATTTGCCGCATCTGAACTTCACCAGTTGAGGCCTTAGGCAGATCAATATTAATTCCCTGCTGGCGTGTCAACTGTAGTGCGGCCAAAATAAAGAACGTCAAAATACAGAAGATCACATCAATCATCGGAATGATCTGGATCTGAGCGTCATCGGCAACGGTGTCCAGGTTTATTTTCATAGGAAATATCGCTAACTTTGTGCTTACTCACATAATCTAAGCTGGTGGATGAGGATGTCCCTCATCCCTCTGATCACAAGGTTCAAACCAGCTCCGTTGCGCTGGCTGAACCTTTCGCTATTTGCCATTGCTGACGATACAATAGCTCGACCTCATTACCCGCCTGACGAAAGATCTTAGCTTGATTAAATATTAGTCCCTGAAAGATGCGGTAGAAGGCCAAGCTAAGTAAAGCCACAATTAGTCCAGTAGCAGTGCTAATCAAAGACTGGCCAATTCCACCTGTTACTTCATCTGTTGCGGATGTCCCAATCTGGCTCAATGTAATCGAGCCCAGGGAACTAATTAGACCAAGCACTGTGCCCAACAAGCCCAGCAAAGGGGACATGGCAATCACGGCTTCTAGAATTTTGTCACCCCGCCGCATTGCCACAATTTCCTCGTCAGCCGTCGCTTCAAGCGCTAATCGAAATAACTCTGGATCAGGATTCTGAAGGCGCAACGCCGCATATAAAAATCGCCCGATCGGTTGGTCATAAGCCTGACGGGCAATTTCTGCCGCCACCGCCCAGTCACTGCGGCAAGCATCCAGAACCCGATTGGCGATTTCTTTCTCTTTACTCATGACGCTAATCCAGAAGCGCGATCGCTCAAAGACCACCGCCAGTGCCAGAATCGAGAGAATAATCAGCGGAATCATAGTGACTCCGCCTGTTTGCAATAGTTTAAAGATATTCATGCGCGTTCTTGGGGGTCAGTCTAGCGACAAAAATCCAGTAAATAAGATGGAAATCTAGCCTACAGCAATTTAACCTAGATATACCTACCGTATAATGGTTTCACTGGAGTAAATTGGTAAAATACAACAGCTGGGTTTTATTCTACGCCCTGCGAAAGCATCAATCCGGGCAGATTTTCCCGCTGAAGCGCCGGTATCGATGCAAAAATAACATTTTTCAATGCAACTTTGACGTGATGTTTAACTCAGCACATCCGCATAAATCATTAACGTTCGATCGCGATAAGCAAATTAATAATGATGATAGACACCAAAACATAGTAACGATCTAGCCGTCAAATTGCCGTAATCCTCAAGTTGCCGTAACCCTATTGACACACACCAACTACTGGCTGACTGAGCCAATTAATTCCCATTGACTAGCGTCAGTAACTGCCTGGTTAAGTTGCTGAAAAATTTGCTGACAGTGATTATTCTCCTTCAGCGGCAGTTCCTCGTTCTTCAGCACAAACTTCATACTGACTGCTTCATCAGTTGCAGTTGTCCGATCAATTAGGACTTCTGCTGTTACGAGTTTAGGAAATGGGACACCACCTGGATTCTCCCGCGCCATGATGTACTCATGGGTCGTGTACAGAACGTCAAGATTGCAAGTTTCTAGAACTTGACGCATCGCTTGATGTAGGTTGTCGAGGGCAATCCCGAGTGTGAAGACGCAGGTGTAACGAGCCATCAGCCCTCCCCTGAATATGTGTAGATGTGTGTCACGGTTGGTAGATATTCTAAGAGGCAAATTAGCATCTGACAAGTGGGGATGACCACCTCAACAATGTGCTTCCGCCGGCGAGCCAGAATCGCCTAAATAATTTAACCAGGCTGGCATTGAGGCAATTGCTCAATTCTCTTTAAAAATGGGAAACTCAGTTATTCCGAATCATTCACGTTTATGCGACATTCTGGTCACTCATACCCCGGTAAGCTAATTGTGTTTGAAGGGGGCGAGGGTTGTGGTAAGACCACGCAGCTCCGACTGACTGAGAACTGGTTCAGTCAATTAGTGCATTTTCATCCGTTCAAACCTGGCGAGCATTTACAGAAGCTATTGCTCACCCGCGAGCCCGGAGGGACGACAGCTGTGTCAGCAAATTCGTCAGTTGCTTTTAGAACCCAGCGAAGAAATAATGGATCCCCGCACAGAGCTATTATTGTACGCAGCTGATCGCACACAGCATGTCGAACAATGTCTGAAGCCAGCGTTGCAGGCTGGCTATTTGATCTTATGCGATCGCGATACGGACTCTACAGTCGCTTATCAAGGCTACGGACGGGGGTTAGATCAAACACTCATTCAACAGCTCAACCAAATCGCCACTGGTGGTCTACAGCCAGATTTAACACTATGGCTCGATCTTGAGGTGGAAATTGGTTTGGCCCGAGCAAAAAATCGCGGCCAGCACGATCGGATCGAACAGTCAGATTTCACCTTTCATCAAGCGGTCCGTCAAGGCTTTAGAGCTTTGGCTCTAGCAGCACCAGAACGCATTGTCCGAATTGACGCTAACGGCGATATCGCATCAGTTAACCAAAGTATTCAAGCCGCGATCATGGCTGCCGCCGCACAATGGTAGACATCCCCCTTGGATCGGATCAGTTCGATTACAGCCAATACCAATAATTAATAACTGCTAACTCCAATCTTCCTCATTTTTATTGCCGCGCACTTGATAAACAGGCGCACCTGCATGGATTTCGCGCGTCTTCGCAAACAACGTTTCTTCAGTCAGGTTCCACCGCTGCAAAAGTTTATCGAGATCGCGTTGGATATCCCACGCCCCCGGAAAACCCCGATAGCGAATTTTGAGCCGCGCAAGTTCCGCTAGATTAAAATCTGTCGGCTCTTCAGCAAGAAGACGATCGACCACTTGACGATCACGACGCCACAGTGGATGCTGCTGCTCTTTTATATCAGCCATAGAAAAATTACTCACAAGGGATGTTGGGTATTATACGCAAGCGTGCAACTTTCTCAATCGTGACTGTACCTGAAATGACCGCTCCAGAGACAATCAGCGCATTCGCCCGATTTGGACAATTTTGCAGTCAGAATTCACTGTGGGCAAGGAATATTTCACATATCAATGGAAATTCCGAGTTTTATAAACTTTCCGTAAAAACACAATGACTTAGCCTTGGCGGCGATTTCTCCCTTAGTTATATTTGAAACGTCAAATTTATACTAACGATTTATCTCGCTGACCCGGAGTCACATACCGTAAACTGTGTGAGTTAGCATCCCTTATCGCGTTGTATGTTAATCCAGCAAACTAAATTGGTTTGCTTAAATCAAATTAAAAGGCCGGGGATACGTGATATCCCCGGCCTTTTAATTCAGCCATACGGATACTCCGCCATGCGCATGAGGCAACAAAGGCCTCCAAGGTTTACTGCTTCGGCTCAGCCATAATCACAGGAGTCGGTTGGATGCGCGGTGCATTCAAACTCTGGAAATAGGCCCCGCCTAAGGTGAGGAGTAATGTGACATAACTGATTGCCTCAAGCATATATAAATGTTCACGATAGCCCAATAGCGTTTTTAGAATAATTCCAGGAAAATGCCGATCGGGTAGTATAGCCGAGAGATTCCATACCTGCGGCCCCAGCAAACAGGTATCGGCTTCCCCGATCCAGACAGAATTGGAACCAACGCGCATTAGTCTGCGCTAACTGTATAATCCCCTGATCCAAATGTGCCAACACACCCACAACTAACCCACCGATAATCAGGAGCAACAGTACGCCCATCACTTGGAAAAAACGTTGCAGATTAATCCGCACGCCCCACTTAAATAACAAGATGCCGATCAACGTTGCACCAATTAGTCCCAGGAGTGCACCGATCACTGGCAACCATCCCTGTTGAAACTGTGCGGCAATGAACACCACCGTCTCAAACCCCTCGCGCAAAACGGCCAAGAAAATGATGCCGAAAATACCCCATGCAGCCGAATCTTCCGCCGCGATCGCGCTGCCAACTTCCTGCTCGATCCTGCCACGCAACAATTTTGCCTGCTGCGTCATCCAAATCAACATCCAGCTCAGCAGTCCAACTGCCATCAAGCCAAATCCCGCTTCCATGAGTGGCTTTATCGCACGGCTATAGGCTTGTTGCGAATGCTCGACCAACCACAGAGAACCATCGAAGAGCACACCGATCAGCGCGCTCGCCAATAACCCAACGATAATTCCCCCATATACCCAACGATTGAGATGCGATTGACCCACTTTATTAAGATAAGCCAAAACAATACCGACGACTAGCGCCGCTTCAACCCCCTCTCGCAAGGTAATGAGGAAGGTTGGGATCATTGCGCTCCAGTCCATTTCCCTAACCTTTCAACGCTTTCCGAAAGTTCTCACGATAGCCACGACTGAGTAGCAAAACTGGCCAGAAGACCGTTAAACCCAAACGGTTTTGCATAAAGTTTGTGCTGCGAAACCCACGCCAAAATTTCCAGGCACCAACCAGATAAACGGCAGCCAGAACAACCGGGATTAATTGCATCGCTTATGTGACTCCTACAGATGACATACTCTTATCCTAGCAAGTACCGAATTGCGCCTGCATGCATCATCCCCCGACTAATTTCACATGCAAGTTACGGCGTGCGTCAACGCGAAAGGTTCGGTTCTTTCTACTGCGATGAACATTCTGACTAGCCTGAGCGGGTTACTATAGATGAATGGTGGCTACGCTTTCGGCTTTGCCGAGCCGCCCCATTGATTCAGGTGTTATTTGGGATCGCAAATGAGTTCATCGATTAAGGCTGTGCAAGCTCCTTACTATGGCGATGTTTCCTATCGCACTCCGCCGCCCGATTTGCCATCACTCCTACTGAAAGAGCGAATTATATATTTGGGCTTACCACTAGTTTCATCCGATGACTATAAGCGACAGCTAGGGGTCGATGTCACACGGCTGATTATCGAGCAATTACTTTATCTCGAGTTCGAGGACCCGGACAAACCCATCTATTTCTATATTAATTCCACGGGTACTTCGTGGTACACCGGTGATGCGATCGGCTTTGAGACGGAAGCCTTTGCCATCTGCGATACGCTGAAATATATTAGGCCACCAGTGCATACAATTTGTATTGGTCAGGCGATGGGAACGGCAGCAATGATTCTTGGGTACGGTGAAAAAGGATTTCGGGCCAGCCTCCCCCATGCAACGATTGTCCTCAACCAGCCGCGCAGTGGCGCCCAAGGTCAGGCCAGCGACATCCAGATTCGCGCGAAGGAAGTGGTTGTTAATAAAACTGCCATTCTCGATATGCTGGCGGAAAGTACTGGCCAATCAGCCGAAAAGATCGCCAAAGATATGGATCGCATGTTCTATATGACACCGGAAGAGGCAAAGGAATATGGCCTGATTGATCGCGTGCTAGAAAGTACCAAAGAGTTGCCGAAGCAATTGCCGGTCATGGCATAGCATATGGCACTGAATATCAAGTTGTCTGAATCCAAGTTGTCCGCGCACTTAACCCTCGATTTCGTTCTCCTAAACTCGTGAACCTATGCCATTTGGTCGATCGTTAAATGTCCCTTACAACATTCCCGGCAGCCAATCTTGGCAGTGGGTAAATATCTATACTCGTCTTGCTCAAGAGCGGATTATTTTTGTGAATCAGCCCCTAACGATGGGGCTGGCGAATGAAGTGATCTCTTATATGCTCTTTCTCGACTCCCAAGACAATAAGCCAATCTATGTCTATATCAATTCGATCGGCGATCCCATCAACGCAGGTATGGCCGATGTCACCGCCGGGATGATGTCTGTAACCGCTGGCTTGGCAATCTATGACACCATGAAGAACCTCAAATCGGAGGTTCTTACCATTGGAATGGGACAAGTTGTAGGAATGGCAACACTGCTCTTAGCGGCTGGAGCCAAGGGCAAACGAGCAAGTTTGCCCCATACATCGATTGTGCTCACACAACCGCAAATGGGCACCCAAGGTCAAGCAACCGATATTCAAGTTGGTGCTATACAAATCAAGCTCAAGCGGCAGCTGATGCTTGAACTCTTCGCCGAACACACAGGTCAAACCACGGAAAAAATTCTGACCGATCTGGACCGCACATTCTACATGGATGCGCAGCAAGCCAAGGAATACGGGCTAATCGATCGCATCGTCCCGTCGATGAAAGCAATCGAACAACCGCAGCTAACGGGAAGTCAGATCTAGTAATCCTAGCGGCAGAGAACTAATGTGCCTGGGTGATCAGATTCGCCGAGTCCGCCTTAAACCCACTATCATCTATTTTGTGAAGGAATCATATCGCCATGCCTATTGGAGTCCCTAAAGTCCCGTATCGTCTACCTGGGAGCAGCTACGAGCAATGGATCGACATTGAAGATCGGATGTTTCGAGAGCGTATTATCTTTTTAACTGAAGAAGTCGATGATGGCATTGCCAATGCGTTAGTGGCTTATATGCTGTACCTCGATTCTGAGGACAACACAAAACCAATCTATCTCTACATCAACTCCCCTGGTGGATCGGTTACGGCGGGAATGGCGATTTATGACACGATGCAATACATTAAGTCGGAAGTCGTGACTATTTGTGTTGGATTGGCCGCATCGATGGGAGCATTCCTGCTCGCCGCTGGCTCCAAGGGAAAACGTCTCGCATTGCCCCATGCCAGGATCATGATTCACCAACCACTTGGTGGTACGGGACGGGGCCAAGCCTCTGATATTGAGATTGAGGCGAAGGAAATCTTGCGGATTAAGCATCTGCTGAATCAAATCATGGCTGAATGCGCTGGCCAAGAGATTGATAAGATTGAACAAGATACCGATCGCGATTACTTTCTTTCAGCGGCTGAGGCCAAGGAATACGGATTGATCGATCGCGTGATTGAAAGCCATAAGAACGTTTAAATTCGGCATGGCGGCAGCAAAACTAACATCGCTCAATTAAGCAAAATAGTGGCAAAATGCTGGGCAGATAATTCGCCACTATTTGCCTTAGGTTAGTGCTTGTGGAATATTACGACTCAAGCCAGATGTCTGGCACATTCGTTCTTGACAAACTGTATTCAGCCCAATATCCGGTAATTTGGTATTGGTGCCTTCCCTGTTTTTAAGTTTGTTGAATGAAGCCGTTCGAATGCTATCGATTACTTGGTCTGCCTAATGGCGCTTCTTACAGGGCCGTTAAATTGGCCTATCGAAAGCGAGCCAGGCTATTACATCCCGATATTAATCGCCACGATCAAGCTGCCCATGAAAAATTTATTCAGCTAACTGCGGCGTACAAAATCCTACTCCAAGTAGCGCCATCGACACCAAAGCTGGCGCCCACATCAAGCGAAAAACCAGCTCTGGATCAACAACTCAAGCGCGAAGTTTACCAGCAGTTACGGTATTTACTTAAGAATAAACGGATCCCACGCGCAATCGCACTGATCGAAGCACTGGGTAAACGTCTACCACGTGATGTTGAAGTCAAACAATGGCAGGGAATTGTGTATCACTTGTGGGGGCGTCACCTGATTCAGTCACGCAGTTTGGAACAAGCGGAGGCGTATTTGATTAAAGCGCAGCGTATTGACCCAGGAAATCGCTCGCTGTTTGCCGACGTTGAACAGGATCTCCGACAGATTCAGCGTTTCCGTCGGACGCACCGATCATCAAGATTAATAGCGCGTAACAATTTATCAGAGTAAAAACGTAAGTGTATCAGTTGACATTAACAAAATCTAAAAATATTTACGTGTTTTCACTCATCTTACCCAAGAGGTGATACGATAGCCGACCATTTTATGGCCAGGTATAGTATAATAGTGCTGTGGGAGCTAGATTGATCGTGTGAATTCTGAATTTGCACAAGGCTATCGCATTAGGAGATGGTTGATGGTTGAGTGTTCCCTGTTTACGGATCTCCGATGCCGGAATGTACAATAAATTCTGACTTCCTCATCTGTAAGAATTTGAGGTTAAGTTATTTTCCAGACAATTCCCTAGTTTCAGGTGGGTTGATTATGGTTACAAATACATTTAGCATCCATCATTCCCTAAAATCAGCTATTTCAAAAATAGTAGCTAGAATTGCCGGCTCATTAATCATGGGGGGAATTTGATGGTTGGTATTCTACCCCGACGGGCCAACGCTCAGTGGCAGGTAATGAGTTTCGCTTCAACACTGTATCTCAATCCGATTCTAGAATTATTGCTCGAAGCGGTTCCCGTTGAGTGGCGTATGGAAGTTCGTTTAGGGCTGCAAGAAGCGTTAGTCAATGCGGCCAAACATGGAAACAACCTCGACCCTTGTAAGCAAGTCGAAGTAAGGTACCAGGTAACCAATAGTGAATTTACTTGGGTGATTGTTGATCAAGGACCAGGTTTCAGTCCGCCGCAAGTTCAGTCGAATCATAATTCCGATTATTGGATTTGCGATGAGCAAGAATGCGGTCGCGGTTTGTTCATCCTCTACCAGTTATTTGATCAAGTGCGGTGGAGTGATTGTGGCACAGAACTACATTTACGTAAGCAAATCCGCCATAGCCGACGATCGCCCTACGTGGCTTAGTTAATCCTTAAGTCCTAAATGTTGCTTGATACGCTTGAGCGTTTGGTACATTTCTGGTAAGCGCTTATAAATTGCCGAAGATTTTAAGTAGATACTATGATCGACCGCCGGATAGCCCGAGACCACTTTTCCCGGTGGAACTTGGTGATGTACACCCGCTTTTGATCCAGCGATCGCCCCGTCACCCATCTGCGCATTGTTAGCTAAACCCACCTGGCCCGCCAAGATCACACGATTGCCAAGCGTCACACCACCGGCTAAGCCAACTTGAGCCGCAATCGCGCAACTGTGACCAATTGTGCAACCATGCCCAATGTGCACCATATTGTCCACGATCGTGTCGTGCCCAATCAACGTCTGACCTACTGCTGGACGATCGATCGTGGAATTGCAGCCGATTTCTACACGATCTTCGAGGACAACATAACCTGACTGCTGCATTTTGTACCAGCCTACTGCTAATGGCACATAGCCAAATCCTTCACCGCCGATGATTGAACCACTGTTGATGACACAATCAGCGCCAATTTGACTGCGCTCCTGAATCACACAATTAGCATGTAGCAAAGACCGATCACCGATCACGACATCAGGATAGACAATCACATTGGGCCAAATGCAAACACCATTACCAATCACCACATCGGCTGAAATTACTGCATGAGCACCAATCGCAACGTTCTTGCCAAGTCTTGCGCTGGGATCAACCACCGCAGTTGGATGAATTTGTGGTGGTGGAAGGTAGGGTTGATAGAATAATTCAATCGTCTGAGCAAAGGTAAGACGCGGATTACTGGAAACCAGCCAAGCAATGCCACGACTTGTGGCCAGCTGCTGCAAAGATTCATTGTCAGGCAAGATCAAAGCGCTGGCCTGAGTTGTTTCAATTTGGGTGGTAAAGCGATCGCTCTCGACATAACTAATCGCACCAGCAACCGCTTCATCAATTGCCGCCACGCATTGAATGTCCAAATCCACAGCGCTAAAACTTTGCCTTGCTTGGAGCCGTTCCACCAGTTCTGCAAATCTCATCCCTAACCGCCTAAGCGCATGACTATGACCTGCGAATACTTTAGGATAATTTGCTTACATTTGTATGACTCGATCCAAAAAAGCAACTGTTTCAATATGTGCAGTCTGAGGAAAGAAATCGACCGGCTGAAGTTGTCTGATCCGATAGCGGCCGTCAGCACATAACTGTTTAAGATCACGGGCTAACGTTGCAGGATTACAACTCATATAGGCAATTTGCTGCGGATTCATCGCTAACAGCGTTGGAATTACCTGAGGATCACAACCTTTGCGGGGAGGATCAAGCACGACGACATCAGGCAATTGTTCAAAACCACCGAGCAATGCCTCTACTTGGCCGACATGAAACTCGGTATTGGCAATTTGGTTGAGCTTCGCATTAATCCGTGCCTGTTCGATCGCGCTGGCCTGAACTTCAATCCCAATCGCACGCTGTGTCCGCTGTGCTAGCGGTAAGGTCAAGGTACCGACACCACAATAGGCGTCAAGCACAATTTCATTCCCAGTCAGCTGCAGCTCATCACACATTAGCTGCGCGATCGCTTCGGCTTGTTCTGTATAGACTTGAAAAAATGTTTCAGGCCGAATTTGAAAGGTTAGGCCAGCAAATGTTTCATTCAGATAACCGCGACCGATAATGCAATTCGTCACTTCACCAAAAATCGCATTGGTTTTGGCCGAGTTGATATTGAGACAGACTCCGACCAGATCAAACTGCTCCGTCCAGGCTTTAGCCAAATGCCAAATATCCTTGAGCTCTGGGTCTTTGGCCACGATCGTCAGTAAAATCTCACCGGTACGTCGCCCCACTCGTAGCGAAATATGCCGCACAATGCCTTGGTGAGTTTGTTCGTCGTAAATTGGCCATTTTGCCATCTGAATATCTTGCTTAACCCTGGCCAAAATCGGATCAAGCCGCTGATCTTGAATCGGACATTGATTGAGATTGACAATATCGTGGCTCCCTTTCCGATAGTATCCAGCCACTACCCGTCCATGGACGAGTGCCTGCGGACTACGCCGCTGTTCTTGATTTTCGGCGATCGCGACTGGATAAGTCGATTTATTCCGGTAGTGCAGTGTCTCCGCTGGTGCGAGCACTGGCGCAATGGGGCAGTCCTGGAAGCCACCGATACGCTCCATTGCCTGCATGACGAGATTTCGCTTGGCTTCCCGCTGATACTCATCACTTACATGCTGCCACTGACAGCCGCCGCATTTATCAGCGACGATGCAACTAGGCGCAACTCGGTGGGGCGAAGGCTCCAGAATTTCTAGCAGTTTGCCGTAGGCGTATTTGGGTTTGACACGCACCAACCGTACCTGCACGCGATCGCCCGTCACAGTATTCGGCACAAACACAGCCCGCTGCTCAAACCGCCCAACCCCATCGCCACGATCGCTCAAATCATTAATGGTGAGTGTAATCGTGGCACCCTGTTGCCAGCCAATCGCAGCAGCTTCTGTTGTAATTGACATTGTGCCACCCACCCATCAGTAAAGAACAAAACTTAAAACAGCCAGTTCTCCAGTCTAGCAGGATTATCCAACTTACCACAGTACTATATCTGCCGGTATTCGAGGGTTTGAATATCTGATCAACATCACCGCTTAAACTAGCGCATCGCCGATAAAACTATCCATGCATCTGATGATCACTTCACCAGACAAGCTGCTGGGATTAAGCGCAGACCGCCCTAGTTCGGGGGATAAGTTGTCACCAAAAATACGACGACTGGGACAATCGCTAAAATGCCTTGAATCACATTACCGACGACTGAACCAACCACAATACCAACCCCCGCTTTGATCGACTTTTGTAGATCCTTGGTGTAGAGTAATTCACCGACAATCGCCCCGATTAATGGGCCCAGTAGCAATCCCAGCAGTGGACCACCAAAGGGTAGCGTCGGTAGCAAGCCAAGGAATCCGCAGATCATACCAACGATCGCCCCAATTTGGCCCCACTGACTGGCACCGGCTTTTTTCGCCCCTAACTGACTCGCAAGTAGGTCGATGGCAATGCCAAATAGCAGAATGATGATTGCAACCGCTAGTGGCCATGCAATTACCGCAAAATTCTGTACGGCTACACCCCAAATCGCGATCGCGACCAGAATCAGCGTTGGTCCGGGAATTGCCGGTAAAAAAGCGCCAATAATCCCCACACACATCACGACGAACAATACCCAATACAAAATCAGCATGAAAAAAATACCATCGTGGTTTAGTGGGTCTTGATGTCAGGAATTCCAGCGTATTCTAAACATCAAAGCGCGAGTGCGGCCATACTAGCGTTGAGTATTTTTAATCTAGCGCAAACCGTTGGCTGCAGTGATCGGTTTGAAAGTACGGATTTTGCTGTACTGAGTACGATCGTCAGCATTAAAGCATTGTCGATTTCAGCTTTTCGTGACCAATTCAACATCGTCGGAGCTAAGGCTATAGCTGAGCTTTTCGGCAATTCCAGCGATCCAGGCTTCGTCTTGCTGGGTATAGCTGCGGGGGACATTGGCACCAAGCAGCATGACGCCTTGCGCGCCGATCGGTTGGCAGATAACCCCTTGGGTATTTTCCGGTAAATAGTCAAATTCGACGCGGCCGGGGTAGAGTTTGAGCGCGACAAGGTAGACTGGCTTTTGGGTTTCCAATACACGCTTGACAATCGCGCCTGGGGTGAGCTGAGGGTTTTGACCCAAGATGCCGCGGCGGAGAATCACATTGCCTTGGTAGTAGATCACGATTGATTGAGTGACGGTGTTGCTGAGCAATAGCTGGGAGGCCCAGGCAAGTTCGGCACGGATTGCCGCAGGTAAGGTCTCATCTAGTTCAAACCCTTTTTCACCAACGAGTTCAACTTGTTCGGGGGGATTTGGTTGGAAGTTCTGCCAGAGTAGTCCGGTCAATACCAGCACAGCGCTGAGAATAATTCCTAAGGCATCGGAGCGCGATTGCGACGGCGCTAGATTGGGAGTAACGATGCGATTGATGACCAGTAATGTGCTGGCGAGAATGCCAACGACGATCGGCAGGCGCTTCAGAACGACGTTGGGATTTGACTGAACCATTACAGATTGTTCAAAACTTAATCTAATTCAAAACTTATCTAACTTGATGCAACTTAGCGGCGCATACAATTCATCTGAATCATTATCGCCTAAAATCTTGACATCGTTACATTCACGTAGCCTAGTAGCCCGGTTTTGTGTGACGTCCTATTCCCGTGCTTTTGCCAAACAATTGTGGAGTTTTTCCATGCTGTCATTGCTGACGCGATTTGCCGTTGTTTCGTTATTCGATCTATCCTTGCTGGCTGGCTTTGGGCCAAGCCTGCTAAATTGGCTGGGTCAGCCACAGCTATTAACAATTAACGATCCGGTAGGCGTTAATCAGCGAATTTCCGCACCTTGGTCAACGCTCTTCGATCAACGTGATCCGGAAGCGCAAGCAATCGTCCAACGCTATCTCCAGTCGTTACAAGCAGTAGGTTTATCAGCGCAAGCGCAAGGTATCTGGTTACAGTCCGGGTTATTTCCGCTAGCCGAGAATCAGAGTCAAACGCCATTGCCAGCCGCTTCTTTAACGAAGATCGCCACAAGTCTAGCAGCGCTGGAAACTTGGGGGCCTAATCATCAATTTGAAACGCAGATTCTGACTAATGGCAAGCTGCAAAATGGGGTAATCAACGGCGATTTGATCGTGCAAGGCGGCGGCGATCCGCTGTTTGTTTGGGAAGAGGCAATCGCTCTAGGAAATACATTAAATCGCCTTGGGATTCGCCAGGTCACGGGAGACTTAGTGATCACGGGCAACTTTGGGATGAATTATGAGTGGGAACCGATTCAGTCTGGTGAGTCATTGCGACAGGCGTTGAATGCTCCCAACTGGACGCCGATCATCGAGCAGCAATATACCCAGATGCCAAAGGGCACGCCAAAACCCCAGGTGGTGATTGCCGGTAACGTGCGGCAGGCCACACCAACGACAGGGCAATTGCTGGTTCAGCATCAGTCATTACCCCTATGGAACTTATTGAAACGCTTGAATGTCTATAGCAACAACTTCATGGCCGATGCCCTAGCCAGTCTGATGGGTGGCCCATCGGTCGTGATTCAGAAGGCGTCAGCGGCCGCCGACATTGATCCAGCGCAGGTGCGTTTGATCAATGGTTCGGGGCTCGGTGAGGAAAATCAGATTTCACCGCAGGCAGCCAGTGCAATGTTTACCGCGATTCAGCGTTATGCCAGCCTGCATCAATTAAATATTGCCGATCTATTCCCAATTTCTGGAACGGATATTGGGACACTCGAAGATCGCACCATCCCAAAGCATGCTGTTGTGAAGACTGGAACACTCAATACAGTCAGTGCTTTAGCTGGGGTCGTTCCAACCCAAAAACAGGGGTTGGTTGTATTTACAATTATCAACCGGGGCAGCAATCTTGAAGGACTGCGCGCGAGCCAAGATGTGTTACTCCGTCAGCTGCAGCAGACCTGGGGGGCACCACCCCAACCGCCTGCATCAGTGATACCAATTGGACCGATGCAAGCACAAGAAGTCAAACTGGGCAGCACCGTCCGTAATATCATTCCAAGCTCAATGCCGGTTTCGCCATAGATCGATAGTCAATTTGAAGATTGAACGGGAACGATCGATACACCGGATTCAGCGCAATGTACTTTTCCGCGATCGAGCTACTGGCCGAAGTTCGGCACAATTTCAGTCACCACCCGATTATCGGCTTCAGGGCCACCGCTAATTTGCACCTGCTGATTTTGAATTGTACCGGTCGCCTTCGCCCCAACGAGATTGAAAGGGGGATCAGTTTGTTGATAGGTAACATTGCCAGTCGCTTCAAAGGATTGGGTTTTCAGAAACCAAGTCAGATTATCGGCGCTGACTGTCGCCTGATTCGATAGAGACAGACCGCGCACGTTACCGGTGAGGGTCGCCAGTTCTTTAGTAATATCAAATTGTCCCCGATCACCGCTGAGGGTTACCTTTTCTGCCGCATTGATTAAGGTAATCG
Source organism: uncultured cyanobacterium (assembly GCA_963704065.1). Classification (GTDB taxonomy): domain Bacteria; phylum Cyanobacteriota; class Cyanobacteriia; order Leptolyngbyales; family Leptolyngbyaceae; genus Romeriopsis. The sequence goes on along the minus strand of CAVPGX010000008.1, from coordinate 90,489 downwards.
GCTGTTTTGCGAGGATTTGCTTTTGCTTTAAGTTCCAGACCAGTTCGTCGCTTTTCGCCTGCAGCTTTTGGCCCGGCATAAACACCTGTGCGTCATTTTTCAGTATCGCAATTTGATCTTTAAAGTTGTAGCTACCCTGTTTAGCCGCAGCTTGATCCGTCACTTTGCCTTTTTCAATGCGATTGATCTGGATCGGTTGTTGAGTTTCAATGCGCTGTTGGTCAAGCCACCATTTCAGACGCTGCGTGTTGATCCGTAGGCTTGGCTCTTTGACTTCCACAATCACTTGCCCCAGAATCTCGGCTTCCCGTTTGCGCGAATAGAAGCGACCTTCTTTGCCTACTAATTTCAGCTGTTTATGCTGGGCCATAAACTGGTCGCGCACGAGGAGTTGATCTTCATCCGGTTTCCATTCGATTTCTTTACCTTGGATTACGGTGCCATCCCGCAGATCAGTTGCAGTAATTGGGCCCCGCAGCTTAATTGATTTACCGTCTTGGATAATTTCTCCCTGTTGGCCTTTGAGCTTGAAAATTGCCTTACCATCCTGAAACAGCTCCCCCTCAGGATTTTCTACAGTGGCAATCTTCTGATCACGGCTGTAACTGGCCTTTGTTGCCTTGACTTTCCACCAAAGCTGGCCGTTCTCGTCAGCCTGTTCGAGCGTGACGTTGCTAAATGTGAGGCTGTCATCAAATTGTTGTAGATCGTTACTACTGTCTCGTAAGCGATCGGCGGCGTTGCGGCGGCTTAAATTAGATAGATTCACAGCCACAATAACCGCTAGCGCGACTAGCCCGATCGCACCAATGCCCCACAATAACCGTGATGATTTCAACATGTAACTCCGCCACCTTGGGCAAATAACTGACCGACAATTTAACAAATGTACTCATTAGCCAATGTACTTAGCACAAATGTGCTCAGCCGATGACTGGGTGATCGAGCCATCGCGCGAAGTCTTGCCGGAATGTGCCTTGGGAAATACTATGCCGGATGCGCTGGGTAAAGTGAATCAATTCAGTAATGTTGTGAATTGACAAAAGTGTATAGGCTAGCAGTTCTTGTGCGCGTAGCAAGTGGCTGATATAAGCGCGGCTCAAGTTTTGACAAGTGTAACAATGACAGGTGGCATCGATCGGGTTGAAGTCCTCACGGAAGCGCGCATTCTTGAGATTCCAGCGTTCCCCATCCACCAGCGCACAACCATGCCGTGCCAAGCGGGTGGGAATCACACAGTCAAACACATCGACCCCAGCGGCGATCGCCCGTGCCATCTCGCGATAGCTACCAACACCCATGAGATACCGCAGCTTGTGTTGTGGCAATCGCGGCGCCGTCGCTTGCACCACTTGGTCAATTACCTGTGGGGCTTCCCCAACACTGACACCACCGATCGCATAGCCAGGCAAATCCAGATCAACTAACTGTCGGACTGCTTCTGCCCGTAGATCGAGAAATTCGCCCCCCTGGACAATGCCAAAGAGTGCCTGGTCTTGACGTTTATGCGCTGAAATACAGCGTTTGAGCCAATCATAGGTACGCACCATGGCCTGCTCGACCGCCTCCCGTCCGACCCCTGGTGGTGCACATTCGTCAAAGGCCATGATTACGTCAGCCCCCAGTTGATTCTGAATTGCGATCGATTTCTCGGGCGTCAGATGGATCATGCGCCCATCCCGGGGTGATCGAAAACTCACACCCGCATCACTAATCGATCTGTAGATCACTCAGACTAAAAACCTGGAAGCCGCCAGAATCGGTCAGTATGGGACCGGACCAAGCCATAAACTTATGCAGTCCGCCAGCCGCAGCCACGATCGTTTCACCTGGCTGTAAATGCAAATGGTAGGTATTGGATAGAATCATTTGCGCCCCCGCTGCCTGCAGCTGAGGGGGCGTCACTGTCTTTACATTGGCGAGTGTCCCAACCGGCATGAAACGTGGTGTTTCGACAATCCCGTGGGGAGTATGAAACACCCCGGCTCGGGCTTTAGTTTCGGGACATTGGGCCTGCAACTCAAACCGAAAACTACAGGAGGAATCGTTCAAAACTAGCACCAAATCAGCAGAAGATTTATTGTGCCATTAAACTGAACCGGCTGCCGCCGACTGAGCGGCTAGATCCTCATATTCCGGCATCCTCTACAGATCACCCAATTCCTCATCATCGATCTGAGCATCCCAACTAGCCGAAAGTACGTCAGCAACTACCGCCTCCAAAGCCGCTGTATTAATTGGCCGGACTGGACGGACCTGTAGCGGGTTAGACAGTGGGATCAAGCGCAGTTGGCGATCAGCTTGAATCAGGTCAAAGCAAGATTGCCCGTCGGGTAGACAATGCATTTCTAAACAATCGAAGCTGCCCACATTTAAGTACAGCGCATGATTTGCAACGAGCGTCGCACTGTGTGTGTCAGCAAAGACTTCAAGGATACAGCCCTCACCTTCACGCACCGCCTGGCCATCTTGAAAATGTATGTAGCGCACACGGCTCAAATCAGCTAACAGCCGCTGCATGTCACGTTTATCGACTAGCGTCCCGGCATCGACTAAGCAAGGGGCGGGGATGTGAGTACGTTCGGATTGAAATTCTTGACTCATAAACTGAAAGTTTATCGCTTACATACCGTTGATTCATACTTTGCCCAAACCGCTAGTCACAATTAGCGGCTCGAGATCGGACCCAGATTGATCGATCTGCGAGTTTAGCGATGCCTCATAACGTTATCCTCAATGTTAGCTAACCTTTACTTAAAAGCAATGATTCTTAGGACAGATTCCTCTGTATCCAAACTATCTATATCCGGATAGTTTGCGTAATTTCTTTCAATCCGACCGAATTTACAGCTACAGGGGCACGAACCAAAGTTGACGCTCATATCTTTGTATCATTTTGAGCAATGGCTGTCTGAGGGGGGATGCATCGGTCAGGCATGAATAGTATTATGCGGCCATATCGGATTCGCTGGGCGAATGTAGCAGCTTTGATCAAATCTCAAACTTGGTGCTGGCTTGAACATCATCAAGTCTGGATAAATCACTGCTCAATGGCAACCTGATTTACTTAACTTTTATTCTATTCATCAATGATGGCTGGTTTCAGGCAACTCTGCAAAACAAATTGGGCGCAATTAAATGCCGCAATCATGTTTTATACCTGTGTGCCATTACCAAGCGCGTTACCGGTTGAGTTCCATGGAATGTCTCAGTTTGCGCCGATTGTCGGTGTGGGTATTGCACTATTGGCCGGTGGAATTGGACTGGGCTTAACAGCTTTAGGTTTGATGCCCAACTTGACGGCCGCAATTGTCGTTGCTGTATGGCTAGCAATCACCGGCGGCTTGCATTTAGATGGAGCGATGGATGCTGCTGATGGTCTGGCAGTAACTGATCCGACCCAACGGTTGGCCGTAATGGCTGATAGCCGATCGGGGGCTTTTGGTGTGATGGCAGCGATCGGTATTTTAGGTTTAAAGACGATCGCCCTGACTAACCTCGGTCCAAGTCAGATCGGCGTGCTAGTCGTAGCTTGTGCTTGGGGTCGCTGGGGACAGCTAGCAGCGATCAGTCGCTATCCCTATCTGAAACCAAATGGTAAAGGTGCCTTTCATAAAACTGCCCTCACCTCACCGTGGCAGACAGTGCCAATGTTTTTGCTGGTGTTCGGACTATGTTTTGTTCCCTTATTATTTGGTCTATCCACTATCAAATGGGCCTTTGGCTTGGCTGTGGGTGGTGGTGTGATCGCCCTGTGGGTTGGTAGTTGGTTTAATGCCCAATTTGGCGGTCAGACCGGAGACACCTACGGCGCAATTGTCGAGTGGACAGAGGTGGCGATTTTACTGTTGGCGAATATCATTGCGACTATCCCGTAAACCGGGCAGACGTTTAGCACAGCGCAGCCGCTGAACTGTCATTGTTGATGGTGATGGTTGGCAGGGGGAGGCATCCGTATGCGACAAACCCAGCAAAAATAAAAATGCTGGTCTGTTCATAAACCTTTCCCCCATGGCTGTAAGTCGTTTGATCCCGCCTTAGCGCGAGGTGATCGGCTGGTTACTATCCTCAACCCCGAGTAGCTGGGCAATCGCCTGATGCTCAACGGCCGGTGCGTTGGGTCGGGCATGACGGGCATCCATAATCAACCAATCAAGGGCCGCCGCTTGAACATCGATCGTGGCCCCAGTCTTATCGACACAGTAGCGACCAAACACCAGCTTATCGACTAAACGAACGCCCGGACCCAGACGTGAGTAGTCAAACACAATGCTGTTATCGACGACCGCCCCACTGCAAATGTGGCAACTAGGCCCAATCATCGCCGGACCAATAATCTTTGCCCCGTCTTCGATCTGCGTCATGCCACCAATATAAACTGGGCCTTCAATCTGAACTTTATCCCAATTGACAGCAACATTCAGCCCCGTATAAACACCGGGCTTGACTTCTTTACCAGGAATTGGCACATTCTTGACTTCGCCCTTGAGCACACTCCGGACAGCATGCCAGTAGTCGGGAACCTTACCAATATCAACCCATTCGAAGTCCATCGGCAAGCCATAGAACGGCGCGCCCATTTCAACCAGTTTTGGGAACAGTTCTCCACCAATGTCGAACTCAGTGCCCGAAGGGACATATTTCAGCACTTCCGGCTCGAAGATATAAATACCTGTATTGATATTGTTACTCAGGGCTTCGTCCACACTCGGCTTTTCCTGGAAGGCTTTGATCTTGCCATCATCGTCAGTGACGACCACCCCATAACTCGATACGTCTTCGTGGGGAACCGTTTTCATAATGACCGTGGCGATCGAGCCCTTTTCACGATGCCAGCGTACGGCTTCTGTCAGATCAAGGTCAATCAGTGCATCGCCGCAGAGCACGATGAATGTGTCATCAAAGAAAGGGGCAAAATCCTGGATTTTTTTCATGCCACCGGCGGAGCCTAGAGCCTCACCAACCAGCTCCCCATCCACAATTTTTCCCTCAAAGGAATAGGCAATTTGGACGCCAAAGCGCTGACCATCCCGAAAATATCCTTCAATCTCATTCGCTAGATGGCTAACGTTCACCATAATTTCATCAAATCCATGTTGCCGCAGCAACTCCAGCAAAAATTCCATGACTGGCTTTTGCAGAATTGGAATCATGGGTTTAGGGATCGTATAAGTAATTGGGCGCACCCGAGTCCCTTTGCCCGCGGCCAAAATCATGGCTTTCATAGTTTTTCTCTCTATGACTTTAAACAACTACTTTGTCGAGCAGTGAGAATTGCCTGACATTCAGTACCCTCGATCACGGAAAACAGAATACCGTCTTCTGTCGGATAGACCTGCCTCATCCTACAAAAGGTTCTCTATAACGTGCCCATTTTTCCGGGGGGATTTGATGTCATGGTTGACAGTTTGCCGATTGGTTAAGCTAGTCAACCGCGATCGCCGCTAATGCATCAATTTCACCTAAACCCGCCGCCAGAGAACGGACGCGGAGGTCTTGATAAAAAGTTTCTTGCGATAAATCGACTTTCGATTGGGATGCAAGTAGCAACAAGGCCCAGAATACACCAACACGTTCATGAATATTGGGATCCGCACCATGCAGCTGTTGATCAACCGAAAATTCCGCCGCTTTGGTTTCCTGCCAAAACTCTACCAATAGGTCGAAGTCAATCCACTCCTTGCCCTGAGACAATTCAGACCAATACTCCACAAAAAATTCTTCCAGGGCAACGGCCATTTCCGTCAGGTTTTCCTGGTGCGCTAACTGCGCGATTACCTTGACGGCTTGGGAGCGTGATTGCGACTTGGGGCGGGTTTTACGCCGCCGCTGTGGCACATCATCATCTAGCGCTGTCGCGATCACTTCCAGCTGATTAATCAGTTCCTGTAGCGTGACGCGGCGACGGACCGGTGGACGGGCCACGGCCCGCCGCCGCAGCGATCGCTCCAAGTTCATCGGCAGGACGTTGGCCGGCAGTTCATCATACAAGCCACCATCATCCATGTAGTCATCGGTCAATGCCTCGGGTTCGGGCTGCGTTAGGCTATCAGCCTTGAGTAGCAATAACATCGAGGCATAAAGAAAAGCCTGTCCCGACTGCGTTAAGTTGTTGGCATAGTGGTCGCGGCTACCGACCGTAAAAGGAGAAAGTTCATTGAGAAAGCGATCGATGACATCAACGACCTTGACATCCCAAGGATCAATCTCGCCCCTTTCCGCCAGATCGATCAAAAATGCGATTGCGTCCCGTGCTAAAGATTGCGCCATGTTAGCGGGTTGCGACTCGAAGAAAGTAAAATGCGGATATCACAATTAAGACGAGTAAGATAATCGGCACCCACAAGCTCCAAAGACTCTCGGGTTCTCCGAATTTGCTCAACATTGTACTGGAGAAGCGCAATAGTGCAAATGAATTTATCATAGCGTTTTTAACCCTGTGAGCAATGGCCACCCATCACCTGAAGCGACCACATCGATCGCACTAGTCGAGATCAATTTCCGGCGGCACTTCAGTGATGATTTCGGTCACGACTGTTGGTGGAGGTGGGTGAGTCGCTTGTTGGCGTTGCCTGGAAATTGCTTCAAGCGTTCCTTTGACAGTACCCGCGATCGGGACCGCCAGAAACGCCCCAATGATGCCACCACTCTGCAGTCCCAGCAATAGCACGATAAAAACGTAGACGGGGTTGAGGCCGGTAATATCCCCCATGAGCTTGGGCGCGATTAAGTTATCCCGAATCTGCTGCAAAATCGTGCAGACAAAAGCGACTTGCAATGCTAATCCAATATTCTGGAAGAGCAGTAGCAGACAAACCGTACCGATGCCTAGGGTCGGACCAATCAGCGGAATTAATTCCGCAAATCCGATTAATAGTGTAAAAAGTAGCGCGAAAGGGACTTTCAACCAAAGAAAAAACGGCAATAGCGCCACGGCCATAAAAACGGCCAAAATCAATTGGCTGAGAAAGAAACCGTTGAAATTTAATCGTAAGGATTGTGATAGCGCTTGCGCAATATCGTCCGGCATAAATTGGAGTAATCCGTACCACAGCTGTCGTCCATAGAGCAACATATAAAATGCCAGCACAAACACAATAATGCTGTTGATCACGCCTGATAGGGTGCCGATCGCGACATCGACACCGACTTTTGCAATCTCCTGTGCTTGTTGCTCAAGCTGCTGATTGATTTGGGCCGTGCTCCGCCCAATGAACCCCTTTAAATCGAGATTGTAATTGTGGCTTTGAGCCCATTCATCGATTCCCTGCAGATTGCGCTCGCTTTCCGCCAGCCACTGTGGAATACGATTTGCCAGTTGATTGATTTGGTCACTCAGGATGGGAACAAGGGTAATCCCCAAAATCACTAAGACGGCAATTGTGATCAGAAAGACCAGAATGACGGCGGCTGTCTGATTGATGCGAAGTCGCCGGAGAAACGTCACCGGATAGTCCAGTAAAAACGCCAGAATTGCGGCGATTGCCGTCATCTGTACCAAACTTTGGAAAAACCCGAGCAGCTGCCCCAACACATAGGCATTGAGCCAAAGGATGGGGGGAAGTAAGCCAATCAGTAGCCAACGCAGGAGTTGACGGTTGGTAAATCTTCGCATTCTGGGCGCGGTGCGACGGGAATTTCCTGGTCGATGAGGTTTATGTCAGCCACACTTAAGCTGACTTGCGGATGTAGTAAGTGCCAGCCACAACCAATCCAACGATCGCCACCGTCCCCAACCCAATGGGATTCGGCATCCATAGCGTTGCCTCAATGTGGTTGGTCTGTCCCGGTTTGATGCTCCACATTGCTTGACCGTCTTGTTGCTGATCAACGGCTGGACCTCCAGCACCCCATGGTCCAGTCAGGCCAAAGCTGAGCGTCATGACGTCGCCGGTATTGAATAAAACATCGCCGGTTGCCGACTGCAGCCCCAGTGACGTGAGATCAATGTCATAAATCAAGTGGTTGCGCTGCAGGAGCAGCAAGTTACTGGTGTTGACTTGCAGATGGGCATTGAGCGCTGGAATCATTTCACCGCCTGCCGCTGATTGCGGGGGCGAACTGACTAATTGATTAAACTTGGTTTCTAAGTCAGCGGCATTAGTGAAGGGTAAGGTAACCAACAACGCTTGCGGGGATGGCCGCTGAACCTTACCATCTAATTGCTTCGCTCGGGTTTCGAGCTGGTTCAGCCAGTCTTGAGCGGCGGCGAGTTGACTGCCAAGTTGGATGCTTTGCACCAGCTGTCCACGATGTGGGGTGTCAAATTGGATACGAGTTTGCGCATCCAGACAACCGGTCAAACCGAAGGCTAAAATCATCATTAGCAGTGCCGATCGCCAGTGTTGGAAGTGATTTTGAAGCACTTGAATCAGCCTGCCACAACCAGCGCGGCGGAAAACAGAAGGAAAAGCGGTGGCTTTAAGACGCATAGGCTTGAGACACGTACAGATCAGCAGTGGTCAACGATGGTACTTAAGTTTAGCCTGAGTTTAGCCTGCTACAACAGCCCGAGCAGTGGTAAAGTTGTACGCCAATCGCGGTTGTAGGCATGGGTCAGCTTGGATGGAGGATTATTGTGGTTTATTGAAGTTTGCGTTGGATCAAAACTTTCATCAAATATGCTGAGTAGTAAGATTGCTAGTACTATTGCGGAGACTGAATGACTATTTCCTCTAATGCCACTTCATGCTTCGGATGATCGTACGGCGGCGCACCCGGCGGTTGAGCCACTCACACTCGTCCCGATCGATTGGTCGGAGTCAGCGCGCATTGGGGTGAATGTCTGTTTAGTCGGTGAGCGGTTAATTCTGAAAACACTGGAAACAACTGACCCACTTGCGACTAATCCTTTACTGATTCGCGTCGGGGAATCGGGTTGTGTGGTTTTATTACGCTATGGAGTCGTGGTTTCATTTAATTTAACCGAACTCGAAGCCACCAATTTGCTCGAAACACTTCAACCCTTTATCAAAGAGCCGATCACCGAAATGGTGTCGGAGCAGCTCACACTGGCCTTCAAAGCCGGAACGAAAGAACGGATTGAACGGGACGTGTTGTGGTTACGCAATCATGATCCAGAACGACTCCAAATCGTGGCAGAAGCGCTGGCAAAAAGTGTGGTGCTGGAATATTACGAAGCTGAAATTGCCAAGATCTTCGATCGGATGCGGATCTTTACCACTGCCATTCAAAATCAACAGGCCAGTCTGCCAAAGGAACATGAATTATTACGTGATGTGGGTGGGACATTGCTAATCCAGCAGAAAATGCTCGGCACCGTCGAGGTGGGAGAAAAACCTGATCCGATTTGGGATCATCCCGAACTTGAGCGACTCTACTTACGGCTCGAGGATGAGTATGAATTACGTGAACGTCTACTGGCCTTAGAGCGGAAACTAGCGCTAATTGGCAAAACAGTAGAAACCGCCTTAGGCATTCTGCAACGCGATAGTAGTCATCGGGTTGAGTGGTATATCGTCATTCTGATTGTGGTTGAGATTTTGCTATCAGTGTATGACCTGTGGATCAGAAACTGGTTCGGTGGATGAGCAAGACAGAGCCACTGAGGCAGCCTGACATTAACCACCGGCAAAACCAGACCAAGCCAACCCGACGAGGACAATGCCGATCAGGCCAAACACCACCCAAGTAAATGCACCATCCTCGGTTTCCACTTGATTTGGATCAGTCGGTGCGGGAATTTGATAGCCACTGGGTGGAGCAATTGGTCGGCGGGGCAGAGCGGTTCGAGACACTGGGCCACCCCAATTTCTGCGATCGGGTTTTTCGTCAAGGGCTTCGAGGTCAGGAATCTTAGTTTGCCATTCTTCACGGCGGCGCAATACTGGAGCGTCGAGAATATAGAGTAAGCGTTTACCTTCTTTGCGGGTGTCCCAATGCGGATGCTTGGAAGCGACTTTACAGAGGACTCTCGCTGGCTCACGATCGCCGGCTGCTTCATACGCCATGACCAGCCAAATTGTAATTTCTCCATGCGTCGCTGTACCAGGAGCGGCGGCAGCGAGGGCCTGCTCCAAGCATTTGATCGAAACACGATACTGCCCCGACTCAAAGGCTTTTTGACCGCGCTGGAGATCCTGCTGGGCTAGATTAACTGATTGGTTTGGCTGCTCTGCCATCATGCCTAACCTTCAGGGGTAATTGCGGCCTTCAGACTTTGGCAGAATTCACCAATCGATCGTAATCCTTCAACGGGGCTACCCTCATTCAGCCGTTTGACAAAAGCACTCCCCACAATCGCACCGTCCGCCCCCCATTCCATCATTTGCTTGGCCTGGTCCGGCTGAGAAATACCAAATCCAACCCCGATCGGCTTATCGGTAAATTGGCGTAGTTGTAGTAGCATATCGCGAACACGGCCCTGGACCTGACTGCGTATCCCGGTAACGCCTGTGGTACTGACGAGGTAGATAAAGCCCTGAGATTTCGCGGCGATGGCTTTAATTCGATCAGGCGAACTGGTCGGTGCGACGAGCAAAATAACTTCAATGCCGTATTCCGCCGCTGGCTTCAGGAGCGTATCGGCCTCTTCTAAGGGCAAATCTGGAACAACTAAACCACTGGCACCGGCAGCTTTGATTGCCTGTAAGAATTGATCAATACCACGATTGATGATCGGATTGTAATAAGTAAACAGCACGATCGGGGCTTTGATACTGGGGACAACTTGCTGCATCATCGCCAGCACATCTTCGAGCTTCGTGCCGTTGGCTAAAGCACGGGTTGCCGCTGCTTGAATTACCGGTCCATCGGCCAGTGGATCAGAGTAAGGGACACCCAACTCGATAATATCAGCGCCCTGCTGATCAAGAATGCGAAGGGCTTTAGCAGTCGTCTGCAGATCAGGATCACCCGCAGTAATAAACGGAATCAAGGCACACTGGGCCCGATCACGCAAATAGGTGAATTTCTCGGAAACGGATAAGCGAGTAGCAGTAGTCATGGTTCACGTGTGCGCAGAAACGAGTGGCGGGGCGGCATACTTGCATTGGTACTGAGGCTTATGATTCTTGAGTCGGCGGCTTTCCGGATCGGGCAGCGCGCTGTTGCTGCAATTCGATGACTTCCGCTTGCAATTTTTCTAATGCTTCCGGCGATAGTTCGGCATAGCGCTTTTCGATGACGGCACTTTCGTAATCCTTCAGCTGCTGTATGTAGGTCATCTTCTTTGTGAGCGCACGGTAAAGATAAGTTGCCACCCACCCGACTAGCGCCAGCACCATAAAAAACTGACTCCAAACTCCGGCATCAGTCGAGTCAAAGCCAGCAACCTCAAATCCCCAATACAACAGACCGCCCGCGGCGAAACACGCCTAGACCAATAAAAATAATGTCAATGCGCCGCATAAGCTACTCTGAAACAACGATTACTGATTGAAAGATTGGCGCACCAAGTGAGTGATGCCATACATGATTAATTTGGAATCGCCCGCTTCGCTGGTCGGAAATTCAGAAATGGCGCCAGCACCAGCAAACCAGGGAAGAACAAGAATACCAGGAAATATAGAAAGACACGCTCGATCGAGCTTGCAACATACCAGCGTTGCTTCAGCAGAAAAAAAATGGCCAATGGCATCACAAACAAGTATGCGCCACCCAGCATGAGGTACAACAGTGCAACCAGCATAAGTCTTATAGTTCCAGGAAGAGTAGCAGATGAATCATCGGGCAACAGTGGACCCAGCGAAATCGAACCGACACAAAGCGCATTAAGCAACTTTAGCATCCAATTCCCTACGCTATTTTAAGCGGCAATCGCCGCGATCGTATAGTCAATGCGACGATTCTGGGACAAATCATCAAAAATATTGAGTGGAAGAAGATCATCGTAGTACCACCCCTACATCCGGTAATCTATGTAGGCGTCATCGTAGTAATCGCCGGATCAGCTGGGAGGATACCGAGTGAATTTTCGAAAAAGGTTGATCGAAATTACAGTTTAATGATGCAATAGATTAAGCAGCTTAATCAGCCGCTTGGCTAAGGTTTAGTATTCCTTGGTGATCATGGCCCAATAATGATTGAGCCAATTGTCCGGGGGCATGGCGGAATGGTAGACGCTACGGACTTAAAATCCGTTGACCGCAAGGTCGTGAGGGTTCAAGTCCCTCTGCCCCCATCCATTAATCTGATAAATACACTGTCTGTGACCGCGCTTGGCATAATCCACTACACGGGGTTTCGTTGCAATTGCGGCCAATTTGTGGGTGCCGATAGTTGAAGATTGCTTGATTCAGGGAATAACAACTTAAAGGGATAACAAATTTGTCGATACGTTTCCGCCGCTGGGCAAAACTATCGACTAGAATCCTCCCTATAGGTAACCGTGTAAAAAGAGACCCCTAGCTCCTGCAGTCGCATGATCGGAGACGCATTGCCAAATCATAACGATACAGAGCTACCGGATCATCGTCGCTCTGTTAATCAGGTCCAACAAATACAAGTGCAACAAGCACAGCGGATTATTTATGAATCCTTGTTGGAAGCTGTCAAAGCGTGGCCTCCAGAAGCGGTGTTGGATGAATTTAAACGCTTATTCCTCTGTTATTTTGATGACGTCACATCCACGGCGATCGATGAAGTTTATACGCTGGTTTTTGCCAATGATCAGGTGGAATTCTGCCATACGCTGAAGCGCTGTTGCTATATCTTGATCAATAACTGGCATGCGACGCGACAAGTAGATGCGATCAAAGACTTAATCGCCGCTTTTGATCAAGATGTACGTCTGCGGGATACCGCATCGCTAACATTGAGACGTTTACAGGACTGGGTTAGCGCATTCAAATGTAGCCAGGATTTTGCGGATTTACGATTGTTTATTGACCGGTACAATCGCCAATCTGCAGAGGATGGCCCTTGGGTTGATCGCTTCACATCCTACCGTTTGGTACCACAGTATACAAACCTCGAAAATCCCATTGAACAACGCGAAGCAGCGCGAACACTAGCACAGCAACTACGCAATCAGTACAAGGTGGATTTAGCTATGTATGTGGCGCGATCGCAGTCACTGAATGTGGCGGCACAAACGATGCCAGACAACCCAACCGCCTTGGGGGAAGATGTGCTGCGCCTGATCAAAACGGTTGTGGCGAAGCGGGGTAGCTACGGATACGTAAGTTTATCGCAGATTTTCCTCGCACAGGTGCAGAATGTTCCCTTTGCCGAATTTAAGCAGAGTCTGCAGCGGTATTTAATTTTCTCGGCGGATCAACGTGATGCAGAGTTTGTCAATACACTGCAGGTGCGTCTTGCCGAAAAGTTGGATGCGCTATACCTTGACCATAGCGCTAAGCGGCTTGATGATGCGTTGATTTTGAGAACCGCCAATCGGGTGATTGATTTTTTAACCACTGAGGATCACCAGGAGCCTTCTGCACTATTTATACTGCTGCTCTCACAAGGGAATCCGATGACGCTAGTGGTGACCCTGCTCAAGCTGATTTTGATCTCCCCGAATTCACGACTTTACTTAGAGGCACGCATTGCTGAGTTGATTCATTACTACAGCAACTGGCCAGAAAATGAGTGTTGGTGGGTTATACATTTCCTTGAGATTTTCAACGTAACGTTTACGATTTATGCGGAAAACGTTGAATATAACCTGATCAAAATGGAACCAACAGCCGGTCAGAAGCGATCGTGGCAGGATGAAATGGCGAATCTCGATGCCTATCGTGTTTTCTCGCAGTTGCGGCTGTACCATTCAGCCCGATCGGCGTCTGCAAAACTCCAGCTCGAATCCGAGAATGCCACTGATGCTACTTCCAGCGATCGGTTATCGGAGTCAGTGCCAGCAAACAACTAACTGCTACATAGCGATTCCGATCTAAACGAGAAGCTATCGAATGACGCGCTTTTGAATCAACACATCTGTTCTATTTTAGCAGTGCTGAATGGCAGCGGTGAATGAAGCGCATCTGGACTATCTCACCTTGCGTACCCGAATTAAACCACTTGCTCGCAAAACCATTAGGCGTGCAGAATCTGATTTCCGTAGTGTTGGTGACCCTTTGCAGTCTTTGTCCCCTTTGCCTGATCACCCGATCGGACCGCTGTAGACTTCCTCGTTGTTGTGCAGCATGCCCAAACTGGCGTAACTGCCAATTTGAGCCCAAGCTAGATTCAATCGGACAACCGCTGTCCCGCAACCTTTCACACATCACACAGATTTACACATTACCCCGCACCAGATTCCAGAAGCGTTCCCACCAAGGCAACCCCGACAGATCAATCGTCGGTTGCTTCCGGCGAATTGTCGATATATCCCATCCTGTCATCCGGGCCAGATTCTTCGCCTCTTGCTCAAACCGTTTCACCAGATTGCGTTTGTAGGATTGTGCCTGCTCACACTGCATCTCCCCAGTAAATGGATGATTCATTACATAGCGTCCCTGGAAAAATGACTGGTTATGCGTCGCCTGAAACATCAAGTCCTCGGGAAACTTATCCCGCGTATAGCGCACATGTAAGCGGGTCAGAAATACCCGCGGACTCGGCATAAACCGCCGCCCATTCGGCGCAATTGCATCATTCGGTGGTTGGTCTAGCCAAAAGACGCCTACCTGTCGCAACTCCTGCGGTGTCAGTGGCTCCGCCGAACAAGGATCACAACCGGCCATATCCCAGGCATATTCCAGAAATGCCACATTGCGATTTTCCTGATCGTAGGACGTGGCAAACATCGCCTGATAGAAATCATTAAACTCATCTTTGACAAAGGTTGGCACCTCTGTATTCGACGGGATTTTGACCGTGCGGTAATTTGTTACCTCGGCCTGCCCTTCCGGCGACAGAATATATACAATCAAATCTTGAGCCGACTGCGCATTCACCATACCCAATCGAATCGGCAACATAAATCGGGATGACTCATACGCAATCTGCAATGGCCGCAAGCGCGCAAAGCCCGCCCCCTCAAACCGATCGAGGTTCACTTTCGCCACGAAGAACTTCATCTTCTGTCGAATATAGGGTTGGAGCAGTTGACTGGCACCGCGCGGTAGCTTGTATCCGTTCTCCTTCAGCCATGTTTTGAGGCCACTCGACTCCTTCGCACTCAAAATCAGGATGTCGTATTCCCCCGCTGAGAATTGCTCCTCGATCGTCACCCCCAGTGACTTCGCCCGTTGTCGCAACCCTGACTTTTCTCTCGGATGCCGCACTCGGTCGTGCTAGGGCATCATCAAATTCACCAAAACGCTCCGGCACTGCACAAGGATCCGCATCAAAATACTCAACCAGCCGGGGCGCACTAAACGCATCCAGCCGTTCTAAGACTGTGGGCTCTGCGACATGTACTTGCTCTTTTTTGAGCACTGTCGGCACGGGTACCACGATCGCAAAATCTTTAACTTCGCCTTCGTAATCATTGGCCATTGTCAAGATTGTCCGATCGCCGCTACGGGCGATCGCCACCTGCGAGGTTTTGTTGTACAGCTTCGAATCAGCCTTCGCCACATAAAATCCACAAAAAGCCCAAGCCGGAGATATTCCGGTAAAAAATATCAATCCTGCCAGCAGCAGAGACAGTAAATATCGCATGATCAATTACCCAAAACACAACATCTCAAAATCCCATCTAGGTGTGGAATTTAGCCCGATCGGCCATTTCCTCAACAATCAATCAATTAGCCAGATTTCCAGCGGTTGGCTGACTCACGGCATCGTCATCGCGCCAAGTGAAGCGATCTCCCATCAAGCGTCGATCGATCAGTGGTGTGAATGGTGCCAACACAAACAAGGCCCAAAACACTGCCGTGTTGACAAAAAATAAATTGCGTAACACAAACGTCAATGCCGCGATCAGGAAGGCAAAAATCAATCGGCCCACGCGTGAGTTGGGAATTGTGCGTGGATCAGTAATCATGAACAGCGCAAACAGCATTAGTGAGCCATTCATCATGCGATGCGCCCACACATCCCAGGTCCAGCCAAGATACAGATTACGCAGCGCTTCTAAGCCATAATAAAATCCCAAAAATGCCGCCGTTGTATCCCAGCGTCCGACCTTTCTGAGTACTAAGCCTCCCAGCGTCAGAAATATCCCCGCTAACCACAGTGATGTCCCCCACTGTCCCGGTGAGACCCAAGCCGCCCGTGTGCAACTCAACACCACGACAATGCCAAAATTCGCTGGATTGAAAATATGCTTTTCCTGCGCCCGAATCAGAAACTTCGAGCCGATCGCGACGATACCCGCAACTGCCATCGTCACGGGACTATCCACCCGCAGCAACAATGACAAGCCCAGCGCTGTAATCATGGGGCTATACAGTACGGCCAGATCAAACTGATGATGTGGTTGAACAAGCCGCAAACCGATCAGCTGCGTGATTAAACACACCCCGATCACCGTCACGACATGCACCCACTCCAATGTCCAATCCCGTGCCAACCAACCGAGCAGCAAAAAACTGCTGAGGAAAGCAATTTGATATAGCCGTGCATCAACTGTCATTAAGCAATTCACCGAACCAACTGATTGTCGTTAATGCCTGCATTATTGCAACGACTCAGCCCGACTCCAGTATCAGTTGCCGATTTTGTAACAGCCAGCTGCGCCGTCGCCAGGACAACCACAGGATGCCGCTGGTCAAGCTAACTGTCTAAAAGCGTATTCTGCATATGCTCTAAGATATTCTCAACAATGCGTCGATCAGCGGCCGTTGGCAACATGAATAAATATTGCTCTAAATCCTGACGAGCCTCTACCCAGCGCTGTAAGCGAAACAAAATCATCCCCCGATCGCGCAGTTCTACAGGTGCATCGGGAAACAAAATCAGGATACGCTCAACTGCCGCCAAAACGCCTTCTAAATTCGCTTCAGCCGCATAAATCGCCTTCAGATTCGTCAGCATACGCGCGAGGAATTGCCGCTGCGTCACCGGTGCTAAAAACTGCTCGCGCATGACCAAACGATCGCCAAACATTTTCTGCAAGAGCGCCTCGCAGTCTTGAGCAAAGAGGATTTCGCCTTGATCAAACGCATCAACAAAGATTTCCATCTGATGCTGCAACGGGCGAATCAGAAAATGCCCCGGTAAGCCAACTCCGACCATCGGAAACGCAATCCGCTGCGCCAAAGATAAATACAGCAGAGATAAGCTGATTGGAATGCCTGTACGTCGATCGATCACATCATTCAAAAAACTATTCTTCGGGTTGTAGTAGTCGTCCTGATTGCCCTGAAAACCTAAGTCTTCATACAAATACTGATTTAACACCTGCAGCGTGCGTAGGGGATAATCCTCCACGGGTAACCGCTCACGCACTTCTTCTGCCATCGTATCTAATGCCGCCACGTATTCTTCGATATCGAGGTTGGGGTAGGCTTCCTGTGCAATGTAGAGAGCGGCACGTTCGAGGTCAATGTATTCGTCCGGCTGCCGCACTTCGTGCATAAATAATTGGCGAGCAAGGGAGAGCTGCATTAGCAGAGTGTCTAAGTTGTCCTGAGTCTATTGTAGGGGCTGAGTTCATAGTTTTTCGTAGTCAGTGAGTCGTTTTCTGGCTCGATTGAGCCGGAAACACTCGCGACCTACCGGAATGCTCAGATCGCCTGCGGACGGCAATAATATGTGACGATCACCACATATTGCCATTATCGGCTGATCCGTATAGGCAGTGTTGCTGCGCCAAAAGGACTAAAGATGTTGTTAAATGGAGGAGTATTAGATCAGCCTAATATTCAAACTCAATCGCCCATAGGGAAGCATGCAATGAGTAAAGGTAAAGTTAAGTGGTTCAATGCGGATAAGGGGTTTGGTTTTATTACACCAGATGATGGTGGGAGAGACTTATTCGTTCACCACTCCGAAATCAACGGTAATGCAACACTGAGTGATGGCCAAGCAGTTGAGTTCGAAATCGTTCAAGGCCAAAAAGGCCCCTGTGCAAACAACGTTGTGGTTGTTTAGTTTTTCTAATCCCGTTCACCAGTAGCAATACTTGACAAGCTATTGCATTGGGAGCCCGCCAATGGGTGTAGTTTTTTTGCGTCTTTCGCCAAGACTGTACCTTTTGGTTGGGTTTGCGGCTGTCGCGTGCGTCACGCGAAAATGCTGTCGGAAGCTAAAGATCAGATTTTTAGCATATCTTTGAGAAAGTAATTGAGTCTTGTGAACCGCTAGGTTGAAGGCATTTTGAGAGCAGTACAATGGCCAGCTTGCGTTTAGAAAATGGCATCACCCTGACGGACTTAGATCCGATCGCTATAGAATTAGCCCCGTTAAACGTTGAACTTAGCTATTGGGGCGTGGGTGATAACGCGACAGTACAGACATTACTCCAAAAGGCGGCGCTGACCGACGACGAAAAAGCGTACGTTTTGCAGGGTGTCGATCATTATTTCGAGCAACTCAAAGCCGCAGCGGGTTACACTTGCCGCGATCTGATTGTGCTCCATCCTGATGTGCCCAATCTCGATACGATGTTGGCTAAGTTCAATAAAATCCATACCCATGCCGATGATGAAGTACGCTACATCGTCGAAGGCGAAGGCGTCTTTGGGTTTGTTCGCCCCGATGGTTCGCAAGTGGAATTGACGGTGCAAGCAGAGGAATATATCAATGTCCCAGCGGGCACAGAGCATTGGTTTTACCTGACTGAGGCCAAGCGGGTCAAAGCTGTGCGATATTTCATCGGTACTGAAGGCTGGGTGCCAGAATACACGGGGACACCAATCAAGGTAAGCGCCACTACGGCGGTTTAGATCATTGCGTTAATGGCAGCTGCGGTGAAGTGGCTCCAATCAAAGCGGCTCCACTCTGGGTTTGACCCCGATTCAGCGGTGTATACCGGTGCTGAATCTAATTTTCAACCAGATAATTACTGGCAACATAGCCCTGTGTCCCTTTGCTGGTCAGCACTTTAGTCCATTGACCAACTGTGCCAACTTCTGTCACGGTCTCACCGTCGGCAATGATTGTCAGCACTTTCCCATCTAACTGTGGTTGGGCGCGCAGATTCAAACCCGTACCATCCATCGTTTTGACCCGATAGGTCTGAGAATTACCGGATGTTGCTGGTTCATTCGCCTTGGTGCTATTCGCCAACCGCTGGGCTGCCATTGTGAGTGAGGGTGAAGCAGAGTTACCATTACGATCGATCAAGTCTTTGGCCGCCGCCCAACCGCGAATATTGCCTGGAGCGGTAATCTCTAGCCATTCTCCACTGCGATCACTCAGATGCATCAGCACTTGCGTGCCATTCGGCACCGTACCCACGACTGCCGCATTGCTGGAAGTACTCGCTAGGACATTTAGTGCGCCGCCATTCTGAGTCTGCACAAAGTAATGATTGGCATTCGTGGCAGTGCTAGCAGTAGCCGGTCGGTCGGCCGGAGTCGGTGCCGCACTTGCCGGAGTTGTGGGGGCAGGACTTGGTGTGGTTGCGGCGATCGCGCTATCTTGATTGGTTGTGGCAGGCGGCTGTGGTGTCGCTGGAGTTGGGACGGAATTTGGATCTTGAACACTGACTGAAATGGATTTACCGCAGCCAAACGCCAGCGTGCTGAGGGCCGCCACTGCAACTAAAGCCGATATTCTCATGCAAACCTCACGATAAAAACACTAAAACAATCAAAGCCCTGCCTGATTAGCATGCCCCTCAGGAATGGCAGTTGTTTCAGTGTTCCTCTCGGAGGCGATCGGGGTTAAAAATGTGCTAAACCCACTACTGCTCTGGCGCATAATGGTGGCTTTGATTGGGCCACCCTGAGATTTAGGAAGCGGGGGTCATTTCGCGATCAGTCTCGATGGCTGGCGTTGCCTCAACTGCGGCACCACTCTTCGCCAGCGCTGCCATCATAAAGCCGAGGAATAACGGATGCGGTGAACTAGGCCGGGATTGAAACTCAGGATGAAACTGGCAGGCAATGAAGAATGGATGATTGGGTAATTCAATGATTTCGACTAATCGCCCATTGGGTGATGTGCCACTGACGACATAGCCGTTTTCGAGAAATAGCGGCCGATATTGATTGTTAAACTCATAGCGATGGCGATGGCGCTCGTAAATCACCTCTTGCCCATACAGCTGGGCTGTCTTGGTATTCGGCGTTAGCCGACAAGGATAAACCCCCAAGCGCATGGTTCCCCCAAGATCGATTACATCCTGCTGTTCCGGTAAGAGGTTGATCACTGGGTTAGGGGTGTCCGCATCAAATTCAGCACTATTTGCCTGATCGAGCTGGGCTACATGGCGTCCCCATTCAATTACTGAACACTGCATACCCAAACAGAGCCCGAGGAATGGCAAATTTTGCTCACGGGCATACTGAATTGCCGCGACTTTACCATCCACCCCGCGAATGCCAAAGCCGCCTGGCACGATCACACCGCTGACACCCTCAAGATGCTTGGCTGCTCCATCCTGCTCAATATTTTCCGAGTTGACCCACCGCAGTTTGAATTCGCTATTCGTCGCGATCGCCGCATGGCGTAGGGCTTCAACCACAGAAAGATACGCATCACTGAGCTGAATATACTTACCCACCAAGGCAATCTCGACTTCCTTGTTTGGACGATGCATCCGCTCAACCAGGGTTTGCCAACCGGCGAGTGCGGGCGGGCGCGATTCTAGACCGAGCAGTGCAATCGCTTGTTTGGCGAGTCCTTCACGCTCCATAATCAGCGGCACTTCGTAGATGCTACCGGCATCGGGGGCGTTGATTACACATTCTTCCTGAACGTCACAAAACTCAGCTAGCTTGCGCTTCAAGCCGTCTGGGACATCCCGATCGCAGCGGCAAACCAAAATATCTGGCTGAATCCCAATCGATCGCAATTCTTTGACTGAGTGTTGTGTAGGCTTGGTTTTTAATTCTCCACTGACCAGAATAAATGGCACGAGCGTCACGTGCATATACAGCACATTCTGCCGACCCACATCCTTACGAAACTGGCGAATGGCTTCAAGGAACGGTAGAGACTCAATATCACCAACGGTCCCGCCGATTTCGGTGATCACGACGTCAGGGTTGGTGTTATGTGCCACACGGTGGATGCGTTCTTTGATTTCATTGGTGATGTGGGGAATCACCTGAACTGTCCCCCCTTGGTAGTCACCGCGGCGTTCTTTATTCAGGACTGCTTGATAAATTGAACCAGTCGTTACGCTATTCAGGCGCGACATTGAGGTGTCGGTGAAGCGCTCATAGTGGCCTAGATCTAAGTCCGTTTCCGCCCCATCTTCGGT
This sequence comes from uncultured cyanobacterium, assembly GCA_963704065.1. Classification (GTDB taxonomy): domain Bacteria; phylum Cyanobacteriota; class Cyanobacteriia; order Leptolyngbyales; family Leptolyngbyaceae; genus Romeriopsis. The sequence continues at coordinate 69,263 of CAVPGX010000008.1, read as the reverse complement.
GACAAACACTTCCCCATGCTGATAAGGGCTCATCGTGCCAGGGTCAACATTAATATATGGATCAAGTTTGAGAATCGAAACGGAATAGTCGCGGGACTTGAGCAACCGTCCTAGGCTGGCGGCGACAATGCCTTTACCGATACTAGAAACTACACCACCTGTGACGAATACGAACTTGGTCATAGTCCTGCCATTCCCTTGCCTCAAAGTTCACCGACTTAGTATAGGGCAAGGGCCGTATGGTTTGGGCTATCCAAATGCGCAATTGAGCGAAAAATCTGCCGCAACTGTATCGGTTCTAACTGATCGGAGCTTGATAGAAATTAAACGCAACAATGATGTAAAAAAAAGTTTCCGTGTTGTACGGACAATCCTAGTTGACTATAGGCTGGGAGTAGAGCTAAGCGATTTTGAAAACTTTTGCGCTGACAGTTTATCGAAGTTTTCATCGTCCGACGCTACGATGCTGGCTCGATCGATTCACCTGGAGTTTTTTATGCATCAGTCAAACTCGAACAAGGATTTGCAATTGTTATTGGCCTTTGTGGTGGCAGCCAGTCTGTTGCTATTTGGGATTGGCTTGAGTTCAGTGGTTCAGGTCAGTACGAGAGACACAGGGCTATGGACCAAAAATGTCGCCAGTTGGTAATGATTTGACTATGGTTGTGGCTGGGGTTTTGCTTGGACAATCGCCCAATCATCGATTTGCGCGACTGGCTTGAAGGTTTTGGATGTAATCGCCTGCACTGCTGCGAGATCTTGCCTCGGGACTAAAACCGTGAGCGCTGGTTCTGGGGTTGTGACTGCTGCTAGCCATTCGAGATTGGTCGGAATAATCTGCCGATCGCTATAAAACTCAAGTGACGGACGCGATTCTGGGAAGGTCGTATAAACGGGTTGTTGGGCTGGCGTATGGCCGCTCACTAGGGCGGCGATCGGTTTAACTGAAGGACGCTCAGCCAGCTCCCAGACCCAATGTTCGGAGTTGACAAACCCGAATAGCGTTAGATAAGTGCCCCAAATCAAGATCAAAATAAACTGACGAGTCTGTTGTAAGACCGTGATTGCCGTGGCGAGTAAGGTGACTGCGAGGGTAGCGCAGATAAGGACTAAATCCCATTCCGAACCTTGCTGCAGATAGTAAACTAAGGCACTGATAACGCCGCCAAATAGCAAGAAAAAGCCGCCCGCCCAGAGTCGATGCCCAGGAATTCGACGATTGAGGCTGAGTTGATGCGGGTCAGGTTCTAACAGATCGGTAATACTGGCCCCAACCAGCAGGGCGATCGCCGGATACAGTGGCATTGCGTACCAGGGCAGCTTGGTCTGCATCAGCGAAATAATTAGAAAGTAGGTGCCGAACCAGACAATCAGCAGCCGGGCCCAGCTCAGGTGCCAGTCCCGCCGGAGTAACTTGATGCCCAGTGGGATAAAGAGTAGCCAAACCGCCCCGTACTTAATGATTTCCAGTAGATAAAACCAGATCGGACCCCCATTGGTTTCAACGGTTTGAGCGATGCGGTCTAAAGATTGGTTGAGAAAGTGAGCTTGCAAGAAGTCGCTACCATATCGGGCATATTGGCTGGCATACCAGGCGCTAACGGGTATGCTGCCAACGAGAAGGCCGAGCCAAAAGTAGCCACTGCGGAGAATGCGCGGTGTATCCCAAAGCAAAAAGGCCAAACCGATCGCACCGAGCAAAATTCCGAGTAATCCCTTGGTCAGGCACATCAGACCAATGCCGATGCCAATGCCCAAGCTCCAACGCAAATCGCGCCGCGATCGCAGCAGACAGCCCCACATCAGGAGAAAAAAGCAGAGAATGGCACCATCCAACATCGCCAGTCGGCCCTGGCGTAAAACGGGGAGATAGGTTAGGTATACGCCCGCTGCAAAGATTGCTGGCAAGCGGCGATAGAACATTTCCCGTCCAACCCAGTACAGTAGCGGCACAGATAATGCGGTGAGCATGGCACCGGGGAGCCGCGTCGTCCATTCATTTACCCCACCAATGTGGTAAGCGATGCTGATCAGCCAATGCATCAGGGGCGGTTTATTGACGTAGGGGCCACCGCCGATCGATTGCGGAAACAGCCAGACTTGTTGATCGAAGGGTGATCGCCAGATTTCCCGTGCGACTGTTGCGACAATCCCCTCATCCCAATCCCGTAGCGGTAAGTTGCCCAGTTGCCAGGTATACAGCAAAATTGCGGCGATCGCCCAAAAGAGCATCCAGAGGATATCGATGCGGTGATCTTCTGGAGCCACCCCTAACTGGCGGTAAATCTTGGATGAGGAAGGTTTCATGCGATCGGTGACGTGATGATAGGCGGATATTACCTATCAGAATTGGGGCGTTTAACGACTGGCAACAACCGTTGCGATTGTTACGATCGTTAGTAGAAAAGTAGCGTGTTTTGCGATTGATTGAACTATTTCATATAAAACTGATTGTTAGGAATTACGCATGACACAATGTCCTTGTTGCTCGCGTCCATTGGTGCGATGCATTCGACGTCATCATCAATATTGGTTTTGTCACCATTGCTGGGCCGAAATGCCTAACTTTGAGCGAATCAGCATGGGCCCACTCAAATTTGCGGCGGAGCCGACCCATAGCAGTAGCCATGCTTTGACTCCCACAACGAGCAGCGCGGCTCCACTATAGCTCCTACTATAAGCAGTAGTTTCTTAGACTAAAGGTGGGTTCGGCGGCGTTTAATTATTATTATTTTGGGATATTTTTTAGATACTTCAGTTATCTGCAGCCGTTGCATCTGGTATCTCAGCTTGTTGTGAGGGATGGCGTGGCAAAGTCACCGTGACAATCGTGCCGCGATTGATTTCACTGTGAATGTTAATTTCCCCACAATTTATCGCGATCGCCTGTTTGACGATCGCCAATCCCAACCCTGTACCCGAAACAATACCGACATTCGTGGCGCGGTGGAACGGTTCAAACAGCCGGGCTTGATCGATCGCTGGAATCCCAATGCCACGATCCTGGATTTCCACGATTATTTGCTCGGCGGCACAGTACATACGCACATCGACGGTGGAATTAGCGGGGGAGTATTTCAACCCATTGGAGAGTAGGTTGCTGAAGATCTGCCGCAGCAGGCGTTCATCCATATCCGCTTTGATTGGTGCGGCTGCATCTGGAACGCCATCGGCGCAAGTCACCTGGAATGAGATAGGATGCTGATTTTGGTCATTGAACCGCATCTCATCGATCAAATGCTGGAAAAACTCGCGCAAATCTAGCTCGATCGGCTCCACTTGCCAACCGTTTGCCTCAGCTTGTTCAATGGTCAAAACGTCATTGAGCAGGTTATTCATATTCAGCGCGGCATTCTGAATCCGCTGGGTGTGCTCAAAATAATTAGCCCGCTTGTCCCTCGAGACGGATTGCTCCGCATAGTATTCCAGCAAATCAACCGACGAAAGAATTGTACTCAAGGGGGTGCGAAATTCGTGGGAGGTGGTTGAGACGAAACGCGATTTGAGTTCACTGAGTTCGCGCTCTTGGCACAAGGTTTTCTCCAGCTCTGCCTCAGCTTGCTTACGCTGTGTAATATCACGCTGGATCCCGACCCAATAGTGGTAGTGGCCAAGGCGATCACTCACAGGGAAAAGACTCAGTTCCACCCAAACTTCGGAGCCATCTTTGTGATAATTAATCAGTTCAACCCGTACCGCTTTACGCTGTTTGAGTGCGCTGCGCACGGATTTCAGTTTAGTCAAATCGGTTTTGGGTCCTTGGAGCAGTCGTGGGGTTTTGCCAATTACCTCTTTACGGCTGTAGCCCATCATTTTGGTAAAGGCGGCATTCACAAAAATGATCCGTGGACCGGGCTGCTCCAGCGGATCCGCTTCGGTGATGAGCACTGCGTCGTTAGCGTTGACAATGACCGACTCTAGGAGTGTTAACCAGTTCTCTTTGCGTTTGCGGTGGCTGACGTCTTCGAGCACGCCCGCGATACGATAAACCTTCCCGGCGGCATTGTGAACCGGAAAAGCCCGACCGAGCAGCCAGCGCATTGATCCATCCGGTCGCATAAAACGATAGGTGACTTCTCCTGGTTGACCAGCAAAGGGGCGGCGGCTGGCCTGACGTACGGAATCGCGATCGTCGATATGCACGCGGCCTAGCCAGTCATGCCAGTTTTTCTGACGGGCTGGCTCCGCCACGACCCCGAGGATCGTTTTGCAGGCACGACTGATATAGACGAGGCGTTGCTTTTGCAGATCATAGAGCCAGAAAACCTGGGGAATATTCTCAGTCAGTTGTCGCAGACGTTCTTGGCTTTCTTTCAGGTCGGCGGCGACTTGATTACGTTCATCGATATGGTGAAAGGTGTCGGTCATATCGCGAAAGTAAATGGCGATGCCGGCTGAGGATGGATGCACGCGCAAAGAGTACCAGCGATCACAGGGAGCATAGTATTCAACCGCTTCGCTGAGAGCGCGCTGCCGCCGACTTTGCTTCAGAAACTTGGCAATACTGCTATGGCTAAAGTCGGGGAACTCCTCCCACAGGCACTTACCGATCAGACTTTTGCTGGATCGACCGAGCGTCCGAGCGGCCTCGTGGTTAACATAGGTGAAATGCCAATCACGATCGCACGCGATAAAGCTATCGGTGACACTTTCTAAAATTTGCTCAATTTGGTCTTTGGCAACGCTCGCTTGGGACTGGGCTACTTGCTCCCGCTGGATCAGGGCTTGTCGCGCCTGCTCAGCCAGTTTTTGCTGTGTCCTGTCGATTAGCGACACAATCACCTCGTCGGGTAAAACGGCGTTCGCGTGAAATTGTGGTTGGGCAGTGACTGAAAGCCACAGGCAGGTATGGTCGGCCCGCTGCAATCCTATGTTGACGGCAAGGCAGGGAATGCCTGTATGCAATGTCATCTGTGCGGGATGATCGTCCGGTGCTAAGGTTATCCCATTTTCTTGAATCCACTGCCAGCGTGCATCAAATAGGTGACAGCGGAGCAACTCTGGTACGTTCAATCCCAGCATCTTTGCGGCACTGGCATTACCAGTTTGGATCTGACCGGTTGAATTGAGCACCATCACGCCCGTATCCAAACTCGCAATAATCGCCCGGTGCCTGGCCTCACTCTGTTGTAAAGTATTTTGCAGTTGGCATTGCTGCTGCAGTTGCAGTTGCAGTTGTTGATTGGTTTGAGTCAGTTGCTGAATCGCTTCAGTCAAGCTGGATACTGTCGGCGCAGTTGGCTCAGTCGCCGCAGTTGGCTCAGTCGCTGTCCGATCGCTGATTATTTGACCAATGATTTGGATTTCCAGTAAGTTGGCTTCACGATCGTAGATCCCCGATAGAATCCAGTGTTGCCACGCTTGGCTAGCGGTTGGCCGGGGGGGCTGATCAAACTGCACGATTCGTTGGTCGGACTCTGGATGCTGCAGTTGCTCAAAGCCATGCTTAAATTGCGCCTGCAGTTCAATATCACTTTGCAGCAGATCCCAGAGCGAATTGCCAATCACCGGTCGCTCAAACTGATGGAAATAGTGCGCAAACGCCGTGTTGGCTGCAGCAATGGTGCCATCCAGCAGACAGCGGCCGATCGGATCAGGATGCTGCTGTATTAGTGTCCGATAGCGGGCTTCACTGCGCTGTAGGGCGATGAGCGTGCGTTCTAGCAACGACTTGCCTGGGGGCGGGTGGTCCGTGTGAACGGCTTTGTTGGTATGTGGCTTGTCTGTATGTGGCATGATGGGGCTGCCTAAGCGCCGCTGTGGATGATGCTTACCAGATGGCAGAGGGGCGGTTGAACCTGCTCGATCGCCCAGCGCCGCTTTGAGTTCTTGCACCTGCCGCTCTAGCTCGGCGTTGCGCTGCTGTAATTGGCCCCAGTATTGATCCGACATTCTGATTCCACCAATCTCCGTTAATCGCCATGCAGTGGCATTTCACAAGGTAGCGTGACATTAAAGCTGGTCCAACCCTGATTGCTGCTGACGGTGATATTTCCCTGAAGCTGTTCGACCAGATGATGTACTAATGTTAACCCAAGACCAGTGCCGCCATACTTATGGCAGTCTCCCCCCGGCACTCGATAAAACTTTTCAAACAGCCGTGGTAATGCATCTGCACTAACTTCGGCCGCGTTTTTCAACTGAAAGCTAAGCTGAGGAATAGCGGCGGTTTCGGCGGCTTCCCGAACTTGAAATGCAATGATGCCATCAGTAGGTGTGTACTTGCAGGCGTTAGTGAGCAACTCCACTAAGACTCGCTGAATAATCACGCCATCCGAAATCATGGGTGGTAGCACTTCGGGGACATCCCACTTTAGATGCTGTTGCTGGTTTTCGGTCCGAATTCGAAAGGAATTGTGCAGGCTATGGAGTGTGTCTTGGAGATCTAATGGCCGCGGGATGACTTGGGTCTCACCGGCTTCGAGCCGGTATAGATCTAGGAGATTCTGAATCAGTTCGTCGCCTTGCTCGCAAGCACTTAAGGCGATGTCCATGTACTGCCGACGATTATCCGGCAGTGTGTCCATCATTTGTAGTGCCACCTTGATGGTAGTCAGTGGGGCGCGCAAATCGTGGGTTACCGTATTCAGAATTTCACTACGGTGGGAATTTTTGATTTGGAGTTCGTTCACACGGTGCTCTAACTGCCGCATCGTACTGTGCTTACGGAGGCGGGCACTAATTGTTTCTAGCAGTTCCAAGCGCCGAAAGGGTTTCGTTAAATAATCATCGGCGCCCAGGTTCATGCCATACCGTAAATCCTGCCGATCGGTTTTTGCGGTCAAAAAGATGAATGGTAACGTTGCGGTTGCCGGGTTACTACGAATCGCCTCTAGCACAGCATAGCCATCAAGATCAGGCATTCTGATATCGCAAATGATCAAATCCGGTCGTTGTGATTGGGCAATTTCAACTCCAACTCGACCATTGGCCGCATCAATCGGCTCAAATCCGCCTGACGCTAGAATTTCGACGATGTTCAGCCGAACATCTTCTTCGTCTTCAATGACTAACACCTGCATCGGATACCCTTTGCCCTAACGCGGTTATTTGTTTTGCTGCGATAACCGCAGTGGATAAGTAAGGTCGATCACTCCATTTTAAGCCAGACACTCCTGGATAGGCATTGCCTTCATCAAGTCATCATCATTGCTTGCAAGTATTCTCGCAGAGAATAGCACGAGTTCCGGACGATTTTGCGTTGGCTAATTTAATTTCAGTCAATCTACGGGTGGGATGCGGATAAATCGCTATGAGCGAGATCGATGGCAAACGGAATCGGTGCATGGCAGACAGACGCTGGTCATGATTGTGCATCGGGCGATCAGTGGCATTGCTGATCCGGTTGTGATGGTGCGCTGCCCGCCGACTAAAATTGACTACTAAATTGACTAAGGTAGAATGGGCTTGATTTACGATGACGATAGATGTCGTCTGCCGATATGTCTTTGGTCTGCTTGATCCATTAGCGGCTTGACTTAAATAATTATGTTGCGTGCGACTGAATGTGCACCACTGCAGCCGCAGGCAGCTTTTTCTTTGTTCCCGCTCCTACCAGACGCTATTTGCTATGAGTCGTAACGCCCGCTACTGGAAACTCACCCGTCTGGATGTCACAGGACACCGTAAGGCGGCTGAACTTCCTGCAGCGAAGACTTTTTTCTCTCAGCATTTTCCGTCGGATGAGGACTTTGATCCGAACGAAATTCAAGCCAAACTGCTGGAACTGAGTCGCACCGAACCCTTAGCCGACCTTTGTTTGCGCTGCTTTATTTCCAATCAAATCGAGCTAGTTTGTATCCAACTCGAACAGCAATTTGGCATCACCTACGGTTTTTCGCGCCAGGATCTATTTCCGCTTGTGCTGGATGATGATGGCAAACTCCAGTCCAATAGCCGCTACGTCAGCGTTGCTCGCCACATCCTCAATACCTTCGAACCCGGTAAAGGCAGCCTCGCGACCTGGACAATTCGACTCGTAAAGCACAACCGCGATTTGAATCAATTTTTGCTGGAATCGGGCGTCTGTTTGCTTAGCGATTGGGCCATCCTCAATGATACCAACGTGAGTAAACTGCGGCGGGTGCTGACCGAATTTCACAATATTAGCCGCTTTGAAGCAGAACAAGCGGTCTGTCTACTTGAGGCGTATCATGCAGTCTACCGCGCCGATCGTCTACTGCAACGTCAGGCCGGTGTTCGCGGGGCTTGTCCGCCGCCATCCGAAGAACAACTAATCCGGATACAACAGGAATTGGGAGAAGGTACTCCCCGCAGGATTTTGGCGCAACTCCAACAAATCGCATCGCAGCTCCGGCAATATCGGGTGGCGGCGCGGACTGGACGATTGCCGACGGTCTCGATCGAAAGTGGCGCAGATGTAACGATCGGCGATCGATTGGCTGCCCCCACGCTGGTCGAAGATGAGGCGGCTAATCAGCAGCAGGAATTTCTCCAGGCGTTCCGAGGGCAATTTGCCAATGCCCTGGAGACGGCGTTTAATCAAGTGATCACAATCCGCACGCAGCGCTACAAAGGCGATAAATCGCAGCATTTTCTGGCCGCGCTGAAATTCTTCCACTGTGATGGCATGTCGATGACCGAAATTGCTGCCCAGGTTGGACTTAAAGCCCAATTTCAAGTGAGCCGCTTGCTGAATCTCAAGGCATTTCGGGAAGATGTGCGCCATCAAATGGTGCAAGCCTTAATCAGTTTTGTGAAGCAGCAAGCGGCTGATCTAATTGCTCCCGATCGGCTGGCCCAACTGGATAGGCAAATTGAAGCCGCGCTCGATGACCAGATTGAAGGCGTGATGCAAGAAGCGGCGGCCCAGGCGCAAAGTCCGAAGGACTACGTCACCGGTACAATGTTCTCGCGGACGCTATGCAATTATCTTGATCGTGCATATGCTGTGGCCCGCTCCTAGCTATGTGTTGGTGAACGAACCCAATGACTCTTTTGATCCAGCCTCGGTGAATCGCTATGACGGACTTCTTAATCGACACAATTGACCTAGCAGATTTTCAGCCGGAGCGTGAAGACGCGATCGTCTTGAGTCCACCGACAATTGCCACCGCCCAGCAAGCGAGTCAGGCAGTCCCGGGGCGGGAGCAGTGGACGGCATACCTGAATGCCCTTGCATCAGCCGGGTTTGAGCAATGGTTGCATCAGCGCGCGCCGGAAATGTCTGTGAGTCAGCTGAGTGATGGCATTTGGCAAGTTAACGGCTTTCGCGTTTGCAGCCTGGCGGCACCGGAAGAAGATGAAGTTTTGCTGCCCCAATCGCTGCTGGATCAAAATCAAGCGGCTTGCCACCTGTACGTGGCGGTCGGTGTGCAAGAAGAATATGGCCAAGTCTGGATCATGGGTTCCACACGTTATGACCAGCTGAAGGCGCAGACCTTACTGTTGGAAGATCAGGCTTATCGGTTGCCCAGCGATCGTTGGGATCTTGGCGATAATCAGCTGTTACTAACGTTGCGCTGTTCTGACCCCGCGATGATTCCGCTGCCTGTAGCCTTGTCTGATCAAGTGGCAGCGGTACAGGCCCAAGTGGCGCAGGCGCAGATTCGGGTGGGGCAATGGCTGAATCGTCGCTTGGATGATTTGGCCGCGGAGCTGTCTGGGGTTTTGCTGCCACCGCTGGTGCCCCAAACGGTGGGTTTACGATCGACAGCTGCACCCACTTCGCCAGCGGATATGTTGGCCCAAGTGCTACAAACTGTGCAGCAACAAGGTATTGCGATTTCGGAAAATGCTCAGAGTGCTTACTTTGATCTACCAACGGCTGATCTGGCGCTGCGATTATATGTTGTCATTGGCCAGCTCGATCCGAGTGAATGGTCGCTGTTGCTGGTGTTGGGCCAGCCCGATGGGGGAGCCTTGCCGGTGAATTTACAGCTGAGCGTGAGTGATGGCCAGGAAGTGTTGGTGCAGCAGCAAGTTGAAGTGGCTCGATCGCAGTCCTATCTCTATACCCAACTGATTGGCGAGCTGGATGAAGGGTTTCAAGTCACGATTACGTTGCCCAATGGCGTGACACAGACACTGCCAGAATTTGTGTTTCAGTAGGCGGCTGAGGTGTCGTATTGTGGCGATAACAGCGCCATATGGTGACTTAACTAGACATGCGGTTTGGACGGATGAACTGGAATCTCAATCACAAATTTCGTGCCCTCTCCTTGAATCGAATCACACAGTAGCTTGCCATGGTGCTTTTCAATAATGATTTGATGGCTGATGGATAAGCCTAAACCGGTGCCTTTCCCGATCGGCTTGGTTGTAAAGAATGGATCAAAAATACGTGCCTTGACTGATTCAGGAATGCCTGAGCCATCATCCGCGATCGTAATTCTTATCTGATTATCTGGTGTTACTTGAGTGGCGATCCAAATGCTACGTGGTTGTACTGGCTCTGCTGCCTCTGCCTGTTGACGTGCGGCATCCTCGATGGCATCAATTGCATTGGTCAATAAGTTCATAAATACCTGGTTCAGGTATCCGGGATAGCACTCAACTAGCGGCAATTGGGCATAGTCCCTGACGATGTCAATCGCTGGAAATCCTGGCTTTGGCTTGAGTCGGTGTTGCAAAATGATTAAGGTGTTATCAATCCCCTCATGCAAGTCCACAGTCTTGAATTCGGCTTCATCCAGGCGCGAGAAGTTGCGCAATGAAATGACAATATCCCGAATCCGTTCCGACCCGATGTGCATTGACTTGAGAATCTTCGTTAGATCCTCAATTAGAAAGTCTAGCTCCACACTATCTAAGTCAGCTTGCAACGATTGTGGCGGCTGCGGGTAATGCTGTTGGTAGGTTTGGATCAATCGAATCAGGTCTTGCGTATAGCGATCGAGATAAGTCAGATTGCCATGAATAAAAGTGACCGGGTTATTGATTTCGTGCGCTATCCCGGCGACCATTTGTCCCAAGGCTGAGAGCTTTTCGCTTTGGACCATTTGGCTCTGGGCCTGGTGCAGTTGGGCAAGTGTATTTTGCAATTCCTGCATTTTTTGTTGCAGTTGCTGATCGCGGTTGGTCAGTTGCTCGGCCATCTGATTGAATCCCTGAGCCAATACCCCACTTCATCTTGGCTAGTAACCGGAATGCGAATGTGTAAGTTGCCCGCAGCTAATTGTTGGGTCGCCTGAGTCAGGCGTTGGATACGACGGCTGAGGGCTTGAGTGATCTGGAATCCGAAAATTGTGCTCCCAGCCAATAGACCTGCGCCCAATATCCCAAAGCTCCCCGCCGCAAAAAACATACTGGCTTCGGCTTGCTCTAGATCTTGGATCGAGTTGAGTACAGCAATTTTCTGTGTCGTTTGATTCGCACCTGGCAGCTCAATGGTCTTGATCAAGTAGGTCTCATTGCCAATCTCAATCCAGGTGACCGCATCGCTTGGTTGAGGAAAATGCCAGCGTTTGGTGCGATCGAACTGTAAGGTTGAAGCGGTCACACGATCGCCCTGGAAGGCAACCAAATGCATCGCTGTATCGCCGCGAATTTGATTGAGCAGCTTGTCATCAATCGCAATACCCAGAACTAAATTCGCTAGTGTCTTCTTGGTGGGGGATTTGATCGACTTAAAACTAACGAGGGCCGACGGTGCGGTATTTTTGGCCAATAGTATACCGGCTGAGGCGAATTCCGCTTGGGGGTTAGGGCGCAGGGTCGCATGCTGAAATGTTGCTGCCCCGAGGGCATTTCGCTGCGAAGAGACTAAGGGTTGGCCATTCGGTGCAACCACACTCATCAAATCCAATTCTAAAGTCGCTTGGGGTGCTAATAGGACACTACGCAGTTGGGCCTGATCACCCGCAGCAATGGCCTCTATGATCTTGTTTTCTTGACTGATCCACTGGGCTTTGAGGTTAAGAACTTTAAGCTTCCGTTGTAAATCTTGCTCCAGCAGCGAGGCAAAATTCTGTGTCTCCTTGCGGCCCGCCATTTCTAAGTGATGGTTTGTACATAAACTGAACCCCACGATGCCTGCTGTCCATAAACTGAGGAAGATACAGAGTGGTGGAGACAGCAGCTTGACTGCAACTGGCAATGTCTTGTAACGCGCTAAATATTTCGCAAGGATAGTCATTTCCGGTGAGTTACTCAAACCCAATATAAATTTAGATTGCCCAAATCCTGGGGAACCACCCAGGTTGTGTACTTCAGCCACGATCGACGGTGATGTGTGCGGCTCTAGCAGATATGTTGAGGACTGGTATGTTGAGGACTGGGCCTTTTGGGGTCTGTGCGCTAGCTGACTTGACTGACCCAGCTATAATCTGTGTCAATTGTCCTTAAACAATTCGGTTGCGGGTTTCTCCGTTACTGCAACCGCTGAATATTCCCCCTAGCTTCTGCGCAGTCATGTCTAATCCATTTCAGCAGCTCAAAGAACAGTTTCGTGCCCTCGGCAAAGACCTTAGCCCCGATGTGCTGGAGCGATCGCAGAGCACGCTAAAAGAATGGTTACAGGCAAATTTAGCGACGATCGCGCCACCACCAAAGGACACCGAGCAGAATGGCACCATGATGCAGTGGTTTCACTGGTATATTCCGGCGGATGGCAATCACTGGAGCAATTTAAAAACAGAAGCCAAGGCACTGGCCGCCGCCGGTTTCACAGCGCTGTGGTTACCACCGGCCTATAAGGGGATCGGCGGTGGCTATGACGTGGGTTATGGCGTTTATGACCTATTTGACTTAGGCGAGTTTGACCAAAAAGGTTCGATTCCCACTAAGTACGGCACCAAGGATGAATACGTCGATGCGGTCAAAACCTGTCGCGCCAACGGTATCCAAATCTACGCCGATGTGGTGTTTAATCACCGGATGGCAGCTGACTACGAAGAAGAATTCGACGCCATTCCATTTGATCCGAACAATCGCCATCGTGCTCTTGGTGGTCCGCGCAAAATCAAATCTTGGACCAGCTTTGAGTTTCCTGGACGCGGCGACAAATATTCCAGCATGAAGTGGCACTGGTGGCACTTCGACTCGGTGGACTACAACAGCTATGAGCCAGATTTCAAAGCTGTCTGGAAGATGGCTGACAAAAGCTTTGAAACCAAAGTTGACCTAGAAGTGGGCAACTATGACTACCTCATGGGCTGTGACCTTGACATCAACCATCCGGAAGTTCGGGGTGAGCTGAAGTACTGGGGTGAGTGGATGCTGGATAATATCGGTACCGATGGCTTCCGGCTTGACGCAATCAAACACATTAATGGTGACTTTTTCAACGACTGGCTGGATCACCTCGAAGCCCATGCTGGCCGGGATCTCTTTTGTGTGGGTGAATATTGGACCTATAACTTTGGCACCCTGAGTTGGTATATCGGCAATGCTGGCGGACGCATGCACCTATTTGATGCACCGCTACATCACAATTTCCACAAAGCTAGCAAGGCTAATGGGAACTACGACATGCGGCGGATCTTTGACGGCACCTTGATGAAGGAACTGCCGCTGTTCGCCGTGACGCTGGTGGAAAATCACGATACCCAGCCGCTGCAGGCATTGGAGTCGATCGTCGAGTCATGGTTTAAGCCGTTGGCCTATGCGATCATTCTGCTGCGCGCTGAGGGTTATCCTTGTGTCTTCTATGCCGACTACTACGGTGCTCACTACAAAGATAAAGCGCGGGACGGCAATGAATACGAAATCTGGATGGATTCTCATAAGGAAATCATCGATCGGCTGCTCTTTGCCCGCCAACACTTTGCCTATGGTCCTCAGTACAACTACATCGACCACTTCAACACCATTGGCTGGACGCGGTTAGGTTCGGAGCAGCATCCCCATGCCATGGCCGTACTTCTCAGCGATGGCCCCGCCGGGACGAAATGGATGGAAGTGGGTAAGCTAAATACCACATTCCATGACATTACTGGACATATCGAAGAACCGATTGAAACTAACGAAAAAGGCTGGGCCGAGTTTCGCTGCAATGGCGGCTCAGTGTCAGTATGGGTGGAGCAGAATCCGCTTCTGGCGCAATTAAATGATTTGTCCATCAGCGAGGTGTCTTGAAACTGCTGGGTTGTTCTGGAAACCCAGTACACCACTGTAGTGGCCGCGAAACTTAATCTTTTTGTTGTCGAACCATAAGCCAACTTTTGGTAAGCTAACGGCTATGTTAATTACTGCAAAAAAATAATCACTTAATTGCAGGGCCGCGTTAATTTAGCGAGCTAGGACTGGACATATCGATTGATACGGAGATCACAATTAATCATGAGCGATCCGAAGCCACAATTTTCCGGCGATCGCGCTATCTGGATGTTTGTGCCGCGCCTGCTGACACGACTGACCGCAGTTCTGTTAGCAGTTGCGATGGTGCTTACCCCTTGGAACCTACCAGGGCAATCCTCTATAGCGCTAGCAGCCAACTATTCTTCCTATAAGTCCACGACCACGGCAGCTCAACCGGCTGGCAAGACTTCAGGCAAACCTAATATCATCGTGATCTGGGGCGATGACGTTGGCCAAAGTGATATCAGTGCCTACACCAAAGGCATGATGGGCTTCCGCACCCCTAACATTGATCGCGTTGCCGACGAGGGGATGATTTTTACGGATTACTATGCTGAGCAAAGCTGTACGGCAGGGCGCTCGGCCTTTATCACCGGGCAAAGCGTCTTCCGTACTGGCCTCAGTAAGGTGGGTCTGCCGGGAGCAGACATTGGTCTCAGAGCCGAAGACCCCACCATTGCTGAACTGTTGAAAGAACAGGGCTACGCCACCGCTCAATTTGGTAAAAACCACCTGGGTGACAAGGATGAGTTTTTGCCCACGGCTCACGGTTTTGATGAGTTCTACGGCAACCTCTATCACTTGAATGCTGAGGAAGAGCCGGAACTACCTGACTATCCTAAGCCAGAAGACTTTCCCAACTTCGCGAAAAACTATGGTCCTCGGGGTGTGCTGCACACCTTTGCCGATGGTCGCATCGAAGATACGGGTCCGCTGACTAAAAAGCGGATGGAAACCATCGACGATGACATTGCCGATCGAGCGATCGCTTATCTGCAAAAACAAGCGGAAGCTGGGCAACCTTTCTTCCTGTGGACGAACTTTACCCACATGCACTTCCGCACCCATCCCAAGCCGGAAAGCTTGGGGCAGGCGGGTCGCTGGCAGTCGCCTTATCATGACACCATGATTGACCACGACAAAAACGTCGGTCAGGTGTTGGATGCCATTGACGCAGCCGGGATTGCCGACAACACCATTGTCATCTACAGCACGGATAACGGCCCCCACATGAACTCATGGCCTGATGCGGCCATGACGCCCTTCCGGGGTGAGAAGGATACCGGTTGGGAAGGGGCATTCCGCGTGCCCGCCATGGTGCGCTGGCCCGGACACATCAAGCCCGGCTCCGTTTCCAATGACATCGTGTCTCATATGGACTGGATGCCCACCTTCCTGGCAGCAGCAGGAGTCCCTGATGTTCAAGAAAAGCTGCTGACGGGCTATAAAGCCAACGGTAAGCGCTTTAAGGTGCATCTCGATGGCTACAACATTCTGCCTTACCTGACGGGTGAAGTCGATAAGTCGCCACGGGACTCGATCTTCTACTTCTCGGATGATGGCGATTTACTGGCGCTGCGCTACGACAATTGGAAGTTTCACTTCGCCCAGCAGCGCACGCCGGGAACCTTGGACATCTGGGCCGAGCCGTTTACCGAACTGCGGGTGCCCTTTATCTACAACTTGCGGATGGATCCCTACGAGAGAGCCAGTATCACCTCCAACACCTACTTTGATTGGATGATTGATCATGTTTTCTTGTTAACTCCGGCCCAGAAGTATGTGGGTGAGTTTCTAGCAACCTTCAAGGAGTATCCGCCCCGGCAGAAAGCTGCCAGCTTCTCCATTGATCAGGTGCTAGAGAAGCTGCAAACTCCGACTGGTAGCTAATCAAGCCATTAGTCGAGTTTGATTTGGGGTAGAGATAGCGACTATCTCTACCCCCATTTTTTGAAAATAGATTTTTACATCGCAGCTTTGAGCTTTAACGCCCACTGCAATTCTTTCTTAGCGCCCGATAAATTTTTGTCTGAATGAAATCTCTGTTTGCAACCGCTATTCTTTTCTTTTCCGGGCTGGCAGCGCTGATTTATCAAACCCTTTGGGTCAAGCAACTGGCGCTCGTGGTCGGGGTTGAAGTCTACGCCGTCACCATTGGCATTAGTGCCTTTTTTGCTGGGCTCGCCTTAGGTAACTGGGGGATTGGCCGCTGGGTCGATCGGGCCAAAAACGCTCTATGGATCTACAGCGCCCTCGAATTTGGCATTGCCATCACTGGGGTCGGCGCTACGTGGGCCCTGGCCCGGAGCGATCGCCTCTTTGTGGAGCTACAAGATACGGTCGGATGGCTCGCCTGGGTTTGGCCGTTTTTACTCGTGGGGGTACCTGCCGCGCTGATGGGCGGGACGCTGGTGGCATTGCTGCGGGCCTGCCAACCGGTCGCGGGATTTGTGGGCCGCACATCCGGTTGGTTGTACGCGGCCAACACGGCTGGGGCGATCGCCGGTACCCTGATCACTGCTTTCTATCTGATTGCCAACCTGGGCATCCAACACACTGCCTGGGTGGCTGCTGCCATAAATTTCATCCTGGCGCTGGCGGCGATCGCACTACAGCCCGTCTGGCAACCGGCGGCAGCCGTACCGCCCCCCCCCGCTACGCCACCTCGACGACAGGTCTCCTTGGCGCTGATTTTGTACGCGATCGCGGGCGGGCTGGCGCTAGGCTATGAGGTCATCTGGTCGCAGGCCCTCGTGCAGTTTTTGAGCACTCGCGCCTATGCCTTTGCCGTCGTTCTCGCCACCTATCTGTTGGGGCTGGCGGTCGGGAGTTGGGTGAGTTCTTACTGGAGCGATCGCCTGCGGCATCCCTGGGTGGTGTTCGGCAGTTTAATTGCCGGGGCGGGCATTTGTGCCCTGGCTAGCTTTACCCTCACCGATATCTGGCTGCTCAAAGCGCAGCATGACCTGGGAGCGTGGGCCTTAGCCGTGACCCATAGCCGTATGGCGATGAAACTCACCACCTTTGCCGTGGTCACCGGCGTTTTTGTCTTGTTGCCGACCATCTTGTTGGGAGCGGCCTATCCCCTGGCGATTCGCTTGGTGGCGCGGACTCAGCACGTGGGCGCAGATGTCGGTCTGGTCACGGCGCTGAATACGGTGGGCGGCATCGTCGGGACCGGATTGACCGGATTTGTGCTGGTGCCGCGTCTCGGGTTGGTTTACAGTATGGCCCTGCTGGCGGGCATAGCGACGCTCTTGGGGGCGATTGCCATTCGGCAAGAGGCAAAAGGATGGGGCGGCAAAACCGCTATTACTATTGCCGTCGTTGGGGTGGTAGGGCTCGGTGGCCTCACCCCAGGGGACAACTTTGCCCAACTGCTCACGATGCAACATCCTGGCAAACTGCTGTTCTACCAAGAAAGTGTCGGCAATACCGTCGCCGTGATCGAACAACCCACCCCCCAAGGATCCTTTCATCGCCTCTACATTCAGGGCGTCTCTAATACTGGCGATGTGTTTCCCTCGTTGCGTTATATGCGGTTGCAGGCGCTCTTGCCGCTGATCATCCATCCAGGCCACCCCCGCTCCGCCATGGTAGTGGGGCTCGGCTCTGGTATTACCAGTGGGTCGCTGCTGGCCTACCCAGATTTGGAGGAGCGAGTCACCTACGAGTTATTGCCCCCAGTGGTCGCAGCGGCTCAAACCTTTGTTGGTAACTTCGACGTCACCCATGATCCCAGAGTGACTATTGCCGTCAGTGATGGCCGCCATGAACTGCTGCGGACGCAAAAGCAGTTTGACCTGATTACGCTGGAGCCGCCCCCACCGTCAGCCTCTGGGGTTGTGAATTTGTATTCTCGCGATTTTTATGAGCTGGCCAAATCCAGGCTAGCTCCCGACGGCTTGCTGGCCCAGTGGTGGCCCCTGGCCACCCAAAACGACGAGGATTCGCGATCGTTGGTGCGCAGCCTGCTCGATGCGTTTCCCTACGTCACCCTGTGGAGCACCGAGTTCCACGAAATGATGCTGATCGGCTCGATGCAGCCCCTTGCGCTGAATCCTGACCAGATTCGCGATCGCTTTGCCGCCCCCTCGGTCACAGCCGCCCTTACAGAAGTCGGCATTCAATCGCCCCAGGCATTGCTGGCCACCTATGTGACTGACCAAGCTGGGTTGGCCAGCTACGTGCAAGATGCGCCTGCCGTCACTGACGACCGGCCGCTTATTGAATATGCCGATTGGGTTCGCCCAGGAGAAATTGCCCGGGTATTGCCAGTGGTGATGCGTACCCATGCCCCATTGCCTCTGCCAGCGGATGTTCCCTGGCAGAGCGAGATTGCGCAAGAACGATCTACCCTGTGGCGGCTGTACAAAGCTCAGTTGTTGTTAGTCGAGGGGGAAGCAGATGACTGGTATGACCAAATCTCAGACGTTTTAAAGGCCGATCCAGACAATGCTTACTACCAATGGCTATTTAACGAAAGTAGTTAGAAAGTACTGAATCAGTCATTTTCTTGTTTTGGACTTTTCCTACTATCTTTGATCCGAGTCTGGCCCTTTACTCAGGCGCATCCATCTGATTATCATCCATGGTATTGAACATCTGCTCTGGCATGGGGATACGCCTGTGGCAACGTTTGCAGGGTTCTTCCAGATTGTCATCATTACCACAGTGGCCGGTTTGGTAGTAGGCATCATCCATAAACCTATGCCCACTGAAGCAGTGGATGTGTTTGGGGCGATCTCCGTCGGCGATATATCTATGGCTCACGTCGTGGGGGCAGTTGCTGGACCGATCAGCGACACTATCCAAAACCTGTTCAGGTGGCCTCAGACCAGCCGTTGTTCATGTTGAAAAATGGCTAGACTAAAGACTCATAGATCAGAGCCAATGCAAACCGAGCTTATGATAACCCCTACTAATAAGTACCTTTACTTATTGCAACGTTGCAAAACTCAACATTACGCTTGCGGCAAGGCATAATGGGAAGCGTGAATACTTGTTTGGGAGGTAGTGATGGTTTCATCGATACAACGGACTGGCCAAACCACCAGCAAGCCTGGTCGCCTGACTATTACCCATTCAGAGATTGCTGATGATACAACGGCAATCCGCTCGCTCGACTGGGATCGCGATCGCTTTGACATTGAGTTCGCTCTACAAAACGGAACCACCTACAACTCGTTTTTGATCAGAGGCGAGAAGATCGCACTTGTCGATACCTCCCATGCGAAGTTCCGTGACCTCTACATGAGTGAGCTAACCAGCATCATCGATCCTCAACAGATCGACTATCTAATCGTCAGCCACACCGAGCCAGATCACAGCGGCTTAATCAAAGATCTGCTGCAGATCAATCCAAATATCACCGTGTATGCCGCTAAGGTAGCTCACCAATTTCTCGCTGAGATGGTGCATCAGCCCTACAACAAGGTGCAAGTCAAGAGTGGCGACAAGCTGGATTTAGGCAATGGCCATGAGCTGGAGTTTTGTACTGCGCCGAATCTACACTGGCCCGATACGATTTTTACTTACGATCATAAGACCCAGCATCTTTTCACCTGTGATGCTTTTGGTATGCACTATTGCGATGATCAGACTTTCGATGAAGATCTCGATCTGATTGCAACCGATTACAAGATCTACTATGACTGCCTCATGGGGCCAAATGCTCGATCGGTGCTTTCAGCCATCAAGCGCATGAATAAGTTGCCGGGCATCCATACGATCGCTACCGGCCACGGGCCACTGATTCGCCACCACCTCGAAGAACTGGTCGGCCGCTATGAAACTTGGAGTAATGCCCAGGTCAAAGTCGCCACCAATGTCGCTTTGTTCTACGTTTCGGAGTATGGCGATGCTGATCATTTGGCTGAGTCGATCGCCAAAGGTATTCGTAAAACCGAAGTCTTCGTTGAGGAAGTTGATCTGCGCACCGCTGAGCCATCCGAAATCCGCGAGTATGTCGAAATGGCGAATGGCATCATTATTGGGATGCCGCCGCAGTCGGGTGAACTCGGCACCATCAGTCAGACGGCCCTCAGTACGATCTTGGCCGCAGCGAAGGCGAAGCAAGCTGTAGGCTTATTTGAGTCGGCAGGTGGCAATGACGAACCAGTGGATACCTTACGCAACCGGTTTAATGAGATTGGCCTGAAAGAAGCCTTCGTCCCCATTCGGATTGACAATCAGCCGAGTGATCAAACCTATCAGCTTTGTCGCGAAGCTGGCATCGACATGGGCCAGTGGCTCACTCGCGATAAGGCTGTAAAACAGATGAAGTCGCTCGATAGCGATCTCGATAAAGCCCTCGGTCGCTTAAGTGGTGGGCTATATATCATCACGGCCAAAAAAGGTGATATCCAAAGTGCGATGCTGGCTTCTTGGGTATCCCAAGCTAGTGTCACGCCGTTGGGACTGACGATCGCGGTTGCCAAAGACCGAGCGATCGAATCGCTGATGCGCGTCGGCGATCGATTTGTCTTAAATGTACTGGAAGAGGATAACTACCAGACATTGATGAAGCACTTCCTGAAGCGCTTTGCCCCCGGTGCCGATCGCTTTGCCGATATAAAAACCTACCCAGCCGCTAATGAATCGCCGATTTTGGCAGATGCCTTGGCTTATCTTGAATGTGAAGTGGTCACACGCATGGAATGTAGCGACCATTGGCTCGTATATTCCACTGTTGATATTGGTCGTGTTTCTAACCCAGAAGCCTTGACAGCGGTGCACCATCGTAAGGTTGGAAATCACTATTAACTTGAGTTGTTCGTTCTTGGGTATCGCTGCTCAGTTGTTAGGAAGTGATGACTATAGACTGACAGTTGATACCTGAGGACTGCCCCATTGTCCTCTTATCGGAGATCTCCCTATGCCAGCTACAACCACTCGTCCAAGAGATGTTCAGGTTGCTGAGATTGCGCCGAAAACCACGGTGTTTCGATCGCGGACATGGGATCAACTTAAGTTCGAGGCTGAGTACTCGCGGCAGAAAGGGACAACGGTAAATACTTACTTAATTCAAGCGCGGGAAGTCGCATTAATTGATCCGCCAGGACAGTCGTTTAGCGACATTTTCGTGGATGAATTGCAGAATCATGAATACTATCAGCAAATTGATTACATCATCCTGACCCACGTCAACGCTAACCGCATCGTTACACTAAAGGCGTTGCTACCGCTAGCATATCGGGCACAGATTGTCTGCTCCAAACCGGCAGCCACGACGCTTCGGGCCGCATTCCCGGATGAGCAATTGCAACTGCTGATCGTCCGTGCGGGGGATGTGATTAATCTGGGTGAGGGCCATGAGCTAAAGATCATCTCGAAACCAACCCCCCGCTATCCCGATGGTATTGCAGCGTTCGATATTGCCACTAGGGTTCTGTTTACCGACAAACTCTTTGGCGCTCATGTCTGTGGCGATGATGTGTTTGATGAAAATTGGAAAGCGATTCAAGCCGATCGACTACATTATTTCACCACAGTTAATGCCAACCATGCGAAACAGGTCGAGGATATTCTGGACAAGTTTGCGCTCTACAAGGCAAAAATCTATGCGCCAGGTCATGGTCCGATTATTCGCTATAGCCTCAGTCGATTGATGATGGACTATCGCGATTGGTGTGACGAACAGAAACAAAAAGCTCTATCCGTTGCCCTACTCTATACTTCCGCCTATGGTAATACCGGCATGATGGCCAACGCGATTAGCAACGGTTTAAACAATAGCAATATTTATGTTGAGTCGATCAACTGTGAATATTCTGATACTGAGGCAGTACTGGATGCCGTCGATCGCTGTGATGGCTTCATCATTGGTTCGCCAACCCTTGGCGGTCATGCACCGACCCAAATCCAAACAGCGCTTGGATTAATTTTGGCGAATGCAGCTAAAACCAAACTAGCAGGCGTATTTGGTTCCTATGGCTGGAGTGGTGAGGCGATCGACCTATTGGAATCAAAACTGTTAAATGCTGGCTATACCGTAGGATTTGACTCACTTCGCGTCAAGTTTACACCCACCCCTGAGATGATTCAGCAATGCGAAGACGCCGGTAAGGAATTCGCCCTCGCACTCAAACGTCAGAAGAAAGAACGCGCCCCCAAGGCAATTCCAGAAGCACAGGTCGATCGGACTGATCAGGCGATCGGTCGCGTTATTGGTTCTCTCTGTGTCGTCACATTGCAACGTGAGGATACACGGATCGGATTACTCACCTCCTGGGTTTCTCAAGCAACTTTCACACCACCCGGTTTAACAGTTGCCTTACCCAAAGATCAAACCGAGGGGATTCTTGATCATCCGGGTGACCAATTTGTCTTGAATGTCTTGCGCGAAGGACGTAGCGTGCGGAAAAACTTTCAGAAACTGGCCCCTGGTAGCGATCCCTTAGCCGTGGTTGAAACGGAGACGGCCAGTAATGGTAGTCCTTATCTCAAAGAAGCACTCGCTTATTTGGAATGCACTGTCGAGAACCGTCTCGATTGCAATGACCATTGGTTACTGTATGCCGTGGTCAATCAGGGACAAGTGTTGGAAACCAAAGGGGTAACGGCAGTCTTGCATCGCAAGTCCGGTAGCGCTGTATAAAGCAAATTGACGCCGATCATACCGCTGGGGTGAGACGTTTCTCCATCTGGTAGTTAATGAATGTTTGATTACGACAGGATACGGTTTGTGTCTGCAACACAAGTAACCCCATCCGTTGAAAAAAGGGTTTGGCCGTAATGCTAGCTTCGGTAAATAGCCGATCGACACCTAAACTCTGTGCCTGGGTTTCGATCACCTGATAGAGCTGATTACCAATTCCTTGGCCTTGGTAATCCTTGTGTATGTAAAAGCAGTCAATGTAACCATTGGATTGGAGTTGGCCAAAGCCAGCGACTATGCCATGATCATCGGCCACATAGGTGAAACATTGATGACATTTTGCGGCCCAATCAGTGAAATGAATATCATCTGGAGCCCAGGCTTCAACTTGGGCTTGGCTATAGTCTTGGCGATTGATGTTGCGAACTGTATCGTGGAATAGCTGTGCCACTTGAGCTGTGTCTTGGGACTGAAAAAGCCGAATTTTCATCCTGATTTATGGGCTCAAAAATTTGTGGATTTAGCAATTGACAGGCTGGGAAGTTCCGACAGTCGAAACATCTGAATCGGCTGCGTCCAAATGATCTAGCGTGGCTCTTGGAGGAAAATGATGCCATGAGCAATCAAACCACTGACCAATATCAACACCGAACCGAGTTTAATGGTCTTTGGATTAGTGGGATTACCCCGCATCAGCCCCGGATGTTGAACGAGTTTTTCGGCGCCCTGCCGCCACCAAATCCAATAGATATAGAGCAGTAATGAAGCCCAGATCGAAACCCACCAAGCGATTACCGTTTGATTGCCACTGCGCGGATAGAAGTAATCAACAATCGTTGCGACCTGACCAGTTTGCAACCCAATCCCCATGACGATCCAGGGAATGCTCATGCCAATTAAGAAGCCACGAATTAGCCGGATATACCCTGGTTTCAGTGCGGGGTTTTGCTGAATATAGGACTGTGCTCTGAACCAGAAAATGAGCGCGTTGAGCACATTGGTCAAAAGTGCGATCAACCAGAAGTAATTGAAGAGTTTTTCCATAGTGGCAAGATCCAAAATGCCGTATAGCTATAATCTACAAGCTGGATATTACCGACTACGCAGCAACTTATGCGTTGCTCAAGGTTTTCCTAGCGCTCTGCATGAATATAGTCAACAAAGTAGAATTTGGGCGCTAAAGCAAAGTGCAACCACCCGTAAACGCCTAATCCGACTAATGCTGTTACAACCAGTGGTAGACCAACTTGTATGCGTAAAGTATCCGGTAGTACTGCCGCGATCGCTAATGCCATAACGAAATAGATTCTGTAGCCCTAGTTTCGTGCGTTGAATATTTTTTAGGGCTTGGCTACAGCTGGTGCAAATTTTGGTGTGCTGGTGATAACGATCGAGGAGCTTGGCCCGATCGCTATGCTGGGGGTCGGGTGTATCCGGTAATGCGCCCCAGGGGAGTGCGCCTTGGCAATATTGATCGATCCAGCGGCGGAATTCAATTACCATCCGATCGGCTGGGGTTGGGAGTTTATATGCCGTTTTCCAGCTTTCCGTTGCTCGCCGCGCTTGCAGATCTTGTTCTTGGTGATGCAGCAAAATCATATCCCCCTCCAGCACCGGATTCCGCTCGTTGATATGGTTCCACCAGCGGGGTATCCAGTGATGCAGCCGCTGGGCAAAGTTACGACTAAATTGGGCGACGATGCGCGATTTACCCGGTGAAACGGGGATGCAGTAGGTAATCAAACCAATCTTTTTGTCCGGTCCAAACTGCATTGCATATTCCAAGTGGCAAGGGGGCGTGAAGGTGATTGTTGCGTTGAATATGCCATTGCTTTCGATCTGGATGCAGTCTTGATCGGCACGGACAACCTCCATGGGGACTGGTTTAGCCTTGTTGCGATCGCCTTGAATGCCATGGTGAGCGAAGGGCACATGGGAAGGGTCAGCGACATTTTCGACCAAAGTTTGCCAGTCATATTCTAGGTCGCGCACCATTGAGGAATAAACCACTGCTTTGCTCCCGTCGATCTGTGGTGACAGCGGCAGCGCCTGTGTGTCTGCTAACGCCTTTGAGTCAGCATCAGGCCAGACCCATAGCAACCCATTGGCGGCTTGCGTTGGTAGTGTCGTCACGCAGAAGTTGGCTTTCTGAGTTTGCAGAATTTTACTGTCTTCTGCTTGGGGGATGCGAGTGCAGGTACCCTCGGCGTCAAATTGCCAGCCATGATAGCTACACATGAGGTGGCCGGTTTTTTCATCAATGCGGCCTTCGCTTAAGGGTGCTAAGCGGTGGGGACATTGGTCGATGAAGACACGAAACGTCTCGGAGTTTGTCGGTTTCCAGATTACTAGCTTCTTGCCCAGGAGGGTTACGGCTGTCGGACGATCGGGTTTCAGGTCTTCGATCGGCGAGACGGGATACCAATGCTGGAAGAAATTAAAAGTTGGGTTACTCATCGGATCATGTCGTTGCATTTGGTCGTGTGATGTGACGGTAAATCTTTCGCAAAACGGTGTTTTGACCTCATCTTAATGGGATGATTATGAGCTGATTTGCTAGCAGAACGGTCGATCGATGCACAAATCCCCTTAACACTGTGGGAAAGCTGATCAATTGGCCATAAATATGATGGTGGTTGCGTGATGCGGCATCTACTCGGTAATAGTGAGTTTTGCTTCAACTTTTTTGTCGCCCAGTTCGCCGGTAATCGTTGTGACTCCCGGTTTTGCCGCACGAAATGTACCGGGATTGGTAATTTGCTGATACGAGACTTGATCAACTAGTGGCTCCTTGCCGCTGCCGGGTTCAAAGAACTCTGGCGTATAGAGCGAAAAGGGGACAGTTGGCAGCGGTTGGTTGTTGGCATCGTAGGCCGTTACCTGAAACTCCACAATTTGATCGACCTTCACGGTTGCTGCTGCTGGCTCGATTTTGATTGTCCAATCTGCTGGCAAGACGAATCCCTGGGTTGTGAGGAGTAATGTGTCGCCATTTGAGGCATTCAGCGTAAAGTTGCCGGGTTTGGTTCCTTCGACGCTGCCGATTGCCGAGACTTGGATGATCTCTGGATCGGCAGTTTTCCAAGTCCAAGATGCGGCGGCATCCGTATTCACAATGCAATCAGATTCGTCCAATAAACCAACTTGCATCTGGAGGGGTTGGCCGATGGTGAGTGGGCGTAGTTCTCCCTCATTACTGATGCAAGGTATGGTTTGCTGGGTTTTAGTTGTACAACTGCTAAGGAGCAGTCCCAACGTCAGGGGGAAAACTATCCAGGGATAGCTGAATCTTTTCATCTAACTTTAGTGACTGGCGAATTCTAATGGATCTTGATCGCGGCGATGTCGGACAGGGATGACTGGCCCTTGTCGATCGCCATCCAATGCGGCCGTTTCTTCCAAGGCTGTCCGTAAACGTTTGGCCGCGTAGATCGACATATCGCGGGGGACGTTAATCCGATCGCGCAGATACCGTAAACCGACATCGGTGCCTTTGGGTGGTGGACAGGATTCGCCGGTCATCATGTAGGTTAAGGCGCAACGTAATGCCTCGTCGAAGGTGGGGTTATCCGTGGGATTGACCTGAATAATATTTTCACGATGTTTAATCACGCGGTGGAGTGCTTCCTGGGAAGCGGTTTTTGGTTCGGCATAGGTCACGTCTGGTAATCCATCCCACGGACCGTTGTCTACCCGGTGGGCAAACGCTTTGGCCTGAGCTTCATTATTGGTGTAGCAACCACCCATCTGGGGTGGTAAGTCGTGGGAATGGGTATGAAAATCGCTCTGGGTACCGCGATAGGTGGAGCGACTTTCCATTGCGTCAAACCAATCGGACATCCGAGGATTTATTTCCCGCATGGAATAGCCTTTGTAATAGTAGAGGCTGGCATTCATGCGTTCGACGTAGGGGGTGAAGATTACGTCGGCGGTGCTAAATTGCTCAAGGAAATAGGGGCCAGGCGTATTAGCGAGGGATTCTTCGACATAGCCCATAATTTCTTGGAATTTCTCACGGGCAAAGGTTCCTTCGCGGCCCGATCGATGGGGGTAGCAGAGCCAGTTGCACCAAGCGCGGAAGAGTAGGCGTTCGAGACGGCGCAATGGCATGATTTGCGGGTCTTCCATGCCAAATTGTAGCGGTCCATAGACTGATTCGAGGGCAATCAGGATATCGTCGCTTTCGGTAATGATTTGGCCATCGAATTCGACGGCGGGCAACATACCGGAGGGGACTTTGCGTTTGTACCATTGTTCTTTTTCCCCGTAGCAGAACATCGTGACTTTCTCGATGCGGTAGGGAATTTGTTTTTCTTCGAGCCAGAGCCAGATTTTTTGGCAGTAGGGGCACCAGGCGTGGTTGTCGCGGAAGAGGGTAACGCGGATTTCCGATTCTTCATGACCGAAGAGGCGCAGTTTCGATTGGGCGTTGGTCGGGCCATTAACGTAGTCGATTTGCCAATCGGTTAGGGCTTCGAGTTCAGGCCAGGTTAGGGGAGAAGTCATTATGAGGGGGTTATTGCAGGCGTTTCAATAGTTCATCGTATGCTGCGTGGGGGGCAATCAAAAACCAAAAGATGTGATTATCTTCGAACAGTCCGAATAAATCGAATGATTTGGCGTACGAATCGCGAATCTGATACTGGTTGGACGGGCCTAAAGTGATTACTGCTTTGTGTCTCAGCCAATTTGTGTCTCAGCCAAAATCGTATCGCTCGTATCGTGATAATTGTGGGTAAATTTCGGCTACATTACCGAGGCTTTTAACCGCGCTACAAATTTGCCATGTGCTTCACTTTGAATCCCCGCTTGTACGATTTCAAGTACCTGCACCATATCGCCCGATAGCAGTCCATTTACAGCTAACCATAATCCCGGAAACACCTGACTACGAATCACCCCATCGGCATCTACGGGTAAAGTAACATATGCTCCATTCTGTAAACTAAACCAGTCCAGCTGTCGGTCGAACACGCGCCAAATAATATATTCCTGAATCCCATTCCGCTGATACGCTTGCTTCTTATCGGTAGAATCGATCGCGGCACTACTCGCGGCAATTTCCGCGACCAACTCCGGCGCACCTATGATATAGTCATCCTCGCTAAACTTTGCTTGTCCGCCCCGATCTGGTTCAATCATCAACACTGCATCAGGCTGAGGTTCATTACGCAAATCTAACCTTACTGTCGGTTCGACGCCCATTTCTACCCCCGGCGTCATCACCTTATACACGCCCATCCAAGTGGTCAAATTTCCATGGGGCTGGCCATGGCTCTTAAACCGTAACGCCGCTGCCATGTAAACCACTCCTTCAATCAATTCCGCCTTCCGAACATCTGGCATCGCTGCATATCGCCGCTCAAACTCATCGCAACTTAGTCGATCGCCATTAGCCAACGGCGGTAAATGCGGTAAGACCGGTTTCTGGGGAGATGTGACCATTAGGCGTGATTCAATCGGAATAGATTCGATCGTAGAGTGTTTCTAACGCGATCGCAACTATGGCGAAATCTCACCGAATTCCCCACCGCTTTCGCCACTGTGTGGTGGCCTCCGCAGTTGATAACGCTTGCTCCGCTCGATGTCGTTGCAAAATCACCTCGGCTGTATCGGTCAGGGTTGAATCGCGATAAGGTGTTGCCGCCCGCGTTTGCAGATGCTCCTGCTCCATCGGTGTCAACGGATGCAAATCCGCGTCATCCCAAGCCCCAATTGTCCCCTGTGACCAATCATGGGGCCGATATTCGCGCCAATCCTCTTGCGCCAAAGGAATTGTGCCAATCTTTAAGCCCACTGCTTGCAGCGCCGATCGCACCGACGCCGATCGGGAATACGTTGCCAGCTTGCCCGTTGGGGCTAAACACCGCACGACTTGCTCGAAAAACTCCACTGACCACAATTGCGGACAGCGCCGGGGCGAAAAGGGATCAAAGAAGATGGAATCCGCTTGGACCTTTTGGTCAATTAACGTTTGAATTGTTTGTCGTGCATCACCGATTAAGAGCGTTGCCTCTAGCATGGGTAATTGCGATCGCTGATCTTTTGCTAAGTCTTGCAAGACTCCCTGTACTGGGGTTGACCAGTCTTGCAACAGTTCTGGCACGATCGCGCCCAGCGGCACTGTCGCATCGAGTTCTAAGCCGTATAGTGTGATGTGACAATTCGGATTGGCTTGCCAAATGGTCTCCAATGCCATGCCCGTGTTGTAGCCCAAGCCGTAGCAGATATCAAGCAAGCAAAGGCGATCGCGGTCTTTGGCAGCGACCAAATTTGTGGCGCGGGAAAATTTATAAAAGGCCTCGGCCTTTGCACCTTGACGGCTGTGAAAGGTCTCCTGAAATTCCTCAGAAAAGAAAGTATAAGAGCCATCTGCCGTTTTTTCGGGAGTCCAATCAGTCATGTTGTCGGTGCAGGCATCGCCATTGATGGAACTTGAGGCGATCGTCGAGGTTTTTCAGCGCGATCGCCTCAACATCTTAAAGAATCGCGATCGCCCGCAACAATCGATGATGCTCAAGCAAACCCAGACATTCTGTAGTCATAACCCGACTCACCCACAATCGCAATATCACCGCCTCAAACGCCATTCCCATCCTGTGGTGATTTTCCTTCTACCTCGCTGTAATCAAATACCCACAGCGATGCTCCCCACCCACCAGCCAATGCGTCCGCTCCACCTTGCAATCGGGCAGCGCGATCGCCATGATTGACTAAGGCAATAACTCAAAAGCCTGGCAATGCCTTGGCTGAAACAATCGAAAATCCCGTTGATCGAGCGTCAACACCTGCGTAATCCCCAACCGCTCAGCCATCGACATCACCGTCGCATCCACAAAATCAATTCGACTATCAGCGTAAACCCGCAAGATCTCCGCCGTTCTCACAACATCGTCATTCTCCAGCGCGGTCAAGCGAAAGCGGCTCAAACTAATCCCCTGCAAAAACGCCACAACCGCTAGATTGCCCGCCTCACGTCCCACCAAATAAGCCACTTCCGCCAAAACAGTCTGCGGCAAGATCATTGCTCGCTGCTGAACATAAACCGCCTTTGCCGACTGATGACTTGCATCCTCCCGATTGAGAAACGCCACAACAAACCCCGTATCCGCAATCATCATGACGACTTCCAAGACCATCCAGAACGCAACTGAATCTCCTCAGCCAAAATCTCCTCAGATTTTTCTGCTAAATCTTTCGATCCAGAAAATAATCCAGCCAAAGGGTCATCATCAATATCTAGCGGCTCCGCATTCTCCGGCACACTTTTGTTAACTTCAGCATCAGCTAACAGTTGTTTCCACACTGCGATCGGCACCAAAACATCCGTTGGCTGCCCCTCAGAATTCATCAAATACTTAACCTGTTGCTCTAGCTCAACCTGTGTCATCATATTCACCTCGCCGTAATCAAATATCCACAGCGATGCTCCCCACCCACCAGCCAATGCGTCCGCTCCACCTTGCAATCGGGCAGCGCAATCGCGAACATCTCCAACTCATTGCCGCATACGCTGGGATAAGACGCCGCAATCTGAGAAATCGCGCAATTATATTCGGTCAATACGAATCCAGCGGCGGGATTTTCTGGCTCGACCAGATGACACTCCGCCATATAACCCTCCGACTGGCGCATGTCCACCAACTTCTGTACCCGCTCCTGCAACGTGCCTTTGCCGACCCGATCGCGATATTCCTCGGCTTTCTGCTGCCACTGCTGGCGCAAAATCAACGCCATCTGCTCCTGACCGACAGTCTTGGCTAATGTATCGAGCAAATCGATCGAAAAACGATCATAGCGATCGGGGAATTGCTTCCGCCCATCCGCACTCAGCGTATAGAGATGATTTGGGCGCCCCATCCCGGCAGACATTGTTTCATGAACAATCAGCCCTTCGGTTTCCAAATCTTTTAAGTGACGCCGCACCCCTTGCGGCGTCATGTCCAAATGCTCTGCTAAGTCATGAGCAGTGAGCTGGCCCTGCTTGAGTAAAGCGGTCAAAATATCCTGCTTTGTATTAGGCTGCTGGCTCGTCGTCATTACATCACGGTATGGGTTAGAGCGAATTGGGTTGTGAGGAAACCCAGACAAATGGGCTGAAAAAATATTGCAGAACTTTACTTAGACTTTGACAACAATGTTGTTGCTAAAGTAGTCTACAATGATTAAAGCAACTTTTGTGTTGTTTTAATTATAGAATCAGTGAGCCGAAAGTTTACTTGTTGTCTAGAGAGCGATCGCGTATGAGCACTTCTCCTGTTGCCGCCCAAGATGCTGCAGATAAGAACTTGGACACAGTTCGCAGCTTTGCTGAAGCCTATGCTAAACGGACCGATACTTATTTTTGTGTTGATCCAGGTGTAACGGCTGTGGTCATTAAAGGGTTGGCGGATCATAAAGAGTCGCTGGGAGCGGCGCTTTGTCCCTGTCGTCACTACGAAGACAAACAAGCGGAAGCCGATGCGGCATACTGGAACTGTCCCTGTGTGCCCATGCGCGAGCGCAAAGAATGTCACTGTATGTTGTTCCTGACGCCAGACAATGATTTCGCCGCTGAGTCGCAATCAATCAGTCTAGACGAAGTAAAACAGCACACTGCTTAGAGTATTGGGATTGTTGATTTATCCCCACCTGTCCGATCATAGAACACTCGATTAACACCGCATAATCCATGAGCGCAACTGTTCAGAATCTCGTTAATCAAACCTATAAGTACGGCTTTGTCACCCAGATCGAAACGGATAGCATTCCCAAAGGTCTGAGTGAGGATGTGGTGCGGCTGATTTCGGCTAAGAAAGAAGAGCCGGAATGGATGCTGGAATTTCGGCTACGGGCCTACCGGACTTGGCTGCAGATGACTGAGCCACAGTGGGCCCATGTCGAGTATCCGCCGATTGATTACCAGAACATCATCTACTACTCAGCGCCCAAACCGTCTGAGAAGAAAAAACAAAGCCTTGACGAAGTTGATCCGGAGTTGCTGGATACCTTTGAGAAACTGGGGATTTCCCTGTCTGAGCAGAAGCGCTTGGCGAATGTGGCGGTGGATGCAATCTTCGATAGCGTCTCGGTCGCAACCACATTTAAAGACAAGCTGGCAGAGCATGGTGTGATCTTTTGCTCCATGTCCGAGGCAATTAAAGATCACCCGGAATTGGTCAAGCAGTACCTCGGTAGCGTCGTGCCAGTTGCTGACAACTTTTATTCTGCACTGAATGCAGCGGTGTTTAGCGACGGCTCCTTTGTCTTTATTCCGAAGGGTGTAACTTGCCCGATGGAATTATCGACTTACTTCCGCATCAATAACGGTGATACGGGGCAGTTTGAGCGGACGCTGATTGTGGCCGAAGAAGGTGCATCGGTGAGCTACCTGGAAGGCTGTACAGCACCAATGTACGATTCCAACCAGCTACACGCCGCTGTAGTAGAATTGGTCGCCTTAGATGATGCCGATATTAAGTACTCCACAGTACAAAACTGGTACGCTGGGGATGCCGACGGTAAAGGCGGTATCTATAACTTTGTAACGAAGCGCGGTTTGTGCAAAGGGAAAAACTCGAAGATTTCCTGGACTCAAGTGGAAACTGGTTCAGCGATTACTTGGAAATATCCCAGTTGTGTACTGATTGGTGATAATTCCGTCGGTGAGTTTTACTCCGTGGCGCTGACGAACAATATGCAGCAAGCCGATACGGGCACGAAAATGATTCACATCGGCAAGAATACCAAGAGTACGATTATCTCGAAGGGGATCTCGGCTGGCAGATCGAAGAATAGCTATCGTGGCTTGGTCAAAGTCAGTCCAAAGGCGGAAGGCGCACGCAACTACTCGCAATGCGACTCGATGCTGATTGGCGATCAGGCCGAAGCCAATACCTTTCCCTATATTCAAGTGCAGAATAAGTCGGGAAAAGTCGAGCATGAAGCCTCAACTTCCAAGATTGGTGAAGACCAGCTGTTCTACTTCCAGCAGCGCGGCATCTCGATGGAAGATGCGGTGTCGATGATGATCAGTGGTTTTTGTAAGGATGTGTTTAACCAACTGCCGATGGAGTTTGCCGTTGAAGCAGATAAGCTGCTGGCGCTAAAGCTCGAAGGGAGTGTTGGTTAGATCTGAGTTTGTTGCTGGGTCGATCGTTTCAGACGATCGACCTGAGTTTATTCCTGTCCGATCGATTTGAATTTAAGAGAACACTTTCCGTGATTAGAGAAAACAGCGAAACGATTTTGTCCGTCAAAGGACTTACTGCTAACGTTGACGGCAACCAAATCCTCAAAGGCGTTGACCTCGAAGTCAAAGCAGGCGAAGTCCATGCCATCATGGGGTTGAATGGTTCGGGTAAAAGCACACTATCGAAAATCTTGGCAGGTCATCCTGCGTATGAAGTCACGGGCGGTTCGGTTGAGTTCCTCGGGAATGACTTATTGGAACTCGAAGCGGAAGAACGCGCGCGCAGCGGCTTGTTCCTGGCCTTCCAATATCCAATGGCAATTCCGGGCGTGACGAATTTGGATTTTCTGCGGGTTGCCTACAATGCCAAGCGTAAGCACGAAGGTTTAGAAGAAATTGATCCCTTTGACTTCGACGATATTGTTGAAGAAAAATTAGAACTGCTGAAAATGAATTCGACCTTTCTCAGTCGTGGCGTGAATGAAGGGTTCTCCGGCGGTGAGAAAAAGCGCAATGAGATTTTGCAAATGGCTTTGCTCGAACCAAAGCTCGGGATTCTTGACGAGATTGACTCTGGTTTGGACATTGACGCGCTCCGGGTTGTGGCAAGTGGCGTGAATGCATTGTCGAATGAACACAATGCCATGTTGGTTGTGACGCACTATCAGCGTTTGCTGGACTACATCACACCGGACTACGTTCACGTGATGGGCAATGGTCGCATCGTCCAAACTGGTGGCAAAGAACTTGCCTTAGAACTAGAAGCGAAGGGATACGACTGGATTGTAGAAGGGGCAGCAGTGTAATGGTAGATGTAGCAAAAATTGCCGTTGTACCGGAAATTGACGATCGCAAGGTCACCACAAAAGTCGATCGCACAGAATATTTGACCTCCCTACTCAAGCTCCGTCAGCCATCGCAGTTTGAATGGCTGAATCAAACCCGTGACCAAGCCGCAGCGATCGCGGCCGAGCTAGCGATTCCATCCACCCGTGATGAAGCATGGCGGTTTACGGATTTGACCCCGATGCTACAACACGCGTGGCAATTCGCGGCCAGTGACCAACCGCTCGAAGCCTGCGACAGCTTAGTTGTACCGGAAGCCAGCACCCGTTTGGTGTTTATGAATGGGGTATTTCAAGCGGCGCTCTCACAGGTGGCGGCATTACCCAGCGGCACCTTGGTCGGTAATCTCAGTCAACTGACGCCAGAGCAGGCGAGTCAAGTTACAGCGCACCTCGGGAAGCAAAACGGGGCGGAGGAAGTATTCACCGCGCTGAATACAGCCAGTTTGATCGATAGTGCTGTTGTTTGGATTCCGAAGAATGCCACAATTACGCAGCCGATTCATCTGGTCTTTCTTTCGCGCACCTCGGGCAGTGCAACTCTATCGCATCCACGCTGCTTGATCGTGGCGGAAACCGGCAGTCAAGTGACGATCGTGGAGGAATATACCTCGGCTGACAAGCACGATCCGTATTTCACTAATGCCGTCACGGAAGTCTATGTCGGTGACAACGCTAGGGTGAATCATACGCGTGTCCAATGGGAAAGCCCAATCGCTTACCATATTGGCAAAACTGCGGTTTCCCAGGGGCGTGATTCCCAATATACGGTTAACACGATCGACCTTGGTGCAGCCGTCTCTCGCCATAATTTGGAGATTCAGCAAACGGGTGAGCAAGCGGATACGCAGATTTATAGCTTGAGCTTAGTGGATGGTGATCGTACCGCTGATACCCACAGTTTGATTGCTTTCACCAAGCCCTACGGCACGGCAAACCAATTGCATAAGTGCATTGCTGACGATCACGGTCACGGTGTGTTTAATGGTCAGGTTTATGTACCACGATCGGCCCAACAGACCGATGCCGCCCAACTGAGCCGTAACCTGCTGCTATCGGATAAGGCCCGGATCGACACGAAGCCGGAACTAGAAATCGTGGCAGACAATGTTAAATGTGCCCACGGTGCGACAGTCAGCCAGCTAGAGGACGATGAAGTCTTTTACTTGCAAAGTCGTGGTATCCCCGCTGATCAAGCGCGTAAATTGCTGAAATTTGCCTTCGCGCTCGAAGTGATCAAGAAAATCCCGGTTGAGTCGCTGCGAAACGCGCTCACGGATACCATGCGCGATCTGAGCAAATAACTTTCCGTTTCCCCCGAGCTATCGTCAGGGGGAATCACAATCTTAAACGCTAGTCATTCAGACTCAAACCACCATGACGCTCGCCCACGATAAACCACTAGCTTTACGCGTTCGCCAGGACTTCCCGATCCTCAAGCAAGAAATTCACGGTAAGCCACTGGTCTACCTCGATAACGCGGCAACTTCTCAAAAACCCATCCAAATGCTGGATGCACTCAAGCATTACTATGAGTGCGACAACGCGAATGTGCATCGGGGTGTCCATACCCTCAGTGCCCGTGCCACTGATGCCTATGAAGGTGCAAGGGATAAAGTTCAAAAATTTATTCATGCCGCCCACCGCGAAGAAATTGTCTATACGCGCAATGCGACGGAAGCGATAAACCTGGTGGCGTACACTTGGGGATGGGCAAACCTCCAAGCGGGGGATGAAATCATTCTGACCGTGATGGAGCACCACAGTAATCTTGTGCCGTGGCAGATGATGGCACAACGGACTGGGGCGGTGATTAAGCATGTACAGCTCACACCCACCGGCGAGTTTGATTTTGAACAGTATCGTTCGCTGTTGAGCGATCGGACAAAACTGGTTTCCGTGGTTCACGTTTCCAATACGCTTGGCTGTATTAATCCGGTCAAGGAAATCGCAGCTGAGGCCCACAAGTGGGGGGCGAAAGTTTTAATCGATGCCTGTCAGAGTACACCGCACATGCCGATCGATGTACAGGACCTCGATTGTGATTGGTTGGTTGCTTCGGGCCATAAGATGTGCGCCCCAACCGGGATTGGCTTCCTGTATGGCAAACTCGATATTTTGAAGGAAATGCCGCCGTTTTTCGGTGGTGGTGAAATGATCAAAGATGTATTTCTTGATCACTCAACCTACGCTGGGTTGCCGCATAAATTTGAAGCGGGTACACCAGCGATTGCTGAGGCGATCGGCTTGGGCGCAGCGGTAGACTACCTGACGCAGCTGGGCATCGATAAAATTCATGCCTACGAAGAAGAACTTACTGCCTATCTGTACGAAAAGATTGTCACTGTCCCTGATCTGACCTTATACGGCCCGAGGCCCAAGTCTGATGGCTCTGGACGCGCCGCTTTGGCCACGTTTACAGTCGAAAATCTCCACGCCAATGATCTTTCGACCCTGCTAGATCATGAAGGCGTTGCGATTCGATCGGGGCATCATTGTACACAGCCGCTACATCGCATTATTAACGCTAATTCTACTGCGCGCGCCAGTCTCTACTTCTACAACACCCGCGAAGAAATTGATGTCTTTATCAAGTCACTAATTGAGACGATCGATTTCTTCAAGAGCGTTGAAGGTTAGATTGATTTTGGTTGGTTGATTATTAAAACTTGCTGATCAGACATCATAGAATTTCTCGGAGCTGCGCATGTCAGCCGCAGTGGCTTGGAGCTCTTCAACGGTTTCCCAGGCCACCGCGCAAGCTTTCGATTGATTACCCTGCGCGGCACAAATGCTCAGTGCATCACTGCGTGCGGCTTCAACTTGATCTTCCAAGAACATGGGCTTGGGTTTTTCGACAAAATCGCTTTTGCGTAGAATGTCAGTGATCGAGACAATGCCCACTAACTCACCATGCTTAATCACTGGCGATCGCCGAATCCGGGTTTGGGCGAAAAGCCGCGCTACATATTCCACCCCTAACTCTGGATTGACGATGACACATGGTTTAGTCATGATTTCGTAGACGCGCATTTGCTTTGGATCATGGCCAAAGGCAGCGACTTTGTAGATGATGTCGGTTTCTGTCACCATGCCATAGGGATCGGCTTGACTCCGAGGTTTCACGATGAGTGCTCGGAGTCCCTTACTTTTCATCAGTTCTACGGCCTCCGCGATGGTGGCAGCACCGGAAATGGTGATTACCTCTTGGGTCATGATGTCGGCGGCGGTCATCATAGCGGTTGCGTTCCTTTGGGTGAGTGTTGCTGTCAATTAAGCTATTTATATTTAGCTTAAAGCACAACAGGGTAAGGCTTCAGAACTTTGTTCAAGCCGATCGATCAAACTAACTTGAAACACCTGGTGCATAGGCTTCAATTACTCTTCCAGAGGATAGTCCCATAATCATCAGGTAGTCACAGGTCGAACAGGTCGTTTCGACCATCAGCTGATCAGCTGATGGTCGATTAACTTGTTCCTGATCACGCCAAATTTTACGCTTTGCGGGGGCACCACAATTGGGGCAATGAATAATTTGAACTAGGCATGGCAAGAAGCTCCATAGGCTTGATGGGATAGTGTGACGTGCGGCGGAATTCGATTTCCTTGAGGCCATTAGCGGCGGCACTAATTTCAAAGTAATATATCGACACTCAAACTGCCGCGCTAAAACAATTTGATCATCGGTCAGCGTGATCGCGGCATTGAGCGGCGTTATTGATGAATACGACGCGGTCGGGCGCTATATCTGTTCTGAAAATAGTCTGTTCTGAAAATAGATTGATGTTTGTCGTGGTGCGCTACCATAAATCTCTATAAACTTGGCTAGACCTGTCATGTCAACAACTGATCCAGACGATAAACATGCAGTTTGGGAACGGCTTGAACAAGGTAGACAAGCCAAAGCGGCGATCGGTGGCTACGTAGGATACGGCTCCCCCGCATTTGGTCAGCAGTCGGTGAACGGTGAACTGCGCGAGCATCCACAAGAATGCCAGGTGATCGAGCTGATTCGGCGGCATCATAAGTCAGGTAAGTCTCTCCAAAAAATTGCTGATTGGCTGAATGAGCGAGACTACCGCACAAAGCGCGGTCAACCGTGGCAACGCGTTTCGGTCAAGCGAGTGCTCGATCGGCTATACGGCAAAACGGGTCGAGTCTCGGGCGTTAGTTCCCAACCGCCGCGCGCGGATGACCAAACAGATTTAGCATAATTACCTAAAATAAGCTATAAACCAATACCCTGAACGATTTGAATCTTTCACTGTGTAACATCCCTGAATCATACACCTGAAATTATCTCAAATCACAACTCCAATTTGAAAAGCGTCAGTAAACTGTTACATCTCTGCACATGGGTGTAATGTTGTTTTGCGCTTGCACCGACTTTGAGGTTAGCAGCGCATGATTAATAAAGTATTTGATGAATTGGAGTGGCGTTGATGTCGTTGGATCGCTCTGTAGGGGTTGTGCCGAGTTTGGCCGATGCGATTGATCGCGATCCATTGATAGTCGCACCGGATGTGCCGGTGATTGAGGTGATTGGCTTGATTAGTCGATCCCACGATCGTGCCTGTAGATTAAGTGGTGTATCAGTAGCGGCGATGCCGGAGCTGCCCGCCCGCGGTGCTAGCTGTGTGCTGATTATGGAGCACGATCGACTCCTCGGGATTTTGACAGAACGAGATGTTGTACGACTAGCAGCAGATGGGATCGACCTTGAGGGTGTGCCAATTTCAGCTGTGATGATTCATCCAGTGATAACGCTGTCTGAGGCAACGCCCCAGGATGTTTTTGCAGCACTATTTTTATTTCGGCGCTATCGGATTCGGCATTTGCCGGTGGTCAATGATACGGGGGAATTAATGGGGGTGATTTCCCATGAAAGTATTCGCCAGATTTTGCGTCCAGCGAATCTGCTGCGGCTGCGGCGGGTGGCGGACGTGATGACCGATCAAGTGATTCATGCGCCACTAACAGCTTCAGTCTTAGAACTAGCCAAGCTAATGGCAACCAACCGGGTGAGTTGTGTCGTGATTATGCAACTTGATGAGCGGCAGAACCCGGTACCGGTGGGAATTGTCACGGAGCGCGATATTGTGCAGTTTCAAGCGTTGCAGATTAATCTGGCTAAAACCCAAGCGCAGACCGTGATGAGTACGCCGCTGTTTTTATTGAGTCCGGAGGATTCACTATGGCTGGCCCATCAAGAAATGCAAAAACGCCGCGTGGGCCGTTTGGTTGTGTCTTGGAACTGGCAGCAAGGGTTGGGGCTGGTAACCCAGACCAGCTTACTGCGTGTGTTTGATCCGATGGAAATGTACAGTGTGATCGAGAATCTTCAGGATACGATTCAGGAATTACAGGCGCGGGTCGCCGATACAAGATCCGCGATCGCCAGTCCAATCGACCTCGGTGGACTTAGCCCAGGTTGCCTACAATCGTTTTACGGTCGATCGGGCGATCGCGGCAGCCGACAATCAAGTGACAACTGTGACCGCCGATCGCGCTGCCCAGCCGGACGTGGGAGCGATGTTGGAAGAAATGCAGCAGATCGTCACCCAAGTCCTTACCGTAGACGGAAGCCAAAGTCAGCAAGCAAAGCAGCTGCAATCAGTTGTCAATCTGCTGTCGGAAGCCCAAGCGTTACTGCGGTCACGGCCTTAATTGTGGATTGACCGAGCCAGTCTCTGGAGCGGGATAGTGATTGATCCGGCTACCGTTTATATTGAAGCGTGTAAAACTTGTGTATTGCGATGCTTGCTTGAGCGCGGTGATACCGTTGATCAGGCCCTGTGCTGGACCTGAATATAGAGTGAATGGATTTATTCGATCGCCATTTAGAAACTGTTATCGCAGCAGAAGCGCCACTGGCGGCGCGACTCCGACCGCGTACCCTCGATCAGTTCATCGGACAGAATGCAGATCGTCGGCCAAGGACGACTACTACGCCGGGCAATCCAAGCGGACCAGCTTTCCTCGCTCATTTTCTATGGCCCACCCGGCACGGGCAAAACCACCCTGGCGCAAATCATCGCTAACACCACTAAAGCCCACTTCATCGCCATCAATGCCGTGCTAGCCGGCGTCAAGGACTTGCGGGCGGCAATCGAGGTGGCCCAAGAAAAACGTAAGCTCTACAACCAACGCACCATCCTGTTTGTCGATGAGGTCCATCGGTTTAACAAGTCGCAACAGGATGCCCTGCTGCCTTGGGTGGAAAATGGCACGGTGATTTTGATTGGCGCGACGACCGAGAATCCCTACTTTGAGGTCAATAAAGCCCTCGTCAGTCGATCGCGGCTATTTCAACTGAAATCATTGGAAGCAGCTGACCTGAAGCAGATTGTGCAGCAAGCGCTCACCGACCCTGAACGGGGTTATGGCAATCAACCCATCCAACTGGATGACGATGCTCGTGATCATCTGATTAATATTGCTAACGGTGATGCCCGTACCCTGCTCAATTCCCTCGAACTGGCGATTTCGACCACCTTGGCCAATGCCGATGGCCTGATCCATATCACCCTGGCCGTCGCCGAGGAATCGATTCAGCACCGGGCCGTCCTCTACGACAAAGAAGGCGATGCCCACTTTGATACGATTAGTGCCTTTATCAAAAGCCTACGGGGGTCAGACCCGGATGCGGCAATGTACTGGCTGGCCCGCATGGTCTACGCCGGCGAAGATCCGCGCTTTATCTTCCGGCGAATGCTGATTTTGGCCGGAGAGGATGTCGGGCTAGCGGACCCGCAAGCGATTGTTGTCGTCAACGCCTGCGCTCAGAGCTTCGATCGGGTCGGCATGCCCGAAGGTCGCTACCCCTTGGCCCAAGCCGCCCTCTACCTTGCCACTTGTCCCAAATCCAATAGTATCATGGGCTTTTTTGACGCCCTCGCCACGGTCGAGCAAGAACGAGAAGCGGATGTTCCGGCC
Organism: uncultured cyanobacterium; assembly: GCA_963704065.1. GTDB lineage: Bacteria > Cyanobacteriota > Cyanobacteriia > Leptolyngbyales > Leptolyngbyaceae > Romeriopsis. The sequence continues at coordinate 28,672 of CAVPGX010000008.1, read as the reverse complement.
CATCTGCGTGATCCGAATCGCGACAAAGAAGGCTTTGGCCACGGTGCAGGTTATATCTATCCCCATGCCTATCGCGAACATTGGGTCGAGCAGCAGTATCTGCCCGGTAGCCTCCAGGGACAAGTGTTTTATCAGCCGAGTAATCAAGGCTACGAAGGCGATATTCAAGTGCGGGTCAACCGGCGACGCGAAGCCCAACTGGCGGCCCTGGTTGAAGGTATCACTGACAGTATTCCAGAACGGCTGACGCTCAGCCCCACTGACAATCGCACAGAACAGTGGCTCCAACGGACGATCGGCGAGTCCGGTCAGCGGTTTGGGGCAATGCGCGATCGGCTGTTTCAGGCGACCCAGCTACAGCGGCATCATTTAGTGCTGGATTTGAATGCGCGCAGTGGGTTAATCACTTGGGAAGCGCTACGACAAGTGCCTGAGGGTGGCGTCTATGCTTGTGTTGATTCAGCCAAAGACTATACGGCCCTGTAACGAACAAGCCCAAGCGTTACCAGAATTATCCCGCCCGATGGTTCTCCAAGCCTCACCTTTGAGCTTATCCCAACAGTTGCCAGCAGACTTACGGTTCGACTATATTCTGGGGCGCAATATTCTCATGGCGGCACCGGATAAGGCGGCGATCGTCGACGCAATTCGGCCATGGCTCCATCCTGAGGGTACGATCGTCTTACTGGAAGCATTTCCCAAGCAAGCCCAGCGACTCTATAATTTCCTGCCCGACAGGGCGCTTAAGGCCAATTTGTTCAAGCGACTCAAGCAGGCGGAGGAAGCGATCTATCAAGCTAGCGATGATCCGAAAGTTAACTGGGACTTGCCAGACCTGGATCGGATTTTTACAGCGGCGAATTTCCAAGTCACCTGGGATGTGGAAACGACGGCATCGGCTGTGCTGATTACCCCCAGTGTGATCGATCGTTGGCTCGATCGATCACAGCCCAGTAGCTATATCCAGCGTATCGCCGGAAATTTGACCGATGCCGAGCAGCAGACCATCATCCAAGTCTTTCGACAGACCTTAACCAATCAAACAGTCCATTGGCAGCAGACGCTAATTCGCCTCCAGGCGACTGGCTAACGGCGCGGCCATCGACGATCGCTGGACCATCCAAGTGCGAAGAGTACCCATGCGGGTACTGCCAAAGGCGCATGCCATCTTCCAAACTAGATTTATCAGGCAATCAAGTTTGGAGAAACCACATGATGTTTAAGCGAATGATGACTGTTGCAACGGCAGCAGCGGCGTTAGGAATGACGATGGGGCAAGCCGCAATGGCAAAGCCTGCCGACTTTATTGGCACTTGGGTTAATGCAAATTCCAATACAGGCGGTGTCACTAAGTTGATCGTTAGTCAAGCAGCTGGCAACACACTACAAATCCAAGTTTTTGGTCAATGTCAGCCAAATGACTGTGATTGGGGTAAGAGCAGCCTAATCACCTATGGAAAGAATGTTCAGGACTCTGACCATACGGGCGGTACCGCTACATATCGTGAGAGCTTTAAAAATACATTGCTGACAATGCAGCTGAACCCGAGCAATCGCAACTTGTTGAGTTTGGCTAACTTTACGCAGTTTACCGATCGCAGCAATCGGCAAAACTACTTTTCTACGGAGCGCTTTCAGAAAGTGAAGCGGGTGGTCGTTTCCGATGAGCTGAAGGAAGATTGTCTGGCATTTAATCCCGCCACGACTCAAGTAAAACAAATCAATGGTCGTTGGAAAATCGTTGATGGCAGCCATTGGATGTTTGATTTCGCCGGTAATCGTGCTGAAGCGATGAAATCACTGGCGGTGATCAAAAAATACAATACCAATCAGTCCTGCTTTGTTGGTCGACCTGATCCTTCGTTCAAATACCTATTAGCGGGAAATCGGGTTCCAACCGGCGCGATGCCCGGAGAAGATTGCGTTGGATTTAATCCCAACACTGCCGAAGTCAAGCAACTCGGGAATCGCTGGAAAATTGTGGATGGCAATCATCTCATGTTTGATTTTAGTAATAACAAGGCTGAGGCGGTGCAATCCCTAGCGGTGATTAAAAAGTATGGTGCAACCCAGTCTTGTTTCGTTGGTCGTCCGAATCCGAGCTTTACCTACCTCCGTCGCTAATCACGACTAGCCGCATGGGTAAACCCTGCACACCGCAGGCAATCGGCCGCGCCGCCTACCATTCTGAATCGAGGATGGTAGGTTTTGGCAATGACCAAACCCCAGGAAATTTCGCATTGATCCGGCACATCGCTCTGACCCGATCGCGTCAAGCCCCGTCCGGCCAAAGCGGCAGTCAAGGCAAAACGCCTCAAGCATGATGGGAGCATCGTGATCGCGCATTTTTCGATCAAAAATGGGGCATGTCTGAGTCCGATTCTTTAGAATAGACACTGTGCTCATAGTTTATGGACTAAGTATCGTGGCGACCTCACCAGAACAAGATAAGGATAAGTTCCTGTATCCGCGGGCGAAATATCGGGGTGAGTTCACACCGGAGAATTTGGCGTTTGATGCCAACTTGCAAGAATTTGCCCAGCGTGTTTCGATCCTGTGCAGTTTAGAAACGTCAGGGAAGATCTCGTCAGCGGCGACCTATAAAGAAATCAAAAAAATGTGGAAGGAGCTCAAGGCATCGAAGCGCAACTTGCTCGATGATAATCCTGGTAAAGATAGTTCGCAGTAGTTATTGTCCCAGATACGCTTCTAGTACTTGAGGATTAGTCTGCACTTCCGCTGGCGTACCGGTCGCTAAGTTGGCACCTTCCGCTAAGACCCAAACTTGATCGCATAGGGACATAATCACATCCATATTGTGCTCAATCACCAGGAAGGTGACGCCTTCTTGGTTCCAGAGTTTGATATATTCGCAAATCTGATTAATCAGGGTTGGGTTGACCCCAGCGGCGGGTTCGTCTAGCAAAATCAACTTCGGCTGGGTCATCAGGGCGCGACCGATTTCGAGCAGCTTGCGCTGACCGCCCGAAAGACCACCGGCGTAATCATGGGCTTTTTCTACTAGCCCGATCGAATCGAGAATCGCCATCGCCCGCTGTTTTGCTTGTTTCTCTTCCGCTTGGATTTTCAGCGGATGGAGCCAGACATTGAAGAATTTCTCACCGGTTTGCCGTTGGCTGGCCAGGAGCAGATTTTCCAAAACCGATAGGCGGGATAAGGCTTTTGCCACTTGGAAGGTGCGCACCATTCCCTGTTGGGCAATACGGTGGGAGGGCATTGTCTGAACTGCCTGACCGTTAAATAGCACCTCGCCGCGATCGGCAGGGATGAAGTTTGAAAGTAAATTAAATAGCGTCGTCTTGCCTGCACCATTGGGTCCAATCAGGCCGGTAATACTGCCCTCAGCAACTTCGATCGAGGCATCCTGAACGGCCGTGACGCCACCGAAACTTTTGTACAGGTTTTTGGCTTGAAGGAGAGTCATGATGCTACAAGAACTGGAGTAAAGATTATCGACCGAGGCTCAGTTCGTCTTTGTTGCCTAAAATGCCTTGGGGTCGCCACATCATTAGCACGATCAGAATCAGACCAATAATCATAATCCGCAGTGCCCCAATTTGATCAGCGGCCAGTCCACTCAAAAATGGGACTTGCCCCAAGTCACGGGTCAACGCGCTATAAGCCCAGAAAATTGCGGCCCCAAGTAACGTGCCAGGATTACTGCCAGCCCCCCCGAGGACGACGATCGTCCAGGTGGTAAAGGTAATATCGGTCTGATATTGCGTGGGATAGATATTGCTCAGCTGCCACGCTTGAAAAACTGCGCCAATACCCGCGATGAATCCCCCAATCATCAGCGATTGCAACTTATACAGAAAGACATTTTTGCCTAAGGCGCGGGGCACTTCTTCATCTTCCCGAATGGCTTTTAAGACGCGGCCCCAGGGAGAATGCACAAGGGTTTCGAGGGCAATATACACGATCACCAGCGTCACAACTGCAAGAAATAGCAGCCCATTTTGGGCGGGTTGCTGTTTGAAGTTCAGTAGTGCGTTCACACAGGCAATATAGAGCGCCAAACTGATGACACCGAGTATTGCCGCCCACAAACTGGTGAGACCCAGCGATCGCCCTTGGGCTGACTGGAGCTGTTTCCAGAAATATCGCCCGGCCCGCCAAGCGCCGTATCCCACAATCGCCGTGAAAATTGCCACCATGCCGTAGCGGGTGGCCAAAGTGGGGCGAAAGTTTTCGAGCGGAATCTTAAAGCCTTGAATGCCGAAGGTGCCGTTGGTCAGCCATTCTTCGTTTACGGCAATCAGGCGGATGATTTCGGAAAAGCCGATCGTCACGATCGCCAGGTAATCCTCCCGGAGGCGCAGTGTCGAAATACCCATCACGAGCCCGAGAACAGCGGCCAGTAAACCCGCGGCAATAACGGCGATCAAGAGCGGCACACCGGCGAGACTGAGTAAAATCGCCGTATAGGCACCGATCGCCATAAACCCGGCATGACCGAAGTTCAACAGACCCGTAAACCCCCATTGGAGATTGAGTCCGAGGGCAAAGATCGCGTAGATGGCCGCGATCGTCACTAAGAAAACCAGATAATCCGGAGAAAACATGCCCAAAGTTACACGCAAGAAGGAGCAACAGGATTTTACCGCAGTCTGTGGAATTTCCTGGTAGTCGATTATGCGGCTTGAAGATATGAGTTGATGGCATCGTCCATCGGATAATTCATATTTGCTGCGGGCGATGCGACCCAAAGTAACTAATTGTTTGCGATGCCCTCAGTCTGCAGTCGCGAATATTTACTCGCTAGTATTATGTTGTTACGGCTTTGCGGTTTGATCGTTCAGTCGATTATTGATTTAAGGTTTGGCGTATATGTTTTTTGCTGAAATTTCGCCGGCTATCTTTACGGAGTGGCAACCTCGCGCATCATTGGTTGTGCCTGATCGAGTCAGTGATTCCCCGACGCGAGCACCCGTAGTGCCGCCCATTACGCTACCTGCATATATTTTGGCACAGACGAATATACCGCCCACTCCCAATGTACCGCCCACTGGCCCGGGTGTACCGCCGGTTAACGTGCCGCCGATTAACGAACCGCCGGTGCCAACACCGCCGGTCAACATACCGCCGATTAGCGTGCCGCCGGTTGAACCTAGAGTTGTGGTACCGCCGGTTGAACAGCCGCCGTTTATGCAACCCCCCGAGATTCGTCCCCCTGAGATTCGTCCCCCCACATATCAGCCGCCGGGCTCAATTTTAACGATCGACTTATCGCGAAACTGGACGGTCTTCAGCACACGGTTGCCATTGACCACCCGGATTGATGACTTGATAATTCTTGATGGCATCCTACCGGAACTGGGCTTTCTCGCCGAGGACATGCCGGATTGTTCCGGCGGTTCCTGTGTGCTGTTCTCGACCCAAGCACCGATCGGCGATGCGAATCCGGGAGAATTTGGGGTTGTTGGCACGCCAGTCACCCCGATTAATGCCCTACCGTCTACTGCGGCTAATCCTGGGGAAACTGCCGATGTTGGACCGGCAGCAGCGACGTCGGCAGCGAGTGCCGCTGCGGACCCAACCGCCAACCCAGGGCCAACCGGAGCGGTCGTTGCGCAAGCCGATCGCCCAAATCAACCGGCCCCAGTTCAGTCACTAAGCTGTACAGCCCAAGTGAGACAGATTCAAGCGCAGCCGATTGCCGATCGAGTCGCCGGGTTTTATCAACAACTGCGCCGTTGCTATGAGACGCAATTGGCCGCTGCTAAAACGGCAAACCAACTGACGCAGCAAACCTATACACTGAATAATCTCGGGATTACCGCCTATGTTTTAGGTGATTATCGCCAAGCCTTGGCCGATCACCAGCAACAGCTCGCCGTTGCGCAAGCTGACAAAAACCCGGTGGGTGAGGGGATGGCCTTAGCTGGTATCGGTGCTGCCCATAGTGCCTTAGGGGATTATGATCGCGCCCTCACATTCTATGAACAAGCCTTGTCCCAGTTACCAGAAGATCAAGTGCCCAAGTGGCGGGCGCTGGTCTTGCGGAATATTGGCAATGCCTATCTCGCCCAAAATCAACCCGATTTGGCGATTCAGCAACAGCTCAAAAGTCTGGAAATTTCTACCAAAATCAACGATCAGTACGGAGAAGCCCAAGCCTATGGCAATTTGGGCAATGCCTACGCCCAAAAGAGTCAATTCACCCAGGCGATCGCCGCGTACCAGAAGAGTTATGACATTGCGGTGGAAATTCAGGATCAACTGCAACAGGCGCAAGCGCTACTCGGCTTAGGCACGACCCACACTTACCAACGGCAGTTTGAGCAATCGATCGACTATCATCAGCGCAGTCTGGGGCTCATGCGTGAACTCCGGGCCAAACTCGGTGAAGGTATCACCCTGACGAATTTAGGCGATGCGTTCTTCCGCTTACAGCGTTTGGATGAATCCGTGCTAATGCTGACCGATGCCATTGGTGTGTGGGAAGACCTCAGAGCGGGATTGGGCAATAATGATGCATTTAAGATTTCGATCTTTGAGACGCAGCTGGACGCCTATCGCAATTTACAAGAAACCTTAGTCGCGCAAAACAAAACGGGTCCGGCCTTGGAAATTGCTGAACGCGGTCGTGCCCGTGCCTTTATCGAGCTATTGGCCAGTCGTCGTAATCCGGATACAACACAGCCAGCAACTGTGCCACCTCCCTCCCTCGATCGCATTCGCCAAATTGCCCGCGAGCAAAAGTCAACAATCGTCCAGTACTCGATTATTCGCGATCAATTTGTCCCAGTGAAGCATGGTGGGGCCGTCCAATTCACAGCGGAGCCGCAGGCGACTGCGATCTTTATCTGGGTGGTGAAACCCACCGGAGAAGTAGAATTTCGACAAGTGCCGCTGAATCCGCAGGCTGGAGCAGACAACGCCCTCGCGCTACTCGTCACTGATGCCCGCAGTGCCATTGGTAAACGACTAGCCCAACGGGGCAACGCTGATGCATCAGCAACTGCGCCCGCAACATCGGGACAGCGCCAAGATTTTGCGCAGTTCAAAACATTACATCAACTTTTGATTGCGCCGATCGCCGATCTATTGCCGCGTAATCCCGCCGATCGGGTGGTCTTTGTGCCGCAGGAGCAACTTTTCTTAGTGCCCTTTGCCGCATTACAAGATGCGCAAAATCAGTTTTTGATTGAGCAACACACGATTCTCACGACACCCACGATTCAACTCCTGGGTTTGAGTCGTCCGCAGTCCACAGCCAATGGCCCAGCGCCCTTACAATCTCCCTTGATTGTCGGTAATCCGAGTCCGATGCCACTCGGGTATGAACCATTGCCAGGCAGTGCAACGGAAGCGACCGCGATTGGGGACTTGCTCAATGTCCAGCCGCTGACCGGGGCTGCTGCGACGGAAGCCAGCATTAAGCCACAACTGGCCCAAGCCGGCATCATTCATTTGGCGACCCATGGTGTCTTTAATGAACAAAAACCGCTGGCTGGATCGCTGGCATTGGCCCCGAGCGACACAGAAGATGGCTGGCTCACAGCCGAGGAAATGCTGAATCTGTCGCTACAGGCAGATTTGGTTGTGCTAAGTGCTTGCGATACTGGACGGGGACGAATTACCGGTGATGGGGTGGTGGGGCTGTCGCGATCGTGGATGGCGGCGGGTGTCCCAACGGTATTAGTCTCACTGTGGGCGATCGACGATCAGGCCACCGCTGGCTTTATGGTTGAGTTTTACAAATCGCTCCAACAGCAGCCAGATAAGGCCGTGGCGCTGCGATCGGCGATGCTCAAAACTCTAGAGACGAATCCCGATCCGGATATCTGGGCAGCCTTCAACTTAATTGGTGAGCCGGACTAGGGCGGTAAGTTGATGGCTGATATGCAACCACAGCGCAAAGTCATACATATTGATATGGACGCATTCTATGCGTCCGTTGAGCAGCGCGATCATCCGGCGCTACGGGGTAAACCCGTTGCTGTCGGCGGTTCGCCGAAGAAACGCGGGGCCGTTGCCGCTGCCAGCTATGAGGCCAGAAAGTATGGTGTGCGATCGGCGGTGCCGTCGCGTACAGCGCAGCAGCGTTGTCCCCAGCTGATCTTTGTGCAGCCACGATTTGATGTGTATCGCGCCATCTCGGCCCAAATTCGCCAAATCTTTCGCGATTACACTGACTTAGTTGAGCCAGTGGCGTTGGATGAAGCCTATTTGAATGTGACGCAGAATAAGCTGGGCATCACTTCGGCCAAACGTGTGGCACAGGAAATTCGATCGCGGATCTTGCAGGAAACTCAGCTGACAGCATCGGCCGGGGTGTCGATCAATAAGTTCTTAGCCAAGATGGCATCAGGGTTGAATAAACCCAATGGTATGGCGGTGATTTTGCCGGATCAAGCAGCAGACTTTGTGGCGCAGTTACCAGTGGAGCAGTTTCATGGAATTGGTAAAGCGACGGCCGCAAAAATGCACGCGATGGATATTTATACCGGTGCTGATCTGCGGGGCCGTTCGGAAGCAGAGCTGTTGCAGCATTTCGGTAAAGTTGGGCGATTTTATTACCGCATTGCGCGTGGCCAGGATGATCGTCCGGTGGTGTCCGACCGAGTGCGCAAGTCGGTCAGTGTCGAAACTTCCTATGACCCAGATTTAGTTGATCGTCAGGCGATCGATCTGGCTTTAGGGCAACTGGCGGTGGCGCTGTTTGAGCGGCTGCATCAACTGGGAAAGTCAGGCTATACCTTAGTCTTGAAAATCAAGTTTTCGAATTATCAACAGATTACGCGGAGCAATACGCAGCCAGTTGTGTTTAGCACTGTCGAGATGATTCGCTTAGGTGCTGCAAATTTATTTGCGGATGTCGATCGAACGGGGCGATCGATTCGGCTACTGGGCCTAGGCATTAGCAAACTGGATACGGCAACCTCAACCTTTGAACAGTTGCAATTCGATTTTGCGGCGGCGATTGATGGTCGTTGATATTACTAAAAATATGTTCCAAACGGAATTTCGGGGTAAAATAGCGACCCATTCGCCCTTTGAATATTTGCAGCCATGGTTCAATATACGCTCCCTCAAGCCCCCGAATTAAAAATCGATGTTCCTGGCAAGGATTCGGCTAAAACCCGTGATAAGGCAATGGAAAAGTTGATCAATCTGATTGAAGCGGGTGATATTCCCGCTGATACGACGGATGGGTTTGGGCCGCAGCAATTTATTGAAGTGAATGAACCAGGGACATTGGTGGTCGGCAGCGAAGATGCCTTGAACCAAGCGGTACAAATTCTCAGTGGCCTGGCTACGCTGAAGCTCAAGGCACAGGAGACGCGGGCGGCGGCAATGGAAGTGCGTGAGAAGATCGACGTTCTATTTACCGATGATCCGATCAGCGAAGATGACATTGCCGAATTCAAAGATGGGTTTAAAATTCTTAAGACCTATGCCCAGGCCAATCTCAAGTATCGGGCGGCACGGGCACAGGCCGAGACGGCGCGGGAGGTACTCGATGAGGCGCTGAAGTCTCCCGACTCTGAGGCGGAAGCAATTCCCGAAGATGCGCCCACCACGAAATCGAAGAAACGTTAGAACTGTCATCTCTACGTTGGCTTTGCTTGAGCACAATTTCCCGGATGCGCTACGTGATCTCGTGATGGACGAATGTGATTACTCGGTGTGAGGGGGATTGAGGGCAAAATTTTAGATCAGTGGATGGGGCGTCATTGCTGATTTATCTCCTTAGATTCCCCACCGGACCGCTGCTGCACCCATGCTACGGCTGCGTCTACATCCTGCACAACCGCTCCCTCTGGCAGCACCGGACGTGGAATCATCACAACTGGTAATCCCAGCTCCCGGGCCGCGATGATTTTGGCGTAGGTGGCATTGCCGCCACTATTTTTACTCACGATTGCCTCAATACCATGTGCCTGCATTAATTGTTTCTCAGCCGCGATCGTAAATGGCCCTTGCTGCAAAATTACTTCCCCTGGGGGAATTGGCGGGTCTGGTGGCGTGATCATGCGCATCAAAAACCAAAGTGACCCTAAATCGGCAAAGGCTTTCAATTCTTGCCGCCCGATCGTCAAAAAAATACGCGTTGCTAACTCCGGCAAAATTGCCGCTGCCGCTTTGTGATTAGCCACTTCAATCCAGCGATCGCCAGCTTGCTGCTCCCAGCCCGGACGATTGAATAATACTCGGGGAATATTGCAAGTTGCCGCTGCCACTGCTGCATTATGGGAAATCTGCGCGGCAAAAGGGTGCGTTGCATCCACCAGCAAATCAATTCGCTCCGTTTGCAGAAACTCAATTAAACCAGCCACACCGCCAAAGCCGCCCAGCCGCACTTGTCCAACGCTCGGGATATTTGGTTTCGGGGTCCGACCCGCCAAAGACGCAATGACTGCAACATTTGGTAACAACGCCACTTGCGCAATCACCTTTGCTGCATCACCCGTTCCACCCAGCACCAAGATACGTTTCATCGATCCGTAAAGTAGCGAAATCTTGATTTATTTAGTGGTTGGCAGAAAAATTGCATAAGTCTGGGCAAACTGGGGATAGCTACTATTCAGATTAATTCATTAATCGAACATTCACCTGATTTCTCAATATTTAGGAGATTTTATGCGCTGCTCTTGTCGTACCGGGGCGATCGCCTTGACTGCCGTTAGTTTGGCGATTTTGGCCACTGGTTGCAACACTAAAGTTTCGCAATGCAACAAGCTGATCAAAGTCGCTAATTCGGCCACAACAGAACTCAAGGCAATTACGCAGGAAGGAGGATCCGACCAAGAGGCAAAAATGGCGCAAATGCAGAAACTTGCCGATAGTTTGGACAAGTATTCGCAGGAAGTGAAGAATGTCAGCCTCGAAGATGAAGCGCTTCAAGGCTTCCAGCAGCGTCTGAGCGCTCTGTACACCAGCAGTAGCGAAGCTAGCAAAGGCATTATCACTGCCGCAAAGGCCAAAAATATTAAAGCGATGACGGCATCACTCAAACAACTGGCTGGTGGTTCCCAGACGGAAGGCGAAATCGTCAGCGAAATGAACAGCTACTGTCAAGCCAACTAGTTCAATGCAACTGTGGTCGATCAAATTAGCCACATTCAACATACATATTGGATGTGGCTAATTGGGCTGTTGCCTGTACCAATCGCTTGCGTCGCCACTCCTACACAACTTAGGATGAGATAAAAATCAAAGTCACGACTCCGCCCATGGTTCGTACTGGCTATACGCTGCCTGTTTTCGCTGTCGCTGCGGCTAAAGCCGCAGTGCTCCACTTACACAATCCTGAACGCAGCCAAAATGCTGAGCACAGCGAAAGCGTGACGATCGAGCTTCTGCCAGACACAGCGACGATCGCCATTCAACAAGTGGCTCACCTGACCGACCAATCGGCCTTAGGCATCACCCTCAGCGACCCTGGCGACAACCTGGATCTGACCCGTAACACCCCGATCTGGGCCAAAGTCGAATTTCAAACGAGCCCGAGCGATCAAATCGATCGGCTCATCCTCCAAGCCGGTGAAGGTCTGGGTAAAACCCTCGAAGGCCAACCAGCCATTTACAGCTATGCCAAACGAATATTCGCGGCGAATATTCTGCCTTTGATTCCAGCACATCAAACGGCGACGATCACGATTATTCTGCCCCAAGGCAGACAACTCGCAGAACGCACTTCCAATGCGGCGTTTGGTATCGTGGAAGGGCTCTCACTATTGGGTACGAGCGGTATCTCCAAACCCCTATCCGCTGAAGCCCATCTCGACGAACTACGCGAACATCTCCGGATCAAAGCCGCTACATCGAAACAACTTGTCTTCTGCATTGGCAGCAACGGCATGACCGTCGCCGATCGGCTGGGCATCCCACCCCAAAACATTGTCCAAACCGGCAATTGGGTCGGGGCGATGCTGGTCGAAGCCGGGCTCCAGGGCATCGAAGCAGCACTTATCTTGGGCTATCAAGGCAAACTGGTTAAACTCGCAGGCGGCATTTTCAATACCTCCAGCCACCTCGCTGATGCCAAATTAGAAATTATTAGCGCCACGATCGTTCGTCAAGGTGGTGACATGGCACTGGCCCAAGCCGTTCTACAGGCCAAAACTGCTGATGCGGCGTATCAACTCCTAGTCGCCCAAGATCAAGCTGCACCGATTTTTACTGACTTGGCCCAGCGTATCCGCCAAAAGGCGACACGATACGTGCAAAAATATGCAGACGTTGATTTAGCAATTGATACAGTGTTGTTCGATCGCCAAGGCCAGATCATTGCTGGTACGCTCGCCAGTTTTGCACCAGAGGATTTTGACCGATGGCGATTGTAATTGCAGGAGAACGCAGCGGCAGCGGCAAAACGACGATTACCCTCGCACTGCTGGCCGCACTGCGGCAACAAGGTCGAACTGTCCAATCGTTTAAAGTAGGGCCAGACTATATTGACCCGATGTTTCATCGATTTGCGACCGGTCGCCCATGCTATAACCTCGATGCGGTTTTAACTTCTGAGGCATATTTACCGAAATGCTTCAAACGCCATACACAAGCTGCCACCCATGCGGTGATTGAAGGCGTCATGGGGTTGTTTGATGGCGCGGCGGAACCAGCTGGCTACGGCAGTACCGCCGAAATTGCTAAGCACTTAGATTTACCTGTCGTGCTGGTGGTCGATTGCCGCAGTATGTCGCAGTCGATCGCGGCACTGGTACACGGCTATCGCAGCCTCGACCGGCAATTAAACCTGGTTGGCGTGGTGCTGAATCGGGTGGGCAGCGATCGCCATTTGGAAATTCTGACCCAGGCTTTAGCCGCATTAGAAATGCCAATTCTGGGTGTGTTCCGGCGGGAAGACGAAATTAGTTTGCCCGATCGGCATTTGGGTTTAATTCCCACCGATGAACTGCCGGAGCTGCAGCAGGTGCTTGATCGACTAGCGATTTTGGGGCAGCAGGGCTTTGACTGGGAGAAGTTAATGCCATTGCTGACGGTTGAGGAAAGTCGATCGATCGACCTTCCCGATCGCGCCGCCCCTACGCTCACAATCGATCGCCCCCGCATCGCCGTCGCCCGCGATCGCGCCTTTAATTTCTACTATGCCGACAATCTAGAACTGCTCGATTCCCTGGGTGCAGAACTCGTCTATTGGAGTCCTTTAGCAGACAAAACCCTGCCCGAAGACATCCAAGGACTGTACTTCGGCGGCGGCTTTCCAGAAATATTTGCGGCTCAACTCAGTGAGAATAAGCCCGTTCTCCAAGCGACTTACGATTTAATTCAATCCGGTATCCCGACTTACGCGGAATGTGGTGGCCTGATGTATCTGGCCGAAGCAATCACTGACTTTACTGACAATAACTATCCAATGGTTGGTATTTTGCCCACAACGGCAATGATGGGCAAACGTCTGACCCTTGGCTACCGCAGTGCGATCGCCCAAGCAAATACTCCCCTCGTCGCTAAAGCCCAATTCCTGAGTGGTCATGAATTCCATCGCTCAAGCCTATCGCACCCGCCCATAAATCCGCTATTTCAAATGCACCGCAGCACGCAAATCAATGGTGCCCCCCCAACCGCGAATCCGCTTTGGGAAGGTTGGCATCGACCAAATCTGCACGCAAGTTACCTTCACCTCCACTGGGGCGCAACGCCCGAACTGCCTACTCGGTGGCTGCAGCAATGTGCAGCATTTAAACCACAAAATATATCGCGATCGGCCGCAACGGTGAACTAATCATTACCAAATTCGTGGATTAAAGACGATCGTCGAAGCACACAAACTCAGTCTTTACGAATTATGTTCTCCTACGAGAATTTTAGTGAATCAAGTGAACCTTAATCTTTAAGCTGATCTAATATAGCCTGATAGTCTTAAATGCTACTTGAATAAGCCGATTGCCTCAGTGATTTCACTTATGAAATTCAGCGATCGAATATCGGTGCAATGTTTGTGATCACCCACAACCGCTCGGGGTGAAATTTCTGCAACCTTAACCTCAACACACAATCCAATGAACCAGACATATTTGAACTTACTCGGACTCGCGATCGATACCGAGGCACCGATGGTGCAAACCGTGGCTAACTGCTCCCGCCAAGCATCCGTTAAGGCGAGTTATGGTAAACCAGTGAACGTGTCCTTTGATGTCACTTCCGATCGGTACTGTGTCAACATTGCGGATGCGGAAAGTCAATATCACTTGAAATACGCGAAATACGGGAAAAAGTTGACAGATGTCGTCCAACTTGTCGATCAACGTCCAAATCAAGTCTGGGGAAGATGAACGCAATTAGGCGCTTCCTGTTTTAATGTCATTCTACAGGAACACCCGATTAGCTTAACGATCGTCAACATTGGCTACGCATCAGTCAGTTGAGCAATGTTGGCGATCGTGATCGTTCAGATGAATCGCCACTTCTGTCGGTTCATCTGAACCGCTGGAAATACAATTTTTATCCTTCGGCTTTGCTGCATTGCCAGAAAATCAACCCAGCATAGATGATTAAAATTAATACCTCGGTACCAATCAAACCGTTCAGTGTTGCATGGTCTTCTGGCTTCATGATGAATTGATCGCGAGTCCATGGAATCCTGAAATTAGTCCCACTACTACAACGACTTTAAACATCAACAGCGCCACAGCAAAGGAAACTGATTCCAGAGCATCTCTCCCTTACCCAGCATATTCAAAATATGCACCAGTGACCTATTGGCACAAACTAACGAAATTAACCAACCCAAAATATTCGTAATCCACTTCGACATTGCTGTTTCTATGAGTGAATACATGCTGATTGCAAGATCGATAGACAAATTCCGGTTTAAAAGATAATTGCTCCAAACATATGTAGTGCTCCTGACTGGCTGATAAACGCCATCCAGATCTGAGCGTTATTAACGCATAAGTTTGATAGGTTTAGATGATCGATCGATAGACATCTTCATATTGCGCGGCCACATTATCCCAACTGTATTTGTGGACGCGGTGCAATCCTTTCTCAATCCAACTTTGCCGTAAATCACCATCTGCGAGCAACCGATTTAGTTCATGGTCCCCAACACGCTAGTCGAAACTACCCACTTTAGTGGGAGGCTTTAGCGGGCTCCGTTTATGATCAAGCCGGAAGCATGAGGTCAGGTAAGTGTCCAAGCATCGGCATGGAAGTCATAGCATCAGCCGTTTGAGCGCCCATTTGGTGTGGGTAACGAAATATCGTTATCCAGTGCTTAAGGGAGGGATCCAAAAACGTTGTCGAGAACTAATCATCCAAATATGTGACAGTGAAGACGTCAGAATTTTGAAAGGAGTGGTGAGCAAAGATCATGTGCATATGCTCATTGAGTATCCCCCCTCGCAGTCAATTAGTGAATTGGTCAAACGCCTGAAGGGAAGGACGTCTCGACTCATCCAACAAGAGTATCCAGAGTTAAGAAAGCGCTATTGGGGCAAACACTTTTGGGCCCGTGGCTATGGCGCTTGGAGTACAGGTAATGTGAGCGAGGCTGTGGTGGAGGAATATCTGGAGCATCATCGAGAGCCGTCTAATCAAGATCATGATAACTTCATGCTGGAGTAGAGGGACTTTCAGTCCCGATGGAAGTTGGAACCTGTGGACTTTCAGTCCACAGTGGTTGAGTCGCGTCGGATCGCGTAAACCGATGCACTATGCCGAAAAAATACATCATCCGACTCACGGAAGCGGAACGCGGCCAGCTCAGAGACGTCATCAAGCAACTGCAAGGCACTAGCCAGAAAGTCCGCCGGGCTCAAATTCTGCTGAAAGCTGATGCGAACGGCTCGAATTGGACCGACTTGCAGATTGCTGAGGCCTTCGGCTGTCGGGTGAAGACGGTGGAGAATATCCGTCAACGTCTCGTCGAGCGAGGATTTGAAGCGACGCTCAACGGAGGCTGCCGCGCCCAGCCGCCCACCGCCAAGTTGCTCGATGGCGAACAAGAAGCGCACTTGATTGCCCTGCGCCTCGGGCCGCGGCCGAAAGGCTATGCCAACTGGTCATTGCGGTTGCTAACGCGCAAAGTGGTCGAGCTGAGCATTGTCGAATCGATTAGTCACGAAACGGTGCGCCAAACACTGAAAAAAACGGGATGACCAATCGCAAGATTGAGTATTGGGTGATTCCGCCCGAGACTGATGCTGAATTTGTGGCGCACATGGAAGTGGTGCTCGACACCGACGCATTGCCCTATGACCCGGATAATCCGGTGATTTGTATGGATGAGCAACCGGTGCAATTGCAGCAAGAAATCCGACGGCCTCAGGCAGCCACGAAGACTGATGGCCGCCGGGTCGGTTATGAATACGAGCGGGCTGGTACCGGCAGCATTTTCATGTTTGCGGAACCCTTGGCGGGTTGGCGCGACGTGGCGGTGCGGCCCACCAGAACTAAAATTGACTGGGCGATGGAAGTGGCCAGGGTGATCGAAACGCGCTATGCCCACTGCAAGAAAGTCAAGTTGGTCTGCGACAACCTCAACACCCATACCAAGGGGGCGTTCTACAAAGCCTTTGAGCCAGAACGCGCCCGCCAACTCGTCAGTCGGCTCGAGTTTTGTTACACCCCGAAGCATGGCAGTTGGCTGAACATCGCCGAAAACGAATTGAGTGCCATGACCCGGCAGTGTGTCGAGGGCAGACGCTTCGCTGACATTGAGACACTACGCGCTGAAACCAAAGCCTGGTCTACCGACATCAACACCCTTCAGCGCGGGGTTGATTGGCAGATGAAAGTCGATGATGCCCGCTGTAAACTCACATCTGTCTACCCTAAAATTAAGACTTGACGCTGCACTAGCTTCTGGTATTCCTAGGATTGGGGAAATGCTCTGTTTTAGGATGTTCTGACTCCGATCTACAAGTAATTTATGACCATCGCTATCAACAAGTATCGTCATCTGAGGGCCTTATTTCCACTGCTGCATGGCTGTCGACCAGTAACGTAGCAGGGTACTAAGCTGGTTCCGGCGGGTTTCGAAGCTGGCTGCAATCACAATAAAGGCTAGTCCAACAATCAGGCCAATAATCCACTTCAGTAAAGGGTATTGAAAACTGAGAATAACCAGATGGTAGACGGCCGTAATTATGAAAATCAGTGTGCCTGTGTAGAGGAAGGCACGGATCTGCAGAGCCAATCCAGCAAACAGGGCGATCAGGCTAAGGCTACCTGAGAGCAGCCACCTTTCGGGGTATAACATCAACGCCGCTGTGAGGATAATTCCGGCACCGAGCAAACGACAGGTGTGACGCAATCGTCTAGAGGACGACGAGTCAAGTGTCAGATCGAGCCAGCTGATGACGAGAATCGAACCACCCAGGAGACAGACAAAGGCAAAGGGAGTCAGCCATTGCATCGCCTGTAGTCCTTTCCAAATAGCACCATCGACTAACAGCAGACTGAGATAGCGCCAGCGCGGTTGCGGTTGCTGGCGGGCCAGCAGCTCATAGAACCCGGCGACCGCTAGGAGACTCACCCCATGCGAAATTCTCAGGCTGCTTCCCACTGCCGCTAGGGGTAAGATGATCGCGGCAACGTGCCAAGGCCGGGGTGGCCAGCCCCAGGATTCCCACGATATTTGATAGAGTGGCAGCGCCACAATCGCCGCTAAGGCTCCCACCCAGGGCCATCCGACCTGGTTGCTCCAGGTCGGTAAGAAGTTGTGGGCCGCATAAAGCGTCAGCCCCAGCGCTTCGACCAACCCGGTATACGTCCAGAGTTCTGCGACGACGGGATTTGGCTGATGGCGTCCCTGTTGGATCGCATAGCGGGTTAAAAATAAGCCCGCGCCTAGTCCGACCATTTGGTTGTAGGCAATCGGATAGACGATCGCCAGCAGTAGCAGGATGCTGCCCAAAGCCCAATGCAGATGAGCCACAGTCGTCAGTTCAGCTGCGCCAATCTGAAAGTAACGCGCCAGCCAAGGTGAGAGAATGCGGTAGGCATAGACAATACTTGTGGCTAGCGCCGCCATGCCCAGGAGCTGATCGCCTAGGGACAGGGATTGGATCTGATAAAATAGCAACTCGTAGGCAGTGGCCGAGATGCCAATCATGGCCAGATAAATCAGCGGTTTAAAAGCCGGTTGCCGACGCCCGACGCCCACAGCAATTACCACCAAGCCAAGGGTGCTGAAGCCGGTCCAACTATTGAAGAAACCAGACCGCAACACTGTGCCCAACGCCCCATAGAACAGCGGTATGATATGCCAGCTGTTCAGCATTTCCGGCCCCGTCCGGCGATGCCGCCAGTCGCCCAGGATCTGCGCCAGAATTCCCAGGCCGATATTGGCAACCGAGAGGGCAATCAGGGACTGGTCAAACCGACTCAGCAGTTCAATCGTCAACAGCTCTAGCCCCCAGCCCAGACCATAGATGGTCCAGTTATTCGGTTGTTCCCAGCCGCGAAACAGCATCGCGCCCACAGTCATGGCGATGGCCAAAATGGTGATGACTGGTGCCGGTGTTTTGTCCCAGGAAATGAGCAGCGAGTGCGCGGTCAGACCGATTAAAGTCAGGTTGCAAAGCCCGATCGCCCAGAGATCGGCGGCGCGTGCATACTGCATTAGGAGGGGTGAATCATCACGAGACAGGATGTACCGTAAGATCCATAGGCCAGATAGCAGGCTGGCACCGACTAGGAGCCATACTTCCGGTATACGTAAGGTCTGACCCAATGCTCCATCCCAAAGCCCAAAACCAATACAAGCTAGGCCCAGGCCAATCGTCACCCCCGCCGCCAGCAGCTTTTTCAGAAAACGCGTATGCCCCAGCCCCACACCGGTGGCCATGGACAACCCGGCCAGGCGGATACTCGCAAACTCCAGCAAAGGAATTTGAGCGACTAAAGCAGTCGAGAGACTAAGCCACAGACTGGTCGGATTGCGGGGTCGTTGCCAGCTACGATAAGCGGTGGACCCCATAATCACCATCAGGGTAATTAGGCTAAGCTGCGGGTTCGGGCGGATCGGACTGCCTGCCAGGAACGGTGCCCTGAGCGCATCAGAAATGAACACTGCCAGACCGGTGCTACATAGGGCAATGGCCCAGCCATCTGCGGCCTGCGCATATAGGGTTGACAGTTGCCTGGTGCGCAGCAGCAGTGTATGGCGAAGTATCCAGAGGAGCCCCGTTACAATCGCACCTACCAGCAACCAGTCTGCCGCACCGATGCGCGGCCATCCTTGCATCAGCACTGCTGCCCCGAGCCCCAGGCCCAAGCCAACGGTGATCACAGCTGCTGTAATATGCTTCAGAGCATTGGTTTGGAGCAGCATCAGTCCCAGCGCCAGGCTCAGACTCAGCAAGCGCCAGATCGGGTGGGCCAATGTCGGCAGCAGTGCCATCATTAGCCCGACGACACTCAGCCAGGTGATCCGGGCGGACCGGGGTGATTGCCAGCTCCGGTAGACAACAGTTGCCATCAGGATGAGAGCCGGTAGGACAAGCGTAGACAGTCCATAATCATGGCGGATATTCAAACCGATTCGCAGCGACGGCCAGGCGATATCCGACCCGATCAGGTCCAGCCCCAGCAGCAGCAGCCCCGCGAGGCCCACAGCCCAAAAATCGCAGGCCCAAGCATAGAACTTGGCCAGCGGCGTTGTTTGGCACTGAAAGCCATGGCGCAGCATCCAGAGCCCCAGTAGCGTCAGTGCCCCCAGACTCCATAGCGATTCGAGACGCCATTGCAACCCGGCTCCCGCACTCGCTAGCCAGAAGCCCAGGCCAAAGCCTACCATTAGCCAGGACCCCAGACGCGTCCATTTTGGGTCATGGCTCTGAGCCAGGAAACGGGTATTCATCACCATCAGTCCCGTAGCTGCACCCAGGCTGACCAAGCGAGGCCCTGGCTGCGCCAGGGTGAGCATCTGCAACAAACCCAGACCAACCAAACTCAGCTGGCTGGCCAGTTGTCGTCGCGACACCAGGCTACGGGCGATACCCGTGAGCGCTAGAGGCACTGCCAGCCAAAGTATGCCCCAGTCTGGGACAGGCTTTGGCTCAGCGACGTCGTCGTAGATCGTTAACTGATTGGCGATAAATAATAGGTAAGCGCATGCTGACAAGCCTAATCCCAGGGGCCAGGCGCTGCGGCGCAGTAGCCGACGGCGGCCATGCTCCAGGGTGGGCACATCAGGGTCAACAGCAGGGCCAAAACTAAAGCTCCACTCTGCCAGGGTTAAAACTAACATCAGCGTCGCCCAAGCTGTGAGTCTGAGCTGGGGCCAGGCCCAGGTGGTGGCGGCTATGAGCGTACTAACTCCCCCAATGTGCGTCAGGTGAGCTAACTGCTGCACTGGCAGAAATGGTATCTGCCAGGACCGATCCTGGTTCACATAGTGTCGCCATTGGCGTTGGACTACCCACCCTAGAACCAATGTCGAGGCGGCTAGGTTCAACGTCCTCAAGGCAGGATTGACCAGACTTAACCCAGTCAGAACAATACCAAACCCCAGCGTCAGCCAACCGCAGAAGCGGGCCAAATCCTGCTTGCGGTAATCCGCCAGCCAGTCGCTCAGCAGCACCATCCCAATCATGTAAGGGATAAAACTCAGGCTCAGGGCGGTCACTGGATGAACATTCGGGCCAACTAGGCGGGCGTAGAGATCGGTCGCCGCTTGCTGACCCGGTGGCGGGAGCTGCTGCCAGGCCAGCCAGAAGATCTGTAAGCCAATCAGCAGCAGTGCGACCAACTCGAACCGCCGCCACGTTCGTAGCAACCGTCGGCTAAAAATCAGCAGGGCCAGGATACTGACGCCGATCGCCTGCCAGGGTACCGACTCGAACGCCAGCAGCCAACCCAGAAACACCAAACCGCCACCGACACTGCCCCATAGGGTGAGCCGAGTTAATTGACTAGATTCTCCGAATGGTGCGGGCGGCGGCACCCCGCGCCAGACCAACAGCCAGCCGCTGAGGCCCAAGGCCAGACCTAACTGGGAGAGATCGACTCCCGCGACAAAGATGGCACGTCCCAGCAGCAGGGCAATTCCGTAAACCAGCAGCAGTGTCTTGAACGGAATTGCAAATGCTCGGATTACGGTACTCGCTTCCCCCGCAGGGGCCGCTGCAGTGGGGGCCGTCCGCTGGCGCAGGGTCAAAACGGTGGTGCTGATGACGCCAACATAAACCGCTTCTAAAGGGATAGCTGGCCTTGCCCAGCCCCATTGCAGATAACTCAGCAGCAGATATGTAATTGTCAGCCCACCGCTAGAGCCGAGCTGCTGACAGCAGGTCCGTGCCAGAAGCGTTAACGTCAATGCCGCGAACAGAAATACCGGCAGGTTATAGAGCGGCTGCCACAGGGCAAAGACATCCAGCGCCACAAAATTTAGCGGAACCAGCAACAGCGTCACCATCCGCAGTGCTTTGGCGGTGAGACGCAGGTTTGATTTGCGCGCGGACCAGAGACTACTAGCACCAAAAGCCAGGGTATAGAGCCACAACACACCATACTGACCCGCGATCGGAAATTTTCCCCATTGATTGGCAATCAACACTCCCGAGGAGACAATTACCATGAACACCCCCAGCAGCAGTAACCAGATCACGCTGAGTTCTGCCAGCAAGGACTGCAGCAGCTGTTGCGCCCAGGTTAGGACTTGAGGTTTTGGCGGACGGGTTACCGCAGCGACTGTGCGGGACACGGGGACTGGTTCCGGGACTTGCTCCGGGGTAGGCGGTCGATCGCTGCTGGGGGCTGCGAGGGTAAGTCCAGGCCAGACCGGGGTGGTTGGCGGCGGCGCCTGCCTGGACGGGACAGCCAGGCTAAGAGGTTCTGGGGGCTTGACTGCCTCGACCACAAGCGGCGGTGGGATGAGGACCACACAAGTGAGATAGTCACGCGCGAGTCGGCTGACCTGGGCATCCGTGAGCAGATTCAGCGTCAGCCAGCGATCCAGTCCCGTGAGCAGCGCCGGATGGTCCGTCGTCAGCGAGAGCGTCAGATCGATGCGGCTATGACTCAGTAATCCATGGGTTGACCAGAGCTGCAGGCCCTTGACCAGATCCACCGACATTATGTCGGAGCTTATCGTCAGCGACATCGAGTGCTGTATTGTTTCATGCGCTTCAATCTGCAGGCTCAGATGACCGTCTGTGATTAACCCCAGTTCTAACCAAGTAATTAAGCCCTGCACCAGTTCCAGTTGTTGCGTACGGGTCGAAATCTCGATGGGCAGGGTAGGATGTATGGTCATACGGCATCAGTAGTGCGGCGATCTTGTTATTTGGGCTGGCACTCGCTCAGCATCAGCTTCTTATGCGATCAGCAGTTGAGGTGTATGAAGCGGCATTGTTTACCAGTCGAACTCGTTGAAGCGCCTAAACAATGCGAATGATGTCTACCTCTCCTAATCAGAATGCTAGCGAAACCTCATTCCCCCAGCGGTAACAAATTGCAAAGCACCGCAAGCAGAGACGTGCAAACTTTCGTCGTTGACCCGCAATCGTTTGCTGCTTGGAATTTCTGTTGCATTTGAGGTTGCTGTATTTGGTGCCCCGCTTACTGCTTTGCCCCGCTGAATAATTGAGGTAGCGTAGTCATTCGTGAAAGGGAACGCTTCATCAGTGGGCATTCCGAAAACTAAGGGGTTCGTGCCCAGCATATTTTCCACCCCAAACGTTGGTGCTGTGAGTGGATGCGCATTTGTGCCTGTCAGGTCAATCATATTAGCTTGGCAAGCCATCAGAGTATAGTAAGCCGGCGATTCCGTAATGGGTGGAGTTTCGCGCTACGACTATCCCCATGCCATACTTTTTTGGCCTTCTCGATCGCTAGGTTCATTACAGTGGGTTGAGATGACCATCCCCATGCCATCTGCTAAGGTTCACAACGTCCCATCGAGCGATGCTTCGGCCGATTGTCAATGGGTCGCGCGGGGCGCACACAATCTAAAATTCCCACATATCGAGCTTGACGCCGGGGCTCATATCCGGAATCTTGAAAAACGCCAGAGGTTGGATCGGTTCCGGTGCTGGTGGCTTTTGACTGAGGAATTTCTGCAACGTACCAGCTGGATCGGTGAGCGCATCGGTCGGATTCACGGGCTGCGGTACCATAATGCTCGCAGTCGGAATGGTATCAACGACTTGATCGATGCGCGCTATTGCAGACCGTCTGGTATCCAACATTTCATCGCGCGTCTTGGGTGCAGTTAGAAGATGGAAAGCACGCTGCTCGATCGTGTTTAAATCACTCCAATCGCCATCCTTCACTCTGAATTCGGGATGGCGTGGGACGACAGCGACCTCTTGTCCAAGTGCCGGTGTCGTAATCGTAGCAAAGCTTAATATGATCGACAAACCTGGCATTCCCTTGACCCATAAAGTGTTCATGTACCCCTGACTCCTGGTAGAAAATCGAATAGATGCTCGGTGAATCATCGACAACCGGCGGATGACCTGCTTACCTCAATATCCCAACAAGTTTTCCGCGATGCTTTCCGGAAATTGGCGACATTAGAGCGCAGCGGTAAATGCTTGCTGTTGAGTGATGCCTTGCTGAGTACCTGTGCGCTCAATCGGCACAAGAATCAGCGTTTGCCGAGTTAATTTCAGGATCAGTACATGATGAAGGTTACCGTCCGACAAAACCATACGCTCAAGCATGACTGAATTTCCGAATATGATCGTGCGATTGTGGTAAGCCCCTAGAATAGGCTGATGCTGTGCGCACAGTTTGAGCACGCGGTCACGGACTTGAATGAAAAACGCCGAAAGAAGAAAATATGCTGCGCTGAGTCCCTTTCAGCTCAAAGCGAACTTAATCCAATTGGCAACCAGCCATTCGGAACGCATGATGCTCAATGCGGGGCGGGGCAATCCTAACTGGTTAGCGACAATCCCCAGAGCCGGCTTTTTTCAGTTGGGATTATTTGCGGTGGAAGAATCGCAGCACAGTTTGCCGGGGAAGCAGCTGGGGGGTATCCCACAGCAAGCAGGCATGGCACAGCGGTTGAGCCAATTCCTCGTTCAGCAATCGGGCCGGATGGGCATCGCGTTCCTCCAGGATTGTCTGACCTATGTACAGACTCATCTCTGTCTTAATCTGGATGACTTTGTGAATGAAGTGGTGCAGGGGATCCTAGGCAATCATTATCCTGAACCCGTGCGCGTTTTGGAGAACGCCGAGAAAATTCTGGCTCAGTACTTAATTCAAGAGCTGTGCAACCATCAACCACCGCCGGGAAAATACGATTTGTTCGTCACGGAAGGCGGTACTGCGGCGATCTGCTACATTTTTAATTCTCTATTGGAAAATAAAATTCTGCACAAACATGACAAAATTGCGCTAGGAACGCCAATCTTTACGCCTTACCTGGAAATTCCCCATCTCAATAACTTTCGATTTGTTTCACTTGAGGTAGAAGCCTGCGAGTCGTTAGATTGGCAGATTCCTGAAGCAGAATTAGACAAGTTAGCTGACCCAGAAGTCAAGGCGTTCTTTCTTTGCAATCCGGCGAATCCCGCTGCCGTGAGGATGCAACCTAGCACAATGACAAAACTGGCGGAATTGGTCAACACTCAACGCCCCGATTTGATCATTATTACCGATGATGTCTACAGCACGTTTGTCAATGATTTTCACTCCTTGATGGCCGTCATCCCACACAATACGATTACGGTTTACTCCTATTCCAAATATTTTGGGGCAACGGGTTGGCGCTTAGGGACGATCGCCCTGCACGAAGAGAATGTGCTCGATCGGATAATTGCGGCCTTACCAGAATCCACCACAAACCTCCTCAACAAACGATATGAACATCTTTCCCTTGCCCCCCAAAAGCTGAAATTCATCGATCGCATGGTGGCTGATAGTCGGAATGTTGCGCTCAATCACACCGCCGGACTTTCGACGCCGCAACAAGTCCAAATGGTCTTATTTTCTCTGTTTTGCCTACTAGATCGTGGTAATGATTATAAAAAGACCTGTCATGGGATTGTCACCGAACGGTTTCACGACCTCTATCAAGGCTTAGAAATCGCACCCCACGATGGCATCGATCACACGCACTACTACACCACGATTGACTTGCTGAAACTCGCCATCGAAAACTACGGCTCCGATTTTGTTGAATATCTGGTGAAACATTTTGATCCACTAGATTTTGTATTTCGCCTTGCCGAAGAGGAGGGAATTGTTTTGCTTCCTGGGGCCGGATTTGAAGCACCTCAATGGTCTGTACGCGTGTCTCTGGCGAATCTGCCGGATGCCGCCTATCAGCAGATTGGACAGGCGATCGCCAACATGATGCGAACTTATTATCACGAATGGAAAATGAAGCGCTAGCAAGTCCTAGCTAAAAGAATGTCAGAAGTCAGATAGTGCATGACCTGGGTAAATCGGATGGCAAATACATCAGAAGAGCAAAACCATGATCGCAATTGTTTTGAGTATCGGCGTGAGTGTCGGTCAGAGCATCATACTGCGGCTAAACTCATCCCTGGTATTTTGTTAATTGGTGGATCAGAAGGGGGAAAATCGGGAGAAGATGCCGCCACCCGATGGTTTCTTAAACGTGCCAAGGGAGGCAATTATTTAGTCCTACGCTCCGGTGGAACTGGCGCTCAAGCAGCTTGGATCTGTGAGGATTATCGAGATTTCGTCCAATCAGCTGCGGAACTTTCGATTGACAGCCGTGCAGCTGCTAACAATCCAGAAGTTATTCAATATATCCGAGATGCCGATGCCTTATTTATCGCGGGTGGCAATCAAAACGAGTACGAAGATTATTGGGAGGGCTCAGCTGTAGAAGACGCGATCAACGCCTTAATTAATCAGAAAAAGGTGCCGATCGCTGGAACCAGCGCCGGGATGGCAATCTTAAGTGACTACTATTATGCCCCCGCCCATGAAGGCGTACTGAGTTCAGAAATCTTGAATGATCCATTTCATCACAATACCAAGGATATTTATCGCAGTGACTTTATTCAAGTCCCATTTCTCAAACATGTAATGACTGACACCCATTTGGATCGGCTTGACGAAGATCATCCTGAAACCAGGTACGGCAGACTGTTTGGATTTCTGGCTAGAGTTGTGCATGACACTGGGAATCACCTGCCGGTATATGGCATTGGATTAGAAGAAGGTGCGTTTGTTGCAATTAATGAAAAAGGTATCGCGAAGGTGTTTGGTAATGGTAGAACGCAAGGACAAGATGCCTATTTTTTGCAAACTTCGGGCATGGCACCCGAACAAATTCAAGCCGGATTGCCCTTGATTTGGCATCACCAGGGCCAAGCGGCTAAAGTCTATAAAATTTCCGGCACTCCAGAAGGCAGTGGTCACTTTGATCTCAAGAATTGGTCAAAGGCGACTGGAGGTTGCTGGGAATACTGGTCTACCACAGGTGGTGCATCTGGTTTTCAACGCAAGCAATGTCGGAGTGAGCAGGAATATTGTGCTCGGGGGATGATCACTCAATCCCTGAGTATGTATAGAATAGGACACTTTGTTTTTTCTGACACTTATGGTGCACGTTTCATGCATAGACATGTAATTGCTCTAATAGCCGCCGCCGCTGTTTTGTCCGGCAATGCAGCGATGGCGGCTGTCCCCATTTGGCGGTTTGATGCACAGCATAATCAGTTGGATTTGCAGCTTGATATGCCTGTGCAACCCCAAGCTCGCTTAAGTCAGTAATCCAGCCAGATTAGTGATCGACTTACCAGGCATCCGGTTGGGCCAAAAGTCTTTTACCACTCCCCTGACCAATGATGCAGTACGAGCAATTCGATTTGGTCAGTTTGAAGCGGGAACGACTCGTGTTGTTGTAGAACTTGCACCAGGTTATACGATTGACCCACAACAGGTAAAATTTCGACCTGTGTCATCACAGCATTGGACAATCGATATTCCCCCAGCTATCCTTGATGCATCTCGTTCACCAGCAACGAGCCCCGCAGATGTCGCGATCACGGTGCCCCTTTTACCACCAGCAGCCTTCTCCGTTCCAACTCCGACAAGGCAGTCTGGAAAGTTAGTGGTAGTGATCGATCCAGGACATGGTGGACCTGATCCAGGCGCGGTTGGCATTGGCGGCATTCGAGAAAAAGATATTGTGCTAGATATTGCCAGAAAACTCGCCACGAAACTACGTGATCAGGGCATTGAGGTCATCATGACCCGTGATGCTGATATTGATCTCGATTTAGAACCACGAGTCGCTTTGGCAGAACGCACTAAAGCCAATTTCTTTGTTAGCATCCATGCAAATTCGATCGACATAAACCATCCCGATGTAAACGGACTCCAGACCTACTACTTCCATGAAAACAGCAATCGCTTAGCCCAGGTGATCCAACATGAAGTGCTCCAAACAACGGGGATTATCGATCGGGGCGTAAAAACGGCTCGATTCTATGTGATTCGTAATACCTCAATGCCTGCAGTACTAGTGGAAGTTGGATTTGTCACAGGCCGTGAAGATGCGGCGCATTTAGCCGACGCCAATTATCGAGCCAAAACCGCTGACGCGATCGCCTCCGGAATTCTGCGGCTGAGTGGACCAATCAACTCGGCCAGTAGCGGTACTGTCACTGGTCGATCACCACAATGACATAGGCTTGCCACAACGGTAATTTATTGTAGGGAACAGAATGTACTCCTCACATTGAAATACAACCCAGCGCATGTCAATTGCGCTGGGTATTTTTGTATGTCTAAAGGCTTGCTGGTCGTGGCTCACTTGGCAGACGATACGCTATCGATAGCGAGATCCCACTTCTGACTTGACAATATCTTGACCTTTTTTATAATCGATAGCCCCGCTCTGCAAGCCAAGTTAATGTTGGGTGGGCTTCGGGGTCAGTTTTCCAGTGCGCCTGGCTTACAGAATACAATCCAGATAGGGTCTGGCTGATGACTTCATCAGGAACATTTGTATAGTCCCACTCATCCAATACCGATCGTAGCAAGTATGCGGTGGTCTGTCTTAAACTGGGTGTCGTGTTCGTTATAGTAATGCGCCAGTTGCTTGTTGAATCGCTCCAGGAAAGCCTGAGCGTTGAGCGTGATACCTGCCGATCGCAAGCTCCGTAAACAGCTCCGTGTTCGCTTGGGGCGCAAGGGTATCCCATTCCCCATCGAAATATATCAACGTACTCCCTAATCAAAAAGTATTGCATCAAAGCGATTCATAAAAATACTCGTCAGTGCAAGCCGGCTTCCAGCTAAATGGAATAATCTCAATAGCCTCGCTCAGGGTCAATACGGTTGAACAGGGGTTGACCCGAGAGATAGCGCTGCAGGTTGGTGGCAAACATCTCCTTCATGGCGCTGGCCGTCGTACTTCGGGGTGATCCCTGAGACGTGTGGAGTGATCAACACATTCGGCAGCTTCCAGAGGGGATTGTCGGGAGGCAAGTGGCTCTTCCGGAAATACATCCAGCGCTGCGCCGCCGATTTTGTGCTCTTTTAGTGCTGCGACCAGGGCTGTGTGGTCGACGATGCCTCCCCGGGAGATGTCAATCAGGTAGGCTGTCGGTTTCATTGCTTCCAGCTCCTCAGCACCGATCAGTTGTAGCGTGCCGGTGGATTTTGGGAAGGCAAACAATCACATAATCGCAGGCTTTCACCATTGACCGCAGAGCCTCGGCTGGGTATAGGCGATGGACGAAATCCCCGCCAGGATCGCCCTGGCCCTGGGAACTATAAAGTCGAAATC
>CAVPGX010000007.1:0-38040 GCA_963704065.1 uncultured cyanobacterium | reverse complement strand
AGGCACATAGGGATGCTGCTCTCCAACTGTCGCCTTGAGACTCTCCAATGCCTGTTGATACATTGGCTCTGCTAAGGCATAACGCCCTTGTTGCTGGTACAGCACTGCCAGATTTTTGAAGCTGGTTGCCGTGGCGGGATGACGATCGCCAAATTGCACCTGACGAATTTCTAGTGCTTGCTGGTGCTGCTGTTCGGCCAAATCATAGCGCCCCTGTCGCAGATAAAGTCCAGCAAACTGATCCAGCGTTGTGGCAAACATCGGATGCTGATCACCCAGCAAATCCCTTTGCAGTTCGAGAGTTTGTTGATAAAGTGGCTCCGCTAATTGGTATTGTCCCTGCGCCGTATACAGAAATGCCAGTTTATTCAAGCTGATCGCAACATCTGGATGCCTTTCTCCAAGGGGCTGTCGCTGCAGCTGTAGTACTTGTTGAACCAGCGGAATTGCCTCTCTATATTGCCCCCGCTGATAGCGCTGCTCAATTTGCTGATTTAGCTGGGCAATATTTTGCGGTAATTGCGGTGCTGGTTCTCTTGCTGACGTCGCGTCACTCGGCTGACTGCCAACCGTTTGCGCCCGTACAAGCATTACCGGAAACTGCGACAATAGCGTTGCTAAAAACAGTGAAGCGAATAAGCTACAAGAATAGAGACAATGCATTACAGTAAAAAAATCAGAACAGGAAATCACACATGAATCAAAACTCGTTATCGAAGTGATGCTGTAGTCGTGACTATGTCGCATCCACAACTTCGATCAACGTCGGCACCACAGAAAACATGCGCGTATCCACGGCCTGCACTGTCGAACGCACGAGGATTTCCGATCGAGAATTCTGATCAATATCTCCCAGCAATGCACTCATCGAGTCCACTGCATCATCACCCATCATTGGGTCAGCGGGGATTTCGCCGCCGCGACTTGGCACCCCACCCCGACCACTGGCCGCAATTGACTGCAACGCAGTAAGTGCCTTATTAATTGGTTTGGCACTGCTAAAGGTAAGAATCTCTAGCGCACCTGGCGCACCCAGCGGAAATTCGACCCCCACTTCCGGCAATACCAATTTCCGCCCAGTGGCTAAGCGGGCCCGCTCCCCGGCAATACTACCAGCCCCAAAGTAGGGATAAAGCACCCGTAGATTACCGGCACTCCCGATCGCGACTACGCCAACGTAAACATCCTTGCGACTAATATTTTCAATCACCAAGTTAATCATGCTGCCGGAGGCAAACTGATTTTCTCCCACTTGGCCTTGTGGTGTCCGCTGACTGGCCATTGGCGTGACTTACAGGGTGGCATTGTGATGACTCGCCGCGATATCTACACCACCCATCGCCTTGAGAATTTCCCGCGCACGAAAGGACTGAAGTTTTGATCGCAGTCGATCGAGGGCATCTTCGATCGGCTCATTCGGCATGCCAAAAGTCGGCACCAGCGGTTGTAGCTCTGCTTCTACCAGACCAATTGCGTCATCTTCCACGCCATGGACATCCAGCGCATTTAGATCCACTTTTGCCTTATAGCGATCGTTAATCCGAGCAATTTGGAACGCTAGTGATTGGTCAGCAGCGACGATTTGCACGCCGCGCATCGTCTGCAAGATTTCCTGCGCTATGGCCAAATCCTCACCCAGAGAATCATCAAGAGCAACTTTTAAGGTGACATTGGTGGGCAACCCACGGATCTTTTCTCGCAGTAGCGTCCCTGGCTGCACCGACTTGATCGCACCTTTGACTAATTTGCCATAGCCCAACAACCGCGCCCCCCGTCCTTGGTGCTCAATCTGGCCAAGCTCCTGTCCAGCCGTATCCACCACGCTAAAAATAGTGCCCTTGATACTCTGCTCTAAGCTCGAAGAGGCAAGACCCCCCATCCAGTAGTGAATCTGACCATCTTCTTGAACCTGCCGCACCACTGCATCCGCATAGGGATTAGCCGGATTAGTCAGATAGATGGGCTGATCTTGGTAGCGCTGCGAGTCGCTCGTTTCATATAGTGGCTCCTGCATCACCTTTGCCGCACTGCCGATGTCTTTGGCTTTACGCGAAATATTGAGAAAAACGCGCTCAATCGATTCATTCTCCGGTTGCTGCCACAAATAGCGCGTCAGGGTATAGGTCAATGCCCCGGCATAGAATTGACCATTCGGACTCCAGATCGGCGCATCGGCGGCTAATTCATTCACATGGGCCGACCCGATCGCCACGCCACCAGCAATTCCTTTTTGCCGCAGTGCTTGAAACGTCGCTTCGTCCAGGTTCAACTTGCGCAGTAACGTCTTCTGGTAGGCAATTTCCGCTTCACTTGGGGAAAAATAGTCACCGCCCTCACGCGATACCGCGCGCACCAGCGCATTCCCCCGAAATCCCCCCAGAATGGCAACTGTCTAGTACCGTCGTAATATTCGCTGTTTTTTTCGCCAGAAGTGCTGTCAGCAAATACAGTGTCCGCCCCATAATGTCATTCACTTCATCGGCGTAATCCGTCAGGCGATCGAGCGGCAAAATTGAACCATTCACACCATCAAAATTTTCCGTGACGGTCTTTACACCATTGATATTTTGGACAATCTGCGGCAAGGGGTTGGGATCGCTAATCAATGCCCCGTGGCCAGAAAAGTGGAAGACCGCGGTAGTATCGGCATCGGCTTGGGCAATTAGATGTCGCTCATAGGCATCAAGAATATTCTCACGTGTGGGTTGGTCGGGGGTGTAGTCCAGAAATGAAAGACGCCGATCGGCCAGGACAACAATATCGTTCGGATCAAACCCATAGCGATTCACCAAAAGTTCCCACTGCAACTCAACGTCGGTTAGACAGCCCCGCAACGCGCCAATACTCCTGGGATACCGATTAATCCCGACTAGGAGTGCCAGTTTACGACCAGATCGACCCTGCGCTAAGACGCGGCCATAGTTTTCTGCTTGACGGAACCAGTCCGTTTGACTCAAGCCCAAAGCCGCAATGGTGGAACCAGCAGCCTGTAAAAATTGGCGACGTTTGATCAGGGACATAATGGCGTTATTTACCTAGGCGGTGACGGTTGTACGCTGGTCACAATCAACTTGCAAAATCCAGTATCAATCCGAACTAAGTATGCCCATTTTGTCAGTGAACATCCTTCTCCCGCTTGTCCCTGATCATGACGAATCGCGCTCGTTCGCCACTCGACAAGCAGTCGCTACTTGGGCTTGATTGCGCTTGTAGCAGGCCTAATTCAACTGCGATCGAAATCGGCTGACGCTAATCGTCAGCAAAACTACTGCAAACACAAACAAAGCGGCAATATGCGGCAAGAGCGCATCGATCGCCACTCCCTTCAAAATCAAACTGCGGGCGATCGCCACATAGTGCCGTAGCGGGTCAAACCAAGAGAGCACCTGAAATAGCAGCGGCATACTCTCGATCGGCGCGATCGCCCCCGATAGCTGAATAATCGGCACATTAAAAAAGAACGAAGTCAAAACCACCTGTTGCTGCGTCCGCGACAGCGTTGCCAATAGAATCCCAATGCCAATACTGACAAATACATACAATCCGGAAAGCGCCAGAAACAGCAAAAAGTTGCCCTGAAACGGCAGTTTAAAGATAAATCGGCCCATTGCCGATGCCAGCAGCACATCCCCCATCAGCAAAACAAACAGCGGCACTACCTTAGCCAACAAGATTTCCCAACCCGCTGCTGGGGTCATCAACAACTGCTCCAGCGTTCCGACATCCTTCTCCCGAATCACCGTCACTGAAGAAACTAGCGATCCAGTCAACGTCAGCACTACTCCAATCACACCAGGGACAAAAAACCAACTGCTGGTTAGTCCTGGATTATATAAAAAGCGTGTTTGGGTTTCCACCAGCGGGGTCTTCAACTCTGGATTCAAGCGTCGCCGCGTATATTGATTAATAATTTGGTTGATATAGCCGCGCGTGATTCCCGCCGTATTCGCATCCACACCATCAATAAATACCTGCACTTCCGTCGATCGTCCCTTGTTTAAATCACGATCGAGCGTTGGCGGAATCACTAACCCCGCAGTCAGTTTGCCATTTCTTACCTGCTGGCTCAAGTCAGCTTCATTCCGCTCATAGCCAGCCACATCAAAGATCCCGTTTTCTACCAAAGCCGAAACAAACTCACGACTTTCTGCCGAGTTGGCATCATCCACAATCCCTAGACTCAGATGATCAATATTCGGACTCAGGGCCAGCCCAAAGATCAGCAGCTGCACCGTCGGCGGAAATAGCAACAGAAAAATCAGCTGACGATTCTTGAGAATTTGCCGAATTTCCTTCAGGGTCAAGGCCCAAAAGCGACTCTCAAATAACCGACGCATCAAGTTCATAGAAGATCACTCCGATAGCTGCATCCGTTGCATAATCTTGGTCGCCGCCCGAAACAGCAACAAGCCAATCCCCCCCAGGACCAGTGGCACATACCAAATTCCCGGCCATCCAGCCCCCCGCACAAAGGCATCACGCGTGAGCAAAATATAGTATCGTGCCGGAATGATGTTAGAAATCATCGAAAGCGGGAAAGGGATGTTTTCCAGGCGATAAATAAAGCCCGACAGCAAAAATGAAGTTAAAAAACCCACAATCGCCGTTCCCTGCACCGCGCCATTTTGATTACCCGTTCTGGCCCCCACAAATAAGCCAAACGACACCGCCGCCGCTAAGTAGACGGCGGTTCCCAAAATTAAAGGCAATGGCCCCGTTTGTAAGCGCAGTCCAAACAGCAGCACCGATACCAGCATCACCACCAGCGCCTCGGCCACCGCCACCAACCAATAGGCAATCCCTTTGCCCAGTAGCCACTCAGTCGAACTCAGATCCGAAGCATAAACCTGAATCGCCGTCCCCTGTTCTTTTTCCCGCACTACCGATATTGCCGACAACATCGAAGGAAACACCCACAGCACCACCCCAAAGATGCCGGGCACAATATAGAGCGATTCTTGACGGCCTGGATTAAACCAAATCCGCACGCTCGCCCGAATGCCTTCTGGGCGCACCGCATTCGGTAGGGATTGGATAAAGAAATTGGTCACACCCCGCATGCTATTTTGAATCACACGGGCATTATTCACGTCGGTACCATCGACCAGCAACTGCACTTGGCTACTGCGTCCCTTGGTCACATCGCTGGAAAAGGTAGGGGGAATAACGACTGTAGCTTTCGCCGTGCCGCGATCGAGAGAAGATAGGGGTGAGGTGCCGATGAGCGGTGTGGGAATAAACTGATTTGTCGCAAAGAGTCGTTCCACATAGCTGCGGCTCAAGGGCGAGTTATCAAAATCTTGAACACTCAGGGGAATATTTTTCGTTTCCAACCGGATTGCGTAGCCATAAATTAATAGCATCCCTAATGGCAACACTAACGCCAACGCTACAGTTAAGCGATCGCGACGAAACTGTGCCAATTCTTTCTGCGCTTGGGACAAAATTCGGTTCACGGGCTGACCTCCACCCGCTGCACTGTGCCAATAAACGCATCTTCCAGGGTAAATGGAATCGGACGTTGCGACCGAATCTCGATTTGAGCTTGCTGAAGGCATTGCGTGATGTCGGCCAGATCACGATCGGGGTGATCAAGTACGAGGTGCAACCGATCACCAAAAATGGACACCCGCCAGTGTTCGATCTGCTGCTTGAGTAAATGGGCCGCAGCTTGAGTCTGGGTCGTCAGCAACTCGATTAACTGCCCCGGCTGTGCGGCTTTAATCTGGGTCGGTGAACCCTGGGTCACGATTTCCCCTGCCACCATAAAGGCCAAGCGATTGCAGTTTTCGGCTTCTTCTAAGTAATGGGTAGTGACCAAAATCGCCGTCCCTTGGCGCGCAAAATCCCGAATCAACCGCCAAAATTGCCGCCGTGCTAGGGGGTCAACACCAGATGTCGGTTCATCCAAAAACAAAATATCTGGCTCATGCATTACCGATGCGCCAAAGGCGACGCGCTGCTTCCACCCCCCGGGCAAACTTCCGGTTAAAGTCTGTGCTCGTTCGATGAGTCCACAGGTTTCCAATACCCATTCAATTTTTTCGCGATGCAGTTTGCGCGGGATACCGTAAACTCCGCAATAAAACTCCAGATTTTGGCGAATCGTCAGATCATCATACAGCGTAAACTTTTGGCTCATATAGCCGAGGCGCGATCGCACCTCGGCCCGATGTAAGTTATGGGTTTCCCCCGCCAGACTCATCTCCCCCTGAGTTGCGGGCAGTAGGCCACAGAGCATCTTAATTGTGGTGGTTTTGCCTGCACCATTTGCACCCAGCAACCCGTAGATTTCGCCATATTGGACCGCTAAGGTAACATCCTTGACCGCTTGAAAATCCCCAAACAGCTTTTGCAGACGATCGGCAGCAATCGCCACAGATGCCGTTTCACGTTGGAATAACCCCTGCTTACGGTAATAGGGAAAGGGTTTCGCAACTGGGTCAGCGCCCTGCTGGCGGAGATGATTGACAAAGACATTCTCCAGGGTCGGTTCATTCGCTGCCATCGCTGCCATCGGTAACTGCTGCTGTGCCAGAATGTCGCGAATTTGGCCCATTGCCTGGTCCACATCGGGCGTTAGGATATCTAAGCGATCACCAAAGGACTGTAAATCCACCAAGGCTGTCTTCTTTGAGACGATAGCGGCTTGCAGGTTTGCTTCCGTTAGCGATAGTTGCGGCGATCGCAGTTCGATGCGATGCAACCCTAGATGGGTCTGGAGTTCTGCCAGGGTGCCAATCTGTTGAATTTCGCCTGCGTAAATCAAGGCAATCCGGTGACAGCGTTCGGCTTCATCCAAGTATGGCGTCGCCGCCACGACCGTCACCCCATCGGCGGCAATCCCCGCCAACAAGTCCCAAAACTCTCGCCGTGAGACCGGGTCAACCCCAGTAGTTGGCTCATCCAAGAGCAGGACTTGGGGTTGCGCGATCAACGCACAGCACAGTGCCAGCTTTTGCTTCATGCCGCCAGAAAGCTGCCGGGCCAGGCGCTGCGGGAATTTTTCTAGCCCCATTAAGGCCAGAAGATAATGCGCCCGATCGCAAAATTCTGCTGCCGGTACGTGGCGTAGTCCCGCCGTGTAACGCAGGTTTTCCAGAATGCTCAGGTCAGCATAGAGGGAAAAGGCTTGGGTCAGATAGCCAACATTGCGACGCGCGTCCTGGGGCGATCGACCAAGAATGCTGACTTGACCGGCACTTGCATCCATCACCCCGGCCAGAATTTGAAATGTTGTGGTTTTTCCCGCCCCATCTGGCCCAATCAAGCCAAAAATCTCGCCAGGTGCCACGACAAAATCAATCCCGCAAACGGCCTCCACCTTCCCGTAATGTTTGTGTAGCCCCACAACTTCGATCGTCGCTGGTTGGGGGGTGATCGGCCCAATCTCACTTGCGACGGGAGTCGAGGGAGAAACCATAGTGACCTCACTCCTTGCTCGCATTAGTTAAAATTGTCGCATCGGCTGGCATGCCCGGCTTGGCAAATCCAGCAGGATTCGCAATTTGGAGTTTGAGCCCAAATACTTGCGTCACCCGATCGTCGCGGAAATAGATGTTTTCGGGGGTGAAGGAAGCCTCGGTGTCGATCGCGGCGACGGTTGCACTTAGAGGCCGCTCTGGTGCCGAATCGAGAAATACCTGGGCTGATTGTCCGACTCGCACTGCGCCCACACCGCCTTCGGGAATATAGCCCCGCAGAAACACATCCTCGAGATTAATCACCGTCAGAACGGTTTTGCCAGCCGCGATCACTTCACCGGGTTCTGTCGTCCGATTCAAAACAACGCCATCGATCGGGCTGGCAATCGCTAGCTGCTGAATGCGTGCTGCGATTTCTCGACGGTTGGCACGGGCATTTTCGACGTTAGCTTGAGCGGCTTTGAGCTGAGCTTTTGCCTGCTCATTCTGGGTCCGCAGACGCTGGACCTGAGTCAATCGAATATCGGGGTTCAGCCGACTGGCGCTGGCTTGAGTTAGGTTTCCTTTGGCGGCTTTGACCTGTTCTTGGGCAGCAGCAATCGCCGCCTGACGCGCCTGTAGGGTTTCTCGCAATGAGTCAAACTGGGACTGTGCCTGTTCAAATCGCTGTTGTGATGCCGCCCCCGATCGAAATAATTGTTCGAAACGATCGCGATCGTCTTTAGCTAGCTTTAACTCTGCTTCTAACTGTTTGGCCTGGGCTTCTGCTTCTGCTAGTTGAGCCTTGGCTGATGCAACACTGGCTTGCGCAGCGTTAACCTGACCTAAGGTATCATCCTGAGACTGAGACTGGGTTAGCTGTGCTTCCTGAATTTGACTTTCAATCACGGAAATCTGCAGCAGCGCCTGACTGACCTGCTGTTCGGCTGATGCAATCTGTGCAGTTGCCCCGGCTAAAGCGGCTTGAAGTTCCGCATCATCTAACCGGGCAATCACCTCGCCCTTGCGCACGCGATCGCCTTCGCGGAAACGAATGACCTCAATTTTGCCACCGACTTTCGCACCCACATCGGTTTCGTAGCCTTCAATTCTACCGCTGAGCTGCAGTCCTGGCTGCGGTTTCGGGCGTAAGACATAAGTTGCCACAACAACCCCGATCGCCACAACAACAACTGGGATCAACACCTTCAATGGCTTGGGAAGACCACGGTGCTGCTGATTCGGGAGGCTCTTAGGGACTTCAGCTTCAGTCATTCCAACCGACTTCACATAACAAAGTTTAGGTACATGCCATAGTCACGCGACACGACACAGACCTTCTAGTCCCAATCTATCGTCTTCTCCAGGGGTATGGTGATTCAGCAATGAAATGATAGATAACGTCTGCAAAATTACTACCGGAGTCCCCATACAACTTGGATATTTTCCAAAATGCTGGTTCCAATGCCACATGCTTCAATGCCACATCAACCAATTCATTGCTCAGTTCGAACCATCGATGGTGTTCCGGCTATGGTAGCCATATAGCCACAGCCGACGGCGACCAAGGATACTTGCAAAAATCTGGCTTGCTGGCATGACTTATTCCTCTCCCAAGATCGTCGATCGATCCAATAGCAACAACTCGCGCAGCTGATTCGTATCCAAGTCACCCAACCAATTTTCTCCAGTGCCAATCACTTGCTCAGCTAACGCCTTCTTACCCTCGATCATGTCGTGAATTCGCTCTTCCAGCGTCCCAGTGCAAACAAATTTATGCACCTGCACGTTGCGCATCTGGCCAATCCGAAACACCCGATCGGTGGCCTGATTTTCCACTGCAGGATTCCACCAGCGATCGAAATGAAACACATGATTGGCCCGAGTTAAGTTCAACCCCACGCCTCCGGCTTTCAGTGACAGAATAAAAACCGATGGCGCTTGCGGGTCATGCTGAAAGCGATCGACCATGGCTTCGCGCTGCGCCTTACGTGTGCCACCATACAGAAACAAAACTTCCTGCTTTAATTTCAGACTAAGATACGCCTGCAACAACTTGCCCCACTCAGCAAATTGCGTAAATATCAACGCCCGATCGCCCTCGGCCAAGGCTTCATCCAGCATTTCATCCAACCGTTGCAACTTGCCCGACTGCGCCCGAAAATTTGCCGAAACCTCGGTCTCACCGCTAATTAACCCCGCATGATTGCACACCTGCTTTAACTTCGTTAGCAATCCTAAAATCAATCCTTTGCGCTGGATGCCCTTGGATGCGTCAATCTTCTCCAGCGTTGTATCAACCATTTGCTGATATAAATCCGCCTGTGACAACGTCAAGCTGCAAAATGCCGTCATCTCATTCTTCTCGGGCAAATCTTGAATAATACTTTTGTCGGTCTTTAATCGCCGCAAAATAAACGGCTGGGCCAACGATCGCAACGCCTGCAATGAAGTCATGTCACCATAGCGTTCGATCGGAATCGCAAACCGCCGCTGAAAGTAATTTTTCGGCCCCAAATAGCCTGGATTCAGAAAATCCATAATTGACCAGAGCTCCGACAGTCGATTCTCCACCGGCGTTCCCGTCAAGGCGACTCGAAAGGCCGCATCCAACTGCCGTACTGCCTGGGATTGCTTGGCCTCAGCATTCTTGATATTCTGCGCCTCATCTAGCACCACACTCTGCCAATGTACCAAGCGCAAACTACTCAAATCTCGATACACTAAGGCATAACTCGTCAGTACAAAATCCTGCTGCTGCGCCAGCTTGCTAAAGGCTTTCCCTTGCGATCGCTTATCTCCATGCTGCACCATCACCTTCAAGTTCGGTGCGAATCGGTTAATTTCTCGTTCCCAGTTACCTAATACCGAAGTTGGACAGACCACTAAAATCGGGTTGGCTAATAGCTGGTTTTCCTGCAAATACAGGACAAACGCAATCAATTGCAACGTTTTACCCAAACCCATATCATCGGCCAGACAAGCGCCTAAGCCCCATTTCTCTAAGAAGGCCAGCCAACCGACTCCGCGCGCCTGATAGGGACGCAATTCACCTTGGAGTTGGGCCGGATGAACAGGTGCGATCGCCGTGTTATCACTCAAATTCGTCACCAGTTCCTGTAGCGCTCCTGATGACTCAAAGCTGACCACAGGCAACTTTTCCATTGTCTGAGTATCCCCACTACTCAGTCGCAGCGCATCTTCAAGGGTCAACTGCGTCTGCTCTTTGCGGGCGGCAAAAAAGTTCTGGGCTGATCGAATATCCTGCGGTCGTAACTCGACCCACTCACCATTAATCTCAACTAACGGTGTATCGAGTGCCACCAAATGATCAAACTCCTGTTTGGAAAGACTATGGCCGCCAATCGCCAACTCCCACTCAAAGTTGAGCAGCCCCTGCATGCCTAACCGTTTTTTCCGCAGGTTGGCATTAGTTGTCGTTGCCTGCACCTTCAATCCCAAACGATTTGCCCAGCCCTCGCGGTTAGCTAAACTCGGTGGTAGCACCACACCGATTCCGCCCTCCCGCAATTGTCCAACCTCTGTGCGCAAAAACTGATATGCCGCTGTTGGATCGAGCAGACATTGGGTGGGCATCTCATGGCGCAGACTGGCTTCTAATAACGGATAAATCCGTGACGCCACCCCTAACCCTGCTAGCAAGGTTTCCTGCGGCCGTTCGACAATATGCCCCGCATAGGAAATGCGATCGACGGAATTTTGCCACACCACCGTTGCCGGAATCACTAATGTCACATCGTCGATCGCCTGCAAGCCATACTCCAACATCCAAGTCTGCTCGACCGTCTGCTCCACTGGCGGCACCAGTGTCAAGCAAACGCGAAACTGATCGATCGCCTGATCATACGGTGCTAACCAAGCGGTCAAACTCGGTGCTAGCTTGACAACAGTTTTAGCATCGAGTGTGCTGTTTTGATTCGTTAAGGCAGCCAGCCACGGTTGCAATTGCGACGAAATTTTGGGCTTTAAACTCAGTTGCCGCATCTGCGCATCGATAAACCCGTTCAAAAAGCATGTAATGATCGCTTTCCCCGGTACTGGCCGTGGCATGGCGATCGTCGGGCTTGCCTGCCCATACAAACGGCACACTGTTGGCATCTGCCGCGCAAAGCGATTCAGCCGTTCTTGATCAGTCGCGCTGTCTAGCAAAACCTGCCATACCGCTTTTGCCGTGTCCTGATCGTCGGACTGAAGCAAATGCGGCAGATATTTGCCCCGCGCCATCAAGTCAAACCCCCACCGCACCAAATGTGACCAAAACCTTAAGTCATCGCTTAAAAAACGATCTTCCTGGCCCAAACGACTCAACGGCAGTGAGCCTAAAAACGGGATTGCCACGGCACCGCTCAGCCGCAATCCCGCAATTTGCCAGGGGAAAAGTTCAGCTTCTGCATCTAAGCTGCGATTCGATAGCTGTGGCTGATATTCGTCCTGCCGGATGACTGTGGGAATTGCGACTGTCTGTGAAGTCCAGCCATCTTGCTGTATTGCCGTCGTCTTTTTGGCGCGGCCCCGCCCTTGGGTTGCCGCACTTCTAGCCGGCTGGCCAGCAAATAATGCGGTTAAATTCGGCAGCACCAAATTCAATTGCTGCTGTTTTGCGGTGAGTAGCTGCTGCAATTCATCTGCCGTCATCGCAAACGGATAGGTGCCGAGGCCACCAAAATTATCTATGGTTGACGATTTCGCCCGCGATCGGGTTTGCACATTGCGTCGCCACACCTCGCCCCACAGAAAAAAGTGCGCATCAACCCAAGCACCATGGATAATCGACATGAGCAGTTCTCCTCCACCCAATTTTTGCCACTAGAAAACCAGCCGCAAAAATTACACGACAGAATTATCTTTCTCAGCCTATCGGGATTTTCTGAAACGGGAAGTTAAGATTTTCGATCGCCCATCATTTTCACTCCCTAACCTTGGCTTTGATTGGGTTGCTCATGTCGGATAGTTGGCGAGATTGTGGATGAACCGGGCAACTCATACCGCTGGGACATCTAGTAAGGACGGCAGTGGAATTTTGGTTTTATCCTTCCGCAATTGCAGAATTACCCTGGGCGATTTTTTTGCGGTAAAGATTGGCATAAATGGCATCAGCGACAAAGGCCAGAAGCGCGATCGCGGCAATACCGGCCAAAACGCCTGGATCCTTACCAAAGTTCATTGTTGTTAGGGCTAAAGCTAAGCCAGCATTGCGAGTAGAGTTGGCTAATCCGATCGCCAAACGCGTTTCCGGCTCTGGGCCACCCAAATAATGACCCGCCAAGATGGCGATCGTAACGAACACAACCGTTGCCACAACATTAAGCACGCCCACCTTCAGAACGAGCGGCAAAGCGACGACTAATATCACAATGACCAAACCGATAAACATCCAGGAGCAGATTTTTTTGACGGGCTCAAGAATATCGTCGGCGAGCGTGGGCAGCCATTTATGAATGGCGAGCCCCAGCAAAATCGGCAGGAACTGCACCGTTGTGACTTGCTTGAACACCTCGACCTCATTAACGCTGGCTTCTCTGGGAAAAATCGCACTGAAGATAATGAACCAAAGCGGCACTAAGACCACAGCAAACAGCGATGTCGTGGCTTGAAAACTTCCCGCTAGCGCCGTGCTAGCCTTCATTGAAGTGAGTTTTTTGTAGGTCAGTGGGGCCCCCGGACAAATGGCCATAATGGCTAATGCCAGTCGGGTTGAGGGGTTCATCATCGGTAGCAGTTTGAGTATGACGATGCCGGCTACAGGTACCACAACAAACGCGGCAATCAAGCAGCGAATTAACAAAGAGGGACGTTGCCAGAGAATTGATAAATTCCTAAAGCCCTCCTGAAGCCCGATGGAGAACATTAAGAGAAAAATTGTCAGCTGAGCATAGTTGCCAAGCACTGTTTTGATGTCGATTTCCATAGTGATTTATGTACCTTGAAAGAAACGTTGACTATAAACGTAATAAGCGTATTCAAGCCTAGTTGACTGTGCGAAGCAGTTTTTAGAATGGGGCACTGACCTTTGGTGGACGATCGTCATCATCGCGATTGCCTCCACTGTCGTCATCAAGTTCAACGATCGCGCCATTAAACGCATCGGCTAGGCTTTTGGCCGCACGCGTTACGGGATCTTCTGGTGTCCAAGTGGGAAGGGCCCGTCCGTCATCCAGCGATGGACTCGTAGGTGGAGTTGATGGTGTTACGGGCCGTTCCGGCGGCGCGGGCGTGGCTGGTGCGGGCGGTGGCGGCGAAACTGTAGGCGCTACTGGCGGCGGCGGTGATGAATT
Source organism: uncultured cyanobacterium (assembly GCA_963704065.1). GTDB lineage: Bacteria > Cyanobacteriota > Cyanobacteriia > Leptolyngbyales > Leptolyngbyaceae > Romeriopsis. The sequence goes on along the minus strand of CAVPGX010000007.1, from coordinate 24,341 downwards.
CGCTGGTACTGGTGCGGGATTTTGCGGTTGTTGGAGGCGGGCTTGCGGATTCGGGGGAACTGTCGCAGGCTGCGGTGGTTGATTCTCTGTGACCACCAAATTTAGTTTGACGGTATTAATCGCCAAGGTTTTGGCACAGGCTTTGCTCAATTTATCGAGTTGATTCTTGACCAAGGGCACCACCGGCCGACCCCGGACACCAATTTTGACCGTCGTGCCGCTGACGCTAATGAGGAAGCAGTTGGGTGAAATAATCGCCTTCGTTGATGCGAGGCCAAGATTATTCAGAATTGTTTGCCAAGTTGCTTCAAGATCGGCTTCTGCAATTGTCACAGGCACCTCGCTCGTCGCGGGGGAAACAGACGATACAGGCGGACTTGCTGACGCCGGTGCGGCGGAGACAGGTTCAGATTCATTGTCCGATATCAGCGCTGCGGGGACAGGCTTATTCGCCGGTGGTAAAGGAACTGATGGCGACGCGATCGTGCTAGTTGGTAGCGGCTGAACCGCTGTAGCGGCCACTGATGAACTGACAGCCGGCAGCACCGCCGCTGGCACTGCTGGTGGCTTGATATGCTTGACCACGGGGGCAACTGGTTCACCAGGCACAATCGCCGATGGCAACAACCCCATCAGTGTAATCTCTAGCCACAACCGCGGCTGGGTTGAGTTTTTCAACTGCACTTCAGCATTACGCAAATGCTGCTGACCGGCGAGTAAACCACGACCAGAGATGCCCTTTGCAAATTGCACCATGCTTTCCCAGGTAGGTGCGGTGACAGCCACGAGATCATTGCGATTCGCCGCTGTCTTCGCAATTAGCAAATCGCGATAGAAGCTGGCCAGATTTTGTAGCACAATCAGTGGCTCGCGACCGCGATCCATCAACCGTCGGGTGCAATCAATTACCGCTTCCGCATCATCCGCAAAAATTGCCTGTACCAACGCAAACAAATCGCGCTCCGGCACAGCCCCGACTAAGTCCCAAACCTTATCAACGGTGACTTCCCCGGCTAGCAAACTCAACTGATCGAGCAAACTTTCGGCATCGCGCAATCCCCCTTGCGAAATTTGGCCAATTAGTTGCACCGCTTCCGCCGCGATCGCGATCTGTTCTTGCTGTGCAATAACGTTTAAGTGTTGCGTCATCGCATCTAACGGAATTCGCCGAAAGTCAAACCGCTGACAGCGTGAGATGATCGTCGGCAAAACCCGCTGTGGATCAGTCGTTGCCAGGACAAATACAACACGATCTGGCGGTTCTTCTAAGGTTTTCAGAAGCGAATTGAAGGCCGCATTACTGAGCATGTGGCACTCATCGACGACGTAAACTTTGTAGCGACATTGCACCGGAGCAAATTGCGCCCGTTCAATCAATTCTCGAATGTTATCGACCCCGGTATTACTCGCAGCGTCAATCTCAATCACATCTAAGGCATTCCCTTGGGCGATCGACTTACAGGTTTCGCATTCCCCACAAGGCGAAGCGGTGGGCTGATCAACAGCAAGACAATTGAGTGACTTGGCAAAAATTCGCGCGCTAGAGGTTTTGCCTGTCCCCCGCGCCCCGGTGAAGAGATAGGCTGGAGCAATGCGTTGTTGCGCCAGGGCATGGCTGAGGGTAGTCGCGATCGCCTCCTGCCCCACTAACTGCGCAAAGGTTTGGGGCCGATATTTATGATGCAGGGGAACATAGGACATAGCGTTCGCCATTCAGGAGCCATCAGACGGGATCTATTCTCGCTCACGATCGGCATCAACGGGCAAAGGATTTTGATGATTTTGTTCTAGTCGAAGTGTTTAATCACAACATAGACAAAACCATCAGCTTGACCGACCAGCGATCCAAAATAGCGATGATTTTAGATCGCGATGATTTTAGACGCAGGTATGGGCAGATTGATCGAGCCTAAGCAACTAAATGGGTTTCAACGACACTCACCAACTGCGTTGTCCAGGTTTCAACGAGTTCAACGGTTTCCGCTTCGACCATCACCCGAATCAATGGCTCTGTGCCGGATGCACGGACTAACACGCGACCCCGATCGCCCATATCGGATTCAGCTTTGGCGATTTCTCGTTGGAGCACTTCACATTCTTGCCAATTGAGTCGACGGCGACGATCCTCAACCCGCACATTGTGCAAAATTTGCGGATAAGTCTGGAAACTCGCATCAATCAAGCTGGCTAAGCACCCACCGTCTTGCTTGACCAAATACGCCAGGTGTAACGCTGTCATCAGACCATCACCGCTGATGCCAAAATGCTTACACAGAATATGGCCGGATTGCTCACCACCGAGGACGGCACCATGCTGGAGCATTTCGGCATGGACATATTGATCGCCGACAGCGGCGCGAATTAAGTTGCCACCCGCCGCTTCCCAGGCACGCTCGAACCCAAGATTTGACATGACTGTGGCCACAATCCGATTACCAGGTAATTGCTGCTGCGCTAAAAGCTGTTTACCCCACAGATACAGAATATAGTCACCATCAACGGTTCGACCTTGCGCATCAACCGCTAAAACCCGATCGGCATCACCATCAAAAGCAAAACCGATCGTTGCACCCACATCTTGGACAGCTTGCCGCAGCTTCTGTAAATGCGTGGAACCGCAGTTGACATTAATCTGATCGCCATCCGGCATAGCATGTAATTCAACGACCTCTGCACCCAACCGCTGAAAGGTCTCGGTTGCCGTCCTCGTCGCCGCTCCCCAAGCCAGATCCAACACCACTTTCATACCGGCCAAAGGTTGTGCCGTGACTTGCGTCAATGGGGCTTGAATTGTCTGCAAATATTGGTCGAGTAAATCAGGCCGCGCATAATGTTGCCCCCACTGCATTACTGCGATGTCGGCAACCTGTCCTCGTAATGCTGCTTCAATCTGCTGCTGCAGTTCCGGAGCAAGTTTATGCCCTTCGCTACCAAAGAACTTAATCCCGTTATCCTGGGGTGGATTATGACTAGCAGAGATCATAATGCCGCCGATCGCCTCGGTGATGTTGGCTAAAGTCGCCACAACTGGGGTTGGGCACATGCCCAGATCCCAAACGTCTAGACCGGCAGCGGTGAGTCCAGCTGAAAGTGCACTACCCAGCATTGTGCCCGAATTACGGGAATCACGTCCGAGTAAAATTGTGGTGCGATCGGGTGATACTTGTCGCAGGACTTGTCCGCCCCAGTAGCCCACTTGCATGGCCAGCGGTGCTGTAAGAAACGTGCCAGCTCGACCTCGAATGCCGTCAGTACCAAACAATTTTGATTCGGGCAACTCAACCTGTCCCCAGAATTTACCGGGTTCCCCTTGGCCTGACAACATAGGTCAATCTCCTCACAACGTTGATAAACTTTAGCGTGATCGTCGCATCCGGTGGAAATGCCCTTGCAACATTAACCCACCTGAATCAACATCCCGACTGGATCGGCACCATGCCACAATCTACAGCAATGGTTGAAACTACAGCAATGGCTGAAATTCGTCCCAACTGAGATTGTGCTGAATATACCGAGGATGATTGGGATCATAGGGGGCTTCAACCCGATCGATCCGCTGTATCTCAGCATTATCAGGTACTACAGGAACGTCTGGATCAAAAGCAGTCGGGCACATCAAAGAACTCGAAAATCCCTTGAAAATTGCCACTTGATCAGTTGTGCCGTCGGCTTCAAACCAAACCAGCAAAACTTCATTTGGATGTCGCTGGCTATATTGCTCTAAACGTCGTCCAATCGCAATCCCCATCGCTGTATCCATACACTGACCACCGGTATAGCTAGCTTTCAGCGGAAACGAAAATGTTAACCAGTCACTAAATATTAGATCTCTATATTACGTTTTTCGTCGGTAAAACGCTCAAAAGTTGCACTACCGATCGAGGGCACTTCGCTTCACCTTACCTAGCCGAAAAAAGATAAAGTAACTCAGAATTAAACCATAAATGACGAGACCGATCGTACCGAGTGCTCCCAAAAACCAAGGCTTTGTCGAATTATGGAAAATCTCGCGGAATCCCCAAGGTGCTTCCAACCATAAGTAACACAAACTATCACCGACAAGCTGGGAATGCGGCACAAAAGCACAACGCAGGCTCGAAAGCTGGAAAATTGCGGCGATCGCACAATAGATTGTCACAGCCCACCGCCACGTCATCATGACTAACTTCAGATTACTATTTGGAAGATCCCGAATTTCATCGTTCACATCCACCCAGAACCATAGGCTGATCGGAATCAAAATCAGGGCAAACCAACCCGACAGAAAACCGATCGGCAATGCCGCGATCAGCAAGTACACAGTAATCGCAAGCAGACTTGCTACACGCCAGTAAATCGTCATTAACTTGGAGATGACTTCGGACTGCTTGAAGAAAGACCACACCAATATCACTAAAGGCACAAGCACTGTGAACACCACAGCAAGGCGATAGTTAGTCCAGATAGCTGCCGCTATCCAAGGGGGAACTTGCATGCAAAAACGACGCAAATGTGCGCTCAATGAGAATAATTCGTTTCATACGATAGCATTTGCCTGGTGCAATGCAAGGCCCGTGTCACGAATTACCTGTACAGCGGCGCAATGGCATTCCCATGTAATCCATAATTTACCTTAGCCAAAATAAAGCCGTTGGTGCAACGTCGCCACACCAACGGCTTTATTCTCTATGCTGAATGGAAGTCGATCAACCGTTGAAATTGAATTGGTATCAATGATTTTGCCGATCATCCGACCAGAATCAGCTGATCATAAGACTAGTCTTCGTAAATGCGGCATTCAACAGCATCGGGATTGTCACTACAGTAGTTCTCGAAATTGGTCTTTGGCTTCACTTGGCTTTGGTGTGCTGCCTCTGCCTGAAGCTCTTCAACAGCATCCCAAGCTGCAGCACATTCGGGCGAAGTCGGACCAGTGGTATCACATACAGTGCGGGCATTATCCCGCTCTTCGCCAATTTTGTTCTCGATTTTGGAAGTAGTCATAATTTAAGCTCCGTCACTCTCAATACTGTTTATGCTAACTTGCTTTTTGATAATCTGGTAACGTCTGCAATGGAGTCTTAACCGAACTCGGCCTAGATGAATCCTATGCATTGAATTTTATCTATTAACTCTCTATGATTTTCGGTTAATCGGAGATCTAGAGAGAAACGATCGCGCAATTTTATGACTGCAATCATCAAACCAACTGATTAAATTCGCTGATCATGGACTGAGTGCGCTCGATGTGGCAATGATCCAATTGAATTGCGGAACGGTTTCTATCCGGTGTCGAAATTGCCCTAAACTGAAAGCGTATTAGCCTAATCTAGAAAAAGTAGCCTGCTAACATTGATGCCTGAAGCGATGCAATGGTCAAGTGTGATTTCTAAGCAACCCTCATTAGAGGCTGCGATTAATGAAGTGATCGATCTTGCTCGCGTTCCGCTTCAAGGGCCACCAACCGCCGGTTTCCTTTTCGTTTCTTCCGCTTTCGCCAGCGAATATCCTCGGGTTATGCCCCTAATGCGACGGCATTTGCCTGATCTGCCAATTGTCGGCTGTGGGGGTGCCGGTGTCGTTGGAACTGATGCACAGGGTATCGTGCAGGAAGTAGAAGAAGACATCCTCGTCAGTTTTACCTTGGCATACTTGCCAAATGTGGCGGTACATGCATTTCATATCGCAACGGACGAATTGCCTGATTTGGATGGTTCGCCGAATGCTTGGGTTGATTTGATGGGTGTAGAGCCGGCGGATGAGCCACAGTTCGTTGTGCTGATTGACCCCATGTCGGAAGGGATTAATGACTTTCTTGCGGGGTTAGACTACGCCTATCCTGGTATGCCAAAGGTTGGCGGTCTGGCGAGTTCTGGATTTGGTGCAACTCGGAGTGGGCTCTTTTGTGGCGATCGCTTCCATCGCTCAGGGGCGGTCGGCATTGCTTTAAGTGGCGATATTGCGCTTGATACCATTGTGGCGCAGGGCTGTCGGCCAATTGGCGCGCCCTACTGGATCACCGAAAGTGAGCGCAATGTCATTCTCGGGCTAAAGGCCGATGGGGATACCGACCAATCGGCTCAGCCACCTTTGGAAATCCTCCGCGATATGGTGGCGGAACTGGGCGAAGCAGATCAAGCCCTAGCTCGGGATGCACTATTTGTCGGCATTGCCCAAAATCCTTTCAAGCAGACCCTTGAGCCTGGCGATTTCCTCGTGCGCAATTTATTAGGATTTGATCCACGACAAGGGGCGCTAGCGATCGGTGATCGGGTACGCGCTGGCCAGCGGATCCAGTTCCACTTACGCGATGCATCGGCTTCCGCCGATGACTTGGAAGTTTTGATGCGGCGCTATCGGAAAGACGCGATGGGTAAGCCCAAGCCCGTTGGTGCATTGATGTTCGCTTGTCTGGGTCGCGGTAAAGGGCTCTATGGCGAATCAAACTTCGACTCTGGGGTGTTTGAGGATCATATGCCGATTCCCGTTGCTGGCTTTTTCTGTAGTGGTGAAATTGGTCCCGTGGAAGGGACGACGTTCTTACATGGCTATACCACTGTGTTTGGCATCTTTTCGATCGAAGCAATCACCCTAGTTCTTGCCAATCGGCTGACTTAGGCAAGTGTCGTTTTACCGGCAAAATAATCATCTAGCTGTTGACGATGGTCATGGGAGAGTCGTCCGGTTGGAATATCATCCGGATGGAACGCCTGTACGTCGAGGGTCTCGAGCGGATCAATCCGAATTTTTCCAGCCGCATCAACTTCGACAACGATACAAATTGAGTGCAGCCGGGGATCGCGATCGAAACTGGAGTAAACACCCACCAGCCGCCGAATCTGTATGACTTGCAAGCCCGTCTCTTCAAACAGTTCCCGCCGCACCACAGTTGCAATATCTTCCCCCCAGTCAACCATCCCACCGGGCAGTCCCCAGAGCCGGTTATCACTACGTTTGGTCATGACTAAACGCCCATCAGGCAACCGGGCGATAATGCTTGTACCGGTAACCGGATGGCGAAAAATCACACCAAGCGTAGACTTTACAAAATGCCAGATTCGACCCATGGGCGCGATTGATAAGAGAATCATAAAGTCAGCGCTCAAAGCAAACCGCTGTGCAACATAAACAAGCGCACCTGTGGAAAATCGTGCACCGGTCACCGGGTATATTAGCAAACCACGCTCGCGTCAGAGAATTGCCGCATGAAACTTTAGACACGTAATCAGCACTCGGGCAAATCGCTGAGGACATCTAGGGGATGTTGCTCGGGCTTAACTTTCCGATAAATCTTCGCGATCTTACCGGTGGGGTCGATCAAAAAAGTATTGCGCGTAATCCCCATATACTCTTTGCCCATGAACTTCTTCAGGCCATAGCTTTCGTAGGCGGTGGAAAGCTGTGCATCTTCATCAATCAGCAGTGAGAAGGGAAGACCAAATTTCTCAATGAACTTGTTGTGGGACTTAGCATCATTGAGGCTGACACCGAGAATCACAGCATTTTTATGCGTGAAGGCATCAAAGTTATCGCGGAAGGCGCAAGCCTCTTTATTGCAACCGGGCGTATTATCTTTGGGATAAAAATAAAGCACGACCCACTTGCCGTGGAGGTCCTGGAGCGACACACTTTCGCCTCGCTCATTCTTAACACTAAAGTCCGGCGCGGGATCACCAATTTGTAAAGCCATCGTTTCGCTACACTCACATCTAGTTACATACACAGGCGCAAATTACTGCCGCCGTAATTGATACCGATCGCGCAGTCTAATTACTCAATCTTGCTTGGGCTTTCTCCAAGGCATCACGCACTTGTACGAAGCCTGTACCACCAAAGCTATTACGGGCAGCCACCACCTGACGGGGCGTGATCGCCGCATAAATATCGGCCTCAAATGCTGGATGTAGCTGCTGCCACTCTTCCAGTGTCAAATCTTTCAGTAATTTGTTCGCGGCTAACGAAGTCCGAACCACTTTGCCGACCAAGTTATAGGCCTCACGGAAGGGGACGCCTTTGGTGGCGAGATAATCCGCTACGTCCGTTGCATTTGAGAAATCTTCCGCGACAGCCGCTGCTAAGCGTTGCGGCTTAAACTGCAACCCTTCTGTAAATAAAATCGTCATGGCTTCGAGGCAGGCTTTCACGGTTTTTACCGTATCGAATAGCCCTTCTTTATCTTCTTGGAAGTCCTTGTTATAGGCCAGGGGCAAGCCTTTAAGCACGACCAGCATGGCTTGCAAGTGGCCGAACACCCGTCCGGTTTTACCGCGCACGAGTTCAGGCACATCGGGATTTTTCTTTTGCGGCATAATGCTCGAACCAGTGGCACAAGCATCCGTCAGTGTGACAAAGCTAAATTCCTGAGAGGCCCAAAAAATCACTTCTTCGGAGATCCGACTCAGGTGCGCCATGATCAAACTAGCGGCGGCCAGAAACTCTACGACAAAGTCACGATCGTGAAATGGCATCAAGACTATTGGCATAGATTGCTTCAAACCCCAGCAATTCCGCACTGTAATGCCGATCGATCGGGAACGTCGTTCCCGCCAACGCACCCGCACCGAGGGGCGAAATATTAACACGCTTGGCCACATCACCTAAGCGTTGCCAATCGCGCTCGGCCATCTCAACATAAGCCAGTAGATGGTGCGCCAGGCTAATCGGCTGTGCTCGTTGCAAATGGGTATAGCCGGGGATCAGCGTTTCGACATGGACCTGGGCATGCGCCAAGAGTGATTTTTGATAAGCTCGCACCGCATCCCGAATCTGACCAATCTGATCACGTAAGTACAGCCGCGTATCAGTACCAACTTGGTCATTACGCGATCGTCCAGTATGCAGCTTTTTTCCCACATCACCACAAATGGCCGTTAAACGCTTCTCAACCGCGAAGTGAATATCCTCATCGGCGATCGTCGGGTTAAACTTACCATCGCGATATTCCTGACGGATCTGCTCCAAGCCAGCAATAATCTGTTCGCCTTCGGCCTGACTAATAATGTCCTGCTTCGCTAACATTTTGGCGTGAGCCTGTGAGCCTGTGAGGTCGTATTCAATTAACTCAATATCAAACCCAATGCTGGCATTGAAGACTTCGATGGCGGGATGCAAACTGCCTTCAAACCGCTGGCTCCAGGTCTGTTGAGGTTGATTATTCGACTGGTTAGAAGCACCGCTCATGAAATTTTGTCCAAATTACACCAGACATCGCCTACTTTATCCGGTGTGATGTCCAAACAGCGTAGGCAATAGGCAGTATAAGGCAACAATCGCCTATTACCCACAGCATTTTCAATCAGAGGCTCATTTCACAAAGTTGAATCAATTGGGTCGAATCAATTGGCATTGATTTAGCCGTATACCTTAGCCGTATGTGGTGAAGGATTTGGCGAGATAGCCAAAAATCGCACCCAGCAGAAACGCCCAGACTTGACCCGTTTTAACGACATTGTCCCACCATTTACCGACATCACCACCTAGATCAGTTTGCTTAAACTGGGCAATAACCAATGACCAGTCATCAGGCATCGGCCAAAAATCCGACAGCAGCATCGAATTGAGATCGATACTGCTTAACATTCCATGCCAATGAGCAACATTGCCTCCATAGGCCTGCATCAAATCCATCATGTTGCGACTCCTCAAAACAGTGGCTAGTGTGTAAAGCGATATTCCAAATTTCATGTCTGGGCCAATCGCCAAACAGGTGACAATCAGCTTTGGCTACAAGTCTACAGGCAACTTTGTGAGATGCACGACTTCCTGATCGCAGTGAATAGTTGGTTTACGCGCCCAAGGAAACGGGCATGATGTGAATCTCCCGCGGCAGATCAACCCGAAAGGTTGACCCTTCTCCCGGCTGACTCTTGACCGAAATCTGTCCGCCCATCATCTGCACTAACCAACGGGTAATCGCCAACCCCAAACCAGTTCCAGCATGTCGTCGAGTCCGACTCTGATCAACTTGCCGGAATTCTTCAAAAATCCGCGCAATTTCCGCCTCAGCAATGCCAATGCCTGTATCACTGACCAAGATGACGATACGATCGCGGCTAACCTCCCGCACTTCCAGTTCGACATGACCTTGTTCCGTAAACTTGATCGCATTCGAGAGTAGGTTAACGATCACCTGTCGCAAACGATTGCTATCGTTGACAACATAAGGATCCTGCAGTCGGGACGTGAGCGACAGCTGCAGATGTTTTTGGACGGCAAGGGAACGCAGTTCATCAGTGGTGCTGGTCAGCAGATCGGAAATGCGAAACCGCTCAGATTTTAAGTCCAAGCGCCCTGCTTCAATCTTAGAAAGGTCGAGAATATCGTTGATCAACGCCATCAGCTGTTTTCCGTTATTCAGAATGCGCTGAACCATGTCAAGCTGCTGCGCCGAAAGCTGACTCTGACGTAACAGCAGCTGCGAGAAGCCAATAATCGCATTCATCGGCGTTCGTAATTCATGGGACATCGTGGCAAGAAACTGTGACTTGAGTTGAGCCGCTTCTTGCAATCGTACGTTTTGCACCTGAATTTGCTGGCGTTGCTTCTCGAGTTCCTGGTTTTGCTGAGCCAGAATGTTGTTTTGGAACGCCAATCGCTCTTCGCGTTCCTCCAGCGTATTGATTAATTGTGCATTTGTGAGCGAAATAGCGGCATGCTCCCCAAAGGCCACTAACAAGCGTAAATCTTCATCATCAAACGCCTGTGGCTGTTTCCAATTGCCCACTGCCAGTACCCCCAATCGACCGCCTTGGGCCGACTCGACCACAACGGTGCAAAGAGCGGCAGCAGCGATGATATGCAGGTTTTTCTGATCTTCTGGATCGGGGAAGCGAATAATCTGCGACTTGCCAGTTTGAAAAACCTGATCCAAAATCCCCGAATTTGGGTCAAATTTCGATTCGATGCCACGCATGTCTCGCAGGCCAGTGGTTGCAGTCAGTTCAAGTTTTTGGGTCTGCGGATTATGCAACACGATCAGCCCAAATTCTGCTTGGGCAATCGTATCGCAGACCACATCAATCATCACTTGAAGCAGGCCCGGCAAATTGCTGAGCCGTTGGTTCAGTAAATCGGTCAGATGCTGCATTGTACTGAGTTCCTGCTGTTGCTCGGCGGGGACAATTCCCGTCGACTGCCGCCCGGCTTCAGTGGTTTGAATGATCGACTGTAGCCGTTGATTATCTTCACGGACTTTGTTGAGCTGCTTAAAAGCCGCAGTTGCTTTAATTTCGGTGCGCCTTATCCTGACGGCATTCCAAACTCGATGATATAGGGTATCTGGCGAAAGCTCATGTTTTGACAAAAAATCGCCAGCCCCGGCAGTCAATAGCATTTCCGCATGCCGTTGGTTATTTTCAGGTAGCAAGAGTAGGGTCGCACTGGGCCAATCTTCTTGTTGAATATGCTGCACCAGAAGCAGCGCATCGGTTTGCCCGAGTCCAGCGTCGATCAAGACACAGTCAAAGCCTTCGCTCTCCAGGGCCGCGATCGCCACCGCGCAGCTTTCCACCTCCACCGCGGGAAACTCAATTCCCGCCAACTGGAGTGACTGGCCAATCATCATGCGATCAACCGCACTATCAGCCACAATCAGGAGCTTCAGATTTGATTCCATCAATTTTTGCTACGACCCGATAGTGATACCGAATGGGTTTATGCGATCGTCGGTGCAGGCAGAACCCTAATGTGTTTGTAGCACAGGCAGACATTCCAAAAATCTATCATGGAGTGCATCATGACTTGGGGCATGAGTCAGGGCGAGCGATCGCCATTAACGGGAGGAAGTCATTCACCGATTCTCTCTACCGTTTGATAGAGTTAAGTGTGGCCATTCGCAGGACAGCCTCACTGGTTTATATCGCGAGTTAGGTCAATTTCAAGCTAATTTGAATTTAAGCTACGCCAACAGCTATACCCCTTAAGAGGTGCCATCTTAGTGATGGGGCGTAGTGTATTCGGGGCATGTTGAAGTACATATCGCTTGATCAAAACTGTAGAAGTTGGTTCTAATGAATGACATTCGGATTGCACTGATTGAGGACCATGACCTGACACGCGTCGGTATGCGGACAGCCTTGCAACAGAAGCCCGGGTTTCGCGTGGTCGGTGAGGCTTCCAATGGCAACGATGGTCTACGACTACTAAACATGTCAAGGCCCGATATCGCGATTGTGGACATTGGTCTGCCGGACATGGATGGGATTGAACTCACACGACGGTTTAAGGCAACCCAGGCCGATTTGGCCGAAACCGCCGACACAAAAATCTTAATCTTGACCCTCCAAGATTTGGATGCAACCGTGATGGCGGCATTTGCCGCCGGAGCCGATTCATACTGCATGAAGGATGTCAGTCTCGATCAACTGCTGGAAGCCTTACGCGTTACCAATGAAGGCCATGCTTGGATTGACCCGGCGATCGCCCGGATTGTCCTGACTCAGGCACAGGCTCCCCAGACGCTGGTTGAGGCTGGCAATACCAAGTCGCAGGCGCAATCGATCGATACCTATGCCTTGACCGAGCGTGAACTAGAAGTCTTGCAATTGATTGTAGATGGCAACAGCAATGCGGCGATCGCTGATAAACTTTTCATCACTATCGGCACCGTCAAAACCCATGTCCGGAATATTCTGAATAAGCTGTGTGCAGATGATCGGACCCAGGCAGCAGTGCGGGCGCTGCGTTCTGGCTTAATTTGTTAGGCGGTGCACAGCGCGATCTCGACCTCAATGATTTTGCGGATGCCGTCTTTGCGGCCTACGTCAGAATAAGTAATGCTTAAAATGCCTCTAGTGTGGTTCAACTATTCCGCATAGCTGAACTACTGATGGTATTTTGTTGGTCTGCCCATCGTTTTACGTTTCCTTCGACTGCTATGGCAGGAATTGCCCCCACTACTCGTGCTGAATTAAGCCAACGGCGTAAAAGCCTGCGCCGCCAACGACGGACAAAGCAGTTGCGAGCGGCCGTGCAATTCATCGTCGTCTCAGGGTTTGCCGCTGGAGCGCTTTGGTCTTTACGCCAACCAATTTGGGTGATCCGCAACGCGAATCAGTTACGGGTCGAAGGTAATCAGTATTTATCCGTTCAGACTATTCGCAAATTGATCCCAATCACCTATCCCCAGTCAATTTTCCGCACTCAACCCGACGCGATCGCCGCAGAACTTAAGAGTAAAGCCCCATTCGACCATGTCCAAGTCGATCGGCAGCTATTTCCGCCCGAATTGATTGTGCGGGTGCATGAGCGTACACCAGTCGCGGTCGTTCACAGTAAGAACCAAGCAGGCGGGCAGCAAGCAATACCGAAACCTGATTTATTGCTGGATGGCCAAGGTAATGTCATGCCCTTGGCCAGCTATCAGAGTTTGGAGCCAAAGCTAAAATTACCGTTACTGCGGGTACTGGGGGATCCGAAGATATATCAGCAGCAGTGGCCATCGGTTTATCAACAAATTCAACAGAGTGAAGTGCCAATTCAGCAGGTCGATTGGCGCCAACTAGACAACCTCGTTTTGCAGACGGGCTTTGGGTCAGTTCATTTAGGCGCTTACAGTCGTGCCATGTTCGAACGCCAATTGCGTGCCCTCGCCAAGCTTAAGGACTTGACTAAAACCGTTAAAAAAGAGCAGATTGATTACATCGATTTACGGAATCCGGATGCCCCAGCGCTCCAAAAAAAAGCATCGCCACGTGATGCGGTCCCAGCGAATGCATCATAAGGTGATATGTATGGCGAAATTTGTCCTGTTTTGTGGCAGAATGGCCCGGAAAAGATATGACACTATGTAAACCAACATTGTATATATCGATAGAATGGCTGTTCGATCAATTCGTTTTTAGTAGAATTGGTTCTTCGTTGGTTCGGGTCTTGTCCCCGGTTGGGCTAACTGGCTAGCCGTCATCTTGTTCACAATAATCCTGCAAATTCGAAATGACCTTTAGTAATGCGCCAGACCAATCGTCTCCTCAGTTCGGCCCTGAGCATCGTCCTGATGCCTCAGCCGAACGTCAGCATCTGTCAGTAGTAGAGCCGAGTGAGCGATTTCATGTTTCCACGAATGATGATGCAAAAGTGGATCCTGGTGCAGATTCTAATTACGCTATGACCCCCGGAGAATATGACATGACTGGTGAAATTTTGCCGAGCAGCGTTGCTCGCATCAAGGTGATTGGCGTTGGCGGTAGTGGTGGTAACGCTGTGAACCGCATGATCTCGAGCGATATTTCTGGGGTGGAATTTTGGGCGATCAATACGGATGCACAGGCGCTAACCAGCTCCCAAGCGGCAAAGCGACTGCAGTTGGGGCAAAAGTTGACTCGGGGTTTAGGCGCTGGCGGTAATCCTTCAATCGGGCAGAAGGCAGCGGAGGAGTCCCGCGAAGAAATTGCCGCAGCGCTTGAGCATACCGATTTGGTTTTCATCACGGCGGGCATGGGGGGCGGCATAAGGGGTCACTTCCACACCAAGCGCATCTTTTCATATTTCCAACCAGTGTCTGTTCATTTAGCTCTCACAATCTTCTAGTTACAACATACGCTACTTGGCTAGAATTTCACCGTATTGTTCATTGATTGAACGTATCTCATCTCTAAAAAGTTCTTCAAGAAATAACTTATACTTCTCAGGAAAGGCTCTAATTGGCGAGCATCTGTCACGTTAATTTTCTTATTGACTAAATCAGTGTTAAAACAACTTGGGTCAGAAGAAACGTCTAGAAACTTTGTTATTTTTGTAAGTAACAAGATTGGGTCATTCTCAATTTCTTCAAAGAGATGTACATGGACGTTTTGTGAGCCGACAAATTTCTTCCACCTATTAATGTTTGCTGTGTATTTGGCGCAGGAAATTTGATAGTTACTCTTAAAAAACTTTAGAAACTCACTTTCCTCTATATCGTCAACTTCGAGATTCCTTGCGCCTAGTAAATCTTTCTTAGCATGAGCCCAAGCTCTATTCACTGGATGGCGGATAGAAAAAATTACTTTTATTTTTGGGTTCAACTCTACGATCTCGCTAATTATCACATCTGGCAGCACGGCATAGGATGCTGAGCCCTCACCTTTAATCTGAGCAGTAGGCTCGAACTGCTCTAGGTACCAGGAAAGTTGGTCCGACTAAAAAGCTCCGATTGCCGAAATATTAATGCATTAAAAAAATGAAGTTCTTTTGGATTTGATATGTAAATTTCTGGGTGCACTCTAAGGTTTTCAGTTAACCACGTTGAGCCAGTTCTTTGAGGACCTACCACAAAAAAATCAGGAAATTGTCTTAAGTCTATATTTCCTTGATTCGTTTTTCACGTATTTTAGATTTTGTAAATTCACAATTCAACTTTAACGATCTTAATCAGAGGGGACACATGTATTTAAACCTCTACTCTTCCAACAATAACGGCCCAATCACCTTGAGTAACTTAATAAATCAGACTCCTTGGCAATCATTTTCTCTTCTGCCTTTAATATACCAGAAAGGATCAAGACTCCACCTGGCTTTAACACGCGCTTTAAATCAGCTTTAATTTGCAGTAAAACAGAGCTTAAGATGTCAGCAACTACGTCATCGTAATCTTTGTTTATTTCAGCAATAGTTTGACCGGAGAATTCTATGTCGTAATTTGAATTTTTTCAGCATTTTGCTTAGCTGCCGTTATTGCAAAAGACAATTCCTAATTCATGCAAAAGTGTGGTTATTAGGTGATAATCTTCCTTACCAAACTCGACCTTGCACCTGAAAAATGAAATTCCAAAATAACTCTCTGCACTCTTGATAATATTTGACTAGGACTACCAAATAATCGAAGTTAAATCTATGAGCAAATACATCTTATCATTAGACCAAGGGACTACTTCATCAAGGGCTATTATTTTTAATAACAAAGCTGAAGTTGTCTCCACTTCGCAGAAAGAACATCGACAGATATTCCCTCAACCTGGCTGGGTAGAACATGACCCAATGGAAATATGGGAGAACCAACTTAGCACTGCTCTTGTGGCATTAAAATCGGCAGGCTTATCTAAAAACGATATTGCTGGAATTGGAATTACCAATCAACGAGAAACTGTAGTTGCATGGTCGAGAAAAACGGGTGCTGCTATATGCAATGCTATAGTTTGGCAAATCGAAGAACTTCAAATTATTGCGACAAACTAAAGCCGAAACATAGCAAGACTATTAAAGACAAAACAGGCTTAGAAATTGATGCTTACTTTTCGCAAGCAAAATAAAATGGGTGCTTGACAATATCGAATCGGCAAAAGAGATGGCAAAGACAGGCGAACTTTGTGTCGGGACTATTGATTCTTGGTTAATTTGGAAATTAACTGGAGAGCAGAAGCATCTTAGTGAAATTTCTAATGCGTCAAGAACTATGCTTTTTAATATCTCAACATTGAGCTGGGATGATGAGTTGTTGAAAATATTTGAAATTCCTAAATCTATTTTACCTGAAATCATCGACTCCAGCGGTGAGCTTGCAACAGCAAACATAGAACAACTAAAAGACATTCCTATTTCAGGAGTTGCAGGCGACCAACAAGCGGCATTGTTTGGACAAAAATGCTGGAAAAGGGGAATGTCCAAAAACACCTATGGTTGAATCGGTGCTTTTTTTTGCGTAATTTGGGTAAAAATCCGCCCATTGCAAACAATAATTTTTTAAACACAATCGCGTGGAAAATAAAGAATGAAACTTACTACGCAGCTGAAGGTAGTGTTTTTATTGGCGGAGCCGTTGTGCAGTGGCTTCGAGACTCCCTCGGAATAATCAAGGAAGCAAAAGAAATTGAACAGCTCGCAAATTCAGTTAACGACAACGGCGGAATTGGACTTCGTTCCAGCATTTGCTGGAATTGGTACCCCATATTGGGATCAAGATGCTCGTGGATTGATTATAGGACTAACAAGGGGTAGCACAAAAGCTCATATTGCACGAGCCGCGTTGGAATCAATTGCCTTTCAAGTAGTTGAGCTCGTTGAGGCAGTAGGTAAAAACTCTGAATCTCTACACGTAGATGGGGGCGCTAGTCGGAATAATACTTTAATGCAATTTCAAGCCGACTTACTTGGGATTAGAGTCGAGCGTGCCGCATTTGTAAAAACTACAGCCCTAGGTGCTGCATTCCTTTCTGCCCTTGGAGTTGGTTTCTGGAAAAATTAGTAGATTTAGAATCAAATGTTAAGGCCGCAGAAGTTTTCTATCCGAAGATGAATAAACCCGAAGCAGAAAAGATGCTTTCAAGATGGAAAGAGGCGGTTAAAAGATCTAGGGCTTGGGAGCTTGCTTCTCAAACATCTTCTTAAATTCGCCAAAACCTTCTTGTTCTAATTTATCTACTGGAACAAATCTCAGAGAGCACGAAGTTAACACATTCTCATCCCTCCTTGCTCAGCTGGCCCATCAGTGAAGACATGACCTAGATGAGAATTTGAGGCATTTCGAACGCACTTCGACTCTTCTCATGCCCCATTTATTTTCCTTAACTTCCATGAGGGCGTTATCTTCTATTGGCTTGAGTAAAACTTGGCCAGCCCGTGCCCGAATCGTATTTATGAACTGAACTGAATAAGGGCTTACCCGATACTACATCGACATAAATTCCCGGCTTTTTATTATCCCAATATTCGTTCTTAAATGGTTTTTCTGTTCCGTCTTCTTGAGTCACATAATACTGCTCTGCACTTAGAACTTGCTTTAACTGTTCTTTAGTCATCTTTGTTAAATCTTCGGCCACTGCAACCCCACTTAGTATAAGAATTAAAGCTAGGATAAAATGAAAACGCATATAGGACTCCTGTTAGCAATAAGGATGCTTATAGCATTTGACGCAATAGTGATGCAAAAATTTAATTCGAATCTAAGCTAAAGACTCTACTTCCTTTTTAACTCTCTCTAAGATTGAATAAAGAGTTGGCTCCCATTGGTCATACGGCAAATCAGGCAATGTTACAGTTGAAACCACTAGAGAATTTAACGAATCTACCGGAAATGTCAGAGGCTGGTTAATCATATCCTTAGCTTCTCTAATCTTTTCATCATCTCTAGAATCAATCATTGTTCTAACAACGCTAGCTCTTTCTCCTAGACGTTCTCTAATTTGCAAGACTGCTTTTAATTGACTGTTTGTTGAATCCGATACCCTTCTGCCTGAAGAGTCAATTAATTCACTACATTCCCTTACTCTAGAATCAACATCATCTAAGAGATTTAAAATTTTTTCCATTCTTGGCATTATTTCATCGATAGAATCCAAAATTTCATCTTCTATTTTTGCTTCTATTTCTTTCTTTTCATGTTTTGCGTAGGCCAAGGAGCCAACTAAAACTATAAATATACATAAGACTATCGCCACATTTAACACGGGGTCGACACCGGCTAGGTAGTTGACTAAGGCGACAACTAGAGAAAACATTGCTCCAACAACAGCAACGATTGTTTGTTTATTTTTCTCTAAATTAGGCTCAGATAAGCTTTCTTCCACAAGAACCCCCAAAAAAAACACAATAATGCACTTAATGATTTATCGACATATATCAGCACAAAACTTTAGAAAATAATCTCTCAATAACCCTTTGATAATACAGTGCTCTAAGCTATTGTTGGACATCAATTATGGTTCGAAAACCAAAAACATTAATAGAAAAAAGCGTATTCATGGCTGCTGCTGTTTTCGGGGCGCATATAAACAACCTCACTAGGGGCTTTAATTGCGATTCTGTTAAGTTTATCATCGATGTCTTGCTAAACTGGACTTCCCCTAGCACTCACAAGCAAAGCCCCCTGTGTGAGGAAACTAACATCATTGGCTATTTAGATGAATTAGCATCAAATTCTTTCGCAAAGAAGCTAACTCGCAAAGCTCCATATCGATACACCTTAAGTGAACCAGGATTAGTAGAACTTACAGCGAGAGTAGTAAATCACACATACCTATATAGCCCGATTGAGTTTTTCTTTGTTTTTACTTACATCGAGAGCTATTCACCACGAATATTAGCGATGATGAAAAACAAGGGCCAATACTTTCCATATCAAACTCGCTTGGAGATCGAATCGCTACTTGATGTGAGATACTTTTTAAAAAAACAATTCGATATCTGCGAAAGAGAAATAAGCGCCCTGAAAGAAAGGCTGGAACTTGCAACTGAGTTGAATGTTCTGATTACACCAAATCAAAAGCAAAACAAAACTGATATTGAGATTATTAGCATCGTCGAAGAAAACTACCCCTTCGCACTGCACTCAATAGATGTCTGAACTTTCTAACTTCCTAAGTGAATTTACCCCCAAGCAAGTAGTTTGGGAACTCAAAGAGGGCACAAAAAAACGTAGTGAACAACTTTGGGAAATATGAACTTGAAAAATTAGAGCTTCACGTAAAGCAACTAAAAGAACTTAAAAAACATTTGAAGCCTAAAAAATAAATTGCGTCTATTTATTATTGGCGGCTAATTTTTGCTTCACTCTTTTTAAGTAATAAGATGCCGTTGAATTTTCTGGGTCCAATCGAACAGCCTCAGATAAATATTTTTCAGCAGTATCGTATTCACCTCTTCCTACATACAACAAACCTAAATTATAGTTCACCTTAGGGTCAGTCGGATTTAGTCCTAGGAGCAACTTATACTCACTTAGAGTGCCGTCATCTTCAACTTGCTCTGGAGTAGTAACGGAGTTCTTAGTCTCCTTAACAGGCACAGCATTGACGACTTTATTTTCTACCTTCACTTCCTTGGTTGTTTCTACTACGGGAGTTGACTGCACAGCTTGAGCACTCTCGGACTCTCCATAAATACCAGAATCTACTATATAACCGGCGGCGATTGCGACAAGAGAAACATACTAGGCAAAGAAACACTGGGTGCGTTAGTTTAGAACGAGAACGCCTTTCCACGGCTCGATGTAACTGAGATACGGTTGGAACTTCTTCGTCTAAAACCACACTATCTCTAAGAATTGAGCTATCATCAAGAATAGCACTATTGGTTTCAAAACCCATCTCTCTCATTTCACTATCGCTAAGGTCTTCAAACTCTGGACGTGAAACCAAAGCATTTTTTGCGGTGCTGCCGACACGAATGACGTCATCTTCTGGGTCTAAGTCTGAATTGCTTTGTCCAACAAAACCTTGGCTATCGTCATCTTGCTCTTCTAAGTCCCGCTCTTCTGAACCCCGCTCTGCGACTTCTGGAGTGGCAAGTCCTAACACTGCAGGCTCTGGACGCATATAAAGAGCAGTTTCACTATGCGATCCTCTTAACGGAGACCGTTGCAAGGGAGCAACTTGATCTAACCGACCTAATGCCTCAAGAGCCATATGCATTTGCAATGCAGATGAGAACCTATCATCAGTATCTCTCTCTAAAGTCTCTCATTACAATATCGCTTAATTCTTTTGGACAATCTGCAGCAATTTCATTTGGGGCCTGCGGATCTTCAGATAACCTATTAGTGAGCATTGTCATCATATCAGGTGATTGAAATGGGATTGCACCTGTAAGCATTTGATAGCCGATAATACCTAACGAGTAGACGTCAAGGCTTTTAGTTAGCTTACCCTCTGCGATATACTCTGGGCTTAAATAATCCATCGTCCCGACCAAACCACCGTGCATTGTTAAATTTTTATGACTCTCCACCCTAGCAACACCAAAATCTGTAATCTTCGGCATCTCCTGATTCGGTAATTAAAATATTTCGTGGTTTAAGTTCGCGATGAATTATTCCTGCTTCATGTATCGCATGTAAACCTGAGCTGATTTGCGACAATAATTTCCTTGCTCTTTCTGGCTGAATTGTTCCCTCAGTTCTCAAAATTTCTTCTAAATTTCCTCCACCCACATACTCCATTGTATATGCTAGGAATTTAGGATTTTGTAAAAACTCATAAACGTGAACAACGTTTGTATGAGATATTTTATAGGCAGCGACAAGCTCAGTTCTAAATCTTTTTGCCGTAATTGCAAAATCCTCTCCTGGACGAGGACGATGCATCACTTTCATGGCGACTTCTTTTCCTTCGCCTACAGTAAGACGACACAAATAAACAGCACGACCATCACCACAACTCAAAGTTGCAACGACTTCGTAGCGTTGGTCTACGATGGTTCCCTCTGGTAAATACTCTACTTGCTCCATTTGCATTACCTATTTTAATTCTGTTTACAACACTCTGCGCACACCTAAAGCGCCACCTGAGATATAAAATCGACTAATATCGATATAAACTTTAGATTAAACCACAGTGGGCATATTGAGTAAGGATTACGTATTGTTAGCTGTGTTAATCTAGCTCGTCTTTAAAAGCCCGATACAGGCTTAGCAGATAAACTTTTGTCAAATAATGTGGCCTCGCCCAAACCTGGAAATTCATCTGGCACCCATGAGTAGGAATCCCCAAGCCCCCAAAGGGTGATAGCTTGGCATAAATCAAACTCACGACATGTTTCGGCGACAATTCGATAGGTGCCTGCCTGGATTTTAAGTGCCTGGATTTTTTCACGTTTTGTTAATTGCCTAGTTGGAATAGCCACATCTAACTCGGTAAATTCTACCATTAGCCCAGAAGCGGTAAGACGAGAGACTACTTCAAAAAGCTCTGACTTATTAATAGGATATTTAGGACTTATATCAGCTTGGATACCAACTCCATCAATCGGAACTCCCTTTGCCTTTAATTCTTTAAGCATTTTGTAGACTACCTCAAACTTTGGCCCGGGACGCTCTATTTCATAGTCACTGTAAAATAACTGCACGTCGGGGTCTTGCGCCCTATCACTAATCTAAAAGCCCTCTCGATATAGTCAGGTCCTAAAACAGCAAACCAAATCGATCCTCAATAATCCCCATTTCTAAAAAAGGCCTCGTTCACAACATCCCATGAGGCTACTTGGCCTCGATAGTGATTAACTAAAGAGATGATATGTTGGTCAAATATTTCTTCTATCTCTGAATCTTTGGCTTCAATCACCCACCGTGGTAGCTGACGATGCGAAACAAGCGGATGAGCTCTAAACCTAAGCTGATGCTGCTTTGCAAATTCCAAAAGTGAATCAGCTTGGCTAAAATCGAACTGCCCTCTGTTTGCTTGAACAGTTTCCATCTTTAAAGCATTCTCAGTGGTAATACTGTTAAATTCTCTTAAAAGAGTTTTTTTCGTAGACTTGATTTAATTTTACTTGTTGGTAATCAACAGCAATTCCAATCGGCTTAGAGGAGGCCGTCTTTAAACCTTGCTCTGACCAAAAGTTCAGTCTGATATTTGAGCAGCCAATAAGTGAAAATAAAACTAAGTAAGAAATGGCTTGTCTAAACATGCACGCAGAATTAGCACATTGAGCGCTGTGATAGAATCTTTATGTTTCCATAACGTATATCCTCAAAGCATCAGTAAGTATTGCTTAGAATCCCAGCTACCCTTTCTGCGATTCTACGATCTCGAACGCTGAAATAATCATCTCCAGACCTTACTAATCTTATCTCTCCTCCAACCGCAATTTTTTTACCTTCGAAAGTTTTACAAATCTGGAAGAACTCTCAATTTCCGTAGATTCGGTTTTAGTAGTCTGCGTGTGATGAACTGTATAGCCCTGCTCCAAACCTCTTTTAACGATACCTAACGGCGTTTGACTTAGCTCCCCTATTGCAAGAACATCACCTCTTAATCGAATTGGTTGCATCGTGAGATTCTGAACTAATTATCATAATCGGAGGAGCGGCTGCTAATTGGTCAACAATTTTATATAATTGCTCAGCTCTATCTTTTAAAAAATGCTCAAGGGACGCTTGAGTAGGAGTATCTAACTCTACTTTTATTCCCTGATCCTCACCTATCCCAGAGATGCTAAGACGATAAACCTTGATGGTTTGTTTTCCGTTTTCTTGCTCTCCTACAAAGCGATAACCAGATTTAAAAGCATTTTGTAATGCGTTAAATTTCTCCGGCCCAAGGTCAGCATAGCTAATACTCTGCGCTCCTAGGATCGGTATTCGACGATCAGATCCTTTCTACCCCAATTCTTATCGCTTCTCGAATCGACTGATTTACAAATTGCACTCCACTAGCAGAATCCGCAGTTTTTGGGTTTTCTGCCGCAAGTTGAATAACTGGCACAATAGCAGGAGTATGTCCTAAAACTAACATCGCATCTGGCCTAGTTTGGGTTGCTGCCCCCACTAGCTGCCCAGGTCCAGCACTTCTCTCATCGCTTGCGGAAAATAAAGTCAGCTGTATTTTCTTTTCCACGATTCAAGAGAAAAGATAAGAACGTTTTTTTTCTTGCTTAAAGCCAAGGTCTAACGACTCACCAAACGCCTCTTTCATTATTTTCTCTATATTTAAACTATTCAAGGCAGATATATTAACTTTTAAATCCTTATCCCAACTTGAAGACTGCGCAACTATCGTAATTTTAGTTTCCTCATTTCCTATTTGTTCGCAGTCACCCCTATCGCAGAAGCAAGAATAGCATTTGCTCCCATCAAAAAATCAGGATTTTCAGAATACGACTTTAAAACATGAGGCAGTTCTACTACTCCGATACTTGGAACTCCTTGATGAACTAAATTGGTAGCAAGATTTTTCAGAACTAAACAGTGCGTAGTAGCTGGCATTTGAATCAGAGTCTGAGTAATCATTTTGATATAAGATGTTAGTTTCTGGTAATGGAGAGACTGGTAAATTTCGTGCAGGGATTTCTCATTTCCGTAGAAGCTGGCGCTTGCTCTGGATTCCTACGCTGAAGATGCTCTGGAGTGGCCATTCTACCTTTTAAAAACTCTCTATATAATTACTTATTACTAAAAACTCCACATACATGATGTTTTTTGTGCCATAATGCCAATTTCAGTCTATTGCTAACTTTAAAAGCTAGCTAGGATAGCCTTTACGATGCCGTCAAGAGCATTTTTTGTATTGTAAGATATCCATATTTAATCGGAGAATTTGATGTCAAAAAGCACAGTCAGGGTCAGCTTTCACGGCCCGCAGGAACTGTAACAGGTTCAAAATATTTAGTTGAATACGAAGATAAAAAAATCTTAGTGGACTGTGGAATCTTTCAAGGACCAAAAGAACTGCGTATGAGAAATTGGGAGAGCCCAACTTTCAATCCGACTAAGCTCGATGACAATTCTGTACCTCATGCTCAGTATAGATCACACTGGATATCTACCTCTCGTTGTTAAGTATGGCTATCGTGGGCCAATCTATTGCTCGCCAGCAACTAAAGATTTACTCCACTTGCTTCTTCCAGACTAGAGCACATCTACAAGAGCAAGAAGCTTTTTATGCGAATAAGCACGGCACCTCAAGACACAAACCTGCAAAACCACTTTACGACCTAGATGATGCCACAAGAGCACT
>CAVPGX010000006.1:0-47545 GCA_963704065.1 uncultured cyanobacterium | reverse complement strand
CTGACTCAAACGCACATGCCATAGCCAAGCGCCAAGTCCCACAACCACGTTAGACAGGCAAGCCGCCCAGAAAATTCCCATAATGCCAAATAACTGACTGCCTAGGTAAGCCAAAGGCACCAATAATAGCAACAGTCGGGCGCAGGACAGGCCCAAAGCCGGCAGGGGCTCGCCCAAAGCATTGAATGCAGAGCTGGCCGTCAGAACGACGCCTAAAGCGCCATAACTCATTGGCACCAATGACAAATAAACGGTGGCGCTGGCTACAACGGCTGGATCACGATCGAACCAAGCAGCGATTTCTGGTGCAGCGGCTCCCAATATGACGGCAACCAGGCCGCCCCATCCGAGGCAAAACCAGAAGCTCATTTTTATTGACTGTTTCACCCGACTGTACTGCTGCGCTCCCCAATTTTGTCCCACAAAGGGACCGATGCTTGCCGAAAGTGCTAAAGGGCCAATTAGCGCCAGCGCTTCTAACCGCGATGCGAGCCCAAACCCAGCAACCGCCTCCGCACCGTACCCGGCGATCAAGCTAGTCAAAAATCCGACAGATAAGGGTGAAATTAAATTCGCTGCGACTGCCGGTAAGCCAATTGATAGAAGACGCTGCCAACTCTTGACGATCGTTTTCAAGCTGGGCAGCGTAAACGATAGAAGACGTTCTCGAAAATGGAGAAAAGCGAGGGAGGCAACTAGCGTGCTAGCGCGGGAAATAACAGTTGCCACAGCGGCTCCTTGAAGACCTAAAGCCGGTAATGGTCCCCAGCCAAATATCAGGAGTGGGTCGAGGGCAATATTAGCACCCGCTGCCACCGTCATAATCACACTGGGAATCACGGTATTACCAGCCGCTCGCATCGCGCTATTGCCGACCAAAGGCACAACCAAAAAAACGATCCCCCAATACCAGATACCCATGTAATCCCGGATCAGCGGCAGGAGATCTGGGCCAGCCCCCAAGGCCGTGAACAAAGGATTAATAGTCGCTAAACCGATCGTCGCCAAAACACCAACAATCAGCAGCGATAACAGCAGGCTATCCGTCGTCAACCGCTGTACCTTCTGACGATTGCCTTCGCCAATTCCCCGCGCAATGACTGATGCCACCCCCGTCCCTAAACCCATTGCGACACTGCTTAAGACTGTGACAACCGGAAAAGTAAAGCTCATCGCCGCCAGCGCGTTGGTGCCTAACTGAGCAACAAAATAAATATCAGCCAGGCTAAATGCGAGTACAGACAAAACACCCCAGACCAACGGTAACGATAGCTTCAGCAGTTGGAGTGGAACGGAGCCTTTGGTCAGAGCAGATCGCATCAAATGTACCTAAATTTAGCGGCTTCGGTTGTTCTGGAAAAGGCCATGTCAATCAGCAAATCGGCACCGGTTGCTTTGCACCGGTTTCACCGATGGCATCGCAGGCTAAATCGATATATCCAGATTTCAGCATGTGATTGGCAAACATGATTGCACATTGATTAGCTGGCTGGACTACCGTTTGGCATCGCGATCGCGGTTGCACGGTTGAGTGGATTCGCCTTGACCCAACGACGGTAATCTTGGAGCAATTGACGTTCTAAGCGATATTTCACCGTCAACAAGATGCCATTCAAGAATGCCTCCCCCGAACTTTCCAGTACAGCAGCGGGGAGCATCATTAGCGGCGGCGGGACCTCCACTTGGACGGTCAAATCTGCCTTGCCTTGCAGCTCTGTAACAGGGCCTTGACGCTGCGGCGACAGGATACCCTCCAGCTCTAGGCGAAATGACTTTGACAAAAACGGTGCCCCATGAATCTCGCAATCGAGTGAGCGTAGGTGCAGTACACCTTCATCGGATGTCCAAACTTGCAAGTCAACCGTTGCTTCAATCTGTAGCATCATGAACTGGAGCGGCCGCAACTGCAAGCGAAAATGCGATGGTGACAGCGGTTGAATGCGATGGGAATCGGTGATCGCTTGCACGAGTCGCTGCGGTTGACGCAGATAGTACTCGATCGGAATTTCTTCGTTGGATACTTTCATTTTGAGTGTCTGAGACACATGAAACCGTCGCATTACTTAACTCCAAACTTAGTTACATGAACAAAAATTTATTTTCATATTCTCGTAGGCCCACGATTTGGCTCTCAGGCTTAGCAGGCATCCACCAATGCCAAAGATTTTTTCCGCTGGACCATCACCTGACCCTGATCATCAACATTCAGCACAGCAGTTTCTCCAGTGCCAATTTGACCGGCCAAAATCGCTTCTGAAAGAGTGTCCTCTACTAATCTCGTAACCGCTCTTCTAAGTGGCCGCGCACCATAGCTTGGGTCATAGCCAGCATTAATCAATTTTTGTTTGAAGGCTGCAGTCAGCTCAATCGCAATTTGTCGTTCAGACAGGCGATCAGAGACTTCCTGCAGCAGCAGTTCGGCAATCTGCGCCACTTCGCTGCGAGTCAACTGTTGGAAAACAATAATTTCGTCGATGCGATTAAGGAACTCAGGCCGGAAGGCAAGCTTTAAGGCCTCGTTTACCTGTGTACGGGTGCGCTCGTATCTAGCTGTTTCAACATCCGTATCAAGCATTTCAAAACCAAGACCACCACCTTGCTGCTCGATCGTCCGGGCGCCAATATTTGAGGTCATGATGATGAGTGTGTTGGTAAAATTTACCACACGACCTTGAGCATCGGTCAAACGGCCATCATCTAAAAGCTGCAACAGTAAGTTGAATACATTGGGGTGCGCTTTCTCGATTTCATCAAACAGAATTACCGTGTAGGGTTTGCGGCGAATCGCTTCTGTGAGCTGGCCGCCTTCACC
This sequence comes from uncultured cyanobacterium, assembly GCA_963704065.1. Classification (GTDB taxonomy): domain Bacteria; phylum Cyanobacteriota; class Cyanobacteriia; order Leptolyngbyales; family Leptolyngbyaceae; genus Romeriopsis. The sequence continues at coordinate 44,733 of CAVPGX010000006.1, read as the reverse complement.
GTAACCCACATATCCAGGGGGTGAACCAATCAGCTTCGAAACGGATTGCGATTCCATATACTCCGACATGTCGAGCCGCACCATATTTTCTTCAGATCCAAAAACGCTAGCCGCTAGGGCTTTAGCGAGTTCAGTCTTACCAACGCCAGTCGGACCGCAAAAGATGAAACTGGCGATCGGACGATTCTCTGTGCGCAAGCCGACTCTGGCGCGGCGAATTGCGCGCGAAACCGCTCTAACGGCTGTTTGCTGGCCGACCAACCGCTGGTGTAAGGTCGCTTCTAACTTCATTAAGGCAGCCGCTGCCGATTGGGTCAGTTGGTTAACGGGTATCCCTGTCCAGGCTGACAACACTTGAGCAATATCTTCAGCTTCAACAACCGGCTGTTCTGCTGTGCTATTGGCGCTACGTAATTGCTGTAGTTGGGTCTCAATTTCCAGTTCCCGATCGCGTAATTGACTAGCTTGATCAAAGTCTTGAGCCTCAACTGCGGCATTCTTATCCTTGGTAATCTGGCGCAGCGATTGCTTCAGTGCTTTCGCCGGAGATTTTTGCGCCGCGCGTAAATACACAAGCGATCCAGCTTCATCGATTAGGTCGATCGCCTTATCGGGTAAATAGCGATCGGCAATGTAACGATCAGACAATTTTGCCGCTGCTTCCAAGGCGGCATCGGTAATCGTTAGCTTGTGGTGCGTTTCATAATGGCAGCGTACCCCCTGTAGAATTTCCAGGGTTGCTGCCACTGTCGGCTCTTCCACCACCACCGGTTGGAACCGCCGCGCCAGCGCGGCATCCGTCTCAATATATTGCCGATATTCGTTCAAGGTCGTGGCACCAATACACTGAAGTTCACCTCGTGCCAATGCGGGTTTCAGCAGATTGGCCGCATCCATTGCACCTTGGGGCGCACCAGCCCCCACCAGCGTGTGTACCTCATCAATCACCAAAATAATATTGCCGGCTTCACGCACCGCAGTCATGATTTGCTTTAAGCGTTCTTCAAATTCACCCCGCATACTGGCTCCCGCCATCAGTGAACCCACGTCTAAGCTCATCACACGCTTGTCCATCAAAAGCTCAGGCACTTCTTGATGGACGATACGCTGTGCTAGACCCTCGGCGATCGCGGTCTTGCCCACGCCCGGTTCGCCGATCAGGATTGGGTTGTTCTTACTGCGACGTCCCAAAATTTGAATCACCCGCTCGATTTCCTGTGCGCGCCCGATGACAGCGTCAATCTTGCCTTGTATCGCTAACTGGTTCAAATCCGTAACAAATCCTTCTAGCGCCTTACCCTGAGGTTTGCTAGCAGTAATTCCTTCTCTACCCTGACTCAATGGGACAGTCACCTTGGCATCAATGGCCCGAATCATGGATTCACGCACCTCGGCCAGATCAATACCGCAGTTTCTGAGCAGCTTCGCCGCACCACTTTCTGCATCCTTGATCAACGCCAACAGCAGATGTTCTGGGCCCACACCAGTCTGTTCAAGCTGCTGCGCTTCCTCTATAGATTGATTGAGAACCTGTTTTGCCTCAGGCGCAAAGGGAACTTCAGCCGATAAACTAATCGCTCCGCGCCCAATCAGCTGCTCAATCTCTTCTAAGACAGTCAGCAGCGTCAATCCACGCTCCTTCAGAATAGTTACCGCAGCATTATCGCTCTGAGCCATCACCCCAACCAACAACAATTCCGATCCAACCTGCCCATGCCCTAAATGCTGAGCTTCCTGCTGGGCAATCATAATGACTTTAATCGCCTGATCGTTGAAAAGTTCAAACATGGATCTGTTTCCTCGGATTAATAGATTTGTGAAGAATGCAATAGCGACGAAGGGAAACTGCGTACAAAAATCCGGCGATGCCAAAGAAATTACGCCTCTAGCTTGGGCGATGGCTAATCACCGTTTGTTTGTCTTGGATGGATTCAGATGAGTAGCCTGATATCAGACATCGGGCCGAAAGAATTGTTGACTTTAATTGACTTTTGTAAAGCTGATGTTAACAATACTAATCTTCCTGCCCTTGGAAAATAAGGGATGAAAACCGTACAGGTAAGCATTTTTACTCAATATGATACTTGTTGGGGAGGCCGAACCAATGAATTACGGATCTCCACCGCGTCGATCATTTATGAGAAATGGTTACATATATTTATGACTGCTTTTGCAGTTCCTGACTGCGGTTATCGCTTCAATTACTCAATACGCCAATGCTGTGACGACTGTTGACGTCACTAGCGTTGGTAAGTCCACACAAGTTGGAAATCACCAAAATTACCAAAATGTTTAATCCGACTCATTTACTGGTGTCGCGCACGCGACAAATTCCGGTTCAACTGGTCCCAGGATTGATCAGCTATCTTCTGCAAACGGAGCAAGAATGGCACAACGGCAATCCGCCAGCGTTTGAACTGCGCTCCCGGTTAGGATTCTTTTGTCGAGGAATTTCTGTTGTTGGTTATCAGCTCCAGCCAATCGCCGCTGTCGTTGGTGCAGCCCCATCGGAAATCTCTGGGGCGAAAGCGTAAGACTTGATATCTTTGATGCGCTCCCGCTTTTAGTGAACTTTTTCTGCAGGTGCCGCGCAATGGGCCGCCATTGCACCTATCCTTATGATCCAAAGATCGCCAATCACTTCTAGGTCATGCTACAACCACCTGGTTTTGGACAACGCAATATTTCCACCAGCCTCGGGCGCATCGCTTACTACACAGCTGACGATTCGCTTTGGGACCCAGCGCCGGACAGCGATCGCCCAACACTTGTGTTTTTGCACGGCTTTGGTGGGGGTTCATCAGCCTATGAATGGTCGAAAGTTTATCCAGCATTTGCCGACGAGTATCGGATTCTTGCGCCAGATTTATTGGGTTGGGGTAGATCCGAGCATCTACCCCGCAACTACCAGATAGAAGATTACCTGACTGTCATCTCAGAATTCATTGAAAACAACTGTGCGAAAGCAGTTACGGTGATTGCATCCTCGTTGACGGCCGCACTAACGATTCGGGTTGCGATCGCGCGTCCCGAACTATTCAAGTCGTTAATTCTGGTCGCACCAGCAGGGCTTTCAGAATTCGGGGAGAACTATGCCCAAAGCTTCTTTGCGCAGCTGGTGGGTACGCCGATTATCGATCGACTGATTTATCTGACGGGTGTGGCGAATGAATTTGCGATCCGTGGTTTTCTAGAGCAGCGCCAATTCGCTTGTTCTAAGCGAGTTTACCAAGAAATCGTTGATGCATATCTGCAAAGTGCACAACAACCTAATGCTGAGTATAGTGCGCTTTCATTCGTGCGCGGTGACTTATGTTTTGACTTATCCCGCTACATCACACAACTGACAATTCCAACGGCAATTATCTGGGGCCAAAAATCACAGTTCACTGGTCCAGAAATTGGTCGTCGCCTGGCTGCGATGAATCCTGGTGCGATCAAGTCGCTGCAAATTCTTGATGATGTTGGTTTGACCCCGCAACTAGAGCTGCCAGCAACTACAATTGCTTTAATTCGCCGATTTCTACAGAAACTTTAGCGGCTGATGACACCAGTAGCACAGCGGCAAATCGGGATATGCCAAAGTAATTTAACAACAGCTTGAACACCTGTTTAGCGACAGCGTTCGCATCATTTTTGATTGGAATCACTTGAGTCAAAAGATACGCGACCTGATGTTAATAATTATCTTTTAATTGGCTCATCTTCTAGGATGATCTGGGTCAGACCAGCGCAATTGCCTCATGCAATACCTCGACGGTGAGGGCCTCGACTAACCTGAGAAACTGTTTTATCTTAGACCAGAGGTGTTCAAATAATTGTTTCGACTTTGCTCAAATATGAATCACAGAGAGTTATTTATATTTAAGTTCTTCATATTTATTCCAGTATTTCTGCATTCCTTGCATAAAGGGATCACGGTCGAGGATCTCCGTGATCTGATCCATTGACTTACTTTGGCTTTCCCATTGCTGAAGTTGTGCTTTTGAGGGCTCTTTGGCAGCGCTTTCGGCAACTGTATACATTATGTCAGCCATTTTCTTGAAGGCGGCCTTCACATTAGTATCTATCGGTGCGCGCTCCGCAAACTCCTTTAAAACCTGGCGTAGCTTTTCTGCCTCTGCTTGCTGGGTGGCGGGAGATGCATCAGTTGGCAAATTCATGCCTTCATCCATGCGTTGAAAGAACGTCGTCAAATCATCGGGAATACCATCACCATCCCGATCGGTAACCATATCGATCGGGCGCGATCGAGACATATCTTTGCCTGTGAAGCAGAGATTATCAAGATTTTGCCAACCGATACCAGGCATTTCGATGTAGCACAGAGAGATCTGCTTGACTGCGGCATTCGCCCGCACCACTGGGGGCACGGTGGCACCCGCATCACTCGTCAATAGACCAAAACAGGGAAGGATAAAACCAAACGCAATCACTTTGCTGAGACTTAGACGCATAGGAATAATGATATTTTCAGGATAGGAAGACAGGTTGAAGCGGTTTAGGAGTCGAGCTTAGGATAAACTTTCATCATTGCTTCCTGCACTTTGAGATAGCTTGGATCGGCGTAAATCTTTTGTTGAATAGAATCAAGCTGTCGGAAGATTTCCTGCTGACTACTACTGGGAGACTTTTCCAGTTGCTGCTGCAAATTACGCATTTGCGTTTGCAGTTGCTTCACCTGACTGGAATAGGGCAAACGACTCTCCAATTCCTCTAACGCTGTCCTGTAATCCTCTGAACTACTGGCCTCGGACATCGCTGTGCGAAACTTCTGCATTTCCGCTAAGAGCTGATCGGGAACACCATCGCCATTCGCATCAATACTTAAGTCAATCGTGTTGCTCTTTTGGCGATTCATGCCACAGAGCTGATTGAGGTTCATCATCGCTTGGCCAGACAGCTGCACATAGCAAATCGGTGTATCAGCGGGTACAATCAGCGAGCGCGAGGAACGGGTAGCGGCAATCGCTGGGGCGCCTAACATCGCCAAAATTATAAAAAGTGATAACGTGCTAAGTTGCTTTTTAGGGAAATAACGCATACAAGTAAGGCCTGGTTGAACTCGCAGCAACGCGTGTAGGTCGGCAAAATTAAATCCATACTAATCAAGCCCAAAACCCCATAAGGCATCGTGCTCTAGTGTGAAAATAATTTGGCAGAGTGACTGATTGCTACCTAACTCTATTTACAACGGATGATCGGCACTTTTCGGCAAGTCAAGGGGACAGAAAAAAAATTGCCCCGACATCACATTTAGGCTCAAATCCACAGCGACGGGGCAGGGGGTATAAAGCATGACTCAAACCATCACGGAGCAATCATGGGTACCGGAGGGCAACCGCCGGCAAGCTCACTGAATTTCATTCAACCTGAGGCGGCATCCTGGTGTTTGGTTCAGATATGTCCCCTTAATTCGCTAGAGTGGTAGGGACGCTGATTCAAACTTATGTGAGACTATGCCAGGACAACTTGTTCTTGTCGACGACGAGCCCGGTCTCCGGGACGCAATTCAGGCTTACCTTGAGGACAGTGGGTTTACTGTCCATACGGCGACTAATGGCGCTGAAGGTTGGGACTTGGTCCAACGCATATCGCCGGACTTAGTGATTAGTGACGTGATGATGCCACAAGTTGATGGCTATCAATTTCTCGGACAGCTTCGATCAGACGATCGTTTCCAAGGGATACCGGTCATTTTTCTCACGGCACGCGGCATGACCAGCGATCGGATTCAGGGTTATGCAGCGGGTGTAGACGCTTATTTGCCAAAACCGTTCGATCCGGACGAATTAGTGGCTGTGGTCAAGAATCTGCTCGGACGTCAGGCAAAACTACAGGCCGCCGCCGTTGATGATGAAACCATTAGCATTGCGGAACTCGCACGTCAGATGGCCGAAATCCGCGCGATGCTACAGCAAAAAGGCGCGCTATTAATTACGCCCCCGCCGGTGCAGCATGATTTCACCCCGCGCGAACAGAGTGTGTTGGAGTTGGTCGTAGACGGGTTAATGAACAAAGAAATTGCCAAACGCTTAGAGACCAGCGTCCGGAATGTCGAGAAATATGTTAGCCGTCTGTTCAGCAAAACCGGCACAAACAGTCGTACTGAACTCGTACGCTATTCGCTCGAACACGGATTAATTCGGCCACAGGCACAATCTTAGGCGGCCACGACCTTAACCCAAGGTCTTCTGGTATCTATACAAGCATGGATAGCCATATTGATTGGTATTTGATCGCAGCATGCTCAGGGGTTGAATCCCCCAGCACAGATGTCAAGGCGAGATAATCAAACTATCCCAAAGACTTTATTGCGAATTGCAACAAATTTACGGTGAGGCAGTCGCGATTTCAGCTAATCGCCACAATCACAGAGCAGAACACGGTAATCTTTATAGTACTACTCCACGGTTGATCGTCGCTATCACCGGAAACATCCCTAAAGATGGCATTGCTGCATGATCATTCCATCCTGTGTTCTTGATGAATTATTGGCAGTGATGCCACAAATTCGTTGCCAGATGTACTTTAAATCTTCCTTGACGGCACTGTCCCATGCCATGGAAGACCAAGTTTTAGCCGGTGATGATCAGCCAATTGTGATTGCAAGTTTTCAGCGGGAGCGCTTTTATCGTCAGGAAGCCCATCGTTACGTGCGCATTTCTGAGCGTACCGACCAAGTTTATGTATTAGCGGCACCCGAGGCCGATTTTACCAATCAATCGGAGCACTACGAGACCATTGCGTTTGCGCCTGGCGACGGTCTGTGTGAAGAGTGGCATTTGGTCGTATTGGGTAAAAACTACGCTTCTTGCCTGGTTTGCAAGGAGAAAGCTGGCTTACCGACGCCGGCGCTACATGTTGACCAATCGCGTCGCTTTGAGGGGATCTGGACCTTCGATCGGCAGATCGTCTTCCAAATGGCAGAGTTGATGATGCAGCGCATTATCCAGTACCGGCCAGACCTGACCGAAAAAGTGGTCACAGGGTTGAGTCGGTTCCAAAAGGCCGAGGTGATTGCAACCGTTAATCGGGTTGATCCAGAACCGTTTGCCGATCGACTAGTCACCTATCTGCAGGCGGGACAATATAAGCTCTCGAAGGCATATCGCGCTATTTCGCTGAAGGAACGGCGGGAGCGTTTGGTGAATGTGATTACATCGGCGGTGCGCCAGTCGCTTGATCCTGAATCGGTCCTACAAGTTGCCGCCCAAGAGCTAGGACAAGCTGTGCAGGCAGGACGATGTCTGATCTATCGTTGTAAAGATAGTGATCAGCGGGTTATCTTAGGGCACGAATTTTTAGATCGCGATCGCTGTGATGATGGCAGTAAACCGAAGTCCAAGCGCACGAAAGGAAAACCGCCACAACTCGCATCTTTAGTTGGTAAAAGTTGGGCGCTGGAGCATAACCCGGTCTTTCAAACGGTGGCTCAGAGCCTTGAACCATGTTATTTGGAGGATACGCAAACCGCTGAGCCCTTTTGCCAGAATGACTATTTTCAAACGCTGATCAAAGACCATAATATCGGTACATGGTTAATGGTCCCGCTGATTCATCAGGGGAGCTTAGTTGGCATGCTGGAATTGCATTTCTGCCAGCCTAATCCGGAAATTGGATCAAATCATAATATCGAATTAGTGGAAGCGGTCGCCGCCCAAGTCGGTATCGCCCTGATTCAAGCCGAAGCCTATGCCAACTTGGAAGATCTGAATCAACAGCTTGAAGCGCTCGATCGGACCCGCAGCAATCTGATCGCCATTACGGGGCATGAGTTACGTACGCCGCTCTCTACCATCCAAATATGTCTTGAAAGCCTGATCAGTGAGCCGGATATGACGGAGGACTTACGTCAGGTCATGCTGACTTCGGCGATGACTGATGCTGAACGCATGCGTAAACTGATTCAGGATTTCCTGACGCTATCGCGGCTCGAAAGTGGTCGTGTGGAATGGCGGTTTGAGCCGATGCCGTTACGTGAATGTGTGGAGCTAGGGGTGAGTAGTCTACGGGCTGGCTACGGGGAATCGTTACCGAAACTGACGATCGGGCTTGACGATAATTTGCCGTTTGTCCACGCCGATGGTGAATGGCTGGTCGAAGCAATTTCCAAAATGTTAGACAACGCTTGTAAATTCACCGATGCTGAAGGTGAGATCCAGATTCAAGCCCACTACCATCCTGATCAGTCGATGGTTGAAGTGATCATTATCGACACGGGACGCGGCATTGAGCCACATTTGCTGGAAACAATCTTTGAGCGGTTCTATCAAGAAGAGGGGCACCTACGTCGGAGTACGGGTGGCACCGGGCTCGGACTCGCAATTTGTCGCCAGATCATCACTAACTGGGGCGGCCAGATCTGGGCCGAATCAGCGGGGAAAGATCAAGGTAGCCAGTTCCATTTCACAATTCCGGTAATCGACGAAACACCACGGCAAGCAAAGCCAACATCCAGTCGTAAGCCAAAGTCAAGTAGCACAAGTCGAAAACGCAGTCGTTAGGCTGATATGGGCGACTATAGCTGAATTCATGGGCCCAACTTTGGGCAATTGACGATCACGACTCATTAACAACTGTTACAGTTCGTCAGGATTTCGACGATTCAGTATTTTGCTAAGGGTAAAATCTTCTCCAGAACGTTCTAGAGCGATAACCATGGCAGAAACTCTGACTGGACAAGCGCCTTTGTTTCCGGGTAGCACGGGTGGCCTACTAACCAAAGCATTGGTAGAAGAGAAATATGCAATCACTTGGACCGGTAAAACGGCTCAAGTGTTTGAAATGCCAACCGGCGGCGCGGCCACCATGAACGAAGGGGAAAACCTCTTGTACTTGGCCCGCAAGGAACAATGTTTAGCGCTTGGCACACAACTGAAGACCAAATTTAAGATTACTGATTACAAAGTCTATCGCGTCTTTCCCAACGGCGAAGTGCAGTATTTGCATCCCGCTGATGGCGTCTTCCCCGAGAAGGTGAATGAGGGACGTGAAGCGGTGAACAGCGTAGCTCGCAACATTGGTGCAAACCCCAATCCAGCGACTTACAAGTTCAGCGATAAGAAGGCTTATGACTAAGCCATCTGGCTTCTTCGAGTAATCATTCTTCGATTCGGTTTCATATCTCAAAAGTGCGGGTAGCTCAATTTGGGCTACCCGCACTTTTTAACCGGTATTCAGCCGATTAGCCCTCATATATCGCAATTCACACGCACACAATTTATTTATACTGCTGAAATTTCATCGGTCCAAACCTTAAATTCAAGCAAATTAATCGGCTTGAATGAAGTAATTAAGGCTGTGTCTACCGCATCGCGACCACGAACCATTAACAGTCGGCCCACACGGGGCACATTGTGACGCGCATCAAATGTGTACCATCGATCATCCAAGTAGACCTCGAACCATGCACTGAAATCCATGGGCAAGCCTTGAGACAGGATGCCGATATCACCGAGGTATCCTGCCACGTATCGCGCTGGGATGTCTAAGCAGCGACAGAATGTAATGGCCAAGTGCGTGAAATCGCGGCAGACCCCAGTGCGCTCAGTATAAACATCATAGGCAGTCTTAGTGGAGCGGGCATACTCATAGCCAAAACTGACGTGCTCATGCACCCAATCACAAACTGCTTGTACCCGGAGCCAGCCAGTCACAGTTTGGTCAAAGAGGTCATTGGCAATTTCTGAGAGGCGATCGACTTCGCAATAGCGACTGCTGAGTAAATAGGGGAGCACCTCCACCGGCAACGACTCCAGAGGAAGCTGCTCGGCAGCGTAATTTATGCGATCGGGCTCACCGCTATCTGAGAGCACCGCTTCATTCCACAAACGCACACGACCGGCTGGCAGCACGATACGACTAGCGCGATTCCCGAAGTCATCGACAAATTCTTCGACAAAAGTTCTTGGCTCAACTTTCAGTTCTTCGGGTTTGATCACCTTGGAGAGCTGCGACGGATGCAGGTAAAGTTTCAAGATCGCGGGTGTAGGCGACGGCACATCATGTAGAAATTCATAACCAACACGAAGAAACATGTTTGAACCGCTTGGGATGATTACTTCACTTCACTTTACTTGATCGATTCGATCGACGGTTATCGCTTTAATTAATCACCAATGGTGTGAACCCGGGACCAGCCCCGATCGGTATGCCGCCCCAAGGGGTGAGGCATCAACCTGCAAAGGATTGAATGTCAACCATTTAGGGCTGGCTGAAGAAGTCGTATGCAACCCTGTTTAGAAAATATTCCAGACAATGCGAAAAGCGGGACGATCGTTTTTAATGCGATCACCCGCTCAATCTGTATTCAGTGATTGAGAATTCTCGACTATGCCAGCAGACCCAGTTTCTTACCGTTGTCACGGGCTGTACGAATCATGCTTTGGCGCGCCTTACTATCAATGTCAAACCAATTGCAGACCTTGGTGATCACCTTAGAATGGGCCGCGATCGCCTTGCCACGTAGCTGATTCAGCTCGCGACGACCAAGTACTTTAGCAACGAGCAAAACAACGGGTGCGAACATAATCTATATTCCTCGTAAATCAAATGGAGCGAGTAATCAACGAAATCGAACCGTAGCTCAAGGTCAAGTAATACAACTACTAGCGGTTGAGCAACCAACTCCCAAACCAAAACCATTCAAATGGAGAGCAGTGCTGATGATGGCTCGAAAGACTAACGATGCAGGCACTCGTTGCGCAGCTGTTCGCGATGAGGTGAACTGATGTTGATCTTTCGGTCCGCTTGTTAGCGGTTGAATGTAACCTTATGTAAATAAATGTAACAGTTTTGTAACGATATTGCAACAAAGCTTGCATTAATTTCGCTAATGACAGCTAGGGCCAATCCAGCGATTCCTGGGCCTGCCTGCGTTACTTTCACTGGGGTAGGGCGATCGTGCCGGTAATAGATGGCCGATCCCGCTTTTTAAATTAATTCGCTAAGATCCAGATCAAGTAGTCTGAGCCCTGCGATCGTCCTATGACCTATCTACTTGTCCTGCTCACAATTGGTCTTACCATTGCGCTGATACTGGTGTGCAATCAGTTGCGTAAGCAGCAGAGTAAGTACAAACTGTTGCAACAGAAAATGGAGGATGCCGATCGCGCGATGCAATCATCGCATCAGGATTACGATGCACTCCTCGCAATTAGGGATCAGCAAACTGCCGAAGTTGCGGATTTACAGCAGCAACTCACACAGTTGCAGGCCAAGAACGCGACTCAGCTGACTCAACTCACTGCGGCTAAAAAACAAGCACGCGACGAAGCCGCCCAACTCTATGATGCAATTGAAACAACGATCACCCAACGCACCCAATCATTAGAAGCGGTGGTCCAAAGTCTCAAATCGGCAAATCAGCAGCTAAGAGAGCAGATCCGTACACAGCAGAGCCAGTACAACACCATCTCAGTCGCGACACAAAACCACATCTGCCTCAATTCACAGGAAAAGGATCTTTACCACCAGGAAAGACAAGCGATCGTCTTGGATGTGCTCAAAAAAGAACTCAAAGGCATACCTCCAGGCACGCGCCGTGAACACATCCTTGCTGATCTGGTGACGAATAATGACAGCTCCTCCGAGCGTGATACCATCGCCCAAAAAGTCCGCAGTGTCTTCCACGGCTATCGGCGCATGACTTCACAGATGGAGCGCGCCCTACAATCGATCGGCTTTCATATTGTCTCGGATACCAACCATCACAAAATCAAGTTCGGCGGTGATGAGCGCTATATCTTTAGTTTTGCCAAGACGCCTAGCGATACGCGTGCTGGGAAAAATAATGCAAGTACTATCTGCCGCAAGTTTCTATAGCGGGTCTTGCATCTAGTGGTGCGACTCCATCGCGATCGCTAATTGTGCCTTAGGTAATGTGGTTGGCTCGATCGGCTCATGGGTTGCAATCTGTGGTGCCCGTCCAATCATGCCAAGCATCAATTTAATTGCGAAGGAGCGAATCGGCTGAATGTGGCCCATTATCCACAAGCCGAGTCGGCGTAGACCGACGATCGGCCAAATTTGATTGGAAAATGTTCGATCAAGGATATCCGTGAACCCCAGTATCACCAGATTCTCCCACCACCGCCACTGCTGATAACGTTTCAGCACATAGGGTTGGGCAAAATCCTCACCCTGCTGTATCGCATCCGTAATGATCTCTACTAAAGCTGCAGCATCCCGAATGCCCAGGTTAATTCCTTGCCCACCTACAGGATGGCAACAGTGTGCCGCATCGCCAATCAGTGCTAATCCTGGTTTAACGTATTGCCGACTTTGCAAAAGCTGAACCGGAAACACCGATCGTTCGCCCAGCAGCATCAACTGCCCCATCTGATTGCCGTATCGCTGGCTGAGTTCATCCAGGAAAGTCGCACGATCGATCTGCAACAGCCTTTCAGCTTCGGCTTTGGGCGCGGTCCAGACGATTCGACAAATGCCATTCGGCAGCGGCAAAATGGCAAATGGCCCTTCTGGCTGAAACCGCTCATAGGCAATATTGTCGTGGAATTTCTCCGGCTTAATCAAGGCGACAACACACGATTGCCAGTATTTCCAGCCGATTGTACCGATATTTGCCGCTTGCCGAATAAACGATCGACTACCATCGGCCCCAATGACAAGCCGCGATCGAATTTGGCGGGTTTCTTCGCCAACTTCTACCGTGAGCAAATTAGCATCTGCGTCAAATTTGGCATTGACCACCTTCGCCGGACACAGCCAGTCAACGTGATCGCATTGCCGCAGCTTGGCCTGCAGTTCTGCGAGCAAGACGCGATGCTCGGCGACATAGCCAAGGGTCTGGGTTTGGGTATCCTGGGGAGAAAATTTGACTACCTGTGCATAGCCCGCATCAGAAAGTTCGACATGCTGATAGGTTTCGACTTGGGGGCGGATGTGTTGCCAAATGCCTAAGCCCTCAAAAATTCGACTTGAAAGCTGACTAATTGAATAGGCCTGCCCTCGCGCAGCAGCGGCGGAGTTCGTTGAAAATTCCAGCAGCGCAACTCGTAAACCAGTTTCTTCCAGTAGACAAGCGGCTAGCGTACCAACAATTCCGCCGCCAACGATCGTCACATCGTAGTCCACGGACGCATGACCGCTAACTGCCTGTTGTTTGAACCTCACCATACTCATCAAACCCAAATATGTAGCGTTGATTAAATGCGTTTGCTCAACCTTAAATGAAAAGTGTGTAATGTTTCTTTGCAATTCTTACATCTATTCTGCCTTGAAAGGCTGAGAGACTGCAAGTTGGTACGTTCAAGTTACATCCCGCGCTACCGCTGACCCGATTAGCGAAATGTGATGACGGAGCTTGATTGAGCGAAATTGAATCGATCTATGGAATCAAGTATCCTGTGGCTGAATTAGACCGTTACTACGAAATTCTTGAAATTGTGCCTGGGGCACCGTTGGCGGTTATCAAACGCGCCTATCGGGCAATGGCGCGCAAATGGCACCCTGATCGTTTTCCGGGCTTGGAAGATAAAGCGATCGCTGAAATTAAATTTAAGCAAATCAATCTTGCCTACGAGCAACTCCGAGACGTTGTTTCCGACTCGTCTGCGCCGCCGGTTGTGAATCCGCCGCCGCCCCGTGCCGCTGCCCCGCCCGCCGCTGCGCCACAGCCAGTGTCAACGCCAGCCAAAAGTCCACAGTTGCTGTATCAAATGGCAGCCGAGTATGCTAGAACGGAAAATTACGAAGCGGCGATCGCCTGTTTGAGTAAGGCGATTCAGCATCAACCTGACTATGCCGCGGCCTATCGTTATCGTGGACATCTGCGATCGCTACTGGCGCTTGAGCGCACAGCTACAGCCGACTTGCAGAAGGCGGATCAGATTGAACGTCAAGTCCCACGATCGACTCAACCGCCCCCAGCGGCCACACCACCAGCTGCAACCACAGTGCTCCCTGAGGGGATAAGGCAATTGCAGCAGTTGGGTCCCGTCACGGCAATGGCGATACGGACAGAGGCAGGTTTGCTCATGACCGGTAATAGTACTGGAACATTGCGTCTCTGGAATCTTACACAGGGCAGCAATTTAGTGGCGGAAATGACGGCCCATGTTGGGCAAGTAACGGGCTTAGTTGCCATCAACCGTTTTGGCCAGCTGGGTCGGCGCATGATTAGTGCGGGGGCCGATGGCCGACTGAAATGCTGGCGTGTCTATGCGGGGCGTTGGGGCCGTCCCCGGTTCGTTTGTCGCCAGATGCTAATAGCGCATCATGGAGCGGTGACGGCGATATCGGCGCAGCAACATCGAGTCATGACAGCGGGTGCTGATGGGGATTTGAAATCTTGGCAAATTGGTTGGCGGGGATCGTTGCAATGTATCGAACAAATTCCGGCGCATACAGGCGAAGTGACGGCGCTGGCCCTGAGCCCGAATGCCGAACTCGTGGTCAGTGGTGGAAAAGATGGCTGTACCTATCTTTGGCGCTTATCGATGCATGTTTGTTTAGGATCCTTACCGCACAAAGCCGGTATTGCGACGGCTGCTGCTTTTAGTCCTCAAGGTCAGCTAGTGGCAATTGGCGAGGATGCTGGCTGGGTCCAAATCCTGCGCGTGACGGGCGAGCCGGGGCAAATTTCGGTTGAAGCAACTCTACCGGCGCATGCTGGCCCTGTGCGATCGCTATGCTGGCTCTCAGATAATCGCTTAGTCACAACTGGGGCCGATCGGGCAATTCGTGTATGGTCTCTGGCCTCGGATCAACCGCAAGTGGCCATGCTGAATTTAGCGAGCAACGGCCTCAGTCTGGCTGTTCTGAGTCCAATGGCATTCCTATACGGTACTGAAACAGGTATGATTTTTCGGCAGGCGCTTTGAACAAGGGAGACCAAGTATGCTCAGTCAGTTCAGGTGTAAACCTTAGCTGTCCTCTGCTCCATCAGGAGTCTTAGAAATCTCGGGTGACTCAAACTTGTATCCTACCCCACGCACAGTTTGAATCAGAGCCGGTTGGCTCGTATCGATTTCGATTTTCTTCCGAATCTGGCCGATGTGTACATCAACAACCCGCTGATCCCCCACATATTCATAATCCCAGACTTGTTGGATGAGTTCAGCGCGGCGCCAGACACGTCCAGGATGGCTGGCGAGGAAGTGCAAAAGGTCGAATTCCAGCGCCGTCAGTGGAATCAATTCACTTTCAAATTTCACCTCGCGTCGGACAGGATCAATCGTCAGCTTACCAAAAGTCAAACATTGTTGCTCGGTAGTCGTCACAGTGCGCTGCCGCTTTAAAATTGCCCCCACACGCGCACCCAGCTCCACCAGACTGAACGGCTTAGTGATATAGTCGTCAGCGCCTTGGCTAAATCCCCGAATCTTGTCTGCTTCGTCTGTTCGGCTAGTCAAAAGTAGGACAAAGACACCTGTACGGCTTTGCATTGTTTGACAAAGTACATAGCCATTCATATCCGGCAAGTTGACATCTAAAATCACTAAATCCGGATTGAACTGCTCAAAACTGGCTAAAGCAGCCTTGCCATCTTCAGCTGATTCGACTTGGTAGTCTTGTTTTGAGAGAAATCGTTGAATGAGATTCCGGATCGATTGGTCGTCATCAACGACAAGGATTTTATTTTGAGACATATGTCAACGGTTCTTGCGGGGAATAGAACTTATTAAAACTAGACAGAGCACAGAACATCAGCAAATAGTAGTATGCCTTAGGCTGAACGGATAATCGCGCTTTTCTTATATCGCTTTTTGTAACTGCTGATGGTCGATGCTGGTTCTCATGTCCATAACGTGCCCAAAATCGGGGTAACGTGCACCAAAATTGATGAGACGCTCGCGGTATGAGCGAGGAAGGAGCATCACACAACTCGCAACGGCTGCGGCCGACTATGAGACAATTGAACAAGTGTTGTAAAATCTCTCAACCGTTCCAATAATTAGGGTTGTGAATCCATGCTTGCCTACGTTAATTTGGAAGCAGTACAACCTGGTCGGGCGTCAGTAAAGTGGTGAGGCATGAGCAGTCAAAGTTATTACGAAACATTGGGGGTTGCGGCAGACGCTAGCTTCGAGGACATTCAGTCAGCTCGAACACAGCTGTTGCACGAGTATGCTGAGGATGCCCAGCGGCTGCAAGAGATTGAAAAGGCCTACGATGCTTTACTCATGGAACGACTGCGACTGCGACAGGAAGGCAAGATTGCCGTACCTGATGGCGTCAGGTTTGCTGAAAACAAGGTAACGAAGCCCAAGATGGCGGCAAAGCCAGCGTTTTCCATGCCAACTTGGGACAATAAGTTTTCCGCGTCTCCGGAACTATGGGATTGGGCTGCACCAACAGTTGCCTACGTTGCGCTGATTGGTCTTACGCTTGGCTTTGGCCAAAGGCCCGGGGATTTGCAGACCTGGGTTGGAATTGGGACAGGCACAGCGCTATTTTTTGTTTATCGCAAAGAAAAGCGGATTTTACGTGCGATTCTATTTAGTTTTGGCGGCTTGATGCTGGGGTATATGCTGGGTTTGGCATTAGCGAAGATACTGATCACCCAAGTGCCGGGTCTAACGCTGCCATTGGTCGCGACCTGGATCAGCTTTGTCATTCTTTGGCTGGTGAGCGTCTTTCTGAAGTAGACTGCCGATCGCTCAAACAGTTGCCACTCTAGAAATTCTGGTCGTAAAAATTCTGGTCACAGTGCGTTTTAGGCGATGCCAATTTCTTTCTGTAATGCTCGCAGTCGCGGAAGCACGAGTGCGAAGGCGCAGCCGCGGTGACTAATTCGATGTTTGAGCTCTGAAGTCATCTCGGCAAAAGTCTGCTTTTCTGCTGGAACATAAAAAATTGGATCATAGCCGAAGCCCCCTTCACCGTGGCGGGCCTTGAGAATTTCACCGCAACAGATGCCTTCCTCCTGAATGGCGATCGTGCCATCCGGTCGAGCCACTGCAATCGCACAGACAAACTGGGCACGACGATCGGCTTGACCTTGAAGTTCTCGAAGCAGACGGTTGATCCGTGCTGCATCTGTATCAGCGTAGCGTGCCGAATAAATCCCAGGTGCACCATCAAGGGCATCGACAGAGAGCCCAGAGTCATCCGCGATCGCCCACTGGCCAGTGGCTTTGGCGGTTTGTGAGGCTTTAAGGCAGGCGTTTTCCAAAAAAGTTTTGCCAGTTTCCTCTACCTCGATTTCTGGCGGCTTTAGTTGCAATTCCCAATCAGCATTGATCAAGTATTCTTGTATCTCTGCTAACTTGCCAGGATTACCGGTCGCGACCACCAAAATTGTCATACTCAATCCTTTACAACGTTTGTCCCTAATCGGTTGATTGAAGCTGTACTCGAGCCTAGCGAGTTTTAGGCAGCATCGGGTGCTAGCCCAGCCGCTGCTGAATTTCTTGCCAGTGCAGGACATCCTGGAGGATCGATTCATAGCCAGCGGCATTCGGATGCAATCCATCTTCGCTTAAATGGGACAAGCACCAGTCTTTGCCCCGTGCTCTCCACCGATCGAATAAGTCTAAATAAGCGATGCCGCGTTCTTCACAAGCAATTCGCGTTGCCTCTTTATAGCGATATTGATCGGTGTGGTTGTAGTAGAGGCAGTTAAGAAACGGCATTTTGGCCTCATCCACTGGTACCATCCCGACAAACAACACCGGACAAAGTTGCAGCGACTGATCCAACAGGCTGCCTAATTCGATTTTAAACGCATCGATCGCTAAAAAATTTCGACCATTGGGCCGCCCTAGGCGCGGCGAATCATTCACACCAAATGAAAGTAACAGCAAATCCGGTAACTGATTACGCAGTTCACCGCGGGTACGAAATTCATCTTCGAGTCGGAGTTCAACCTGCCGCACACCGTCACCACGCACGCCTAGGTTGTACAGCACGAATTGATCTTGACCAGGTGTTAGCCACTGCCGCCGCAACCGCTCAACCCAGCCACCCCCGATCGGATCACCAAAGCCATAAACTAAGCTGTCACCCATGACGACCCAACGAGATGATGGCTGCTTTAGTTGAATGGATCCATTGGACAAGACTGGTGCGTTTAAAGTCTGCATGTATGTTCAAAGAGGTAAAGGCTTTGTGTCGGTATTGGATCCGTTGAACGGCTGTCCACGAAATCAATGGTCTGAATCCTGGGGCAAGCCCTAATCAGTATCTTGTCCCAAGCGATCAGCACGCAAACCGTCGGGGATTTAACCCGCACAGAGATTGCCGTTGACAGGTGGAACAGAGAATTTCATGCTGGTCGCGTCGAAACGCGCTATTAATAGAGGTGGAAATGTCTGAAAATTTAGCACTAATTTGTTAAGTTATCAATTCTTCACATTGTGCCAAACTTTTCCGGGTTTAGACAGTTATGAGCGAATTCAAACACATAACTGCGTGCTGAGCTTGATGACATTCGATCGCAATTCCTAAACTTCTGAAATTTATGGCAAGATCTGGTTCTATTCATAAGCGTCCGCCGATGGAAACGACTCAGTTGATGCGTCGTGCGGATGATCTGATCAATGCGGCATCCAATCGTTATCGCATCACGGTGCAGGTAGCTAACCGCGCTAAGCGTCGTCGGTTTGAGGATTTTGAGGCAGCGGATGACCCAATGATGAAGCCGGTGATGCGCGCAATTATTGAAATGTCAGACGAGCTGACTCAGCCGGAAATCATCGGTGAGTAAGTAATTCCATTGAAATAATCGTGTTAGGGATATGGCTCCGCTATGTCCCTATTGCTTACGTTTGGAGGTGCGGTGATGAATGGTTTACTGCGATCGATCCAAATCGGGGTCATTGTTTTGGGGCTGACGCTGGTTTTGGCCAGTCCAATGCAGGCGAGACGAATGCGGGTCGGTGATGCTTGGATGCAGGTCTATGAGCAGTTGCCGACACTACCCAAGGAAAATCGCTATATCGATCGTGAAACGAAGCAGGTTGATCAGGATAATACCTTTGCGGGGCGGCTGATCAGTTATCACGTTTATGTAAAGGGTCGGCCCCAGAG
Organism: uncultured cyanobacterium; assembly: GCA_963704065.1. Classification (GTDB taxonomy): domain Bacteria; phylum Cyanobacteriota; class Cyanobacteriia; order Leptolyngbyales; family Leptolyngbyaceae; genus Romeriopsis. The sequence goes on along the minus strand of CAVPGX010000006.1, from coordinate 25,737 downwards.
CCTGCGGCTTGACTGGAAACATACGATCGCTGACTACCTTGGGGCAAATGAGGTTATCGATCGTGATGTATATCCGACACAAAAGCGGTTGCAGGTGAACCCGCTGGAGGGTGATCGGGCGGTTATTCAAATGCTCGATCGACGGCAGCGTGATCAGTTGATCCAGGTTTTGATTGTGGCGTTGAGTCCTCAGAGCCAACAACCGTCACCACTAGAACCAACTCCCGCACCAGTCGCGGGACCTTCGCCGACGTCAGTCATTACCCCGCCGCGAACAGCACCTCAGCCGGGTGGCGCAGATTTGCTCAAGTAGGGGGTGTGGATGGGGCGTATGCTTAAATCAGGGCCTGGCTGGCAGATTGGCTGGGACCCCGAAGCAGTTGAATTTCAAGGATTAATTGGGACGGATGAGTGGGCGATCGAACTAACCCAGATCGAATTGGATGACTTCTGCCGTTTGGCATTGGAACTGTCTGACACGATGTGGGCAATGCGGGTTGAACTGATGGATGAAGAAGCGATTAGTCTGGAAGCTGAGAGTGATTGTCTGTGGTTAGAGGCAGAAGGCTATCCGGACGCTTATAGTATGCGCTTTATTTTGCAGTCGGGCCGCCGAGCAGAGGGAATGTGGTCGGCAGATATGGTACCAGGTTTATTAGCGGCGATCCGATCACTGAAAGTTTGGTAAATCTTGCGTACGCAAAATGGGAAGGTTTCATCGATGGGCGCGATATGTTATTCTTGATGAGCGATTCTTACGGGGCGTAGCGCAGTTTGGTAGCGCACCACTTTGGGGTAGTGGGGGTCGTGGGTTCAAATCCCGCCGCTCCGATTAATGAATATAGGCCTTTTGGCGGTTTTCTCAAGGAACTCAGCCTCTGTTTCTCTTGTCGGATCTTGACGAAAGAATGGGGGTTTTAGAGTATAAAGGGGTGCGTAATGGGTGCGTATCTCCATGGAAAGAACTCCTAAAGGCAAAGTCAGTATCGTCGATAAGAAAGGTTGGATCCAACTTCGCTGGCGCTATCGGGGTGAGCGATACTATCTCAGCCCGGGGCTACCGTACAACGCGATTAATGCCCATATTGCGGAGCAAAAGGCGTCTCAGATCGAGTTGGATATCCTGTCGGATAACTTTGACCCGACACTGCGCAAGTATCGACCGGATGGGGAAAGTGGGCGCACCCATTCCGCCGTCGGATTAATGACGAAGTTTATCGAGCACAAGTCAAAGCAGATTCAGGCACGCAGTTTGGAGAAGTATCGGGCGCTGCAGCCCTGGCTGCGGGAATATTACGGTGATCGACCGGTGACGGCGGGCAATGCCCATGCCTTCATTGACTGGCTGCGCGAGAACCTGGAGCCCATCACGACCAAAGAGCGTTTGAGCTCGCTCAAGGCGGCTTGGGCTTGGGGAATGGAACAGGATTTGGTGACCGACAATCCTTGGGCGGAGATTAAAGTTCGGGTGGGCCCGAAGCAAAAGGTGCAGCCTTTTACCAGGACGGAAGTGCGGGCCATCATCCAAGCCTTCCGGGAAAGCCCTTATTACAATCACTATGCGGATTACATCCAGTTTAAGTTTCAAACGGGCTGTCGGACGGGTGAGGCGAACGGATTACGGTGGCGCCACTTGAATGCCGATTGCACCGTGGTCTGGATTGGGGAGTCCCACACGCACGGACAGTTCAAAGACACGAAGACGAGCAAGGCGCGGGAAGTCAAGCTATCGGCCAACACGGCTGAAATGCTGCGGGCACGAAAGCCACCGAACGTTGAGCCAGAAGATCTCGTGTTTCCAGGGCCTCGGGGTGGACCGATCAACGAACACAACTTCTCCCGTGATGGTCGGGGCTGGCGCAGCATGCTCAAGCAGTGCGGGATTGCCAACTATCGCACGCCCTACAATACCCGTCACACGTTTATCAGTCATGCGTTGGAATCGGGTTTGAGCCCGGTCGAGGTTTCTGCGATCACGGGGCACGAACTAGAAACGCTTTACAAGCACTATGCTGGATTGATTAAAAGTCACCCCCAAGCACCGGATTTATTTTGATGGTGACCGTTGCCCCTCACAAAGCATGCTTCACAGCTGGCTGAGCGGCCCGATTCGGTTGAGTTACGGGAAGGATCGGCGCTTGCCAGATGGCAATGACCGTCGAAACAGTTCAATTGCGCGTTGATGCGCATCAGGATCGTCTTGGTTGAGCGTCCAATCCAGAATCATTTCCTTGATGTAGCGAACAGGTGCCGTCGGCCCTTTGGCTAACTTCGTGTAATGCACGCCGCTGATCCATTCCTGACGCAACGACTTCAGTTTGTCACGCTCACAGCGAAGGAGTTCGCAGCATTCATCGGTGGTCAGAAACGTAATTTGCATGACTCCTTCACCTCCATGGCAGCTGGTGTCTTTCTCGATCGTGCGACGGCTAAAGATGCCTTTGGTATAGGCGTCAAACAGCAGCCGTAACATCATCTTTGAGAGATAGGGCGCACCGCCCCCGTCTTGGTAAACCGCTTCTACTGCACTCGTATCCAGCGACTCGACAACAAGGTCCGCAAGGTAGTTTATTTCGAGCCCACCGGCCATCTAACCGGGTAGTGCGATCGGTGGATTCGGATTAATTTGTTGCTGATGGGTCTTCGCCCAGTAGAGGCTAAATTCTGCAGGTTTAGTATGGTTTCCAGTGGTTTGTGATCGGACCGACCGACTCCTCGGCTTGAATCCAAGCGGCGCATCGCGTGATCGCACCAATACTCATGCTCCAAGGCTCGCGACGATCGATTCAGCTCACGTTGAATCCAATTCGTCAGTATCCCTTTGAAGACATGCTGAAAATGCTCACCGGGATCCATGTCCCTTTTACTGACGAATGGAAAATCGAATCTGGTCGAAATTACTTGAATATTTTCGCGATATTTTAGGCCAGTTGTGGCCGGTCAGGACCGCTGCGGCTCGTTCGTCTGAGATCCGCGTTGGCGACACGGTGCGGTGGAAATGGATCGTGTTGTAGTTCCACCAGATGGCCGTCATCGAGTTTTTGGGTGATGTGTGAAAGCACAGAATTGATCACGCTACAGAGATATTTGGCCGGCAACCAGTTACCATCGCGCCAAACTTCGACTTTCGCCCCACGTGGATAGGTGGCTGATGGGGTTGAGTCAGACGACGATGGGGGTGGCTGGGTGTCGATTGCGTCAATTGTGTCAATCGGTTGTTCGAATGGTAGTCGGTACGGCTGTTTCAGCGGTTGACGTGACTGTCAATTCGGGGTCAATTGTGTCAATTTCTGGCGGTGGTTCGGGTCGTGGTGCTGCCATATATTGCATCGCCGTACCTTCCCCTTGGACCCGGCCATATCCGGCATTCGCTAACGTTTGCATCAGTTGGCGAATTTGTGACTGTCGCCATACTGCGCAGGGCCCGCACCCCACTTTTGAGATTGGACGCCGTAACTTCACCCACCCGCTCGACATATTTCTGGATTTTCAGCGCCGTTGCGGCCAATCCGGCAGCGGGCGAATTATGGGTATGAATCAGCCGATGTTGCCAAAGATAATAGGCGGCCAGTTCGATCGCCTGTTCCATCGTGGCGTCGTCGATTAGTTGTGTCGGTTGCTGTTGCCGGAGCACGGCATTGACAATGTGCAGCCACAAAGCTAGACGCGCCGTATAGGCTTCTAGCTTGGGATAGACAAAGCCCAGTCCCGGTAGCGTTTCTGCCTGTTGGGCATCGACTAACTGATGCTGCCAGGTTTCGAATAACTTGCCAGCAGCGGGGGAAAGGAAATAGTCCTGGGGTGGGTGCTGTTCTAATTTTGTGTACAGCCAATGCAGGGCTTCGCTAATGCCGGTCTCTGGCTGTTGATCGAGATTGAGATAGCGTGTCGGGGCATCGGCGGCGCAAAATAGCCAGCGACTCCAAGCGCCATTGGTATCGCGATGATCGCCCATCAGTTCACCCAGGACTTCCCACTGAATTGCGCCAGTCCGACAGATCGATGATTGGGGTAAACAGACCGATTTCTCCGCTCGATCGACTAACACAGCCGCCCCATTCCACTGGTCAAGTTCGATTTCCTCATCGGCACCATAACCGCGGCGATATTGGTTGCGGACTTTGATCGCCCCGGCTAATTCATCGCGGTAGTACAGGAGGCCGCGAGGATTTTCACCGTGAAGCCGTTGCAGGGTTTCAACCGTGGAGTCTTTGGTCAGATAGCGTTGCCGTAGGGGTTTCTGGACCGACTCACCCGCCGCTTTGCGCATTTCGTAGTCTTCTAAATCGGCTTGATAGCGGGCATAGGCGGCTTTTTCCAAGCTCATTAACGGCTCAATGATGACCCGTTGGGCCGGGGTTTTCATACTGCCAGATTGGGCGACGATCGCGCTCCAGATCACCATCGGCTGTTTGTAATTGGCACTGGGTTTGATCACGATTTGGGCCGATGTGCCAATGCGACTGGCCGCCGTCGAGAGCAGGGTGGTAAAGAGAAACTCTGGAGCCGTGGGCATGGCGCGCGCGGTTTTGAGTAGAACTTCGGCAAATCGTGGTTCGAGGTAACGGGATAAATTGAGTGGGGCGGGTTGTGTGGTCAGCAGCGATCGTAATCGTGCGGCCGCATTGACTTGGTCAGCTTGGGTATCGTGGGATTGTTTGAGCGACTTGGCCAGGCTCGCCACTTCCCGATAGGGCAGACCCAGCTCTTTGGCTAAATCAATCAGTGCGAATTCCTGGTGGAAGGGTGATTTGGCTTGTTCGAGAATCTCTGACAGTCGATGTTCCAGCTGATCGACGGGCGCGGTCATTTCTGGTGCGATCGCGACTGCAGCCGCCTGTTCAAAGTCAGCCCAAGTAAATCCGGCATCCAAGGCATTGGAAACATCCCAACCGTTCACCTGGCAATCATCCGGCATCGGCACTTGCGCAATTTTGCCGCGATCGGCGAGAGCGATCGCTAACTTCTTGGCACCCTCATCACCGGGAATCGTGCCCTGTTTAGTCGGAGTGTCATTCCGATCGAACCAAATGATGACTTCTCCGGGTAGTTGATTAAGTTGGTCAATTGGTGGAATCGCGCCACAACCAGCAGTAGAGCAGCAGACCGCGATCGATTGATTTTGCTGATGGGCCAGCCAACCTAACCGCATGGCATCCCACTCGCCTTCGCAGAACCAAGTCGCCACCGGCTGTTGCGGTAAATGGGTGTAGAAGATCGTATTGGGCACACCCGCCTGACTCCACTTGGGCAAATCATGATCGAGCCACGGTGCGATGCGGCGTTTGCGGTAGAACTGATCCGACTGTGGCACCGGAATGTGAATGGCGATCGCGGGATGCGTCTTCTGCCAATGGCTAAACCCGAGACGATAGTGGCGAATCATTTCGTCGGTAAAGCCGCGTCCTGTAGCCAGTTCAAGAGCATCGATCGATTGCCGTTAACTGCGCTTGCGCTTGACGCACCGCTTGGTCGGAAATGGTGATGGGTTTTGTGTTTGATCGGTGCGTGACGGCTGGTGTGGCATGACCTTTCGGATGCCCGATTGCGGCCCGAATTGCGGTGGTGGTGCAACCGCGCCAGCAGCGGTAAGCACCGGTATTGCGATTCACACTGAGATTTTTCTGTTGGCGTTTACCATCCTGAATGACAAGCCGGACAAGCCGTGCGGTCGGATTTATCAAGCCCAATATGGTGCCGGATATCAAACCCGGCACGGTTCATGCTTTGTGACATTGTGTAATTCCTCGGTTATTTGCCAGCACGCACCGGATCGCGGATGGCGAATTGGCAGCGAAAACTGGGTTCCCATCGGAACTGCTGCAGTAAGTAGACATGGTGAATTAAATGTAAAACCCGTCAAGCTGAAACCGCCGCCCAGCCTGAAAACGTCTTAAGTTTAATTAGACCCATCTACTTAATTTTGCCGGGTTCTATCCCTCGGCGATCGCGCTGGTGCTGGATCGAAAAATTGATGTGCTAGACAGTCAATCTTTCAAGTGGTGAATATTCAGGTGATGCATGGTTCAGGCAATGAATCGCTGACTAGCCAGGTCAGGCGCACATTCAAGGGTCATGATGTTCCTGGTGTCTGTAATTCGTTCGCGTACAATTTGTGATTTAACTAACGACTGCTCAAGTCAGTTTGACGATTCATTAGTCTCATGTTGTTTCACGGTTTATTAAATCGAATTGGTTTTGTTCGATTGCTCGGACTTGCATCGGTTTGACTGTTCGGGTGTCGCTAATCGCCGCGTATCATGCTGTAACTGATGGTTAACGGCGATCGGTCGCCGTCACCGCGTGATGCCACGAATACTATATCCGGATGGAACGCTGATCGGCGCCGCTGGCTTAGATTGGTGCACCACATGACATTTTGGGGATTGCAGGTGCCTGAACCTGGACTGGTCATCGGCATAATCGGGACTTGATCGGAGCATGCAAATTGCCTCCAAGATTTGTTCAATTCACCATCGGCTGGGTTGGTCTAGCTGGGTTGATTCAAATCCCCAGCCAACCAAGCCATACAGCCCTGAATCGATCGATACACCCTGACGAATCTGAAACTGCAACTGCGAAAACTCTGTAAGGCCTTCAATCACAAATGTGTGTGTTGTCGAACAGAGAATTTGGTCGAGCACCCTGACGAACCTTGTCTACGTTATAGCGAATGAGAAACAAATATGACAACCTAAAAAGCATATCAATACTGAGACATCACAGAAGTAGAAAAGTCACATCATCTGCAAGACAATCTGCTTCGAAGTACATTGAGATAAACATAAAAGCCGCTATAAGTGCTGCTAAGCAAAAGTTTTATCACGTGATGGCAATTTGCGACACGCGTTAGGTACGTTAATCAATGAGTGCTAGAAATCCAAGAAAAAAGATTTTTTTGAATATCGAACCTGAATCAAGAAAGTAAATTTGGATACATTCTATGCGTGCGATCTGCTGAGGAAATGGTGAGGTAAAAACGAGGCAGAAACGCGATCAATTCATTGGCGGCAATCGACATTCTGACAATGATGTTAGTGATTATGATGATGCGAACGATTACTGGGAAAAGCGATATTTAGCCGTTCCAATTTGGCTCAGAATTTGCGATCAATTCCATGGGTTGGTTACTGGGATTGCACTCCCAAAACCTTTTCCATTCGCTCGAGCTTCTGTATCGTCCAAACCGATCGTTGATACAACGCCTGCTGATACGTCAATAATTGCCCCTGCCATTGCCAACCACTGCCAATAAACAGTAGCGTCGTCACCCACTGCACCAACACCGCACCCCACAGCCATTTGTGGTGGCTAATATTCCCGATCGCTTTCTGATGGCGCTGGTGGCTGACTGGTCGATCGTTGGAGTTCGGCGATGATTGGGGTGAGGGTCTGCTGGAATACCTGGGTCCAATCTTGCTGCGCGAGCCTTTCCTGTGCGGCGTTCAAACGACTGCAGGAACTGTCCAATTGTTTGATTAGTGGTGTTAACGGCGCTGATTCCAGTCGCGGAGGACTGCAATGCATGCATTAACTTGAGCGAGTTTTGACTGGTCTCCTGCATCGTCTGATTCTGTTGTTTGGCGAGGGCGGCCAATTCGAGAATTGCGGTACTCCATAGCTCAACTTTCTCCTCCAGGTTGGCATTGGCTTGCACCAGCAGCAGCAATGGGTCGTCGGCTTCGAGCCCTAACTGGGCCGCTAACTTGCGCCGGGCCACCTCGGGTGATTCAACTGTCGGTAAATGGGGTTTGGTGGATGCGCATTGCCACTCATTTAGCGCAGTCTCCCGGTCGATTCAAATGCCGCATAGGCTTGATTCAGGTAACCCCGCACGGCGGACTGTTGGACCAGGCCAAAGCCGGAAGCCCGATACTGCAATGCATCCTCAAAGGTCAGTCGTTGCTGGAGCAGGGTATTGGCAATTTGCAATGGTAGTTTGGGCAGCGTAATCACCGGGCAGTGGGATTGGGCGATCAGTTCCTGGATTTCGGTATCGCGATCGAAGCATCCCCATTCGCTGTATTTGAGATTCTTGACGACGATATGGGGAATGGTCGCTCCAAACGTTTTCAGCGATACACCCAAGGACTTGATCGAATCGTATTCGCCGGTGCAGACAAACCATTTCACCAATTCCACGTTTGCGGTTTTCGCCAGGTCCAGGATGTTGTAATTATGCAGCCACAATCCAAAGGCTTTATGGACCGTCGCGGGGAGATTAACGACCAGGGTTTTCTGTTCCTCGATCGTCCAGTTAAAAATGTCGTTGGCCTGATTCAGTAGAATCTCATCTTCCGAGAAGCGCGAAACCGCTGCCGTTTGATAAATGCCTTTGAAGTCAGGGCTATCAATATCGGCTTCGACGCCGATGACTGGGATTGCTCGATCGAGACAATATTGGTAGAGTGTCCGGGCGAGAAAAGATTTGCCGACGCCACCTTTATTGCCATCGGCGAAATGGATGCGCAGTTTTGATTTTAGATCGTGCTTGTTGGGCGTTTTAGATGCCGTTTTCTTGGATGTCGTTGCGGCCATATTTCAACCTCATGATGATGCGTTTTATCTCGGCTAGTAAGCCAACTCAATGGCAGTCGATGGGGGACTAGGCAGGCGTTTTTCGATCGGGTTTTCGACGGTCTCCGATCGCGGTCCTCGATCGCGTTTTTCAGTTGCCGATTTTGGCGTTTTCGATTTGCCAGTTGATGCGTTTTTACGACGGGCGGATTGGCGTTTTCGCGGGGCGGGCTGATTGCTGCTCGCGTTTTACCTCCAGGTAATATTGTTTGAGCGTACTGCCTTTGATATTGAACAGCTCGTCCGTAATATTTAGCTCGACTAAACTGGTCTGGAGAATCAGGGCCAGTTCATCAAAGCTGTAGTGGTTTTCCAAAGACTGGGTCAGGGCGTCATGCAGACGGGCCACAACCTGTTTTACCGAAAACACGGTTTGGGTTTTCGGCGGCGTTTTGGTTTCCAGCGTGGAGCGCAGCGCATCGAACTGCTGCGGCTGGATATGCAACCGTTTTCCTGACGACTGGTTAACCATCGTCAAACCTCATCAATGCCATATCACAATTCGTTTTCGAACTCCCGACTCGATGGCTTCACCTTAGCAACGACATCACGGGTGAAACATAAACAATTTCTAAACAAATGCGTTTTCGATTCACTACGTATCGGTGCAGCTAATCGTTTTGATGATCGTTTTACAAATCCAATAAGCTGGGTTTATTGACGCATAATTTATTCGTATTTTATTTGCCTATGCTAGGCTAAAGCTATTGGTCTGAATCGGATATACGATCGAGTAATCGTTTCGATAATTAGTTTGGCTACTGCGATCCATCTTTGGGCGTTTTCCATTTTCATCTCTGCGCGTTTTCCATTTTCATCTTTGGGCGTTTTCGCCATATCCGTTTGATCGGCTGCGTAATCAAAAAACAGGACTCACTCCGGAATTGTGTCTGAGTGAAGCCTGAAATTGTGCCCTAAACCTGTCGGAGGAAACGATGGCTGGTAAAGCAATCTTACGGATGAGTAAGTTGAAGAGTTTCGCGGCGATCGCCGGTGCTGAACACCATAATTGCCGCACGCGTCCAACGCCGAATGCTGACCCCGATCGCACACCTGAAAATTTCGTGTTTCTGGGCGATGGCTGATCGACCGTTGGTGGAAATGGCACAGGAACGCATTGGCCCTCAGAAGATTCGCAAGAATGCGGTGTTGGCGATCGATGTGTTCATCTCAGCCAGCCCCGAATACTTTCGACTCGATGACCAACGGCAAGCGCCGATTGGGATGGTGAATCGATTTGCCGTTTGGTTAGCAGCGAATTGGCCTTTTTGTTGCAGGAGTTTGGCGCATCGCGGATACTGCGAGCGGAATGTCATTTGGATGAATCGACGCCCCATATTCATGCGGTGGTGGTGCCGCTGACGGCGCACGGGCAAACTGAGTTATTACCAACTCTATGGCGGCCAGCGTTCAGCAGCTATCAGAATTGCAAGATCGGGCTTGGACGGCGGTAGCGCATTTGGGTCTGGAGCGAGGGTTAAAAGGGAGTCAGGCCCAACATCAAGCCGTGCAGGATTGGTATGCCGCAATGCAGCGTCCGTTAGCTGCTGATTTGGATCAGGAAATGGTGCGGGTGCAGTTAGCCGATCGGGCTCGCTTAGAACGAGAACATCAACAGCTGCAACAGCAGGCGGCAGCACTGGCGCAAACGTTAGAACAGCGTAACCAGGAAAGGCAGGCATTGCGACAGCAACTGGCCGTGCAACAGACGACAGCGGCAACTTGGAAAGCGAAATATGAGGCGTTGGTTGACCCGGTTCGATCGCTGCCCTTAGAGGAAGTCGCGGCGGCATTATGTCTGGAATTTGTACAGCCGTCTTGGCGACATGAGCGGCATCAGATTCGGATTAATGGCACGCAGTTTTATGACTGGCATGAGTCGCAGCGGCGCGGGGGCGGTGGGGCGATCGATTTGGTCATGCATGTGAATCAATCCGACTTCAAGTCAGCGGTGGCTTGGTTGGCCGATCGGTTTGGGGAGACAGCAGTGCAAATGGCGATTCGTGAATCTGCCGAGGCGATCGTACAATCGGAAAAATCCTCGCTTTGTCGCGCCAGTTGCGTCCGCGCAACAATGGCCGATCGTGCGGGCCGATTTGGTGTCGCGGCAGCTACCGGGAAAGTTGCTGGACCAGCTTCATGCGCAGGGGTTGCTGTATGCCGATCCGGATGGGGCGATGATCTTCATACAGCGGGATTTGCAGACGCGAGAAATAACAGGAGCGTATCGGCTGCGTGAAGGTGGGTTCAGTGGGACGATGTTGGGTTCCGATCGGGCAAAGGGACGGTTTTACTGGTTGCGGGGTGGACAGGCGGATGATGCGGTGCAACGGGTGGTTGTGGGGCAAACCCCGATCGATGTGTTGGCGATCGGGCTGATGCAGCCAGAACCGCCAGTGCGGACGCTGTATTTGTCGGCGGATGGGGCGTTGCCGATCGAGTATTTGCAGGGGTTTGGGGCGAAGCAGGTCGTGGTGATGGTGAATCGGGATGCGGGGGGCGATCGGTTGCGGGAGCAGGCGCAGCGGGCGTTACCAGCGGTGCGGTGTCAGCAGTCCGGGCAGCGTGATTGGCTGGAGGATTTGCAAGTGATGCATCAAATGGCGATTCAGCAACGGTTGCAGTCAAAGCCCCGATCGCGGAACCGGGGCATCGCAATGAGTTAGAACCATAGCTGTTGCAATCGACGCCGCATCCACAGCCAACTACGGTAGGTCTCAATTTTCTACTCATCCAGCTGGGGGAGATTGGTCAAAACCGCTACAATAGGCACAAACACCGTGTGAAGCATTACCGATGCAAACGATTGCCATCCTGCCAGAATCCACTGCAAACCAGCAACTTTACCGTGCCATCTGTGGGAAGCATCAAGCCACTGGCCAAACTCCAGGCCAAGCGCTGGATACGCTCGAAGCTGAACTGGGGACGACGGCTGAAGCGGTCGGTGAAACACTGGTCATTCTCCAACGATTTCAGCCGGATGACTTATTTACGGCCGCACAACAGCAGCGTCTGCGCGAACTGATGGATCAATTTCAAGCGGCGATCGCCCAGGGGAAGCAATTGGCACCCACCCTTCAAACTGAATTAGAGGCGCTTGTAGCGGTCGAAATGGCAGCGAATATCCAGCGATCACAGCGATTATTGCAGCAGCGTCAGCTTGGCGCTTAGCGGTATATCCAGAGGTAACCATGCACCCTCAGTATGCGATCGTCGCTGCCAGAGCCGGTCGGGTTTGTGAATATTGCCATGCACCGGAAATTATCTCCAATATGGCCTTTGAAGTAGAGCACATCATTCCACGCGCCAAAAATGGTTCTGACGAACTCGACAATCTGGCCTTGTCATGTCGCATTTGCAATCTGCGTAAGTCCAATCATCTGGATGGTATTGATCCGCTGACTCAAGCCATCGCACCATTATTCAACCCACGACGGCATATATGGTCTGAGCATTTTGAGAAGCAACCCTATCCGCCCTATCAAATCATTGGGAAAACAGCGATTGGGCGTGCCACCGCAACGCGGCTTGAGCTAAATTCTTCACTACAGCTCCGTGCTAGAGAATTTTGGGTTGCCTTAGGGATTTTCAGCCTGGATTAAAGTGCCTGCAAGGATTCGCGTTTTGGTGGAAGTGCGTAATTTCCTGATTCGGCGATCTCATTCGGCGCAATATTTGTTTGAAGTTTTTGCCTTTGCGCATCCTGATTCATCGCCATATATGCTTTTGTGGATAATGTCTGTCCATCTGCCACATCCCTTGCCACCGCTGTAATTCGCTTGAGATAAGGCTCTGGATGACCGAGCTCTGCGGCCACTCGATACCATTTCCACAATGCTTTAAAGGTCTGCCGATCGGGCTGCGACTCCTGCTCCAACTCTGGATGAAGCTCTGTCAATAGTCGATCGTTCCAATCTTTTCCCACCGCAGGCACCATCCGCCTTACCCCCAGCACGTCCGCCGCTACCCGCCACGCCATCTTTTCCCCCGCCTGATCCGCGTCAAACGCGACCAGCACTTTGCCCTCACTCGCCACCAGCGACTGCAACGCATTCACCGGAATCGCCCCGCTCCCATCGGTTGAGAGATACACCGTTGTCTCTAATTGCGTCAGTTTCTCCCGTTCTAACGTGGCCAACGATAAGGCATCGATCGCGCTTTCCACCAGCACCACCCGTTTTACTTCCCCCTCCCCCTGCTGCAACCAAAACCAACCCGCCGCCCGATCGGACCCTGGAGCCAAACCATGAAATGATTGTGCGGTTGTCCCCCGCAAACTGGCTCCCGTCGGCTGGCCCCGTGACCAAACAGCGCCATCATGCTGCAAGGTATGACGCAGGAAAACCGCATTCGCCTGTCGATCGGCATAGAGCAACCCATCATCATGCAACTGGTCAATCAAATCGCCTGGCAACCCACGGGTATCCAGCAAGTATTGCCGTACCGTTCCCCAGTGATTCTCCTCAACTTGCTGGCAGTTCTAAAGTTCGCAGTCGATGCGTTGCCATTGGCTGAACCGATACGCGGTCAATGACTGACCTGAAAGCCACTCGACGGCTGCCTTAAAATCACAATCCTGAACATGCATCACCAAGTCGATCGCGCCGCCACTGCCCCGATCGGCCAGCCAATCATAAAACTGCCCGTGATTGATGCTGATAATGTGCTGCGCATCCCGCCACTTATGCTTATCATGTGGGTCACGTTGCAAGCCCAGTTGTTCTGCCACCGTTTCTAAATCTCGATCGCGCGCCTGCTCAATTACCGTTGGACTAATCGTGGCAACTGACTTGGGGGTGGCGACTTCGATCGTCGGCCCTTCATCCACGACAACGCTGTAGCCTTGCTGCTCCAGGTGACTGACAAATCGCTGCATCGCCCCGGATCGATGTGGCAACAGCAGCACGGGAGAACGCCCTGCGACATCACCCAAATCCTGATGCACCAGCACCAAGTCCAGTTCCCGCGCAATGATTTCTGCATCCTCAAAACAAGCGCGGTAAAACTCGCCCGATACCGTTGGCTGCAACACCAGTGAGTCAGGATATTGGTCCTTGAGTTGAAGATAGGCAGCGGCCCCCGGTTGTAGCGTCGATCGGTCAATTCGTTGCCAACTCGGCGGCACCTCATAGGTGATTTCGATTTCGACCGGGACGGATGCCAACTCTTGAACAGCTTCTGCAAACCCTTGCTCCAACATATTGCGTGAGAATAACGTGGCAAAATTGCGGTCATAATCCCGCTGCTCACCGCCCATCAACGGATTCTGCACCGCCACTTCTCGCAAACTCAGCTCCCCTTGCGGATTCAGCTCAAAAATCATTTCCGAATCAATGAACAAGTCACCCTGACCATCTTCCAGCCAGTGAATGAAATGTAAATCCGCCTCATGGCGCTCGATCGTCAGCGGGATATAGGGCTCATTCCCTACTTTTAGATAAAACTCTGGGTCAGCCATCACCGCTGCAGCTAATTCGGCCTGCTCCAGCAAGCGCGCCACATTCTTCTCCGCTTGGCCAGTTTGCCGTGATGATGAAAGTACTCGATCGCTCGGTTCTCGACTCACAACTTTCGATTGGATCGGTTCCGGCGTAGCGCTCTCAACCGCCTGAAACTCCGGCAACTGCAGACCCAGAAAACTGCGCGCCTGGTCCTTAAAGTCAAAGGCCGCTAACGCCCAGTGGCGGTCCTGCATAACGACCTGCAACACCGCATCAATCCGGTCTTCCGGCACCACACATTCCATCCGATCGCTGACCGAATAAAACTCGGCCCCGGCCGCCGCGATGATGTCGGCATCTAGAGAATACTGGTCCCCTGCCCCCGACTTGACCGTTTGCAGCACGAATCCTGATGCACCCCGATCGCCGAATCTTGCACCGGCTTGCGTCTTCACGGTCAGCAGTTCATCCAGCGTTTTGACTGCTCCAAGATAATGCGTCACATCGGTCAAAAAATTCTTCACCTGCTCCGGTTGATGGAACACTACCGGCTCATCCCGCAGCACGGCCTGAATATCAAAACTCGCAGGCATCACCAACCCTTGCAGAATCTCCCCTTGGTCATTGGTGTAGTTGACAAACTTGCCCTTGGGAAATCGCTCGTAGGCCTTAATTGGATTGCCTGTAAAGATTTGCACCTCGCCGCGCTGGTTCTGGGTTTGGCGAATATCAAACGCCTCATAGATAGCCTCACCACTCCAGTTCCGCTCCTGGGGAGTCACCCGCGTGGTCGTTTCATCCGTTCCTCGGTTGAACTTTGACAGCGGAATCATCAACTGGCGCGATCGATGGTCAATCAACACCTGCGCTTTCCAATTGGTCGGGGCGGCGGGACTGCCACTCTGTCCCTTCTGGACAATCCGCGACACCACACCATAGACAATATTGCCTTCCGGGGAGATGACTTGCACCGGTGTTCCAGGGGCGGTGGCCGTAAGGGTATGGCGTAAGTGGGTCAATTGGTCATCTAACCGGCTGTGTAGCTTATCGAGGGCCACGTCACTCTTGACTGTAGCCGATGCTCGATCGCGGTATACCTGCGTGGCTTGTTCGACTTCATCGATCGTTGCTTGTGCTTGCTGCTGGGCGATCGTCGCAACCGCATCAAAATCATGTTCATCAACTGAATCCACTGCCGCTAAACCCAGATTCTCCCGCACCGCATTAATCACCTGTAGCTGCGTCATCGGCTTAATCGGCACCTTCGCATCGACGATTTCCAAACAAACCGGCCCCGTAAACTCGCTCACCACGCCACTCTCATCCGGAATCACTTCCATCCGGGCGACTGTCCGTGCATCCAAATCCAACTGGTCCGCCCGCAAAACACTCTCACCCATCGCTTCCTTCTGGGCGATCAAGTCCAACGTCTCCGACTCAATCAAGCTGTACAACTCTTCCTGTTCTTGAATTGTCAGCAAAGGAATCCGCCCCGTCACCCGGCTAATAAGCGCAATCTCCGAGTCATTGCTACTGCCATTCAGTGGATAACCCAGCTTTGCCTGCAGCTCAAAATCCTCCTGCAAAATCTCAGTGACAATCTCCTCGCCGTAGACATTCATAAAGTCCACGACACTCGCGACTGAAAGCTCTGATTCCCGCGCTGCCGTCACATTCGCATTCAGCTCGGCCAGCTTCTTCGCTAGCAAGGCCCCCAGCCGTTTCTCTGCTGGCAAGTCACTCATCAGCAAGGTAAAGCGCGGCTTATTCACTTGCCCAAAGCGATTGGCCCGGCCCAGCATCTGCATCACTTGATTCACATCGCGCTCGGCTTGGGCCACAATCATATGCCGGGGCCGTTGGTCTTGCACCCGTTCGGAAGCATGCAGACTAATCCCCGTGGCCCCGGATCGATTCAAAATCACCACATCCAATTCGCCATTATTGAACCGATTGACGATGTTGATTTTGCCTTGGGGACTGACTTCGCGACTCGGACGTAGACCGTAAGCCGTCAAACCCATTTCGCTATATTCGATAATATTGTTGCGCCCGGTAATCTCATCCACCCGATAGCCTGCCTGGGTCAGCCGCCACTTGATGTAATCGATTGAACTCAAGCGGAATTGTCGATAAATCCGTCTCCTTCAATCAAGTCAACAACTTCGGCGTAGGCGGCAACCCCGACTTCCCCGAGTTGCTCATCGGTCAGTCGTTGGCGGGTTTGAATGCCTTCATGATTGCTCACCAAAATATCGCGTGATCGCTCCAGATAGCGATCCAGCACATCGCCAAAGGTAATCTCAACCGCATCGCCCACTTCCAGCGCATTTTCTGTCGTGTACCAATCGATAAACGCATCCATGGTCGAGGCCACGGCAATAATTGGTTTCTCACCGCGTTCGATTGCCGCCACTGCCGCTTGAACCGTCGCTTCGGCTTTCTGGGCCAGCAAACTCTGGTCGATCGCGTTGTGCATCAGCGAGGTGAAGTTTGTCGATTTCGCCCCCACTTGCCCGATCGCGTTATCTTGGCCCAGTGCTTTGGCTTCACGCTTGAGTTCTTTGCTGATGGTCTTCAGCGCTGCCTGTTTGGCTGAGTCAAAGGCATTAATCGATCGCATAATCGCCGAAATGCTCTCCGCCACATCGCGATCGACCGGCACCACGGAAGCCTCAAAGGAAATTCCCGCCATCGATCGGCCCCGCCGAATCATTTGGCCCGACGCCACGAACTTGGTGGCGAACATCTGCTGCAGCGGCACGCCGCCATCCTTCAGAATCGACTCCAAACTAGAAATACGCTCCACCGCATACTGCGCATCACTGCGACGGGCATAGAGGTCCACGACTGCTGAGTTCTTAATCGACGTAGCTGACATAAACACGGCACCGGCTGCATCATCGACCAACTCCCGCACAAAGTCGGCGCGATTGGCTGGCCCCTTTACTTTCCAGCGATTAATCTGACTCACACCACCGGCTTCGTGGGCTTCGTCGAAAATGAATACGGCATTGGGGGCGATCGCCCGGAAGAATTCGCGTCGAAAGGGTTCCTTGCCATTCACCGTTTGCAACTGCGAGTAGGTTGTAAAAATCGCCTGGTATCCTGCTCCCAGTCCGTCTCGCATGATGCGCTGCATTTCATCTTCCTGAGTCGGCGCCGCTCCCCTGTCACCAAGCGGCGTCCATCATCTAGGTTCAGGCTGAGATTATTGTCCGTGGCAAACACGCGAAAATTTGGCCTGCCAATATCCGCCAAATCGTTCAGCATCGCGTTGTAGAGATTCGGCTTCTGGGTGACAAACACCGGAATCAAATCCTGCCGGGATGCATCAATCAGATTCGCCGCCCCAAACCGGCCTTTGCCATTGCCCGTCTGGTCGCCATTCAGGAAAATATTGCCCTGGTCACGTTGATGAAACGCCAGGGCGATCGCGTCAATCTGCTCGGCATAAAGATATTCCCACAGCTGTTCTTGAGAGTCATAGCCCAAGCGTCGCTGGACAAATTCATCGACATTGCCGACCGATCGCTCCAGATTGTCCAATGCTTTCTGGGCCGCTGACGCCATATTCGTGGGAATAATCGTCTCGGCAACTTTGCCCTGGGAACGTGGTACGTAGGGCACCTGCAAGTCGGACGGGGTTACAGGACGCTCAGCAGCATCGTTTCGGTCACCATCCCTTCGGTCAGCATTGCCAGCCAATCGGTCAGTGTCGTCTGGTCGTGGGCGCTCTGCCACTGTTCCAGTTGGTCCGGATTCAGCTCTTCCAACTTCACCGGAAATTCCTGTTCCAGCTTCTGCCGTAGCACGTCGTTGTATTCCAGCAGCGTTGCCGCCCACTCCGATGTCCAGGCCCACAGTGGATCGTCCGTCAGTGGCGGGGCTTGCTGGCTCGAATTCAGGTGATACAGCGCTTGCTCCAGCTGCTGATGCACTTGGTTCTGGCTCATCGACGCCAACTGTTGCTGAATCAGCCACTCGATCCGCTGACTCAGCAAATTGCAATACACCCTGTAACTCAATTCCCGTGTCGTTTGTGGCACCCGCACCATCAGTAAGCTGGCGAGTTCCAGCGGCGCTGGGCGAAAGATTTGGGGGTATGTGCTGTATTCGTTCATCGGGTACCAACTCCCTGATTGCATCAAATGACTGGAAAATCTGGGGCACCCGCGCCGCTGGCAGATACAGTTCCGACTGACCCCGACCCTCGATCACAATCACATCGATCGGGAATCCGGCCCCCTGCTTGATATACAAT
The DNA here is from genome assembly GCA_963704065.1 of uncultured cyanobacterium. Lineage (GTDB taxonomy): Bacteria > Cyanobacteriota > Cyanobacteriia > Leptolyngbyales > Leptolyngbyaceae > Romeriopsis. The sequence continues at coordinate 7,455 of CAVPGX010000006.1, read as the reverse complement.
GCCCCCCAGACTGAAAAATGTTGCGTGACGTTGTAATTTGCGTACAGTGTACGGAAAAAACTGCGGCTATCTAAACTGTTATAGCGCTGCGATCGCTTTTCCGCATCTTGACTGAGTTTCCCGCCCAGAATCAGGACTGCCTTGCCATCATCCTGCATTGCTGATAGCGCTTTGAGCGCGATGGCTTGATCGACTTGGGTGGTGCCGCGTCGGTTGAAGGGCAGGTCAAACGGTTGGGTGCGACCATTGGCCTGTTTCACCACGCCAAACGGTGGATTGCAGATAATCCGATCAAATTTTGTGGTTGGCAGATAGGCTGTTGCATCTTGCTCCGTCACGGTAAATCCCTGTGCCCGCAAATCCGCCGCACGATCCGGGTTGAGTTCATTGACCGTCGCATTATCCAACCCTGATGCGATCAGCAAAGCCCCATGTCCCGCTGTGGGTTCATAAACCGTGTGACCCGGTTGAATATCGGCGAGGGTCGAAGCGGCGTAGGCGATCGGCATTGGCGTACTATAAGCCTGCTGTAATACGCTAGTCGATGAACGCACGCTCAAAATCGGTTGGCGTTGGTGCAGTTCAACTAGGCGATCGTAGGCTTCACGGGTATTAGTTGATTGCGCCACAATCGACCGCGCCACACGCACCAGTGCGGCTTCGATCGACTCATCAATCAACTTGGTCACCGCCATTCCTGGTACAACGGCTTCATCCAATACCGTTGCCGCTTGTTTCCGTGCGGCGGAAATTGTCTTAAACGACTGGCCACTGCCGAAGTAGTCGGTAAAATATTCAACCAATTGGGGATGGCTCATCTTGCCCTCCTACAGCTCGATTTCTGGGGAACGATTCTGACTTTGCGAATGGTTCTGACTTTGCTGCTGCTGGAACTGATTCACCGTGATGCGGCTATCCTGCTCCTGGCGAAACAGAATGATGCCCGCGTCCCGAATCTCGATCGCCGCTGTCTTGCCCTGGTACTGCTTGGGATCAACGCCTTCAGAAACCGGCTGTTGCATCACATCCAGTAACATTTGCAATCGTTCTGGTGTCAGTTCATTCCGCAGTTGAGTCCCCACCAGGCCATAAATCAAACGCCCCTGCATCCGAATAGTCGGGGATGTTGGCCGCTGAATATGCGATGACTGATGCAGCAAGCCCAACGTGGTTCGAGTGGTTTGGACAATCGCGTTGAGTAATTGCGCCTCATCTTCCTGCATCGCTTGGGCTTCCGCCGGATTGACCGTAAAGGACATGGATTACCTCCTAAAATTCAACGTAGTCATCTGCCGTCTCAAAGTAGTTATCGCGATAGATTGGCGGTGGCTCTTCCAGAGGAAACAGTTCCTCCGCCACTTGCTGGCGTAATGCCGCCGCTTGATCAAGTTGTGCCGAGGCGATTTGCTGGTCTTGCATTTGCTGAATCAATCTCTCTCGCCCCAGCGTGCGCCAGAGTCGTTCACTTTGCGCTTGGACTTTGACTTCGGATGGCGGCACCGTGATGTTCAGCCGCAAGGGAATCGAAGCCTCACGCCCACCTTTGTAAGCCGGATTGATGAAAATACATTCTCCTTGGTCGAGCTTGAGTACTTCATCAACCGTCATCAGCGGCATTTTCTGAAGCTGTTCATTGCGGCTGGTGCTACGCTGGATGCCCGAACTGGTGGACTTCGTGAACAGGCGCACTTCTTTCTCGCCGAGATAGCGTGAGACTAAACTAGCGGTTTCATCATCACGGGGATTGAAAAATACCTTTGTCCCACAGGCCGCGAAAATTGCGCGGGACAACTCCTTGCCATAGGTATGCTGCAACTGGGCGAAGTTCTGATAGCCCAGAATCGGGCAAAACCCATAGGAACGAAACTCATTGATCCACTTGGGCAGATCATCTAAATGCAAGGTGGGCAGCTCATCCAGGCTGACAACCAATGGTTCGCTACGTGGTCGGGCAAAGTTACGGGCCACAATCAGATGCAGCAGCGCTGCCAGTAGTGGCGCAACCACATCCCGCTTTTGAGTATCGACTTGGAGAAACAGAATTTGTTGGCCAGTCAGGTCCAGGGGAATCGTGGTTTGGCCGACAAAGCTGGGAATCAACTCCTTGCTAATGAATTTATCAAACGTCCGCTGGGCTGTTGCCACAATCCCTGCCACCTGCTTCTCGGCCTCTTCCGAGGCAATGAGCTGGCTGAAACTTTCGATCGTCCAGACGGGAATCCGACCGGCTGCGGCTGCCAGGCGCATCCGCTTTGCCAGTCCCGGTAGATTGAGCAGTTTCTTGGCCATCAACAGATCCGGAAATTCGGTCACCTTCGCCAGCAAAATCACTGCTTCAACCAGCTTCTGCCCTGCATTGGAGAAGAAATCATTTTCGCTGGCGTGGTTGCCCCGGCGCGTGTTTTTGTAAATCACCTCGGCCAGTTGTCCGGCCATCAGGGCATCGGTCGCATCGCGGACGAAATCGAGGGGATTACAAACGCCGGTGTAGGGAAAGCCTGGGGCAAATACATGTACCTGATAGCCTCTAGCTCGCTGCATAGGCCGCATGGGCTTCGAGTTGCGATCCCTTGAAGTCATACACCGCGATCGGGAAGCCTTGGGCGATCGCATCCCGAATCACCGGATCGATAATGCTGTAGGTTTTGCCGCTATTCGGAGCACCGCAGACGGCGATGCCCTGTTGGGCATCGGGGATGTTCAGCGTTCCGGCTTTGAACGCCACTCGATGGGCTTTGCGTTGTTGGCGCTGTTGCCTCGTCGTTCGCTTGGCGGCGCGTTTCTCGACACCTTGACCAAATCGCCCCGTTGAAATCTTTCCCGTTTTACGTTGGGTCAATTGCATCGCCGCCAGCAGCAGTAGCATTCCCAGCAATATCATGTCCATGCCGGAATCGTGCAAATGGCTGACTACAGGTTGAACCGGTTGCGGTAATCGTTGAATCATTCTATTCATAAACCTCCGGCAGGATTTGGGTTTCCATAATTTCGTAGGTGTTGCCGTTGAAGCAGAGTTTGGTCCTGTGGAGTTTCTGTTGCTCCAGTTGATTAATCCGGAGGCAAGGCAGTCCCGCCTGGCTTTGGTCGATCGGCTGGATCAACGTGACGTTCGGTGGCAACTTGGGATTGAGATAGATATTCAGTACCCGCTGATTCGCCCGGTAGCCAAGAAACAGGCAATCATCCGCTCCACAGAGTGGATTGACATCCGGACCTTTCGCGGCATCAGCGACACGCGTGTCAATCAGGTAAAACGGTTGGGGCGATCGCTGAACGATTAGCACCCGCATCTGACCAATATCGACTGGTGTACCCGGTTGCAGATTTTCCTTGCGGATTTGCAGCTGCAGCTCAGCAGATAGAACTTGACTGGCCGGTTGCCATTGGCCCTGCGCCGCACTGCGGGGAAATCGAAAAATCACTGGTAAGCTGACAAGGCTGAAGCCCCCGATCGCCCAGAAATGCCATTTCATACGCCCTCCTTTTCCCGATGGGCTTGCGCGGCAAGTTCCTTTTGCATTAGTTGCTCGGCGGCTTGCTGGGGAATACCTTGCTGTTTGAGGGTTGCCAGATCGACGGCACCTCCACCCGATGTCAGCACTTTCCAGCGCTTCCCTTGCCGCATCAACACCGACTGACCACCGGCTTCACCCCATTGCCAAGTGGCGATCGCGTACTTGCCTTCAACGATCGTGCGGCGAATCTGCGGTTGAGTTTTCACCTTGCGCTGATTGCCTAACAGACCTTCTCTTGTGGCTTTTGCGACTTCAGGATCAATTGGAGTCACTATTGGTTTCGCCATTGCCGGTGCAACTAAATCGGGCAAAGTTTGATGGGCCAAAATCACTGCCGATAGCGTCAGCAATGCGATTAACAACAACATCCCAAATCGACGTAACATATCTCGAACCTCCTTTATTTGACGCGATAAACTCGACTGGACTGACCACCGTAATACCCACCGAAGTCCGTATTCGACTCCCAACTGAAGCGGGCTCTAGAGGATGAATTCGATAACACCCGCGAACACCCCGTATTCAGGCAAATACCGATATGGGCTTGATTCCCCGCAATCACAATGTCCCCGGCAACGGCTTTATTCCGGCTCACCTGAACGCCCTCACCCTGCTGTAAAGCTGCTTCCACTGACGGAACATAGTTGGTATTGCTACCGATCGTCTTACCAATCGAGCGTTTCAGTACCTGATTCACTGCCCAAGCACAGGCCAGATTGCCGCCATCGGGTCCCGCAGACGTGTCCATGCCTCGCATCTGTTGTGCTACTTGAGCAATGCGTCCCGGTTTGTCACCGGCGGTTACGGCGCAGGATTGCCCCCCTTGGCGCGCTGCTTCATAGTTATGGCGCAACTCCTGGCCATAGGTTTTGAGGCTCAGTCGCCCATGCACGTCGGAAGCCCCACCATCGATCGGGGCACCCGCTCCGCCGAAGTGAATCTGGCCCACCCGTTCAATCAGTCGGCCACCGGAGAAGCCTTCGCGCTGCGCCTGCTGGATATTACGACTTTGGTCAGCTTTGAAGATGCTGTCTTGGGAAGTGGGCGGAAACATCCGATCAACTTCCGCCCCGCCAATCACCGCACCCGCATCGACCTTGGCCAAAAATGCGGCCCCGCCCTCACGTTTAGCGATCAGCGATCGGACATCCGATCGGTAGGTCATGTATTGATAACGACCCAGACCACGACCACAGTTGCCATCGCCATCACAGACAAAACTCCCCACCGAACTGTAGCCACCTTCGATTCGGGAGAAAGCTTTGGCCAAGGCATTGAAGTCCACATCACCCGCACTGCTGCCACACAAGGAACCATCATCGAGCCATCCCCCATCACCGCCGGGTAATGCTGCCGCCGGAATGCCCAAGGCTCCTGGCTCGTTCAATCACCCCCACTGGAATTGAAGCCCCACTTGTGCCGCCACCTTGCGTATCGAGCAAGCCCGTGAAGATGGGTTGCTTTTCGGCGTAGTTGAGAAAGGGAATCGGCCCCAGAAAATAGGGTGTACAGCCCAGGTCGGGAAGGCCACGTTTGCAGATCCGAAAGAAGAGTGCCGTTGATGCCTGCCCCGATGATTCATCCACATCCCACAATGCGACTTTGAATGCATCCCCAAACGGATGACGGCCCGTTGGTTCCTGGCCACCATTCACGGCACCGAGAATACCCGTGCCCCCTTTGACTTTTTGGTACTTGCCCGAAATCCACTGTTTGCCATACAGCGTCGGTGCTCCCGCCAGTTCAACGTGAGCGCAGTTTTCCTTGCAGGGAACTTGAAACCCGGCCTGGTCACTACCGGAAATCGTATTGCGGCGATCGCTCTCCTTTTCGCCATAGACCACATCGACCGTACCAATCAGGCCCGCTGCATTAATCGGATTGGGCATTTGCGCGAACGGCACATCGGCCAGTCCCGGTACCCCCGCGATTTTGGTGTTTGCCCAATTCGCCAGGTTTTGTAGGGGGATATTTTGCAGACCGGGGATATCCCCGATCGCGAAGGTTTCGAGCGTCTTCCCCAATTCCCCCAATGGCAGTTGACCAATCTCGGGGAGGGTCTGCAAGAGTTCGCTGAGACTGCTGTTGGGATTAAATGGTGGGGTTCTGGCTTGGGTTAAGAGTGCCGCGATCGGCGGAATCTGGCGAATTGCATAATTTCCCAGTCCGGGAATTGCTCCAACCAAGTCATCAATCCTTTGCCAGGCGATTGATTCCAACGCGGATAGAGCGACTTGCTGGACATCAATCTGAGTGATTTGCCCAATGCTGTAGAGATTGAAAATCTGCGGATAGAAGCTGGTTTGCAGGTCGCCCAGTTTCAAATATTGGTCTGCGGTTTGTCCCGCTTGCCAGACACGGGAGAGATCGTATCCCGCCGCATTGATTAACCTCGGCTGAAGCGGTAAACTCGCCATCAGCTTGAATTGGGGGTAAGGAGCGCAAGCTAATCTGCGACCAATCAGGAATTCGGGCAAATTGTTCACCCGCCGCGATCGACGTAATCGGCAAGGGATATTCCGGGGCAATACTCGCTCCCACCGGCATCACCCACAACGCCAAACAAGCCAGCCAGGCGATCATCCAAGTGACAAACTTCATAGATGCCACCTCCAGCTACTGTGCGTGCAGCGTTCTGGGTTGGGCATTAATGTTGATGATCGTGCTGCTAGGCTTGCCTGCTGCGGGAAAAGCCAGTTGAAACTGGTGAATGTTTTTGTCGGTCAAAACTGTCAGCAAAGTCGTCGCCGTTGCGGGCAAACCGTTAAACTTCAGCCGCTGAATCCGACGCAGATGGATGACTTTGGCGGCGCAGGGCTGATCGGACATCCGACAATTCACATCATCAAAGTCCAACGTCACTTGGGATGGGTCATCCAGCCAGACCCGCTGAACTGTTTCACCCGATCGACGGAAGTTAAGGGTTGTACCGTGACCAGGATGCAGATTAATCGTGGGTGTTGTAGTCGCAATGGCACTGGCTGTGCCGCCAAAAATGGCCATAGCAATCTCGACGGCTCCGATGAGTCGTTGCATAAACGCTTCCTCAAATCATTTCAAAGTTGTTTAGCGTGGCAGTTGCACTGACTGATTCACAAACACTTGCACCGCTGTGCCAGCGGCGATATAGCGTATCGGTGGTCGTTGCTGAATCGCGGCGGCAGCCCGCTCGTTTCGTTCCGTGATCGCATTGAGCAGGGTATTGACGCTATCGTGCAATGCCCCAGCTAGAATATTTGGTCGTTGACTGTCCTGCGTAATCACAGTGCTGCCACTACCGATGGCTACTCGTGAATTGGGCTGGATTAATTGTCCGGTTGCACCCCGAATCCCGCTCAAGACAAATTGCTCACGTTCTAATCTGGCCCGTTGCTTGTCATCGACTTCCTGAGCCACCAGCGGTTGACCTTGTGCACCGCGAATTTGAATCGCCCCGGCCGGTAACGTCATCTCCTGGGTTTGCCCATTCCGGTTCCAGGTGATGCTCGTAGCCGTCAGTTGCACCCGACCGGTCTGGGAAACTTGATCAACTTGCACCATCAGCCTTGCATTCGCCGGAATCACCGGCTGGCCAGTTGCATCAGGAATTGCTTCTGACAGCACGATCGTAAATCGCTCATTTGATGCTCGATCATCCAGCACCAAAGGTGTTTCCACCACCGCCGTTGCCTGCGTTCCGGCGAGGAGTGAAACCGGTTGAGTCAGGTCTTGAGGTCGATCTTGTTCCGCAGTTGGTACGACAATCCCATCCGGCTGTTCCCAGGTCGTCAGGGTTGCTTTGGGGGATGGTTTTGCTGCTGTGTCGGACCATTCCGGCTCCTGGATAGTTTCAGGCCGTACCGCACCATAGCTGCCCAGTTGGGCTAATGTTTGCCAGGCAGCCTGTGGATCAACCGGTTGCGCACGTGACCGGGCTTCTGTTTTGGGGCTTGCTGTTGGT
>CAVPGX010000005.1:0-60975 GCA_963704065.1 uncultured cyanobacterium | reverse complement strand
TGCGGCCCGAAAACTGACCGGGAAAAGAAACGGTTATTCACCGCCCAGGTTGCCTTGGATTATTTGGACGGTTCAGCTCGGAAAACAGAAAGAGCCCTGGGATGGGATCGATTGAAGCAATCCAGAAGGGATTAGATAGCTTGAGGTCCGGAATTCCCTATCCCGACAACGATCAAGCCCGTGGCCGGAAAAAGACAGAGGAGTTGCTACCGGATCTCGAGCAAGATATTTGCGACCTGGTGGAGGGCGAGGCGCAGGCCGACCCCAAATTCCAAACCGCCTTTCGTTACCTCAAGGTGAGTGCCCAAGCGGTGCGGGATAAGTTGATGCTGGAGAAGGGGTATGAGGACGAAGAATTACCCTGCCGCCAAACCATCGGGGACATCTTAAATCGTCTGGGCTATCGTCTTCGTAAACCCTCAAGACCAAGCCGCTGAAGAAAATTCCAGAGACGGATGCCATTTTCCAGCATGTGGCTGAGGCCAATGCTGCCGCAGATGCTCACCCCAACGTGTTGCGCATCTCAATGGACGCGAAGGCGAAAGTGAAGGTGGGAAACCTCTCAAGGGGTGGCAAAGACCGACGAAAAGAGGCACCCAAAGCCGATGACCACGATATGGAATGGCAGCAGGTGTTGGTTCCCTTTGGCATTCTGAATCTCCAAACCGACGCATTCGCCATCTATATGGGAGAGTCATCTGAAACCCCTGATTTTATCGTCGATTGTCTGACCCATTGGTGGCAGGATAATCAGCCTGACTATCCTGAAATTACCACCCTCGCAATCAATCTCGATAGTGGGGGTGCAACGCGCTCTGACCGCACACAGTTTATTAAGCGGATGGTGATGTTTGCCCGAGACACTGGCTTAACCCTGGAGTTAATTCACTATCCCCCCTATCACAGCAAATACAATCCGGTAGGCGATATTCGAGCGACTCTGAGCAGTTTTGGAATGGGACCATTCTCGATTCAATTGAGACCACACTGCAATGGGCGAGCAACATGATGTGGAAAGGCATGGAACCAATCGTCTACCAAGTGACCGACTGCTATGCGAAAGGGATTAAGGTAGACCCTCAGACATTAGCCACGTTTCGAGAGTAGATCGGCATCCTTGGAGATTTGCCAAAGTGGGCCATCACAATAAATCCGGCCTGAGTGGGGAACTTATTTATCCGCAAATCCCTTATGCGGGGATAGAAGAACTGGTGATTGATTTGGACAACGGCCCGTCGCTCAACAGTCACCGGACTCAGTTTATCAAACGCATGGGACAATTTGTCCAAGCCACAAAGCTCAAGGTTCACTTGGTTTACTACCCGCCCTATCACAGCAAATACAATCCGATCGAACGTTGCTGGGCCGCCCTCGAAAACTATTGGAATGGTACCATCCTCACCGTCATTGACGATGCCTTGGGATGGGCCGCCAATATGACCTGGAACGGGGTTTCGCCCTTGGTAAACTTAGTCAATGGAGACTACCCCAAAAAGATTAAGGTGTCCGCGGATGAATTAGAACCTTACAAACAACAATGGCAACGGTCTAACTCGTTGCCCAATGGGATGTCACCATTGCACCGTCCTAAACCGTATCTTATTCTACTGGCGGTTCCCTTATTCGGCTGTTTGAAAACCCGTGGGTTTTGCTTGGAATCGACGCATCTGCAAGACCCGGAACGGCTCAGTCGGATGCTGGCGTTACTGAGCATTGCGCTGTGTTGGGCGTTTCGCGTCGGCGAATGGACCAATCAACACAAACCGATTGTGATTAAGAAACATGGACGTCCGGCCAGGAGCATCTTTCGAGTCGGTTTTGATCGTCTACGCAAAATTCTGATCAATCTCACAGAAACCCCAAATAGCGATTTCATAGACGTTCTAAACTTTTTGTCTTGTACTTAGGTCTGTGAGTTCCAACATGGCGTAGTTCTCTGGGTTTAACATCCGTTTAGTCTACTCCATCACAATGGAACGATTTATTCCTTGGAAGTCCCTTAGTACCGGTGTAGCCTTAGGGATTGCTGGCGCAATGACTATCGTAGATGTCCGATCGTAATGGCTCAATTGATTTAGTTTAGCGCTGGAGTTTCTCATCACAGAAGTCCCAGCATTTTTTGGTGTGCGCCATCAGCTATGCCTTGCCTGCTAACCATGCTCGCATTTTGCTGTCAGCAGCGGCGATCGCGAGCTAGATCAATCCCTGTTGTTTCACAACATAATTCGGGCTTACTGAAAAGGGAAATCTGTCCCCCTTTTTTGGCTAGTTATTAAGTACTAGCATCGGTGTAGCTACCAGGATAAATGTGATCAAAATGCCTGGTTAACCGCATGACCTACTGTTTAAGAATTGCCGATCTGCCAAAAGACGAACGTCCGCGTGAAAAGTTGACGCTATCGGGAGCAAAATCCCTATCCAATGCAGAATTGATTGCGATTCTTTTGGGGACTGGACAAGGACCGGGAAAGCTCTCAGCGGTGGGTCTCGCACAGTATTTATTGCAGCAGTTGAGCCAGCAGGTCGATGAGCCGATCGCCGCACTGCGTCAAGTGAGTTTGCATGATTTGACGCAAGTATCCGGTATTGGTCCGGCAAAGGCAACCACGATTTTAGCGGCGATCGAACTCGGTAAACGGGTACATCAATCACGACCACCGGAGCGATCGGTGGTAGACGATCCCAGTGTTGCGGCCAATGCGTTGAGCCATGAACTAATGTGGCAGTCTCAGGAGCGGTTTGCGGTCCTCCTACTCGATGTGAAGCATCGAATTTTAGCCAGTCAGGTGGTGACGATCGGTACTGCAACCGAAACCCTCGCCCATCCGCGTGAGATTTTCCGTGAAAGCATTCGTCAGGGAGCCGCGCGGCTGATTGTGGCCCATAACCATCCCTCAGGTAGCCTGGAACCAAGCTCAGAGGATATTCATTTGACACGACAATTACTGAAAGCAGCGCAAATTCTCGGCATGCCACTACTCGATCATTTGATTTTAGGGAATGGTGAGTTTGCCAGCTTGCGGGAGCAAACAGGTTTGTGGCAGGAAGTACCGCAGGAGTAGGCGGCCACACCCATTCGCTAGTCGCCACCATTCATCCTTGAAGCGCGTGAAGCGACAGTGCAAAGACCCTACCCACCAATGCGGATGAAGTACCTGACCCGGACGCGACGCCAATCTCAGCATGATTGCCGTCTCACGCTATAGTTGGAGAAGTTCAACGTTGACATAACATCGCCAACGCAACGCAACAATTTGGCATGAGTAACACTCAAAATATTAGTAGTCGCCCGAAAAATGTGCTTGGTACAGAACTGCAATGTTGCTGTACTTCTCCCCGTACGGGCTTTTATCGCGATGGCTTTTGCCAAACTGGTCCGATGGACTATGGTAGCCATACCGTCTGTGCAGAAGTGACTGCAGCATTTCTCGAATTCAGTCGATCGCGGGGCAATGATTTGACTACACCGATTCCCGCCTATGAATTTCCCGGTCTTAAACCGGGTGATCGATGGTGTCTCTGTGTCTCACGCTGGAAAGAAGCCTATGACGCGGGCGTCCCGCCCGCAGTCATCCTGGAAGCCTGCCACGAAAAAGCCTTAGCCGTTGTATCGCTAGAACAGCTGGAGCAACATCGCCTATAAGATCAGAGGCTGCTGATGATATGTGGCTACCCCGGACTGAATATCCTAAACTCACTAATTAGCGCGATTGCTCGGTTGTTTGCGCGAGTAGTAAAGGGCTAAAGCGATCGCGATAATATAAATTACTGTGCCGATCGTATAAATGGAATTCCCGACCATTTCGGTATAAGGGATCCAGCCTAAATAGTTCAGCAGCCAATGCCAGTCATGGATAGTGCCATCGCCGCCGAGTAAAGGCAAAACTGTAGCACGGCCATCCTTCGCGTAGATCGATACATCCCAGAAGTTCTCACCGACCCAGAAAAGCGTGATCGCGCCAGAATATGGCTGACGCTTGCAGAAAAAATAACCACTAATTACGGCCGGAATCAGAATTTGGTTGAGAGAACCACCCAGGATGGTCATAAACTGGCCAAAAAATATAAATAAAACATGGCCCGCCTCGTGAAATATTAGATTGACCCCGTGGAGAAATTGGATAATTCGAATATTACCGGTAAGAAAGTCAGCCACGTTGTAGTATTTCGCAAAAAACAATCCGTACAGCACAAACGGAATGACCAGTGCTAATCGTGTGATATCGAAGTTCGCGACTAAGACTTGGCGGTACGTCTGGAGGTTCGGCTTGTCTGCGAGCCAGTTGGGAATCTGCCATTTGGATTTAGGTTGACGGGGCAGCGATTGCTCGATCGGACCGGTGCGCGTAATCACCTCACTCCAAATCGGTGAGGTTTCCTGCTGAACATACGCATCAATCTGAATATTGCGCAGTTGTAAACCGAGGGTCTGCAGCACATGCCTAATGCGGCTTAAGGTTTGGGTGCGATTTAGCCGATCGACTGCCCTAAGGCTGACATGCAAGCATTGATTTTGCAGGGTCGCTGTACTACGGGTGCCCTCGGGCATGGCGGCAGCGATTAATCTGGCGATCGCGTGGGGATCGCCGCGCCGCGCCGCTTCGGTTAGACGAAGATGTGGCATGCACCAGCCTCCTGAACAGTCGAGCTCAGCAGCCTTAGGTTACCCAGCACCTGCCGCAATCGGTCAAATTACTAAACGCAGTCTTAAGTTGATGTTGCAAGACACTGTACCAAACGGTTGCGATCGAGTTGAATCTTGGTATCGACCAGTTGCTTACCAATGCTGACTCGTTGACCAGTGATCCAAATTTCGACTGGGTGGAATTGATAAAACCGTCGGGGCGACTCACCCAGATAATCGGCGGCGGCTCGATCGAGCCGCGTTTCCATGCGAGCGAAAAGACAATCCATCGCTTGCCCGACGTCGGTATCAGTGACCAGGGATGTGTAGCCTGTGAGAAATAATCCAGCGATGTTGCCCGGTCGCCCATGGGAATCGTAAATCGTTAGCGCACTACGGCCTTGATTGTGCGTAATGTATTCCGAATGGCGGGCTCTGATTGCTGATGACCAGTAGATTTGCAAGTCTGTGTCATAGCCATATAGCAACGGGGAAGCCCATGGAAAGCCATCGCTTGAGCAAGTTGCCAATGTACAGAAACGATTCGTGGCTAAAATCAGACGCGCTTGGTCCAGGTATTGTGGATGTTCGCTGTCGATCGTGTTGACCCAGCCATTGATCTCAGTTGCTGATTCCATAAGTATCGCTACAGAAAAATCATGATTGATTGCTTGATACTAAGCTCAAAGTCTCCCCCTGTGCGCGTCAACCGCATATCGTAATATTACGTAAGTGAATACCCATGGAACAAAATCGTCTGATTAAGAATCAGTAATTACTCAGATGTCGATCAACCCTAATTAGAGGGACATATAGATTTCTGCTGAACGATTCAGATTGATGAGCCAGTTCAGTTAACTTCAGTTAAAGTACACAATTAAGTGATCCTATATCCGTGTAAATAGGACAACATCACCATGAGTTCTACCGCTTTTCGCCCCGCCTGTTTCAACGCTTCGCTTTACCCCTGTTTGCTTGCTGCTGGTTTGTCATCTTTGGCGATCGTTGCATTTTCGGATGCGGCTATGGCCCAAGCCAATAGTGTTCGCATCGCCGCTAATCAGGCGGCAGTCAGTTACACCTATCTTCATGTCAATCCCACTACGGGCAACGATGCGAGTAATGGTAGTCCTCAGGCACCGCTACGGACCATTACCAAGGCCCTAGAAAGCGCTACAGCCAACACCATTATTGTGCTGGGGCCTGGTACCTATAGTGAGGCGACGGGAGAACAGTTTCCGATCGTGATGAAATCGGGAGTAACCTTGCAAGGTCAAGCGGCGAATCGCGGCCAGAATGTCATCATTTCCGGCAGCGGCACTTACCTGAGCCGTACCTTTGCCCGTCAAAATATCACGCTGCTTGGCGCAAATCGCGCCGGTTTGCAGGGAGTGACGGTCACTAACGCGGCACCACAGGGCTATGGCCTGTGGATTGAATCGAGTAGTCCGGTGATTAGTGACAGCACTTTTGTTGGCAGTAGCCATGATGGTGTGTCAATTGTTGGTAACAGTGCGCCGATCCTAAAGAATAACTATGTCGCCAGGAATGGGGCGAATGGGCTGACAATTTATGGGACTTCGCGCCCGCAGATTATTGGCAATACCTTCGAAAATACGGGCTTTGGCATCAATATCGCCCAAGATGCGACACCATACCTTGTCAACAATCATGTCAAGCAAAATAAGGACGGTATCCTAGTTCAAGGTCAGGCCCAACCAATTTTGCGCAACAACAAGATTCATGATAATCAACGTGATGGGCTAGTGGTTATTAGTCAAGCTCGGCCCCACTTGGGCAATACCACTGATCCAGGTAAGAACCAGTTCTCGGGGAATGGCTCGCTGGATATTAATGCTGCCGTTAGTCGGCAATCGCTGCCGAGCTTTGATAATCAGTTTGGCAAGACCAGCGGGGACATCGATCGTAATTCCACCATTGCGGTGGCAATGCCGCCCGTTCGTCAAGTTGCTAGCCGTCGGCCAGTGAATGTTAAGGCCGTAGCCAGCGTGCCCGCTCAGGCGGTCGTGCCATCTCAAGTGCAATCTCAGTCAATTATTGTTCCTTCGATCGGTTCTGACACAACTGACACGGCGAAGCCCGCCGTCACCCAGCCCCCGATCGATAGCATGAACTTACCGCTCCTGCGTTTACCGCGCGTACCGGCGAGTTTGTCACCTAAGTTGCGACCGGTTGCTAGCCCACTGGCACTCAATCCGACCAGTCGCATTGGCAATACGGCCACTAGCCCGCGTTCGTTACCCCAAGTGCCCACGCTACGCGTTTCTCAACCCAGTCTTTTTGGCGGTACCGCATCGGATAATCCAGTGCCAGCCAATAGCAGTAGCACTAGTATCCCGATTGCAGTGCCCTTGCCAGAAGGTGTGAAAACGATTGCTGTCGTTCCCACGATAAGAACAACTAATCCCACGGCAAGCAATGCTGTCTTCGCACCGGCCGATATTTTACCTGTTCCAAGTGGCACAATTCCTGTCGGCAATGTTGGTTCTGCTCCGTCAGTTTGGCGCGCTCAATCGGCCCGTCCAAATTTGCGCTATCGGGTATATGTACCCCAATATGGTGCTGCTAGCCTGGCACAACTCCGAACAATTATCCCTGGGGCATTTAATGTCAGGGTCAATGGCCAACCGGTCATCCAAGCCGGTGCCTTCAACGATCGAACTGAGGCGGAAGGTCTGGTCAGAAAGCTCAATAGTGCGGGATTGCCTGCCACAGTCGATAAATACTAGTCATCAGCTGAATCGATTGATTGTACCGATGCAACCAGCCCGATTGAGGCAAATTGCATCGGCTTTTTTTGGGTTGTTTTAGCGCACCACCAATGACGGTACAAATGAATTGCCTCAAAGCTGATGAAAGCTGACGGTTATAATGAAAGAGTATCAATCAAGGTACATCCCATGACCACATCAGAAATTCTCCAAGCACTTCCCCAGCTTGCGCCCACCGATCAGCTTGACATTGCTGAAACGGCGCTGAAACTGATTCAGCAAGCAGGCCAAAACCTACCTCAATTCCAACACCGCCAACAAATGGCGATCACCGCCCTGTCCGCGATCGCTGACTATAGAAAAGATGCAGAACTCGCAACCGTTACCGCTCTGGATGGTGTCAATTTCTACATCGGTTAGCATCGGCGCATCACCTCTAGCTGCCGGTAGAACGACCATATGGACGATCATGCCAGGCAAACTCAAGTTCACAGAATCAGCATTTTCTGGAATTGAGCATACAGAGAATTGTCTCTATTCCTTGTAGCGCAATGCCCCTTCTGAGCCTCGTTATTCCCCAGTTGTTTGTCCTTTCGGGCCTCTTCCTGAGTCTCTGGATCATTATTCCAGCACCGATCTTTGCCCTCATGCCGCTCAGTGTCGGTGCGCCCGAAATCAGTCCCGGCCTGCTGCTGCTTAACCTGCTCAGTTTCAGCCTCAGTCTACTCCTATTCAAATTCCACCCTTTCCGCCTAGCGCACCCTCAATGGCTTCTACTGCCGCTGGCCCTTAGCACCCTAGCGCTGATCATTAGTAGCTTACCTTTAAGCCAATTCGCCTCTATCCAGCAACAAGCCGATCGCGAACTTAGCCAAACTCTCGGCCCCAACTACCAAACCAAAATTCCAGCAACGCTACAAACCCAACTGCGATCGCAGCCTTTCTCTCTGCTCGACTGCTTTCGCGGTATCCCTGATCGTCCCATCCGCACGACTGAAGGTATCCCCTTTGCCAAACCCGACAACACTCCCCTCACGCTCAACCTCTACCGCCCCGAAACGGTCGGTAACTACCCAGCGATTGTCACTATCTACGGCGGCGCATGGCAGCGCGGCAACCCCAGTCAAGATGCTGCCTTCAATCGCTACATCGCAGCTCAAGGCTATGCGGTCTGGGCGATCTCCTACCGCCACGCCCCACAGTACACCTTTCCCACCCAGCTAGAAGACACCCAATCCGCACTGCAATTCATCCGGCAACATGCGACTGAATACGAAACCGATCTAGATCGCGTTGCAATCATGGGTCGCTCAGCTGGTTCCCAGTTGGCCTCGCTACTGGCTTACAAATACAGTCCCATACCGATTCGCGCCATCGTTAACTACTATGGTCCGGTTAATTTGACCAATGGCTATTACAACATTCCTAATCCTGACCCGATCGACTCACGATCGACCTTGCGCGCCTTTCTCGGCGGCACACCCGCAGAATTTCCCGATCGTTATCACCAGGCATCGCCGATCAACGCTGTCAACGAAAAACTACCGCCCTCATTGCTAATTTACGGCGGCAAAGACAACATTATTCAAAGCATCTACGGTCAAAAATTGGCAGATGCCCTCAGAGCTAAACGTAATTCCGTTGCGTTTATCAAAATTCCTTGGGCCGATCACGCATTTGATGCAGTGTTTCCCGGTGTTAGTAATCAGTTAGCGCTGTACTATACCGAGCGGTTTCTCGGTGGGATACTGTATGGTAATTGAGCGTGAGTTTGTGCGCCATTGGCAGTATGGCATGTTGGCTCAAACCGATACAACCAGGCAAATCGGGTTACTCAGGCTCGGAGACCAGCCGCGGTTTTGGAAGACAAACTCGCTATAGTCGGCCAAGTCGTCGAGTCCGAGAAAAGTTAACGCGATTTCTGTACATAACCAGACACTGGTTTTGAGGAAGAGTTGCGGCCATTGAACTTGCATGATTTCTCCTTTAAACCGATCGGCACGTGCAATCCGATTTGATGGAATTACACAAACTTCTGTGAGCCGACCTTCTAGACGAAGTCTAGTGCTGTGAGACTCCAGAGATATCAGCACCAAGCAGGATTAGAACAATCGGCGGCAGTTTATTAAGTTTTGTGAACTGTATATTCAAACTTTATCTTGCTTTTGCAGACGACTACGAGGAGGATAACCGGCTGAGTACAAATACATTACGGTTAGTGCAGACTATGGGGAGGATAACCGGCTGCGTGTAAATATGGCCTTGGAGATTCAGGCTTGTGGGGCAGCGTCGGCCAAGGCGGATGCTGTCAATGTCATGAGTTGCGCGCCTTTAAACTAATTCCATAAAGCACCCATATCCAGCGGATAAGGCCGCTCCACAATCCGAAAGACGATCGGCACATGATCCGAAACCTGCTCCGAAAAGTCTTGCACCGATCGGTCAAGCCGCACGATCGCCGCATCATCGCCCGCAATTGTCCCTAACCGCACATCCCGACTGACCATCACATGATCGATTAGTGAGCGGTAACGGCCACCAATGTACGAAATCGCATCCGTCATCGCATCATCCGAAGTTAGCGAAAATAGGTCTGGTGACTCCGTAATCGCGCTCAAAACATCCGTATTCAGCGTTTCATTAAAGTCCCCACCCAAAACCACCGGCAGATTATCCTGAGCCCGTACATCCTCAATAATTTCGGCCAGGACCTTCGCCGCCAATTGCCGCCGCGCCCGGCTCTGCGCGTCCCCAAATGCCTTGAGATGCACCACAATCATCAGAAATTCGATCGGGTGAGTATTGTCTTCCACCTTGCACCGCGCAAACAATGGTGCTCGCGGGAACGCCAGCCGACCCGCCGCAGTCGTCGCCCGCAGCGCTTCCCGATGTCGATCGGCGATATCCGTCGCTAACTCAACCGTGGTTGTTTCCCGATCAAATAACACCGCAATATCCTGACTGCCGCGCACATTCAGCAGCTTGAAGTCAACCGCATTGCCGCGCTCCCGTAGGGCCGCCACCAGCCGCTCTAAGGCCGGTTCTTCTACCTCAGTCAAGCCCATCACATCCATCGATAATCGATCAAGGACATCCGCCACCTGCTGCACCCGTTGGTCATCCACCCGCCGATTAAAATGCTCAATATTCCAGAATCCAATATCGGCAAAATCCGCCGACCCGGAAAACGACGGCAGCTCAATTTCCTCAGGATCGTCCGGCTCAACCCCATCAATATCAAAAAAGCCAAGTAAATGCGAACTATCCGGAATCAGTTGCAGAATTTGCTCAATCCCCCGGCTTGTCTCACTTTGCACTTGCTGAAGACTCAACAAATGCGCCACGATCGCGGCAATACGGATGCCTTCATTCGTCGCTTGCCCGCCAAAAGTTGACCACCCAGCATGATGCAACGCCACCAGTTCCCAGTCGTTATTAAAAACTGGCGACCCGGAAGAGCCCGGTTCTGTGTCAGTTTGGTAGTGAATTACCTTGTCTTTAACGCGCGTCACCTGATTGTCGTGAATCGCAATTTCCTTCGATCGGCCACGGGGATGCTGAATGATATTCACCAGCTCATTGCGCGTCACCCCGGCCGGGGTTCGCAGCAGCGGAATCGGCGTCATCGCCATCAGCAAAGCCCCATCACAGGCAACGACCGTATAGTCCAATGCTTCATCCGTGATAAATAACTGATCGGGCAGCAAGGGGACACGCGTTACCGTATCACTGCCATCCTCGAAGCCAAATTCGGCGATGCTGCTCCGGGCCGTCTCGATATCTGGCAGCACATGATTATTCGTCATGATGAAATGTTGACTGGCAATCAGAAATCCACTGCCATAGCCGCCCGGTGCGGAGATGCGACAGACAGCGTGAGCCCGGGCCGCACCATCGCGTAAGTAGCGCGCTGGCAGAAAATTCTCCCCTTTATGCACTTTTTCATAAAACTGGGCAATGCCGGCTTCGAGCTGTCGACGCTGGTCTTCATTATCGACAATCCCGACATTGGCATCGATCACGGCCCGCGCTCGACGTGCTACCAGCTGACGGTAACGCGCCGGATCGAGATCTTCAGCATCTGCTACTCGGGCTTCTCGGCCGGGACTCAGGGGCTTCGACTCCGTTGATACAGGGTCATGGGCGTCCTCGTGGGCAACAGTGTTGATTACGGCGATGAACCGCTCCGCCACCGCCTGAAAGCCTTCGTTGGTCGGATGCAGCTCATCAAACCAGCGCTGATCAGTCACCACACCCCGACAATCGACATGGAATACCCGTCCCTCAAACTGACTCGCTAGGTGAGTCAGTGTCGTATTAAACTGATCAATCGCAATGCGGAGAATATCGGCCTGCAGCCTTGCATCGACAATGCCTTGGCGTTCGAGGGGCTGACCTAGCCAACGCCCCTTGGCCGGAATCACCCAATCATAGCCATGAGAGATAATTTTTAATTCGGGAAACTGTGTGGTCAGCCGGGAAAATAAATCGCCATACAAACCCGAAATTTCATTCAGAAATTGCTTAAAACCATCGGTCAGATAGTCAGCTGGATCACGCCCCTCCATGAAAGGATGCACCATCGTTGCCATCCGACCGTTGTTGACTAAATCATTACCACCGCCACTGATGAGAAAGATATGCGGCTTCTCTACTGCGATCGCCGCCGTAATCTCATCCTCGCTAATCATGCCAGACAGCAAATCACCCGCCATTCCCAAACTGTAAATCGCATAACGATCGAACAGTTGATCAATCACATCGTCCAGCAGAATTGGGAATTGCAGCCAAGAATCCCCTTCCGAAACGATCCGCAGTCCGGTCCAACCCTGGCGAATCTTATCGCGATACTTCCGCTGCCGCCGTCGTCGTGACAGGGAGTTGAAAGCCCCCAGCAGTATGTCACTCTCTAAGCCCTCGGTGTCAACCAGCTCGGGATTGATTTGTAGCGTTGGTCCAAAAGCCTGCGATCGCGATTCATCTAGCTGGACATAGGGGCGGAGATCAGCCTCGTCAACGGCGGGATCTTGGAGTCTGCGGCGCAGTTCCCGGAGTGTTATTTTGTCTACCATCCCAACCCCCTTAACCAAAATCTACTGTTGGCTTTTCAATACAATCGATCGCACCGCTTAACCAGTAGAATCAATTATTGCAGCGGAGCATCAGCAATTAGCCGATCAAAAATATCACAAACGCAATACTTCGATATATCTCCATTCTGCTGGCATCAAATTGTGCCACAGAGTTAGGGCCCCTTGGCGTCTTTCTGACTTTTTCTAACCATATCAGGCGCGGCTTGCCACACTGCATCCAAATTCCAAATGTTGAATGGAGCAAGCGATTCGCGGCACTATGTTTGGCGATCGGGTTGGTTTTCCCGATGAGACTCGTCATACTGGATATGTATTTTGGCCTGATTCACTTCTCCTAATCTATGAATATGAGCTCCTCACGGACACCGATTCTTCTGACACTAGTTGGTTTGCTAGCCATCCTGGTGCTGAACACCGTCATCATCATTAATCCTGGACAAGCCGGGGTTTTGAGTATCTTAGGTAGCGCTCAGGATGGTGCACTACTAGAGGGATTCCACTTTAAGCCCCCATTAGTCTCCAACGTCGATATCTACGATTTGACGGTGCAGAAGTTTGAAGTGCCAGCCGAGAGTTCTACCAAAGATTTGCAAAATCTCTCTGCCAGCTTCGCGATCAACTTCCGCCTCGACCCGCTGAAAATTGTCGATATTCGTCGGACACAGGGGAGCCTGCAGAATATCGTGACTAAAATTATCGCCCCCCAAACCCAGGAATCCTTCAAAATTGCTGCCGCCTTACGGACGGTCGAGCAGGCAATTACCCAGCGTAACGAACTGAAACAAGACTTTGATCAAGCGCTCGATCAGCGATTGGAGAAATACGGCATCCTAGTACTGGATACCAGTGTCGTGGACCTGGACTTTTCGCCTGAGTTCTCACGGGCGGTCGAAGAAAAGCAAATTGCCGAGCAGCGAGCCCAAAGAGCTGTTTACGTTGCGCAAGAAGCGGGCCAAGAAGCCGAAGCCAATGTGAACCGGGCGAAGGGACAAGCGGAAGCCCAACGACTATTGCGCGAAACCTTGACACCAGAGCTGTTGCAGAAGCAAGCGATCGAGAAATGGGATGGTAAATTTCCGCAGGTTTTGGGCGGTAATGGTGCAGTCCCATTTTTGAATATTGACATGGGGGCTGAGAGTACTGCTATTAAGTAGCGGCTGGGCCGGGGGTGAAGATGGCCGATGCCCAAATCCTCAATGCGACAAAGTCCGATCGCTAAAGGGATAGTCAAAACTGGGCATTTGACCCGGCCATCGCAGCACAACAACTTCTTCGCGCATCTGTTCCTTGGTCGCGGTCGCTAGACGTGTCCGGAATAGGTCGATTCCGATCACTTCATAGCCTAAACCTTCAGCGATACTGGCGAGTAGCTCACCCGTGCGAATCATGACTCTGAGATAGGATTTCTGATCACCCACGACATAGCCTAGTTGTGCACCGGGGCGCAGAATCGGACGTAAGTCGGCTAAATGTCTGGCCATCCCACCGAAGTACAGTTTCATCGCACGATGATACATCCGCTCAAAACCACTGGTTTTATTCAGGGCAATCCGACGGTCTTCGATTTCCAGGGCAATGCGCTGAATTTCAGCATGTTTCGACACCCAAAGATCGTCTTCATCGGCTTTATAGACATTACGGGTATTCGATCGGAGCAGGCCTTTTTTGAGCGATCGCAACTCCTCTTTGTTTTTCACAAAGCCTAAAAGCACTGATTCTAAACGCGTTGTGCGGGTATAGTCCTTTTCGTTTGGGTAAGGGGGCGATGTAATCACCGCATCGATCGAATTTGGCTCTAGGACATTCAGGATATTGCGTGAGTCAGCATGATGCACCTGGCTATTAATTTTGGGCAACGTGTTCAAGTAGGTTAAATCCTCGGCCATTGCCTTAACCCGAGCGAGCCAGGCTTCAATCACTTCAGCATCTTCTTTCTTTTTGCGACTAATACCGACTTCTGGCCCAAAGTACAGATTGCTGACATCGGACACCGCCGTACGCGCTAATGCTAATTGCAGATGCCGATCGTATATCGCCCCATTGGCTTGTTCGATGCATTGCCGCAGAATCAACAGCTTATGGAGTGGCAGAGGGCTAATTGAGTTTTTGAGTAAAACCTTTTCACTCGCTTCCGGCAAGGCATAGAGGTCTGAACCGACTTGACTGATTTGCGATTGCGCCGTCTGAGCGATTTGATCGGCCTGATGCAAGAGTTGCGCCGGGTCAGGTGTCCAATCCAACTTGGTCGATCCCGCAAACCAAGCCATGGGATTTGCTTCAACCCCAATGCTCTCAATGCCCAGTTTCTTGCCCTCAACCACCGTCGTACCAGTGCCGCAAAACGGGTCTAACATGCGATGGCCAGACCCGATTTCAAATTTATCTAAATACTCCTGCACTAAGTGAGCCGGGAAAGAAAGCACAAAGCGATACCAATCATGCCCAGCACGATCGACATCGCGGAGCTGGTTAATGGTCGGACAGCTTAAATCTTTCTCTAAGGAAGCAGTCATTAGTACAAAAGAATTGATTTGGCAATTGCGCCTCAGTTTATCACCTGCCAGAAGATTTAAGTCAGATTGTTGAAAAAAAATCGGTAGTTTAAGGCTATTCCGGGGAATTAATCAAACCCGGATGGTCCTGCGGTCGTGGCCCTGACGTATCCCAATGAAATCGACGTTCTGCTTCCTTAATCGGCCGATCGTTGATACTGGCCTCCCGCCGTCGCATCAACCCATTTTCATCAAACTCCCAGTTCTCATTGCCATAGGCGCGATACCACTGTCCCGCATCATCATGCCACTCATACTGAAACCGTACAGCAATTCGATTTTCACCAAAGGCCCACACCTCCTTAACCAAGCGATAGTCCAGTTCCTTATCCCACTTGCGTCGCAAAAATGCCCGAATTGCCTCCCGACCCTGAAAGATTTCGGCCCGATTCCGCCAGTGGCTATCTTCGGTATAGGCCATTGCGACGCGATCGGGATCCCGACTATTCCAAGCATCTTCAGCCATGCGGGCTTTGGCAATCGCAATTTCCCGATCGAAGGGCGGCACCAATTTTTTCCCTGTCATGCAACCTTCCTCAAAAATTGAACACAAAAGTGGCTGCCAACCCGCAGTCAACAGCCACAAACAGCGCTTGATCGCCAGTTACGCAGTTGACTGCTCTACCACTTCTTGTAGGGCAAGAACTTACCGCACATGGTCACTTTGACCCGATCGCCCTTCGGATCTTCCACCTTGTCCACATCCAACGTGAAGTCGATCGCGCTCATGATACCATCACCAAATTTCTCATGCACCACGGCTTTGATCGGCATACCATACACCTGCATGATTTCGTAGAAGCGGTAGATCAATGGGTCAGTGGGAATGACTGGATCGAGTGAACCCTTGAGCGGGCATTCCATCAGCTCTTCAATCAGCGACGCATCCGCACCGATCGCCTCAATCATTTTGGTGGCTTCTTCTTTTGACGCGCTTGCTTGGCGATAAAACACCGATGCGATCCACACCTCATCACAGCCCAGTTTCGCCTCCAAATCAGCAAAGCTGATTCCTGCGGCTTTTTTCGCCGCTAAGAGCTTCTCGGTAATTGCGGGAATTGCCATGTTTAAGTCCTCTTCAGTTAAGTTCCGATATGTACGTTGCCGAAAGTAGATTTGTCCGTCACTTACGGCTAATCCGGGCCGCTTCCACCGCGCGCGTTTCGCGATAGAGATGACTTTCCATCTCGGCTTTTAAGTCGTGGTAAGCCGGATGCTGATCGATCGTTTCACGATTGCGCGGCCGGGGGAAAGGCACCTCCAGAATCTCGTCAATCCGGGCTGCTGGCCCACGGGTCATCATCACAATCCGATCAGATAGCAACAATGCTTCCTCAATGCTGTGGGTAATCATGATTACCGTTTTGCGCTGCTGCTCCCAGATGCGCTCCACTTCTTCCTGAAGGAAGCCACGAGTCAACGCATCCAGTGCGCCAAATGGTTCATCCATCAGCAGCATCTGCGGGCTAATTGCCAAGGCACGGGCAATACCCACCCGCTGTCGCATACCCCCGGAAATTTCGTGGGGATGCTTCTTCTCAGCGCCCTCAAGGCCGACTAGCTGGATATGCTCCTTCACCGTACGATTTAATTGCTTTGGCGACGTCTTGGGATATACCGTTTGCACCGCAAAGCGGATATTTTCCTCGACTGTCATCCAAGGCATCAGCGCGTAGTTTTGGAAGACCATGCCCCGATCGGGTCCGGGTCCCTTAATTGGCACATCATTCAGCAAAATCTCACCGCCGGTTGTGGCCGACAAGCCTGCGATCATATTCAGCAGCGTTGATTTGCCACAACCGGATGGACCAATAATCGAGACAAAGGTATTTGGTTCGATATCGAGACTAATGTCCTCGATCGCCACAAAGTCCTTTGAAGCCTTGCCGGTCAGCTTGCTAAAAATATCGCGCTTACCGTGAAAAACCTTGGTCACATTACGAATCGAAAGTTGCGCCGAAGGCGAAAACGTATCCGTTGTGGGTAATGTTGTAGTCACTGGAGCAGAATTCATGAGTTTCGACCAAATGCAACAAACTTTTCGAGCGCCGCAAAGACGCTATCCAGCAGCAGTCCGACCAAACCAATAATGAAAATTGCCACCAGAATATTGGGAATATAAAGGTTGTTCCATTCATTCCAGATGAAATAGCCTAAACCAGTACCGAGCAGCATTTCTGCTGCGACAATTACCAACCAAGCAATTCCCATGCTGATGCGTAAACCAGCCACGATACTCGGCAGCGCTGCGGGAATAATCACTTTGAAAATTGTCCGCAGGCGTGAGGCACCCAAGGTTTTCGCCACATCCAGATATTCTTCGCTGACATTTGCTACCCCAAAAGCAGTATTAATCAACGTCGGCCAAATGCTCGAAATCAGGATAATGAAAACCCCGGTCTTTTCCGAATCGCGAAAGATGTATAGCCCCAGTGGTAGCCAAGCCAGTGGTGATACCGGCTTGAGCAGCTGGACATAGGGATTAAAGGCTTTCTGGGCAACGGGTGAAATGCCAATCAAAATCCCGAGGGGAACCGCAATTAACGAAGCCAATGTGTAACCGACCGCAACTCGGCGCAAACTCGTCAGCAGATTCCAGCCAATCCCCAAATCATTGGGGCCGTTATTGAAAAATGGGTTGCTGACCCACCACCAAAACTCTTCGAGGGTTTTTGATGCAGTGGGCATACCTTTAGCAAATAGACCTGCCCGTGCACCGAATTCCCAAAACAACAAGAAAGCGGATAGGGAAACAATAAAGAGCAGAAAAGCACGCACATTCTCATTCAGGAATGGCGATTCACGATCGCCATTTACCCAGGAGCTCATCGTTGGTTTACTTAATGCCATATGTACAAGATCTCCTAAAATCCATGCTCGTCAATTTGCTTTTTGACATAGGCTGCCGGATCTTTGGGGTCAAACGTATCAAACGCCAACGTCTCGGTTCGATAAATTTCCGAAGGAGGTGTCTGACCAAGCTCTTGCGCCAGTTCACGGGCTAGATCGGTGAGGAAAATCTCTTGGCCAACTGTGTCATATCCTGTTTCGGGAATGACTTTCTCAGCCTTGCCATCACCCTGGAGATCCCAGCGCACCAACTGTGAGGAGATCCAGTTTGCAAAGCTTTGCCAAGGATAAGGGTCAAAACCGATTCGATCGGGCACATCCATTTGATTGCCATTACCATCATCAAACTTACCCGTGAGCACTGCCTCCACGACCTCGACTGGCTGATTCAAGAAAGCCCGCTCAGAGATCGCCTTGGCAATTTCTGGCCGATTCTTCATGTCCTGTGCATACGCCGCCGCCTCAATAATTGACTTATTCAATGCGCGGAAGGTGTTCGGATTCTCATTAATCCACTGATCACTTGCGGCAAACGCACAGCAGGGATGACCGGGCCATATGTCCTTCGTGAGTTTATGAATAAATCCAGCTCCTTCGAATACAGCGCGCTGATTGAACGGGTCGGGCATCAGATAGGCGTCGATATCCCCGGCAACCAACTGGGCAATACTGTCAGGCGGTGGTACCGGACGAATCTTCACATCCTTATCTGGATCAAGCTCACCGGTTGCGAGGTAATAGCGCAGCAACAAATTGTGCATGGAATAAGGAAAGGGCACACCGATCGTAAAGCCCTTGAAGTCAGCCGGACCGCTCACTTTCCCCTTGTACTTGTTCGCAACGGTGATGGCCTGACCATTGATATTCTCAATACTGGCCAACTTCACCCCAAATGCCCCTGAACCTAGACCCAGCGTCATGGCGATCGGCATCGGTGCGAGCATGTGATAAGCGTCAAGTTCACCGGCGATAGCGGAATCGCGGACGGCCCCCCAACTTGGCATTTTTACCACTTTGGCATTGAAGCCATATTTCTTGTAGAAGCCCAACGGCTCTGACATGATGATTGGCGTTGCACAGGTAATTGGAATAAATCCAATCTGGAGTTCTGTTTTCTCCAATCCTTCTGTGGAAACCGGTTCACCCGGCGCATCCTGAGTTGGTGGTTGATTACCACCGCAGCTAGCCAGGCCAACGAGCGCCGCACCCACGGCCATATTGCGCATAAACTCACGGCGGGTGGTTGTACTGCTGCGAATCGAATCATTGAAGAATAGCCCGGCATTTGGCCCAAATGCTGCTGCAAAGGCATTTTCTAAACCACCGGCTTGTTCACAAAGCGCCAAAATCAACTTTTCACGCTGCGGGTCACCGCGCCCAACGCGCTTCAGGAATAGCGTCTTGCGCAACTCATATGCATTAATGTTATCGGCGGCTCGCAGTTGATTTTCCTTATAGAGCCCCATCTTGACCAAGTCATCCACCATATCGACTGGATCTTGGGGCATCGTCTGCATGAATTCCCAGTGATCACGACTTAGGTGTGACCCGCCGCAGGTAGCACATCGCTGCCCCAAATCATGCCCTGTTGGGGCGAGTATCCCGCTGCGATCGTAGTTCAAATTTTGCCATCCTCGATCGGTCGAAGTTGATGATACAAAAACCATAAGATTCAGTCCAACTAAACGCGACGACAATTGCCCCTGTAACGACTAAAAGCTATTGTTAATTCATAGCTTATCAAGGCAATATCCTAATTGCATTGGAGGTTCTTTAGCAGTTAGTAGGACTTTTTTTCGGAGTTATTTATCACCGTCTTAATAAACCGTTGATTGGTTAACTACGCTACAGATTTCTGTCGCCAAATCTGAGGAGAAGCACCATGAAATCGGCGAAATTGCCGGGTGAAATATCCCGCATCAGCATATCCGGATGACTCCGCAATCCGTCGCACGGGTTGTGATGTATTGGCTAATAGTTTTCTTGCCTGTGCCATACGCCGCTCAATAATCCAGCGCTTCACGCTGCGTCCAGTCTGTTCTTGGACAAGATTGGTTAGATAGGCGGGAGAATAGCCTGCCGCCTGCGCCACATCGCTCAGGTTAATCGGTTGTTGGTAATTTGCTTCGATAAATTGAAAAACCGCCTTCAGATTCGAACAGTCAGGGAAGAAATCAGCACCACTTAGTTCTGATGTGATCATTTCTGGCACCGTTGGGGTTGGTGTTAATTGTGACTGCGTTTCGCCCGACTGTTTGCCCGACAACTGCTGATACTGTTGGGACAATTCCGCATGCCGTTTGAGTCGGATATTGATGGCCGCGAGAAACTGTTCCACTGTACAGGGTTTAGTCAGGTAGTCATCCGCCCCCATTTCCATGCCGCGTCGCAAGTCCGCCATTGTGACCTTGGCTGTCAGAAAAATCAGTGGAATCGATGCGGTCGCTAACGATCGCCGCAAAGCGGCTAATACCGAGTAACCATCCATATCCGGCATCATAATATCGCAGACAATTAGGTCGGGACAGCAACTGTGGGCGACTTCCATGCCCTGCATCCCATTGCTTGCACCAAATGCCTCAAACCCCTCGAATTCTAAACATCTCAGAAAAATATTGCGAGTTTGGGACTCATCCTCAATTACTAGTATGCGCTTCATCTTCACTCCAAAGGCTACCATTTCAGGAGAAATAAAAACCGACTACAATATTTCAAAATCAACCTTATCAATATTATTTTGATAAAAAGTGCGCACAAATAAATATAAGTATTACTTTGCCATTGAGTAGTGCTTGTATCTATTTAGTCTTTGAAGGACACCTTCGTAGTGTTCTTGAATACAGTTTTTCATCAGACGCTACTATGGGGAGTGGCGATTAAAATTTTTCTTTAGCGAAATATTGACCTAATCCCACGCATTCGGACTTTAAGCAACGTTGCTATGGCGCAGCATTCTCGGTTGCCAGCTCAACCACAACCTTTTCTACCCACGACTAGTGAACCTGTCGATCAAACGATCGCACAACTTCGTCGTCAGCAACAATTGATTTTGAATGCGGTGGGTGAAGGGGTGTATGGTCTAGATGTCGATGGCAGTGTGACGTTTGTCAATCCCGCAGCGGCAGCCATGATCGGCTGGGAAATTGATGAGCTAATTGGTCAATCGATGCATGCGGTCATGCACCATTCCCATGCGGACGGTCGGGACTATCCGCGTGAGCAATGTCCTATTTATGCGGCATTTCGGGATGGCAGCACCCATCGAGTTACCCATGAAGTCTTCTGGCGCAAAGATGGAACCAGTTTTCCCGTCGAATACATCAGTATGCCGATGCGGGATGAGTTAGGACAATTGATTGGCTCGGTGGTGACATTTCGTGACATTACCCAACGCCGCTGGGCCGAAGCTGTCTTAAAACGAACCAACGAAGAACTGGAACTCAAGGTGCAGCAGCGTACAGCCAAACTGTGCCAGGCAAATGAGCAACTGCGAGAACTGAGTGAGATGCGATCGCGGTTTATTTCGATGGTTTGTCATGAATTCCGCAATCCACTGAATAATATTGCCCTTTCCATCTCCTCACTGCATCGTTATGATGCCAAGCTGCAGCCAGAGGAAAAAGCCGATTATTTACGCGGTATCAAGGCGAATGTCGATCGCATGACCGAAATGATTGACGATATTTTAGTGATTGGCAAAATTGAAGCAAAGGTTTTAGAAGTTAAACTCCGATCGCTGGATGTTGTCGCTTTTTGTCAGGCAATGCTAGCTGAACAGGAATATATGCGCTCACCGCAGCCGATCGAATTTGTCTGTCGAAATCGGCAAATGATGGTCAGGCTTGACGATCGACTACTGCGCTCAATCTTGGGTAACCTACTCTCCAACGCGGTGCACTATACATCTAATGACAAGCCGATCCGACTCAAATTGGCTAAACGTCAGAAACACTTAATTTTTCAGATCCAGGACGAAGGAATGGGCATTCCCCCCCAAGATCAACGCGACTTGTTTGAACCATTTCATCGTGGGCGCAACGTTAGCAATATCCCGGGTACGGGGCTCGGCTTAAGCATTGTCAAACAGTGTATTGATATCCAACAAGGGACGATCGAAGTCAATAGCAAGTTGGGTTTAGGCACAACCTTTACAGTCAGGCTCCCCGTTCATGCCGCAGCACCGCATTCATAATTCGATTTCAAGCTCATCAGTTGGGACTTGATGCGGGATGTGCAGAGTCAGTAATTGCCGTTGAGCGATGCCGTGTCCCCACTGTTGAAGGCGATCGCTTTTTCAGTCGATCGCTTTTGGGTGTTTAGTCTGATGAGCAGGTGTTTTTTAGGGTATAATTTGCTGCTTCAATGCCGCGTCTCAATACGGAGGTGAATCACTGGAAATTTATTGTATTGTGCAATTGATCCATCGGCGAAGCAGTTCTTCTGCGTTTTTTAGGCAGACTCTGGGAATGGATGAATTACCATTTGGCGCAATGCGAGTAAGCTGTGTATATTTTTAACAATTTTTGGCGCGTGTTTTTCCGGCGTCGCTTTGGTTTTGTCGGTAATACACTATGTGTCATTTTGCTGCTGGTGACGACCAAACTCCCCCTAGCAGCACAACCGGCAACTCCAGACGTGTCAGCGACAGCAGTACCTCAGGCAGCAGCACCCGAAGCAGCAGCAACGGCATCCACAACCGTCATCGCCACGCCTATAGCCACGCCTACAGAGCCAGCATTTAAGGGCAATGCGATCGACGGACATCCAGTATTCCTCGGGCGTGAACAGTTATTTGTGGTCAGGACCGGTGTACCAGGAGTCGCAACGGCACAAGAGCGTGCTGATGTAATCAACGAGCGGATCTTGAAAGTTGCGAATGATCCGAGCATCTCGCCCGATGCGATTCGCTTGGGGGAGGGAGAGCGGGCTTCTGTTGTCATGGCCAATCAAGATGTTCTCTTTACCATTGGAGAGAATGATGAGAAGGTCTATAAGGAATCACGCCAGGAGCTTGGCAAAAGAGCCGTTACGGCAATTCAGAAGGGCATTCAGCAGTATCGGGAAGAACGGAGTTTGAAACGGCTGCTCCAAGGTGTTTTAGCAACGCTGATCAGCACTGTTGCCGTATTTATGCTCCTGAGAGGGTTGCTGTTTGTCTCATCAAAGCTGTTGGCCAAAGTAATCGCTGGGGGGAAAGCCGGGACGCTGAACTTACGTTTTCGCAATATTCAACTTTTGGGGAGCAATGCGGCCAGCTATCTTCTCAACGTTTCCATTCGTCTGCTGCGATTAGCGTTGGTCTTGGCCTGCCTCTATCTTTATGTGCCCTTCGTTTTGAGTCAGTTTCCGCCAACTAAGGCGCTCGGCACTGGACTATTGCAAAATATTGCTTCCCAGATTAATCTGTTGGCCCAATCCTTTGTCGGCTATTTGCCTAACTTTGTGATGATTGGCGTAATTGCGTTAGTTACCTACTACATCATTGGGTTTATCGAAAAGCTGATCGCGGAATTTGGACGGCCCGATGTCTATGAATGGTTTTATCCAGAGTGGATTCAGCCAACGACGCGCCTTGCCATTTTTTTGGCGATCGCCGTTGCCTGTGTGGTCGCGAGCCCCTACTTGCCTGGGTTTGGCTCTCCAGCGTTTCAGGGCGTTTCCCTTTTCTTAGGCGCACTGGTCACCTTAGGTTCATCGTCTGCGGTATCCAATGCAGATCTCCGGTCTTATCCTGATTTATACCCGATCGTTTCAACTAGGCGATCACATTTGCCTTGGAGAAATTACCGGTATCGTGAATGAAAAGTCGCTGTTTGTTACCCGAATATTGACGCTGAAGAAAGAGATTGTCACGATTCCCAACCAATCTGTACTGAATAGTAATCTGATCAACTACAGTGCAATTTGTCGAGAAGCAAAGGGGCATCTGCTGCTGCATACGACGATTACGCTAGGCTATGATGCGCCTTGGCGACAAGTTCATGCAGTTTTGATCAATGCCGCTAACGCAACAGCTGGAATTGTTTCAGAGCCAAATCCGTTCGTACTGCAGACGAGTCTGAATGATTTCAATGTTAGCTATGAGCTGAATGCTTATACCGATCGGCCCCAATCCATGCCAGTGATTTACTCAGAACTCCACCAAAATATTCAGGATTATTGCAATCAAGCAGGGATTGAAATTCTGTCGCCTGGCTTTTCGGCCCTGCGCGATGGCAACCACTCCACCATACCGGCAGATTATTTACCGCCTGACTATGAATCACCGGCTTTTTCCATGCGACATCAGAACGGACAATGATGATGACTGGAACGAGCGGTGCCCGATCGACCGTGAGCATGGGCACCATAAACGTGTCAGGGCGGCGATACACACCGTTATGTTTAGCCGTAGAGCTGATGCACGATCGTCTCACCGCTGTCTTTGATGTGTCGAGGCGTCGGTCGACCAATCTGCTAGTGTAATGGTCTCGGCTTAAATGCCTTTGCCAAGCAATCACAACCGAACATTCAGTTAGTCAGAATCTCATCCCCTGCATGGTAGCAATTTCCCGCTTCAAATCCCGCATTCGTTCGCTGGTCTTACTGGGCCTCGTCACGCTAGGACTTTTGCTGAGTTTAGTCTGCATTCAGCCGAGCAGCGCTCAGCAATTCAGTCGCATCACCGCTAGTGCCAGCCTTAGCTCAAGGTCGTTTCGCTGACGATGAAGCGATCAAGCGACGGGGGGATATCGAATACACCAATGTAATTTTCCGCAATGAGGTATTATTCCCCGTCACCGTTAAAGTTGATGTAAACGCCCCTGAGTCAACAGAAAGCACAAGTGCTTCAGCCCTGCGTGCCGAAACCGTCAAGGAAAATCTCAGAATTCTCCTCAATACAGGATTCACCCCAGAGACCCTGAAAGTTTATCAATCAGTGCTGGGGAGCAAAACTGTGATTATTGCTTCTGATCCACCCAAGTTGGATGAACAAGTGATTGTGACTGTGACCATTCCAGATGCGCGACTCGCTGAAAAGAGCAGCCCAAAAGAGCTGGCAGAAGACTGGGTCAAGATCATTCGCCAGACGTTAATTGAGGCCTGGGAAGAAGACCAACCGGCAGCCCGCCAAGCCAGGGTGAATAAAGCATTCAAGCATGGTGCCGGTTTGATTATTGGCAGTCTACTACTGTTCGGCATACGTCGATTCATGATCAACCAGTTTCGACGACTGCAACAACGGCAACAACCGCTGATAGCAGCTATCTCAGAATTGCCTACCAGTTCCCCCGAACCAGAGCTGCTCCGGCAGCAGTCGCGCTTGCAACAACGAATCACGCGAAATCGATCGGCGCGGGGTTTTTTAGCCTTAGGCCAGATTGCTTTATGGTTTTGGGGGATTGCTGAAATATGTGCGCTATTTCCAGAGACCCGATTTTTGGCAGAGTTGATTCTTTCATTTCCGGTGCAAATCCTGATCATTACAGTCGTCTTATCGGTGATCGCGCGGTTATGTCGCGAGCTTATCCATCGTTCGATACAACGGAAAGTCGAAGACGCAACAATTTACGGTGACAAAAATTCACGCATCTTTCTACGCGCCCCAACGGTCGAAGTAGTCTTTGACGGTATTACCAATGCGGCGATTTGGGTAATTGGGATTATCTGGCTTTTGGTATGGCAAAAAGTTGATTTAGCTGCAAGCCTAACAGGTGCCGGTCTTTTTGGTGCGGCCTTGGGCTTGATCTTCCAAAACCTAGTGAGGGATTGGCTGAACGGTATTCTCATCATTTTTGAAGATCAGTATGCGGTCGGCGATGTCGTCGATATTAATGGGACTGTTGGTGCTGTTGAAAACATGAGTATCCGTTCCACGCAGCTCCGAGCGGCAGGAGGACGCTTATCGACCATTCCGCATAACCAGGTGAATATCGTCCATAATCTGACCAAAGACTGGTCGCGGGTGGATTTAGCGATTGAAGTAAGCAATCAGGCTGATCCAACTGAGGTAATGTCGGTAATGAAACAAGTAGCTACCGATATGCAGCGTGATCCGGACTGGCAAACCGATATCTTAGATCCCGTTAACTTGATTGGGGTCAGTAATGTTAGCGCGATCGGCACGCAAATTTCGATGCGGATCAAAACCCAGCGAATGCGCCAGTGGGATGTCGAACGTGAGTTTCGCCGTCGCCTCAAGCTCGCGTTTGAGCAGCAGGGGATCGGTATTGGCGTGCCACAGCAGATGTTACAAGTGCAGTCAGTACCGGAGACTGACCGAGCAATCTCCCCTCAAGTTGAACCAGACCGGAATTCTTAGAATTTCTCCAGATTTTCAACTTGAATTTATGGTGTAAATATTGATTGTGTAGGAGTTTTACCGGTAATTCTCGCAAGCACTTGTTGGGCAGCCGTAATATAACAACCGTCCTACCACTAGTGAACTTTCGACCCGGACCGATGCAACCGATGCGACTTTTACGATCGTCAATTTTACAGGCCACTGCTTTAAACAACCTGAAGCGGTTGGGTCTTTTCTCCACCGGTATCCTCTCAGCGCTGCTCACCGCTTTACCCAGCAAAGCTGCTGAGAGGATTTCTTTTGTCTTTGGGCCCTTTCAAGAGAACCTGTCAGTCAAATCATTGGCAGAGTTTGCTGACACCGGTAAGGTGAATCCCGACTTGGCGTTTTATTTCAGAATTGCCCGGGCGAACGAAGCAACCCAAGCGACTTTTCGGGAAGCCATTCGCAAGCGACCCAATATCGATCCGATCCTCTTATCGCGCTTCTTCTATAGTGATGTGGGGGAAGATATCGTCAACAGATTGGGGCGATTCGTTAACATGCCCCGCGGGCTCGACGGCAAATATGCACTGCGATCGGCATTAATCCTAGCGGCACTTGACCCGGAAGGCCTTACCCTAGTTAATTTCCTGCGCAATTATCCCACCGATGTGTGGCTTGATGTCGCAGATCTTTTGATCTTAAGCCAGGCCATCGATCGCGTTGTCCGGGCAACCACCTTTATTACCGCCGAGGTTGAGCAGGCAGCGGCACAGGAGGCCGCTACAGGTGCTTCAATTGACTTTGCAAGCCTGCCCGATCTAAGGCAGCTTGGATCATTTGGCGTTGAGCAACAGCGATGGCAGTTAACCGATAGCCGCCGCAGCCGATCATTCTATGTGGATGTTTACCGACCACAACGCTGGCGCTCCAGCAAAACCCCGGTGGTGATCTTCTCCCATGGTCTTGCATCACGCCCCGAGGACTTTGCCGAGCAAGCGCAGCACTTGGCCTCATATGGCTATGTAGTCGCCGTGCCCCAGCATCCCGGGAGTGATGCTAAACAGACGGAAGAACTGATTCGGGGGCTGTCACAACAAGTTTTTCTAAAATCCGAGTTTATTGAACGGCCGCGTGATGTCAGCTATGTGATTGATGAGTTAGAGCGACGGAATGCGGCCGAGTTTGCGGGTCAGCTTGATCTCCAGTCGGTTGGTGTGATGGGACACTCCTTTGGTGGTTATACGGCTTTGGCGCTGGCTGGAGCGACCATTGACTTCGACTTTCTGAAACAGGAGTGCGAGCGTCTGCTCTATCTCAATACATCGCTGCTGCTAGAATGTCGTGCGCTTAGTCTACCCCGCGAGACAAACAACTTACGCGACCCCCGGGTAACGGCAGTGTTCGCGGCCAACCCGGTAAACTACAGCACCTTTGGGCCACAGGGTCTCGGGCAAATTCAGATCCCCGTGCTGATCGTTACGGGTACCTATGACCCAGCAACGCCGGCGGTGCTGGCTCAGGGCTTGACGTTTCCGGCATTGACCACACCCGATAAGTATCTCGCTGTGATTGAGGGGCAAGCCCATGTCGATTTCTCTCGATTGGATGCTGGGATTACACAAGCGATCGATTCTATTGCCGGTTTGACATTACCCTCCCCCCAGTTGATCCTGGACTATAGCAACGCCATACAATTGGCCTTTTTTGAAGTACATCAGCTGAACAACTCGGATTATCGCCCCTACCTCCAATCGGCCTATGCCAAGTATCTGAGTCAAGACCAAGAATTCAAAATGGTAATGATTACAGCGGCATCAGAAAAAGTTGTCAAGCAGGCAGTTGCCGAGTGGCTGGCCAAGAATCCGCGAAGAGAACTCTAAACAGCGCCACATAACGATTTTCGGTCATTTTTCAGGGAGCATTCGGATAGACAAAAGTTGTGACTGCAACAGTCGTGCCGGATCACCTGTAAGCTCAAGTTGCACAGCATTATTCTCTACGCGAAGCGTGGTCACATTCACGTCCACCGGCAAACCCGATAGATCAACCACCGGATTGATGGTTTGAGCCAGCAGTTTGGCCGGTCGATCGCCGAGATTAATCCCAGCCGCCCGCAATTCAGAAATCATAAAGTAAATGCGATCGTTATTTTTGGTCAGTTTGCCGATGGCCATCGCGGGCACGCCCACCGGCAGTTGCACACCAAACAAATTCAGATCTTGCCGCACGCCTACTGTCGCGAGATCGGGAGGCCGCAGCGATACTGTCGCATTCGGCAGCTTGCGCTGCTGCTGTAGAAAGATCGCAAGATCCGTGGCGGTAATCCGGGCCGTCGCGTTAATCCCAACTAGCTTTTCCAACCGTTTCGCCTGACGATTGTATTCAATGTCACGTAGGTCAATCGTTAACCGATCAAGGACAGGTAATCCCTGCGGTTGCACCCGTTGTCCGACGATCACCACGCGCTGGGCTTTGCCGGCGTTCAGCTTCAACCCGTCGATATCGACATCATATTGCTCTGCCGGTCCGATCGTCGTTGATAGTTGTTTTTTGAGCGTTTGTTCGGCAATGGGAGTGCAGCCAACCAATCCCACGACCACTAGAATCCCAACCAATCGTTGGGACGCATTTCGTAAAGACATTAAGCATTACCTCTCAGAACACATATGCTTGACGGTGATGGACGTACCATTGTTCTAGCGGGCATCATTAACTAAACCGAAGAGAGGGGTGTAAAGACAGTCAGACCATCGGCAATACATCGAAATTCAACAGGATTAGCCTCAATAATCTCGCCATCCACCACTAATTGCTGGGGTGGGTCGGTCTTGAGCTTGAGGTGATTGGTACGTAAACAGATCAGGTCATCCCGCTGGATCTGTGTTTTGACCATGGCAGCAGCAAACAAAGAAACCAGGGTATTAATCCCATCCATGCGGGTTTTGCTGGTACTAATGGTCACCTCCAGTAGACCATCATTGTGAATCACTTCACCGAATCCCTGTGCTAAAACCGACGTGGGAGGAGCGGCATTAGCAATTGTCATCGCACTGGTATCAAACTCACTAACTTTCCCATCAATTTCGATTGTCGCTTTAAACGGTTGCTGTTCCGCGATTTGCTGTGCCCCAGCCAGTACATAGGCTAACGTGCCCAACTGATTTTTTAACTCGCGACTGGCTTTATCCACCATGCCAGCCTCAAATCCGACCCCAGCCAATAATATCATCGGCGTATCATTACAGTAGGCTGCGTCAACCATACAGGTATTCCCCAAGGCGATCGTTTCACAGGCACTGCGCAGATTGGTCGGGATACCCAGCGCGACCGAAAAAGCATTGGCCGTCCCGCGCGGAATCACCCCTAGTGGAATCCCTGTCCCAATGGTGGCACCCGCAATCGCAGAAACAGTGCCATCGCCGCCGGAAGCAATGATCAGGTCTGTATTTTCCTCCTCACGCTTGTTCTGCTGAATCGTAGCAAGCGCCATTTGTGCTTGTTCTGCCGGTTCAACATCGGGCTGGGTAAAAATAATGTTGAGCTGAATTTGGGGCTCCAGGATTTGGCGAATCAAGGCTAAATCTTGATTGGGATTTCCCTGCCCTGCAACCGGATTAAAAATCAGGTGGGCAATCCGGCTTTTGCCCAATCCTTGCAGGACGGCTTCTGCCGTTGCTAGGTTTGTCGCCAGGGGGACATTGTGGACCTCACAGATTCTGAGCAGCGCCTGAATATCCGGCTCATGGGGTTGCGCATAGAGCGGGTCAATCAAGAAAATCACGGCGGCGATCGTCCCATCAACGACCCTGGCGGCAATTTGTGCGTCACCGCCCATCGTCCCCGCTGCCATGCATTCGACTGGCAGCTCAGTCGCAGCTTGAATGCGCTGACCAGTAGTGCCCGTAGCAATTAGTTCATAGCGAGATATTGTATGCCGATAGCGATCAACCAAAGCCACGATATCGGCTTTTTTGTTGTCATGCGCAATGAGAGCAAGGGTAGTTGGCATAAATTGTAGTTGACATAAATTTATGTTGATGAGCGCAAAGTAAACTGATCGACCTGATCAGCGGGTTTCGACTTGAGTCGAGGATTGGTAGTCAAGGCTTTGAGTTTTTTGCTGCACCGATCACGATCGCCGGGACTTCAAACCAATCAAATACGTCAATCCGCTTCATCGAGATTCATCAGCTTGATACTGAGGGCGATTGCAACGATCGATACCGGAATTACCAAAACCTCCCATTGCAAACCCGTCGTGGCAAGATGCTCCAGCAGACCTTTGACAAAGACAACACTGAGTAAAACGACTAAGACTTCCAGTAGCGTTTTCTTCAGCGCACCGATGTTGGGGACGCGTAACCAGTTGGGAATGGAGTCAGGAACGACGTCTTGATTAGAGATGACAAACAACGAGTAAATACCATAGGCAAAGTAAAGGAAGCCGAGTCCCACCAAAAAATTATCTAAGGATTCCAGCAACAGCAAAGTGGCTTCTTCGCCGGGCTCAAGTGGGAACTCTGCAGCGGCTGCCGATTTCTCGGCAAAGAAGACCATAAAGGCTTTCCAGGTATTCTGCGCGCCAATCAAGAGCATCAGCAGGGTGGCTGCCAACGAAGATATGACAGCAATCGCGCTGAGAAAGCGCGTCAGGAGAATCAAGCGCAGCAAGCGCGGCAGTTCATGTTTGGTTAGAGTTGGCGGTTCTGAACGATCGAGAGTCATGGTCGCAAAAAGGGATAAAATGGCTCGAGCCTCTAGTTAACGGCTATCCCTCCCAGGCGCTCCAGGAGGTTTGCCACATTGGTTTAAGCCAACACGCTCCAGAAATAATGGTAAGTTCCAAAGCCGAATTCTTGATGTAATTGCGCAAATTACTTAACCTTTATCCAGAGCCGCTTTAATTGAGCAATTTTGATTGACTGAGCACTGCACACTCCTCCACTCCTCATGTCCATTCCCGATCGCCAGACCGATTTGCTCCAGCGCGAACAGCAATTCCATGACCAATGGGCCAGCACGATCGACGTTGAGACAATCCCGGTCGCAGCATATTTTGAAGCCTGTACGGCACCAGAAAATCGATTTATCTTGCGGCAGTTAGGCGACATCCGCGGCAAGTTGCTGCTCGATCTCGGTTGTGGGGCGGGTGAAAATAGCGTTTATTTTGCCCAACGCGGCGCACATTGCATCGCCTCGGACTATTCGCCGGGGATGGTGGACGTCGCTATGCAACTGGCCGCTGCCCATGGCGTGTCGATCACAGGGCGCGTGATTAATGCCATGGCGATCGACTACCCGGATAATTCCTTTGATATCGTCTATGCCGCCAATCTGCTGCACCATATTCCCGATCCCATGATGACAATTCGGGAGATGCATCGAGTGCTCAAGCCGGGTGGTCAGATGTGTATCTGGGATCCGCTCCGGCATAATCCGGTGATCAATGTATATCGCCGGATTGCGACGGAAGTACGCACAGAAGACGAAAGGCCATTGTCGATCAACATCGTGCAATCGATTCGCCAACTCTTCTCCGAGACTCACGCGGATACTTTCTGGATTGCTACCCTCTGGATTTTCTTGCAGTTCTATCTGATTGAGCGGGTCAATCCCAATCAGGAGCGCTACTGGAAGAAGATTATCCTCGAAGCCGATCGCTTACAGCCCACATATCGACGCTTGGAGAAATGCGATCGGCTAATCAAAAAAATCCCCGGCATGCGGCGGCTGGCCTGGAATCTCGCAATCGTCGCCACAAAATAAATCATCGTGGTCGATAAATCATCGTGGTATAAGTGACAAGTCCGGTATTGGTTGACTCAACCCCCGAGCTGACAGGCATTTCTTCTCCTCAATTTTGGCTGCAATGGCACAATCGCAAAAATTCCAAAAAAATTCACGATCGCTCCTGTCTTACCTCCTACTCTGTGCGATCGCCATACTGATGTTGACCCCAATGCTGTGGTTGATCAGCACCGCATTCAAAGGGGCGGAGGAAGATTTGTTTCAATTTCCCCCCCAGCTGATTCCGACCAAGCCAACGATCGCCAACTTCATCAACGTCTGGAATGACCACCCATTTGGCCGCTACTTGTTTAATAGCATTCTCGTCGCGGTTCTCACGGTTAGCCTTAATCTCCTGTTTTGCTCCCTGGCAGCTTACCCCCTCGCCAGAATCGATTTTGCGGGCCGCGACCTGATCTTTGCCGCTGTCGTCGCCACGATTCTGATTCCGTTCCAGATCGTCATGATTCCGCTATTCATTCTGATTCGCAACCTGGGCTTGGTGAATAGCTACTTGGGAATTATTTTTCCGTCGATCGCGTCGGCATTTGGCATTTTTCTGCTGCGTCAGGCGTTCCAAGGCGTACCGAAAGAACTCGAAGAAGCGGCCCGCATTGATGGTTGCAATGAGTTAGGCATCTGGTGGAATATCATGCTGCCATCGGTTCGACCGGCCCTGGTCACCTTGGCAATTTTTGTCTTCATCGGTGCTTGGAGTGATTTTCTCTGGCCACTGATCGTCTTGAATCAGCCGGAGATGTATACGTTACCTTTGGGTGTATCAAAACTCACAGGCACTTCCGATGCTGACTGGCGAGTCATTGCCGCTGGGTCAGTGATATCGATCGCGCCGATCTTGGCATTTTTCATTGCGATGCAGAAATATATTGTCCCGAGTGAGTCAGCCAGTGGCGTCAAGGGATAAGCAATC
The DNA here is from genome assembly GCA_963704065.1 of uncultured cyanobacterium. Lineage (GTDB taxonomy): Bacteria > Cyanobacteriota > Cyanobacteriia > Leptolyngbyales > Leptolyngbyaceae > Romeriopsis. Next base: position 28,137 of record CAVPGX010000005.1, on the reverse strand, counting down.
ATCACAGCAGCGTGACCAAAATCACCCGTTGAATGCCGCATTTTCAGGGCAGAATTGAATTGACTCGTTGTTAATGGCAAAAACGTGGCTTATACCGTAACTGATCTCGGTGCTGAAATTCTGTTGCTTGAGGGCTTACTTGATCAAGACACTTGTCGTCATGTGATCGAAGTGGCGGAGCACTGCCATTTCGAAGCCGCGGCGATATTAGTCGGGGCCGTTGATCCGGATGTGCGCAATAGTGGCATGCTCCCCCTGAATCCCCGCAATCCGGTACAGCAATCGACCAATCAATTGCTGATGCGGTTTGTCCAGATTGTGCAGGAGGCCCTCTATCGCTGGTATGGCGTCCAGTTTCCCCATGCCGAAACTTGTTCCGTATTGCGCTATCTACCGGGTCAGCAATATAAACGCCACGTGGACAATATCTTGCTCGCCAGTCGTTTCCAAGAGGTAGAACAGGGGATTCCGACCCGTGATGTTAGCGTCGTTGGCTATTTGAACCAGGATTTTGAAGGCGGTGAAACGTTCTTCGATCGCCAAAATATCAAGGTCAAGCCTCAAACCGGTAGTGTCATTGTATTTCCATCCGCCTATACCCATCCACACCAATCCCTACCAGTCACAACTGGCCAAAAATATGCCTGGACAACTTGGCTTTATCATTGATAGCTGTGCCACTGATAAGGATGCCACTCCCCCCACATTCTATGATCGTGCTCTAAACGAATTGTTTGCCTGCCATTCATGCAACCTCAAGGACTCACTGCCCAAGTCGTAATCCAACGCCGTGCCGATGGTCAAGGCAACAATATTAAACTGCCGACAAGTCGCTCTTACTGGCAAATTTTTCGCGAAAATTTGCTGACGTTTATTAATTTTGTGTTTTTTGGCCTCAGTCTGTTGATGTTTGCGCTCAAGCGCTATGGGGATGCGTTTCTAGTCGTTGTGATTGTGTTTACCGGCGTGATCATCGCGATCGCGCAGGAGATCTGGGCCAAGCGCAAGCTGGATGAAATTGCCCTACTTAGTCGTCCCAAAGCGATCGTCGTCCGGGATGGACAAGAACAGGAAATTGGGCCGGAGGAAATTGTATTGGGGGATTTGCTGATCCTGCAGGCGGGTGACCAAATTCTCGTCGATGGTCAAATTCTCGGCGATGGCCGGGTCGAAGTTGACGAATCTCTGTTAACGGGTGAATCGGATCTGGTACCGAAGGCCCACGGCGATCAGGTGTTCTCAGGCAGTAACTGTGTCAGTGGTGCCGCTTATTTTGAAGCGACTAAAGTTGGCCGTGATACCGTCGCCTATAAGCTAGTGACAGGCGCTCGCACCTTTCGCCAGGTCTATACACCGTTGCAGCGGGAAATCAACTTGGTGATTCGCGCCTTACTCCTGCTAGCATGCTTCCTGCTACTGCTTGTTGCTATTAGTTATTTCAGCCGTGCCTATAGCTTCGGCGATATTGTTCAGCACGCCGCTGTGGTCGCAGGCATCGTTCCCACGGGCTTATTGATTGCGATTACCCTCGCGTACGGCACCGCCGCCGTACGCATGCTGCGTGAAGATATCTTGATTCAGCAGACGAATGCCGTCGAGTCTTTAAGTAATGTCGATGTCCTTTGCCTCGATAAAACGGGGACGCTGACGACCAATCAGATCAACCTGCAAGCCGCCTACCCGATCGGTATCTCCGAGACGGATTTGCGCCAAGATCTGGGCAACTATGCCGCGACAACCCGCTCCCCCAATCGCACGATCGAAGCACTCAAAGCCAGTTGCCAAGGCAACAACCGTAAATTTAAAATTGAGGTACCGTTTTCTTCCTCGCGTAAATGGAGTGCGATTGTCCATGAGGCTGAGACCTATGTCCTCGGTGCCCCCGAAATTATGGCGAAAAGTCTCACCTTTACAACGGAAATGGCTGCCATCATCGAAGCTGGTATTCATCAGGGGCTAAGGGTCTTACTGTTTGCTAAGACGATCGATACAGACTGGCATAACGTTGACCATCCCGATGATCTGGCTTTGCCGCCACTAGAACCGATCGGCATTCTCCACTTCAGCGATCAACTGCGGACCAACGTTACCGAAACCTTGACCGAATTTACCCGCGCGGGAATTAATCTGAAAATCATCTCTGGAGACCACCCGGATACGGTAGCGGCCTTGGCCAAGCAAGCTGGATTAGGCGATGTTGCGGTGGTTTCAGGACTGGAGTTAAGTCAAAAAAGTAGCTTTGATTTTGCGCAGGCAGCCGCTAATGCCAGTATTTTTGGTCGCATTACGCCCGATCAAAAAGCGCAACTCGTTCAAGTGCTGCGGCAACAGGGGAATTATGTCGCGATGATTGGCGATGGGGTGAATGATGTCCTGTCGCTCAAGCAATCCAATTTGGGAATTGCGATGGAAAGTGGCAGTAAAGCCACCCGCGCCGTGGCGGACATTATTTTGCTAAATGATTCGTTTGCGGCACTGCCCCGTGCCTTCTTGGAAGGCCAGCGAATTCGCAACGGGATTCGGGATTCACTGGCACTGTTTCTTGTGCGAATTATGACGGTGACACTACTGATTTTCGCGATCGCCATGGTCACCGAAAGCTTTCCGTTGATTAACAAGCATAGCGCCTTGCTCGCGTTGTTCGGTGTGGGCTTACCGACCGGCGTCTTTCCGCTCTGGGCCAAACCGGGCAAACAGCGGCAGCAGACGAGTGTCGTACGATCGCTATTGCACTTTACAATTCCAGCGACCGTCACCATGACGTTAGTCTCCTTATTTGTCTATTTGCTCTATTTACTCAAGGCCGTGATCGAACTACCGGGTGGAGAAGACATCAGCACAAATTGACTACACGCTACCCCGTACTGCCCTAGTTACGATCCTGATTCTCTGCCATTTAGCCTTACTGCCGTTTCTCAAACCGCCGCACCGCATCTGTGTGGGGGGCGAACCCTACAGCGGCGATTGGCGCTACGCGATCGCCGCTGTCGTCTTAACCGTGGGACTACTGCTAATTCTGATGATTGACCCCATTCGCGAGTTTTATGAGTTGGCAATGCTCAGTCCGCGGGATATTGGCTTTTTACTTTTAGTTGCCTTTGAGTGGGCGGTGATTCTACGCTTAACTTGGCGCATCAAGTTTTTCGATCGATTCTTAGGCGTTGATCTGCCACGACGCTAGACACACCATGATGAAGCAATCTCAAACCACCCCGAATATGATCAAAACTGGCGTTGATGATGCCCAGACCATGCCCGACTATCCCGTGAAACTATACGAAATCTTCGGGGTAGCATTTGGGGCCATATTGATTGTGGCGTTTGCCTTGTACGAATTGGCGAATCAGTTTTTCACCAAAATCAAAAATCCCGCACAAGCCGAATCGATCGTCGAACAGGTGGTGGAATACAAAATGCCAGGTGGTTCCCAAGGTCTGAAGAGCCTGAAGACCAATACGGAAGCATTTGCCTTGGTTGGCAATCGGCAAAACCCACCATCATTACTATTGCTTGTGAGCAAAACGCCAGTGGAAAAACATGATGGAGAAGCGGCAATTAATCTCGTCGATGAACTGAATATTCCAACGGCCCTTGTTGGCACTTGGCAAAGTGTGCGCACAACTGTGGAAAACAAACGGTTCTGCGATCAAATTATGCCAGTGACCGTTCGACAAGGGGCGTATCGTCTGATCGAGTCGCCGCGCCAACTAGTGGAGGTGCGCGAATACATGATCGTACAACCCCTGAAGAATACACAACATCGGATTCAGCTGTTTGGGATCGGGACCGAGGGCGCACGGCAACTTGAGACCGTATTTCGATCGTTTACATGTCCGCAACCGCAATAATCAATGATTCAAACATCCGTCAATCTGATTAACGACTATTCAGAATTGATGCAGCTAATCAAGCAGAACTATAGATGATTTTGATACTCAAGCCATCGGATCAGAAATCGCTCTATGGAGTTAGAGAATTAGCGTCAACTGCATGCTAATCTTGTATTTGAGGTGGAACTCTATGAGAGAATTTAATCTCATAGGCTTATCCCTATGAAAAATTATTCCACGATCTATGCAGCTCACAAACCGTATTTCCTTTGGAAATTTACAGGGTGATCTATTTGGCGGCTTAACCGCTGCAATTATCTCTTTGCCTCTCGCATTAGCCTTTGGTGTGGCTTCTGGTGCAGGCGCGATTAGCGGACTGTACGGCGCAATTTGTGTTGGTTTCTTTGCCGCGTTATTTGGTGGGACACCCACTCTTATCTCCGAGCCAACCGGTCCCATGACTGTTGTCATGACGTCGATCGTGGCAAGTCTCACTGCAAGTAACCCAGATAATGGACTGGCAATGGCCTTTACCGTTGTCATGCTAGCGGGGTTGTTCCAGATACTGCTGGGCACGTTCAAACTGGGTCGCTACATTACATTGATGCCCTACAGCGTCATCTCCGGTTTCATGTCAGGAATCGGCGTCATCCTGATTATTTTGCAAATAGCGCCTTTTTTAGGCCAGGCAGCGCCGAAAGGTGGTGTCCTAAAGACAATTGCTGCTCTACCACAGCTGTTGCAAAATGTTAATCCAGCGGAAGCAATTCTTGGCGGACTGACAATCGCAATTATTTTCTTGATGCCCAAAAAGCTCAAGAAAATTGTTCCACCACAGTTGGTTGCGCTGATTATCGGTACGATTGTATCCCTGACGGTATTTCAAAACGTGGATATCCGACGGATCGGAGAAATCCCGTTGGGTCTACCACCCATACAAATACCGACATTCAGCCCTGGACAAATTACGCTGATGTTGGTCAATGGCGCTGTTCTAGGCATGCTGGGCTGCATCGATACACTTTTGACGGCAGTTGTTTCTGACAGTTTGACCCGGACTGAACATAAATCCGATAAGGAGCTGGTCGGTCAGGGCATTGCCAATATTGTATCGGGAATTTGCGGTGGCTTACCGGGTGCCGGTGCCACCATGGGCACAGTCGTCAACATCCAAACTGGTGCCACTTCCGCACTTTCCGGTTTAACTCGGGCAGTCATATTGTTTATCGTGGTACTGGGGGCCGCCCGCCTGACAGAACCGATTCCAATGGCCGTTTTAGCCGGTATTGCCTTGAAAGTGGGTATTGACATTCTTGATTGGAGCTTCTTGCAGCGATCGCATAAGGTGTCGACGAAAGGTTCGCTGATTATGTACGGTGTGTTGTTGTTAACTGTATTTGTCGATCTGATTGTGGCAGTGGGTGTTGGCGTATTTGTTGCTAATATTTTGACGATCGACCGATTAAGTGCAATGCAATCAACTGGGGTAAAGCTGATTTCTGATACTGATGATGACATTCGCCTGAGCGATGCTGATAAGCATCTGTTAGACCAAGCTCAAGGGCGAGTCTTGTTATTTTGCTTAAGTGGACCGATGATCTTCGGCATGGCGAAGGCGATCGCCCGCGAGCATAATGCGATGCAAGACGCTGATGTACTTGTGATTGACTTAACGGATGTCCCCAGCATGGGGGTGACGGCTTCGCTGAGTATCGAGAATGTGATTTGCGATGCCCATGATCGAGGTTTGGCTGTATACCTCGTAGGGGTGAGCGAACGTGTGCAGCAACGGTTACAGAAACTGGGCCTATTCGATGTGATTCAGCCTGAACATGTTGTGAGCGATCGTACCATAGCCCTCGAGCAGGCATTAGAGCAGGTCGATAAGCGCAAACTTATGGTCTCCTAGTCAAAGCAATGGACCGATATCGGAACAGGCGTAATCTTGCTGGCGTAGGCCCATTAATGCCTCACCCAACATAAGGTAGAGGCATGCTTTCGGTCATTTTCCTACCCTATAGCACCATCCGCGACTATATTATCCCGGGCCGTTCGGGGCGCTCCGGCAGCACCTCGAACAAGCATCCCGCTCTGCCGGGAATAAGGTCCGTAAATTGCGCCGGCCATAGGTTAGTCGAAAATTGCGGGTCATTCAGTAACATGATCAACATCAGCACCATTCTCCTGAAATGTGCGAGGAAAATTCGGCTCTGTCACTGGCTAATGTTGGTAAAGGGAATTGTTTATCGTCCTAAGCAACAGGAAATTAGTCATTTCTTCATTGAGGCATCCACTATATGCGGGTTTTAGAAACATTTGTCATGGTCACAGTTTTGATGGGCTTTTTCGGCGTCATTTTCAAGCGCAACTTGTTTATGAAAATCATTGCGATGGATGTAATGAGCACGGGAGTGGTTGCTTATTACGTTTTGGTTGCTGCGCGTGGCGGTCTATTCACTCCCATCTTGTCGGAAGCAACGCCGGTTGAATACGCTGATCCTGTACCACAGGCCGTGATTCTGACCGCGATCGTCATTGGTTTATCCCTGCAGGCACTGATGTTAGTCGGTGTAATGAAGCTATCACGGGACAATCCCACCCTTGAAGTCAGCGAAATTGAAAAAAGCCATACGCCATGAATACAATTACGCTGATCTGGATCGCCTTACCATTTCTCGTCGGGTTTAGCATTTATCTCTTGCCAAAACTCGATCGATGGTTAGCTTTGGGACTTGCCTTAGCCTCTGCCAGTTATGCCTTAGTCCAGTTTTTTAATGACCAATCATTAACCCTCAACTTACTCGATAACTTTGGGGTGACTTTAGTAGTTGATCAGTTGACGTGACTACTTTATCTTGACCAATGCACTCGTTACTGCCGCTGTAATTCTCTACTGTTGGCATCGCGAGAAAACTGCATTTTTCTATACCCAAGTGATCATGCTGCACGGGAGCGTCAATGCGGCGTTTATCTGTGCTGACTTTATTAGTTTGTATGTTGCCATAGAGGTGATTAGCATTGCGACATTTCTGTTGATTGCCTATTCCCGCAGTGATCGCGCGATTTGGGTGGGTCTGCGCTATTTATTTGTCAGCAATGTCGCGATGCTGTTTTACCTGATCGGCGCAGTGCTGGTCTATAAGTCCAGTCAAATCCTTCGCCTTTACCGGATTAGGTCAAGCCCCACTAGAAGCAGTCGCCTTGATTTTCCTGGGTCTTTTGGTCAAGGGCGGGATTTTCGTATCCGGTTTGTGGTTACCTTTAACTCACTCAGAAGCCGAGACTCCAGTATCGGCTATGCTCTCCGGGGCCGTGATCAAAGTCGGCGTATTGCCCCTAGTGCGATGTGCGCTGATGTTCGAAACGATTGATCCGATTGTGCGGCTGTTTGGTGTAGGCACTGCTTTACTTGGGACTACCTATGCCGTCTTTGCACAAGATAGCAAACGCATGTTAGCGTTACTCGACCGTATCACAAGTCGGTTTTATCCTGTCAGCTCCAGAAGTAGGGGGTTTCTATGCGCTCACTCATGGTCTAGTTAAGTCGGCTTTATTCTTGATTGCGGGTGATTTACCTAGCCGCAATTTCAAGACGTTGAAGCAACAACGCCAATGCCGACAACAATGTGGATTGCCTTGGCAATAGCCAGTTTCTCGATTTCTGGCTTTCCGCTTTTATCGGGCTTTGGGGCCAAGGTCCTAACCATGAAAAATCTGGTGCCTTGGCAAGTGATTGGCATGAATCTTGCCGCCTTCGGCACGGCAATTGCATTTGCTAAGTTTATTTTTCTTCCCCATCGTGGTCGATAATTGGTCAAACCCGGATTTTGGCCTCCCATGGTTCTGCTCCTGGGAGGATTAATCGTCGCAAATGGTGTTTACTATGAAGCCTATACAATCACTAATATCATCAAACCCTTAGCGACAATTGGACTGGGTTGGCTGGCTTATCTCGCAATTTTCCAGCGATTAAAACTGGAGCTACCGACGAGTATTCGAACAATTTGAACACCTAATTGGCGTGATGAGTTTGATGTTAATTTTGCTTTTTTGGATGGTGGCATCATGATTAGCTGGCTAGATTTACTGCTCCGACTCACCATTTGGTTTCTACTAACGTCGGATACCAGTTGGCCTAATGTCATTATGGGTTTGGCGATTGCGTTGTTACTTCCACGCCCCTATACCGCACCAGGGGCATTGAAAGATTGGCTGCGGGTGCTTTGGGAAATTATGGTCGCCATTCCCCAAGCCTATTTTGAAGCCGTAGAAATCATGCTACGACCACATAAATACGAGGATGTCGTGATGGAGCGGGTAAAACCCAATCGCACACCGGGCTTAATCTTCTTAGATATCTTCTTGATTACATTCACGCCCAAAACCATTGTTTTGAAATATCACGAAGATGGCTGGTTTGCAGTCCATTGGGTCCGTCGTCGGAGGCAGTCACAATGACATTTGTGTTATTTGCCATGATTTTGGCCTTACTGATTCCGCTCTATGAAGCCTGGCAGGACGATAGCATTTGGCAAAAGATGCTGGCCTTTGCCAGTATTGCCACGAAAACATCGGTGATGATTTTGGTGGTTTCAGTGCTACGCGATGACTGGATGATTGGGGTAGTGGGTGTGTTAATTTTGAGCGTTGGTAATGCCGCATTGATGCTGCTGGCGCATGTGCTTCGACGGATGAATGAATTATGATTTCAGCACTGAGTTATTTTCTGATTGGCACGGGCATCATTTTCTGGTTTTGGGGCACTTGGCCTCTGATTGGCGATCGATCGGTCCTGTTCAAATTGCACAGTCTTTCTGTAGCCGATACATTGGGCTCAATGAGTATCATTGTTGGGCTATTGCTGCGTATTCCCGAAGAATGGCCGTTGTTGATTCTGGCACTCATCTCGCTGGCCATCTGGAATACCGTGCTGGGCTACGTTTTAGCCTATTGTTCGAGTAGCGGAGGTCAGAATGACTGAAGATTCATATATCATCGCGATCATGGTCTTGCTACCAGTTACGGCTAGCATGGTTATCGCCCAGCGCAATCCCTATCACGCCCTTGTCGTGCGTGGAATTTTGGGGGCAGTAGCGGCATTAGTCTATGCCCTTTTAGGTGCGGCCGATGTCGCATTGACTGAAGCATTGGTTGGCACTATGTTGTCGATTACGCTCTATGCGGTGGCTGTACGATCGTCAATGAATCTGCAAGTCGGTGTGCTCCAGTCGGACGCGGCGATGCCGTCCTCGCCAGTGGCGGCAGACCAATTACAGCAAACACTACACCCTGTATTAACGCCCTATCATTTGCGGCTCGAACTGTCCTACTATCCCGATCGTGAAAGCCTAGCAGCGGCATTAAATCAAAAAGCGATCCATACTACCTGCATGTTATCGACTCAATCCCCCTTGGAATCGGCAAAATGCCAGTTCCAAACCCGCGTACCGCGACTATACGACATCATGCAAACAGCACTTTCGCCAGATTGCGTGCAGTTCCGCGATGTCAACTTAGAACCCCAGTCCCAGCCACCGGAACATCACCCAACTCCACCAGTTAGTCAATATCCAATGGAGGAACAGCCATGAGGTGGCTTTATATAGGCGCAGGCATTATCTTTTTTGTGAAGATGGTCATCTTTCCCAATCTGACTACAGCGCCGGCTGATTTCGCGATCGTCGAAGCCATTGTGCAGGACAGTGGTATACCGAATGCCGTTTCCGGCATCATTTTCCGGAACCGCCTGTATGACACGATCTTCGAAGTGGTCGTATTTACCATCTCGATCATGGGTGTCCGATTTTTATTAGCGAATGAAACACCCCCAAGCCAAATTCATCAGTTCACTGACCAGCCATCAATCGTCTTGGCGCGTTTAGGGGCGACGATCGCGGCAATCATCGGCATCGAACTAGCGATTCGGGGCCACTTAAGTCCGGGCGGTGGTTTTGCCGCAGGTGTTGCAGGCGGGACCGCGATCGGACTGGTCGCCATTACCTCGCCCACTGAATGGATGGAACAAATTTATCAGCGATGGCACGCATCCACCTGGGAAAAGCTGTCAGTACTGATATTTATTATTCTGGCCGTTTTGTCGCTCGCCGGTGTGGCGTTACCATCGGGTGAAATGGGGGCCTTAGTCAGCGGTGGTTGGATTCCAATCCTAAATATACTCGTAGCCATCAAAGTGGCATTAGGGTCATGGGCCGCGATCTTGATTTTCATTCGCTATCGTGGCTTGTTATAGACCATAATGGTTTGCAGCGCAGCGGTCACTATCCTTGAGGTAGAGGCCAGTCGATTAGCCCACATCCATTTCTCTCTGTAGCGTCTGTGCTCTGTCCAGGTGAGTCCCAATAACTGATCGCTAAAAACGTAAAGTTGGGTTAGCTAATAGAGTTCTGATCGATCTGGCTAATCTCCTGGGTATCGGGTTGATATGGTTGCTTATCCCAACAGATTTCGAGTTGTTGGACCACTTCCTGCTGCCAGCACTGTTCCAAATAACGTTCCCACCACTGCTGCCGAAACTCCCAAGGGTTGAGAACCAAGGGCTGCTTAGCATCGAATAGCGGTTGTTGGAGATAGGCCCAAAGCGTATGCCATGGGTACGGGGAAATCCATCCTAGTTGCGTGGGTTGCATACGATCGCTCCTGGTATGAAATGGGGGAAATGATCAAATGGAGACCAAAATCGTCTAATGTCATGAAAGGTTGAATTCAGCCGCAAATTGTTGGCGAGTCAACGGTGATGGCAAGAGGATACCCTCACCGCCTAATGGATGCTCGTCATCAATCGCTTGCCCGTCAATTGAAAGATAAACTTGGGCAGCGGGAGCGATACTCGTCGCCGTATAGAGAATCTGTGCTACCCGAAAGATCATGCTACTGCTGCCGCCGCCTTGAGCAAACTCAGACGATAAATCAACATAAATTGCATTCCCTTCTTGGCGCAAACTGAGCAACCGCGTATTTACTGGAATCGTGCTGCCAAAACTCGCTGGCTGGGACTGCGCGCTTAATAGCGACTCGATCGCTTCACGTAATTGGTCTACCGGTAGCGTATTCGGCGCAAATGACAGTTTTTGCGGTTGAAGTTCGATCGCATTATCCTTGATCTCTAACCAGTAAACTTCGGCAATCGCTTGCGCTTGTGCTGGCGGCGGTGACTGTAATTTGGCTGCGGGCGCTGGTACCGACGGTACCTGGAATTCCGCCGCTGGCGTTGGCACAGCCTTTGGTGCCGGTACCGATTGGGTCAGTGTCTCTTGCGGTTCACGCTGCAGGGGATCGAGCGGACTAGGCAAAGAAAGTGTTTGCAGCACAATGCCCAGCCAGCCGAAAACCGCTGCCGCTACCAAGAACAGGAGTGCTGAACTCCAAAATACTTCATCCTGCAGTGACTTATAAGAGTAAAGTTTCATCATTCATCTCCTGTTCGCAGTATCGGCATGGCACAGCACTAATGTGGCGATTGTCCGACGCCACCATACAGAATGATTAACTAGCGGACCCCAGTCTGAACGTCATCAATCGCACGATAGTGCGTCGTGTCCTGAATTTGCTGTTTGGCTTGTCGCTGCTGCACCGCTGTTTCACGCACTGCATCCATCATTGTGTCGGCTGGAGTGCCTTCTAGGTGTTCGACGGCACGCTCATGGGCTGTTTCAGCAAGATGCGCTTTGGCCTGCCGCCGCTGAGCGGCGGCTTGACGCAACTGTTCGGCTAGATCAATCTTGACGACCGATTGATGATTTGGTTCCAGCTTCGGTACGGTCAAACGGAGCACGCCTTTTTCAAAAGTCGCTGTTGCGGCTTTATACGCCACTCTGACAGGCAATGCTACAACCCGACGGAACCGACCATAGTGCAATTCTGAGTGATAAGTCTTGGTGGTTTCACCGGTTGCTTCTTCGGCACGTTCGCCCGCAATTTCCAGTTGATCAGCGCTTAACTGAACATCCAAATCTTCCGCTTGTATACCCGGAACGATCACTTTGATTATCAGATTGTCACTGCTCTCCTTAATCTCAATTGCCGGTAGACATTCCTCCTTCGGCAGCATGCTAACGATCGGCTCACTATTGAGCCAGTCATCAAACAACTGATCCATCTGCTGCCGTAATGCTTGTAGCTCTTTGGGCGGTTGCCACCAAGTAAGGGAAGACATACATTTCCTCCTCGCTAAATTGACCATTAGGGAATGATGAAGGCATCATGACTCCCACGTCATGATCTTAGAGAAATAAGATGAGGAAATTGTGAGTTGTCAGCTCAGTCGCCAGCGATCGATGCAGTCATACTAAATCCTGGTTGGATACCCCCAGATTGACACTGAAGAAGGCTGTCCCCGCATATCGCTCAATTATTTTGAATCGGGGTTCTGCAGATCGGATTTGGCATCACACTTTGCTAACCTCGAATTTCACAAATTTGCTGGGCCAATCCCAGCGGGTCAAGCGGTTTCGCAATCACGTACTAAATGCCAAACATGCAAATAGTTGTGCTGATTGTGCTCCGTTCAATCCCGCCAAAGCGTTTGCCATACAGCGCAAAGATCTGTAGGGAGGGCGGTTGGTCAGACAACACGGCCCAGGTATCTTGAGCCACTGGCTGATTGGCGATGGCCAGTTAGTCATTAGCCACGACGAGACATATTTTTTTATTGGGGGGATCGTATTCTCAAGTTGACTGACGGAAAGCTAAGTGTTGAGAATCATAATGCGCCGCTGGGAACCAGCGCTTTGAGGGAAGGCTGACTTTCCCCCGTTGCTTTACACGTGTCAGCCGGGGGCGAACCAAATACCGCCAGATGCAAAGTTCTGCCAAAATTAGAGTAGTCGATGCCGCTCTAAAGTATTAATATGATTGAAGTCAAGTGTTAACAATTTGATACAGATGTGACAGGGGGGGCTTCGACCGAGAGCTTAGCCTTGTGTTCTTTCGCAACTACTGATCAAAGCTTTAGCCTGGCATACTCAATGTGTTTTCTGTCCTGATTCGAATCCCAAGAGAGGCTTGCCTCTTGATACTGGCACGGTTCAGGGAAAGCGCAATCTAGCCAAAATTGTAACCATTTACATAGGATCACATGAGTACATCAGTAATTACCAAAGGTGTGGCAACAGCAACGCAAGACTACAAAGTTGCCGATATTGCCTTGGCCGAGTGGGGTCGCAAAGAAATCGCGATCGCCGAAAGCGAGATGCCCGCTTTGATGAAGATCCGAGCGAAGTACAGCGACAGTAAGCCCTTGGCCGGTGCCAAGATTATTGGCTGTATCCACATGACGATTCAAACTGCGGTTTTGATCGAAACCCTGATTGAATTGGGTGCAGAAGTTCGTTGGTCTTCTTGCAACATCTTCTCGACTCAGGATCATGCAGCCGCAGCGATCGCGGCAGCTGGAATTCCTGTTTTCGCATGGAAAGGCGAGACCGAGGAAGAGTATATTTGGTGTATTGAGCAAACTTGCCACGCACCAGATGGTGAGCTCTGGGATGCCAACATGATTTTGGATGATGGTGGTGACTTGACCGGCCACATCCACGAAAAATACCCCGTAATGCTCAATCGCATTCATGGCGTAACTGAAGAGACAACTACAGGCGTTCATCGTTTGTGGGAAATGCTGGAGAAAGGCGAATTGAAGATCCCGGCGATCAATGTGAATGACGCCGTAACTAAAGCGAAAAACGATAACAAATATGGTTGTCGCCACAGTTTGAACGACGCGATCAAGCGGGCAACTGACCACTTGATGGCGGGCAAAAAAGCACTCGTAATCGGTTATGGCGATGTGGGTAAAGGCTCCGCCGCTTCCTTACGTCAAGAAGGCATGATCGTTAAGGTTTCCGAGATTGACCCAATCTGCGCCATGCAGGCTTGTATGGACGGGTTCGAGCTCGTATCGCCTTACATCGACGGTCGGAACGACGGCACTCCCGCTTCGATCAACACGGCGCTGCTGGCCAACACCGATCTGCTCGTCACCACCACCGGTAATGTCAACGTTTGTGACGCAAATATGCTCAACGCGATCAAGAAAGGCGCCGTCGTGTGTAACATTGGTCACTTTGACAACGAGATTGACACAGCTTACATGCGCCAGACCTGGCGTTGGGAAGAAGTGAAGCCGCAGGTTCACCAGGTTTACCGGAGTGATGACTCCAGCGACTTTTTGCTGTTGTTGGCGGAGGGTCGTTTGGTTAACTTGGGGAACGCCACTGGCCACCCCTCGCGCATCATGGACGGCTCCTTTGCTAACCAAGTCTTGGCGCAAATCTTCCTATACGAGCGGAAATTTGCCGATCTGCCAGCAGACCAGCAGCAGGCGGCAATCACCGTTGAAGTGTTGCCGAAGCAGCTAGACGAAGAGGTCGCACGCTATATGGTTGAAGGTTTTGGCGGAGTCATCACCCAATTGACGACAACCCAAGCTGATTATATTAGCGTTCCGGTTGAAGGTCCGTTTAAGCCTGAAGCCTACAAGTACTAGTTCAGGTTAGTCACTTTCATCACTAACGGTAGCATGACGATCTGGCGCTACCGTTAGCATCAGGCTATGCGGGGTAATCCTTTCTAGGCAATGTCTAGAGGTGGGTTGCCCATTTTATTTATCGCAGGTAGTATTTACCATCATCAACGGTAAAAGCGATTAAAAGCGATATATATCACTGCAACTTTCTAAGGTTAATGCTAGGTTAAGTAGACATTAATAGGTTGCCATCCTAACCACTTTAAGGATGCCTGTTGCCACGCGACAGCAGCTACTTGGATCATTGCCAAGCTGTTTGTTGGTGCGCCGCTAGTTTGATCAAAGGAGATATGTGCCATGTCTGAGGCTTCTGATTTTCTATATCCGCGTCACTCCTATCGGGGTAAGTTTCAACCGCAGAACTTGATGTTCAATGCCAATCTGCAGGAGTTTGCCCAGTGCGTCATGTATATTTCGAATCTGGAGACCAACGGGAAGCTCACACCGGAAGAGTCCTATAACGAGATTAAAGTCCTCTGGAAGCAGTTGAAGCGTAGCAAGAAGTCACTTGGTATCAGTGAGTTGAATTCGTTCCAGGATGATGGTGAAAACACGCAAGCCTGCTAAGTTCAGTCAGTCAGCTAAGTTGTCCGGCAAGGTGAGGGCAAAAAAATGCAGCGACAATGCTGCTATTGCTTCATGCCAGCTACACTTATCGCAGGTCTAGGGATTGGGGATGTCAGATCAAAACGCTGATATCCCTAAATTGCCACCCCAAAGTGGGCGAACCAAATTTTTCCCGCTAGGGTGGAGGCAGGCTTTCAGTCATCCCGCTTCAGATTTTCGGAATTGCATCAGTCGTGGAAGCTGGAAGCGATATCAGCCCAGTGATTAGGAGTATCCTGAATGAAGCAAGACTATACAGATATCAACATTGTGCTCGATCGGTCTGGATCGATGCAAAGCATCAAAAACGATACGATCGGTGGCTTTAACGCCTTTTTAGAAGCACAAAAGACGGTCCCCGGTGAAGCGAGCATTAGCTTGGTACAGTTTGATAATGTCTACGAAGTCGTCTACCAAGCGCGAGCACTGGGCGATGCTCCAGAGTTGACGGCAACCACCTTTGTCCCTCGCGGTTCGACCGCATTATTGGATGCGATCGGGCGCGCGATTAATGCGACAGGTGAACGACTAGCGGCAATGGCAGAAGCTGATCGGCCTAGCAAAGTGATTTTTGTTATCCTCACCGACGGTTATGAAAATGCCAGTCAGGAATTTACGGCAGCACAGATTAACCAGATGATTCAGCATCAGCGAGATGCGTATCAATGGGAATTTGTATTCCTTGGGGCTAATCAAGATGCGATTACGACAGCCAGCCAGTTGGGAATTCAGGCAGGGAATGCCATGAGTTATGCCGCAAGTCCCGTGGGCACAAGGGCAGCGTTTCAGTCGGTCGCGAAGAATCTATCTAAAGTCCGTCTCAAGCAAGCCGCTTCGATGAACTTTGATGAAGCCGATCGTGCCGCTCAGCGCGATGCTGGTGTTGAAGACGCTTAATATCAACTTCGTTCTAAAAATCTAGAATCCACTCAGAGGACCGATCACCCAGCTCGATCGGGATACTCACAGCTTTACCGATACGCGGCTTTTCTTTCGTATTTTCCAGAAATGTCACGACCTGCTGGACGGCACCCCATGATTCAAGATGACTCAGAACCCAGTTGAGGTGCGCAATATAGGCTTCCTCCGATGCCCCGAAAGAAGCCTGCTCAAGGTATTTCCACATGACCTGGACAAAGATTTTGCCCTTGACTTTGCGAAGCTGAATATCGTAGGAAAAGCCCCATTTATCCACAAGGAGTTGTCGCAGTTCGCGTCCGGTCATATGGGTTTAGGTCGACAAGATTAAAAATCACTTCAGCGCTCTCATTTTCGCATGACATTGTCATATCGGTCTATCGGGATGACAGCAGCCTAGCCATCCCTGAGGCAACTGCTCTGAGTTCGCTTCGCTGCATCAATCATGAATCAGCGTGAAGATGTATTTCAGGTTTCATTCAGGCTCAAAAAGTGTAATAATTTTTGGTGGAAAGGTGCAAAAAAGCGCTGAACTGGGGATTTGAGTCGTTGGGTATCGGTCAATTGCACTGGTATTAAACGGCTAAATTCAATTAATGTAAACAATTTGTAACACAACCCTGGGAATTTCTTCTTTGCTTAAAAGGTGAAGAACCTTTCCAAATTTAAATAAATTAATCCTGTCCATCGAACGTGTACTCATGACTCAGCTATCTAGCTCTTCTGATGTCCCCAGCATGGGGCGTCGCCAATTTATGAACTTGCTGACCTTCGGAACGGTTGGTGGGGTTGCGGCGGGTGCTTTGTACCCGGTCGTGAAATACTTTATCCCCCCTTCCAGCGGTGGTGGTGGTGGTGGCGTGGTGGCCAAAGATGCGGCTGGTAACGATGTCGTTGTCAGCGAATATCTGACCACGCACTTGCCGGGCGATCGTTCTTTATCGCAGGGTCTGAAGGGCGATCCGACCTATTTGGTCGTGACGGAAGATCAATCGTTGGCGAGCTACGGCATCAACGCAATCTGTACGCACTTGGGTTGTGTCGTGCCTTGGAACGCCGCTGAGAACAAATTCATGTGTCCTTGTCACGGTTCGCAGTATGACGCAACTGGTAAAGTTGTGCGCGGACCGGCGCCGCTGTCCTTGGCCTTGGCTCACGCAGATATCGTCGACGATAAAGTTTCCCTGACGCCTTGGACTGAAGAAGACTTCCGCACTGGCGAAGATCCTTGGTGGGCATAGTCTTTCTGGTTTTGGCCCCAGGGTTGAGGCTAAACCCTGGGGCTGAGGCTGGTTGGCGAGATAAATTTGGCTGATCCTCTGTTATTTCAAGAAGCGCTAGAAATGAAAATTACATTGCAAGGTTCGATCGAGCTCGTGAAGGCGCTCGCGCAGCGGTTTATTCTGGCAGTTGCAGCGACAGCTGTAATCCTGTTGGCACTGCCCGATGATGCGAATGCTTATCCAATTTTTGCCCAGCAGCAGTACGAGAATCCCCGCGAAGCGACTGGCCGGATTGTCTGTGCCAACTGTCACTTGGCGAAGAAACCAACAGAGATAGAAGTACCGCAATCAGTCACGCCTGACACAGTCTTTGAGGCAGTGGTGAAGGTGCCTTACGATCACTCGATCCAGCAGTATGCCGGTGACGGTAGCTTGACTGGCTTGAATGTGGGTGCAGTGGTTGTGTTGCCGGAAGGTTTCACAATGGCACCGGCAGACCGAATTCCTGAAGATATCAAGGAAGAGGTTGAGAGCATGTACATTCAGCCTTACAGCGATGAGAAGCAGAATATTCTGGTGGTTGGCCCCCTGTCCGGCGATGATTATGAGGAACTGAAGTTCCCTATCTTGTCGCCTGACCCGAAGCAAGACCCGACTGTACACTTTGGTAAATACTTGATCAATGCGGGTGGTAACCGTGGCCGTGGTCAGCTTTATCCGACCGGTGAGAAGAGCAATAACAATGTCTATAGCGCTTCGATTGCCGGGGTAGTGAGTGACATTTTTGCTGGTGATGACGGTGGCGCGATCGTACGTATTCAAGGCGAGGACGGCAACTTTGTCGATGAGGCTGTGCCACCAGGACCACAATTAATCGTCGCTCCAGGGGATGCCGTCGAAGCGGGTGTCGCGATTACTGACAATCCTAACGTGGGTGGCTTTGGTCAGGCAGATAAGGAAATCGTGCTGCAAAATCCCGCCCGAGTTCAAGGTCTGTTAGCGTTCTTCGCGATCGTCACCTTAGCGCAGATTCTCTTAGTACTGAAGAAGAAGCAAGTCGAGAAGGTACAGGCAGCCGAAATGAACTTTTAGGGTTGATCGCCCGTTTGGATTTTGGATTAGTAAGCGAGATGGCATTAGCTGTCTCGCTTTTTTTGGGCGGGTGAATACAGCGGATGAATCGCGTGACCGTCCCGATTAGAGCGATCGTTCAGCGAAGATTTTCAACTCCCGGGCCATGCGGCGAATCCCTTGCTGTTGATCGTCCCGAATAAACCGCAGGGCAAAGCGGCTAAAAGTGCCGGAGAATGACTCTTGATGCCGATACTGGGTACAGCCATCGCCAAGATCTTGAAGTTCAAACACCGTTTTGTTGCGAAATCCAGGAATACTGGCCACCCAACTCAAACAACTCGGCGGTTGAAAAATTCGGATGTGCGCTTGAAATTCGATCGGGTCGTCGCCCGAAACCCGCCGAATTGCGAGCACCACATTCCGGTCTTCGGTGATTGGCAGCCGGAAACTACAATCGTAGAGATAGGTATTCCAATACATCCAGCCTTCCTTATCGGTCAGAATACGCCAGACCTGATGAATTGGCGCATTGATGATGGTCTCGGTATACAGGCTCGCCATGGTAACTCGTGACAGTTTTAGTTAACGTCGCAGCCACCGCAAAAGTCTTTGTAACACGCTTCCCAATTCTCATTAAGATGGAAAGTCAGGTAAGTTACAGTCCCTGAATTGTGCGGCTGTCACTATTCTATGGGACGAATCCCATCGTATTCAGTTCATTCTTCTCCCCATTTTCCCCCCATCATGGCCAATCTTCTCCCCAATTCTAGTTTTAGTGTGCTACTGAAAATTCAATTGCCGAATCGTCCAGGTTTTCTGGCACAGGTGATTGAGACGATTGGTAAAGCCGGGGGTAACGTCGGTGACATTACGCTGATCGAACAAACCCGTGAAATCTGCGATCGCGAAATTGTGGTTGATGCGGCGAGTGTGACCCATCAGCAGACAATCGTGCATCAGGTGCAACAACTGCCCGAGGTAAAGCTTTTGGATTGGTACGATCGCACATTTCAGATGCATCAGGGAGGCAAGATCACTGTCACGAGCAAAACGCCGCTCACTCGCCAGTCAGATTTGGCCATGGCCTATACGCCCGGAGTGGGGCGCATTTGCCGGGCAATTGCGGACGACCCCAATCGGGTATTTGATCTAACCGTGAAACAAAATATGGTGGCGATTGTCACCGATGGTAGCGCGGTGCTGGGACTGGGCAATCTGGGGCCCGAAGGGGCCTTGCCCGTGATGGAAGGAAAAGCGATGTTGTTCAAAGAATTTGGCGGCGTGGATGCGTTCCCCATTTGCGTAAACACACAGGACACAGACGCGATCGTCGAACTAGTGAAGCAAATTGCCCCCGTATTTGGTGGCGTTAACCTCGAAGACATTGCGGCCCCTCGCTGTTTTGAAATCGAATCCCGACTGCAGCAGGAACTGGATATTCCGATTTTCCATGATGACCAGCATGGTACAGCGATCGTCGTACTCGCGGCGCTGACCAATGCGCTGAAGTTTGTCAAGAAGTCTCTGAGCGAAGTCAAAATTGTAATCAATGGCGCTGGGGCCGCTGGCATCGCTGTAGCCAAGCTACTCCAGGATGGTGGTGCCACTAATATTTGGTTATGTGACTCAAAAGGGATCGTGTCAAGTGATCGCGGGGATTTGAACCCAGCGAAGCAAGCGTTAGCGGTCGCGACTAGCGGCAACTTAGCGACGGCGATGCAAGATGCTGATGTATTCCTCGGGTTAAGTGCACCGGGCGTGGTGACAGTTGAAATGGTGCAATCAATGGCCGCTGAGCCGATTGTCTTCGCCATGGCAAATCCGATTCCGGAGATTCAGCCAGAATTGGTAAGCGATTGTGTCGCCGTGATGGCTACCGGACGTAGCGATTATCCCAATCAGATCAATAATGTGCTGGCTTTTCCAGGACTGTTTCGGGGGGCGCTCGACTGCCGTGCTTCTGACTTGACGACACACATGTTTTTAGCGGCGGCGCGGGCGATCGCGGATCTCATCGCACCGACGGAACTGCGGGCAACCCAGATTGTGCCTTCGGCCTTTGACCCACGAGTGGCACTGGCTGTAGCTGAAGCCGTACGCCATGCGGCGATCGCTGATGGTGTCACTAAGGGCTAAACCAATCGCGATTTTTTTCGATCAACTCAGAAAATAAAGGCTAGGGTAGGATCAATATCTATGTTTTCTCCCGCCAAGTCCGTCGCGTGCCATCGTGGCTTTGAGATGAGCCATTACTGCAGTTGAATCGTTACCTCTCCATGAAACAGTTATCCGTTGTGTTGGCATTTGCGCTGGGCCTGGCATTGGCGATTTTGCCGTGGGGTATATATGATGCGATGGTGGTGCCGGGGCAGGCACAGGTGGTGCAGATGACTGGCAAAAAAGCGGCAACAGCCAGTTTTAACGCCACCCAGTCATCCCAGGATCGTGCTACAGCACAACCTATGGGACCCATGGCACAAAATCAATCGCCTCCCCCGGAAGCGATTGATGATGTCGGCAGCGACGATCTGGCCCCAGCGGAAACCACCGATTCCGAGCCAGATTTATTTGACGATTGGGATGAGGCAATCCAGCAGACGCGCAAGATTGATGGTTTGCTAACGCTCTATCAGAATCGCAAGACAGGGAAATTGTTGGCCGAAATTCTGCCATCACAATTAGAGCAGAATCACTTGATGGTGATGACTTTGGAGTCAGCGGTGGGAGAGAAAGGACTCTATAGTGGCTTACCGCTCGGTGACTTGATGTTCAAGCTGCGACGGGTGAATGATACGGTCCAGTTTGTGCTGCCCAATACCTATGTCCGGGCCGATCGTGGGACGCCCCGATCGCGGGCCCTATCGCGATCGTTTAGTGACTCCGTACTGAAGGCCTTACCAATTCGCAGCATTAACTCAACCAGTGGTGCGCTGTTAGTCGAAATGGACCCACTCATCCTCGAGGACTTACCGGGATTAACCGAAGCCTTTGGCGGCTATAGTATCGACAAAAAACGGACCTATGTGAGTCAAGTCAAGAACTTTACCAAAAACACGGAAATCGAGTCGGTATTTGGCTTTAGTGGTGGTGAAAGCGGGGGGTTGTTTGGGCCGTTTTTCAGTACGCTGCCGGATAGTCGCGCATTTGACTTGCGGGTGCGCTACAGCATTTCATCCCTGCCCATGCAGACAAACTATCGGCCGCGCTTGGCTGACGATCGTGTGGGCTACTTTATCACCGCCTTCGAAGACTTTAGTCAAGATACCCCGCGCCGTCCCTTTGTCCGCTACATCAACCGTTGGAACTTAGAGAAGCGTGACCCCGAGGCGGAGATTTCCGAACCTAAAGCACCGATCGTCTTCTGGCTAGAAAACACGATCCCCAAGGAATATCGGCAAGCGCTGCGCGAAGGCGTCCTAATGTGGCGTAAAGCGTTTGAACAAGCGGGGTTTAAAGACGCAATTGTCGTTAAGCAGATGCCTGACAATGCTGACTGGGATCCGGCTGATGTCCGCTACAACACGATTCGTTGGTTTAATTCCACCGATGCGGTGTTTGCGATGGGGCCGTCGCGGGTGAATCCTTTAACCGGCGAAATCCTCGACGCTGACATTGTAATTGATGGTAATTTCGTGCGATCGATGAAACAGGAATATCGCAATTTAATTGAAGAAAATCAAGCCGCCAAAGTTCCCTTTACCACTGCACTATTGGGGCAAAACAATCTCTGCAACTACGGTCTAGCCAGCCGTTCACTCAAAGAAAAAATTGCTGCGGGGCCTGCCGAGCAACAACAACGACGCTTGCGATTTGAGTCAAACCCGATCGGCATTCAGGACTTATGCTATGGCATTGAGGCGTCGCAACAGTTCGCAATGGGTGCGATGAACTTAGAGTTGATGCAAAATCAGCGGCCGAGCAGTACGGCGATCAAGGACTATGTGAATGATTTCCTGCGGGAGCTGATCGCCCATGAAGTCGGTCATACATTGGGACTACGCCACAATTTCCGGGCCAGTACGATGCTCCAGCCAGAAGAGCTGAATAATAAGAAAATCACTCGTGAACGGGGGCTCGTTGGTTCGGTGATGGACTACAACGCCGTGAATTTAGCGCCGCAGGGGACGGAGCAGGGCGATTATTACACCCATCTTCTCGGCCCCTATGATCTCTGGGCAATTGAGTATGGCTATAAGCCGAGCGGCGAAACCTCGATCGCTGGTGAGCGGAAGTTTCTGCAGCAGATTGCTAGTCGATCGGCAGAGCCTGCCCTCGCCTATGCGACGGATGAAGATGTATTTTCGTTTCTCGACCCACAGGTGAACTTATTTGACTTGAGTGGAGATGGATTAACCTATGCCCAGTGGCAAATGGATAACGCTCGCGCGATGTGGAATCGCGTTGAGCGACGTTATCCCTTGCGCGGTGAGAGTTTTAGCGATCTACGCACTGCCTTCAATAGTGTATTCAATCACTACTGGCAGTTTGCATCGTTTCTAACTAAATATGTCGGTGGACAATCGTTTAATCGTTACCGTCAGGGGGATGTCCCCGGTCGGTTGCCATTTGAGGCGGTATCTTTAGCCGAGCAACGCCGCGCTTTAAAGTTAATTAATGACTACGTCTTTGATGAAGCACGATTTAAGTTTTCACCCAATTTATTGAACAAGCTAGCGCCATCGCGCTGGTCTCATTGGGGTGAACAAACGGCGATATTCCGCTTGGATTATCCGATTTTTGAGAATGTGCTGTTCTTACAGGGCGCAACGCTGAATGATTTGCTCAGTCCCGATCGATTAGCGCGCTTGCGTGACGGGGAATTGAAGGCCCCCAATCAAACGATGACGATTCCCGAGTTGTTTGATTCCTTGCAGCAATCCATTTGGGGTGATGTCTTGGAACCGGAGAAGCAGTTGACCTTGTCAAGTCTGCGCCGCGCACTACAACGGGAACATATGAA
Organism: uncultured cyanobacterium; assembly: GCA_963704065.1. Classification (GTDB taxonomy): domain Bacteria; phylum Cyanobacteriota; class Cyanobacteriia; order Leptolyngbyales; family Leptolyngbyaceae; genus Romeriopsis. Next base: position 4,986 of record CAVPGX010000005.1, on the reverse strand, counting down.
TAGCATGATCAATATGATGCTCCGACGTAGCGACGTACCTGAGGATGCGCGGACGGTGGCACGTTACGAGCTGAAGCAGCTAGAACCGGCGATCGCCAAAGCTGAGCGTCGCGTCAGTCAGCAGGATGTTTATACACTAGCCCATTTAGAAGAAGCACGCGATCGCATCATCAAAGCGCTGGATGCGTCGATTTAGTTTGATTCAAGCTGGGTTCAGTCTGGACTTATACTGGCTTTATCGTGATTGCAGCGGTTACCTGTAAAATGCATCCTGATTTGCTCATGACCGACGATACCTGCGCGGCGGATGACAATCAAAAAATCTATAAATCAGCGGGAATTGTGCGGCACTATGCGCATTTACAACAGTTGCAGCCAGCAGAAGCCACGATCTTGGCTCAGCTGAAGTCGCAATTACCGCTGATGGCAATGCTCGATATTGGCGTCGGGGCAGGCCGCACGACACAGCATTTTGCCGATTTGGTTGCGACTTATGTGGGAATCGACTATTCGGCAGCGATGATTGCGGCCTGCGAGCAACGCTGCCCACGTGCTGCTAAAACGGTGAACTTTCAAGTCGGCGATGCCCGTGATTTGGGAGAATTCGCAGACAATTCCTATGACTTTATCTTGTTTAGCTACAATGGCATTGATTCAGTTTCCCATACCGATCGTCTGGCAATATTTCGATCGGTCCAGCGGATCGGTCGGCCCGGTAGCTACTTCTGCTTTTCGAGTCATAACCTTGCGGCATTTGAGCACGATTTTGATTGGCGACGACAGTTGAGTTTTAATCCTGGCAAGACCTATGTCAATCTGGTTATGTCTGGCATCTTGCATTTATTTAATTTTCCGATCGGCCTAACGCACCTCAAGTCTGTTTCCCATGCAATCCTCAAGGATGAATCCCATAACTTTCGTCTAAAGCATTACTACATTCGACCAGCAGCCCAAATTGAGCAGCTTCAGTCGTATTTTGATGATGTACAGGTTTATTCTTGGAGAACGGGTGATGAATTGACGAGCAAAACCGAAATGACAGATTGTGCTGATTTATGGCTTTACTACTTATGCCGAGTTGTAAAGTGAGGATACGATAAAAATAATTTGGTAATGTGCTAAACATGTGGAATAGGTGATACTAGCAAGTGACAAGAGCTTGAGGCGGAAGCCGCCTACAGCCGCCACCTCTTACCGCAAGAACATACGATTGGTAAAACTAATACCAACGGATTGAACGCAAACACCTCACCTTACGTACCCGGATTAAACGCTTAGCACGCAAAACCATTTGCTTTTCCAAAGTCGAATGGTTGCATGATACAGTCATCGGACTGTTCATCTACCGGTTTGAATGCAGATTGCTCATTTAGTAGTGCTTACACACATCTAGCACACTACTTGAAAACTCGTAAATCTGCCGACTTGCCGGAACTCTGACCCACTGCGGTGTCACTGCTTTTACCTAACCGCAGCATTGGAAATGCGCTAAACAGCGGTTAATGCTGCTAGCAATTCCTCCAAGAATGGCGATAATGGTCAGCCGCGCGCTTTACCATGCCGGCGATCGCCACTGCCCGCTACCAGTTTATTCAGCTCAACCCTACCGCTAAGTTACATGACTCAACATCAAACATGTGCCATCTGCGGTTGATGCGATACGTTAAGACAACCCTTCCGTGACTATCTGCTGCGCCGTCGCTAAAGCCTCGGATAATTTGCTCGCATCGCGCCCACCAGCTTGAGCAAAATTCGGCCGACCGCCGCCGCCACCACCGCAGATTTTCGCTACGGCTCCGACGACTTTACCGGCTTGTAGTCCTTTGCCAACAACGCCTTTGCTAAATGCCGCAATAAAATTCACTTTGCCCTCAGCCGGACTGGCCCCCAAAACAACAGCACCTTCACCCAGCTTCTGCAACAGGGTTTCGGCGGCACTCTTCAGTGAATCAGCATCCGCTCCCGGCAGCTCTGCCACAATTGCTTTAAACTCACCAACCGCGATCGCCTGCTCCAACAACTCTCCTGACTTTGCTGCCGCCAGTTCAGCCTTGATCGCTGCTAATTGCTTTTGGGTATCCTTCAGTTCTGCCTGCATGGTGGTAACCCGATCGACAATCTCCTCCGGCTTCGCCTTAAACCGATCGCTCAAATCCTTCACGACCGCTTCGCGCACGTTGAGGTACTCCAGCACTGCCGGTCCGGCCACGGCTTCAATTCGGCGAATCCCCGCGGCAACACCCGTTTCCGAAATAATCTTGAACACGCCAATTTCGGCTGTGTTGCTGACGTGAGTACCTCCACATAACTCCATCGACACGCCTGGAAAGTCAACCACACGGACAGTGTCGCCATACTTTTCACCAAACATTGCAGTGGCCCCTTTGGCCTTCGCCTCGGCGATCGCCATTTCCGCTACATGCGCCCCATGGGCTTCGGCAATCCAAGTGTTGATCTGGACTTCAACTGTCTGCAACTGCTCTGGGGTCAGGGCTTGATTGTAGTTGTAGTCAAACCGCAGGCGATCGAAGGAGACCAAGGAACCAGCCTGACCAATTTTCTCATCCACCAATTGCTTCAAAGCCGCTTGCAGCAGATGCGTTGCTGAATGGTTGGCTTGCGCCCGGCGACGACAAGCTAGATCAATCTGGGCCGTAACGACATCGCCTTGCTTGAGTCCACCGCGTTCAATGCGGCCCACATGGATGAAGAAGCCCGATTCTTTCTGCACATCTTCCACCCGCACCAGCGTATCACCACTAGAGAGATACCCCCGATCGCCAATCTGGCCGCCTGACTCCGCATAAAACGGCGTTTTGTCCAGGATAATTTGGACTTCGCTGCCCGCAGTGGCAGTGGAGATCGGCTCCCCCGCCTGCATCACCAGTTCTACCGTCGCTGTGCTATGTGCTTGGGTGTAGCCCAAGAAATCGGTTTGATGAATGTGTTCCGCGAGTGTATCGAGACTGCCCTGGACCGTCAGATCGATCGACTTGTGGGCACTGCGCGCCCGATCGCGCTGCTTCTCCATCTCCGCTTCAAAGCCCTGCACATCGACCGTCAAGCCTTTCTCTTCAGCGATTTCCTGGGTCAATTCCAGCGGAAACCCGTAGGTGTCATACAGCTCAAACGCATCGGTACCCGAGATTTCCTGTTTCACCCGCGCGATCACTTCTTCTAGTAGCTTTTCACCACGTTCGATCGTCTTCCCGAAGCGCTCTTCCTCGGCGTTGAGTTCGGCCTTAATAAAATCCGCCTGTTTCCGCACATTCGGATACACGGACTCGGAGAGATTGATCGCCGTTTCCGCCACCTTGGTCGTGAACAAGTCATCAATGCCAATTAAGCGACCATGGCGCACGACCCGACGAATCAACCGCCGCAGCACATAGCCCCGGCCTTCATTACTCGGCACTACACCATCGGCGATCAAATGCACGACGGCCCGCACATGGTCACCAATTACCTTTAGTGACACCTTCGTCCGATCGTCGGATTTATGATAGTGAATCTTCGCGAGCTTCGCGGCGGTTTCGATAATCGGGAAAATCAGGTCCGTCTCGTAGTTATTCGGCTTCTTCTGAAGGATTTGGGCCATGCGCTCCAAGCCCATACCCGTATCAATGTTCTGCTTCTCCAGCGGTGTCAGATTCCCATCGACATCCCGGTTGTACTGCATGAACACGAGGTTGTAGAACTCGATGAACCGATCGTCGTCTTCGAGGTCAATATCATCGTCACCGAGTTCCGGCTTGAAGTCGTAGTACAACTCCGAGCAAGGTCCGCAGGGACCAGTCGGCCCGGACACCCAGAAATTGTCATCCGCACCCATCCGAATAATTCGCTTGGGATTCACGCCCACTTCATCACGCCAGATGGCAAACGCCTCATCATCCTCTTCAAACACGCTAACCACAATATTCTTCGGCTTGATGCCAAAGACCTGCGTGCTGACTTCCCAGCCATAGGCGATCGCTTGGCTCTTAAAATAGTCACCAAAGCTAAAGTTTCCCAGCATCTCAAAGAACGTATGGTGCCGCGCTGTGCGTCCGACATTCTCAATGTCATTCGTCCGGATACACTTCTGGGAAGTCGTGGCGCGGGGGAATTCTGGCTTCTGCTGACCGAGGAAAATTGGCTTGAAGGGGAGCATACCGGCGATCGTCAGCAGCACCGTCGGGTCTTCCGGCACCAAAGAGGCACTTGGCAGAGGCTTATGCGCCTTCGACTCAAAGAAGTCAAGGAAATTTTGCCGAATTTGCTGGCCGCTGAGAGATGTGGTCATGGGAAATCGTGCGAGAAATTTAGGAGGCTTGTTGTGGGGAAGTTTGCAGTTATCAGTTTTTAGGTGTCAGTTTGGTGTTTTGTCACACTGATGACTGAAAACCGTCTACTGATCACTAACGACTTTCGATGAATTACTATCTTAGATTCTGAAGTTGTTTCCTGCTCAGGTTTTCCTCAAGATTCTTTGATATCGATACATTTGATATCGATACAATCGATACTAGTCGTTATTAGGTAAGTTGCCGGGAGATTCACATTAACTATGTGGCGCGAGATTTTTGGTCAGAAGCAGCCGCCCCAGTCGCAGTCGATTGGAATATTACGATGAATGGCGTTCAAGTGCAGATTGGTTAAGCGGGGGCAATCAATTCCGTTAATATTTTAGATAGAGGTTGCTCAACCAGAATGGGGATGCGCAATGCTAACTAACAAAAGCCCCTGGTACTTGCATCTTGTTCTAAGATCTTGATATTCTCTCTGAGATCAGTTATCGATTCTGAATCTTAGATTGTTGTTAGTTAATTATTTCAGAGCTTAGATTCACCCTCGATCTGTCTTAATCGATCGGCCACCTCACATGGCCATCGCTTTCGCCATATTAGTCAGCCTGACCGAACGGATGCACATCTTCAGTAAAGCAGGAAGACGCAGGCCACTTGGGTAAGACTAGCACCTAGTGACTCCCACCTAGTGACACAA
>CAVPGX010000004.1:0-5409 GCA_963704065.1 uncultured cyanobacterium | reverse complement strand
CAGCCAGGGGATCGACGCCGCAACAAGTCCAAATGGTCTTATTTTCTCTGTTTTGCCTACTAGATCGTGGTAATGATTATAAAAAGACCTGTCATGGGATTGTCACCGAACGGTTTCACGACCTCTATCAAGGCTTAGAAATCGCACCCCACGATGGCATCGATCACACGCACTACTACACCACGATTGACTTGCTGAAACTCGCCATCGAAAACTACGGCTCCGATTTTGTTGAATATCTGGTGAAACATTTTGATCCACTAGATTTTGTATTTCGCCTTGCCGAAGAGGAGGGAATTGTTTTGCTTCCTGGGGCCGGATTTGAAGCACCTCAATGGTCTGTACGCGTGTCTCTGGCGAATCTGCCGGATGCCGCCTATCAGCAGATTGGACAGGCGATCGCCAACATGATGCGAACTTATTATCACGAATGGAAAATGAAGCGCTAGCAAGTCCTAGCTAAAAGAATGTCAGAAGTCAGATAGTGCATGACCTGGGTAAATCGGATGGCAAATACATCAGAAGAGCAAAACCATGATCGCAATTGTTTTGAGTATCGGCGTGCAGTGTCGGTCAGAGCATCATACTGCGGCTAAACTCATCCCTGGTATTTTGTTAATTGGTGGATCAGAAGGGGGAAAATCGGGAGAAGATGCCGCCACCCGATGGTTTCTTAAACGTGCCAAGGGAGGCAATTATTTAGTCCTACGCTCCGGTGGAACTGGCGCTCAAGCAGCTTGGATCTGTGAGGATTATCGAGATTTCGTCCAATCAGCTGCGGAACTTTCGATTGACAGCCGTGCAGCTGCTAACAATCCAGAAGTTATTCAATATATCCGAGATGCCGATGCCTTATTTATCGCGGGTGGCAATCAAAACGAGTACGAAGATTATTGGGAGGGCTCAGCTGTAGAAGACGCGATCAACGCCTTAATTAATCAGAAAAAGTGCCGAATCGCTGGAACCAGCGCCGGGATGGCAATCTTAAGTGACTACTATTATGCCCCCGCCCATGAAGGCGTACTGAGTTCAGAAATCTTGAATGATCCATTTCATCACAATACCAAGGATATTTATCGCAGTGACTTTATTCAAGTCCCATTTCTCAAACATGTAATGACTGACACCCATTTGGATCGGCTTGACGAAGATCATCCTGAAACCAGGTACGGCAGACTGTTTGGATTTCTGGCTAGAGTTGTGCATGACACTGGGAATCACCTGCCGGTATATGGCATTGGATTAGAAGAAGGTGCGTTTGTTGCAATTAATGAAAAAGGTATCGCGAAGGTGTTTGGTAATGGTAGAACGCAAGGACAAGATGCCTATTTTTTGCAAACTTCGGGCATGGCACCCGAACAAATTCAAGCCGGATTGCCCTTGATTTGGCATTACCAGGGCCAAGCGGCTAAAGTCTATAAAATTTCCGGCACTCCAGAAGGCAGTGGTCACTTTGATCTCAAGAATTGGTCAAAGGCGACTGGAGGTTGCTGGGAATACTGGTCTACCACAGGTGGTGCATCTGGTTTTCAACGCAAGCAATGTCGGAGTGAGCAGGAATATTGTGCTCGGGGATGATCACTCAATCCCTGAGTATGCCCAGATTCAAAAATGAAGTGCAACACCCTGGCTCAAGTACGCCAGAACCGATCCAGGGAAACTTTCAATTCCGAAAGGTCCGCGATTGCGCCAGAGGCTGGTCTTTAGCCCTCTCTAGCTTTTTGGCCTGGAGCCGTCTCTACTGGCGAATTTGAGCGGGTGTTGCACTTCAAACTTGAATTGGCCATGTATAGAATAGGACACTTTGTTTTTTCTGACACTTATGGTGCACGTTTCATGCATAGACATGTAATTGCTCTAATAGCCGCCGCCGCTGTTTTGTCCGGCAATGCAGCGATGGCGGCTGTCCCCATTTGGCGGTTTGATGCACAGCATAATCAGTTGGATTTGCAGCTTGATATGCCTGTGCAACCCCAAGCTCGCTTAGTTAGTAATCCAGCCAGATTAGTGATCGACTTACCAGGCATCCGGTTGGGCCAAAAGTCTTTTACCACTCCCCTGACCAATGATGCAGTACGAGCAATTCGATTTGGTCAGTTTGAAGCGGGAACGACTCGTGTTGTTGTAGAACTTGCACCAGGTTATACGATTGACCCACAACAGGTAAAATTTCGACCTGTGTCATCACAGCATTGGACAATCGATATTCCCCCAGCTATCCTTGATGCATCTCGTTCACCAGCAACGAGCCCCGCAGATGTCGCGATCACGGTGCCCCTTTTACCACCAGCAGCCTTCTCCGTTCCAACTCCGACAAGGCAGTCTGGAAAGTTAGTGGTAGTGATCGATCCAGGACATGGTGGACCTGATCCAGGCGCGGTTGGCATTGGCGGCATTCGAGAAAAAGATATTGTGCTAGATATTGCCAGAAAACTCGCCACGAAACTACGTGATCAGGGCATTGAGGTCATCATGACCCGTGATGCTGATATTGATCTCGATTTAGAACCACGAGTCGCTTTGGCAGAACGCACTAAAGCCAATTTCTTTGTTAGCATCCATGCAAATTCGATCGACATAAACCATCCCGATGTAAACGGACTCCAGACCTACTACTTCCATGAAAACAGCAATCGCTTAGCCCAGGTGATCCAACATGAAGTGCTCCAAACAACGGGGATTATCGATCGGGGCGTAAAAACGGCTCGATTCTATGTGATTCGTAATACCTCAATGCCTGCAGTACTAGTGGAAGTTGGATTTGTCACAGGCCGTGAAGATGCGGCGCATTTAGCCGACGCCAATTATCGAGCCAAAACCGCTGACGCGATCGCCTCCGGAATTCTGCGGCTGAGTGGACCAATCAACTCGGCCAGTAGCGGTACTGTCACTGGTCGATCACCACAATGACATAGGCTTGCCACAACGGTAATTTATTGTAGGGAACAGAATGTACTCCTCACATTGAAATACAACCCAGCGCAATTGACATGCGCTGGGTATTTTTGTATGTCTAAAGGCTTGCTGGTCGTGGCTCACTTGGCAGACGATACGCTATCGATAGCGAGACCCACTTCTGACTTGACAATATCTTGACCTTTTTTAACTACGATCGGATTTTAACTACAATCGGCATTACGTCAGTTTCATGAAAATTCTTATTGTCGAAGATGATAGTCGCATTGCGATACCCCTCGCGAAAGATTTACGGCATCAACACTATATTGTTGATATCGCCCAAGATGGAGTAGAAGGATGGGAGTACGCTCAAGCCGCTGATTATGACTTAATTCTGCTGGACTTGATGCTACCGCGTTTAGATGGGATTAGTTTATGTAAGCGACTGCGTGCTACCCAATGCCAAGCTCTGATATTAATGCTCACCGCTAAGGACACGACTAGTGATAAAGTTCTCGGTCTCGATGCCGGAGCCGATGACTATTTGGTCAAGCCATTTAAACTAGATGAGCTATCGGCCCGCGTTCGGGCGCTGCAGCGCCCGAATCGCGAAATCACGCCACTTACGCTAGACCATGGGGCATTGTGCCTTGATCCAACCACCCAGATTGTGACATATGACCACATTTCACTCTCCCTGACCGCAAAAGAATATCAGATCTTAGAGTACTTCTTGCGCCATCCGACGCAGGTTATCAGCCGATCGTCATTACTAGACAAACTCTGGGAGCTCGGCCAAGCCTCTGGTGAAGGGACCATCAAGACCCACCTGACCAACCTGCGGCATAAAATTCATACGGCAGGTGGCCCCAAAGATTTTATTGAAACCGTCTATGGTGTGGGGTATCGGCTTATTCCCTTCGATGCCATTGCTACAGATTCACAGCACGCATAGTGGTGGCAAAATGTTTCAGAAGATTCGCAATCGACTTCTAATTTCTAACCTTTTTGTCTTCACATTAGTGCTCGCAGGATTTGGACTAGCGGTAAGAGTTGTGTTTGTCCATAATTTAAAGCAACAGCTCACTAATCGCTTAATTGTGCTGGGACAGGCAGCGATCGCTAATGCTGAGATTGAAAACGGCCAGCTTAAGGTTGAAGAAGGATTTCTCACCCAAGAGTTGCAGAGTCAACAGCAAGCAATTGAATGGTTTGATGCGACTGGAAATTTGATCGTGAAACGAGGAAAATATCGACCAAACTCAGCCCTCAACCCCGCAGTCACAGTCGCAACTTCGCCCCAATCACCAGCCATTAAATCCGTCACCCTGCCAATTCTGATCGAGCCGACAGGTAAGCGGATGGGCTATGTCCGGGTCAGTGAGCAGTTGGAAGAGTTTGATGAAACTGTGTTGCAGCTAGATATTGGACTGGGTGCAGGGGTATTGCTGGCGATCGTGCTTAGTGGTGTTGGTAGTGTCTGGCTCAATCAACAGGCGATGCAGCCAATTAACGAAAGTTTCCGACGACTGAAACAGTTTACTGCCGATGCTTCCCATGAATTACGCAATCCCTTAATGGCAATTTCTAGTAACGTCGAAGTGGCGCTGAAATATTCTAAAGGAATGCGGCCTGACGATCGTGATGTGATGACAGTGATTGCTAGTGCTACCGATCAAATGATTCAACTGACGGAAGACTTATTGTTACTCGCAAGAATGGATAAACCATCTCCGACACAGCAAACATCCGTTAATCTATCGGATCTTTTGAACGCAATTGTGCAACTTTATCGCTTCCAAGCCGAAAAAAAGCAAATTACCTTGACGGTGATCGTCGCAATGGACTTATATGTTCGGGGTGATTCTGCTAGTTTGACCAGAGCGTTCACAAATTTACTCCAAAATGCCATTTTCTATACTCCAGAGGGTGGAGCGATCAGGCTTGGGGCTGCCCGTTTAGGCCATCAGATCGAAGTAACGGTGAACGATACCGGGGTTGGTATTGCAGCGGCTGATCTCGATCGTATTTTTGAGCGATTTTGGCGGGCGGATCAGTCGCGCACGTTTAACCAGGGCGGCGGTGGGCTTGGGCTAGCGATTACCCAAGCCATTATTCAACAGCATCGCGGCAATATTGCGGTAACCAGTCAACTAGGAACCGGGACCAGCTTTACGGTTCAATTACCTTTACAGATGCATTAGGTTGACTATCAGCGAACATTGGCGCTTCAAGTTTGCCTAATTTCATCGATCGATTACAACATCATCCGTTTGAAATCGGTTAATTCTGGGCTGATCCTTCCGACTAAAGGTTAAATACACAATGAGGCTGGTAATGACTGATAGGAAAAGCATACTGGTGCCGATCTTGCCAAAATCCAGCCCCCCATTGCGAGCGGGTTGCGATAGATAGTCACCCATGGAGGCCCCGAGCGGTCGAGTCAGAATATAAGCTAACCAAAAGGCTAGCACTTCATTCATGCGAAAGTAGTAATATCCAATCATGGTG
>CAVPGX010000003.1:0-21596 GCA_963704065.1 uncultured cyanobacterium | reverse complement strand
ATATAATCTTGCCATTAAAATCATCTTAGCGCCAGGCAAAGTTACCAAGGCTGCGAACCAAACTGCTGAGGGCAACCATATGAACATTATGCAACCGGAAACGCTTCAACGTTTAGTAGAACTCAAAACTGCCTATCCGGGTGCAATTGATCTTCTTGAACTTAAGCCTTATCTAGAGGAAGCACCTTTGGGGTTAATGCAGATACTAAGGTTAATGAATTCATTAACCTGATCTGGCAGAGAATTGAAATTAGATCGCACATTGTCAAAGTTGTCCAACAATACCTTAGTAGTGAGGCTGCAAAGCACACAAAGGCAAGGGATGTTGATGTGACGTTGCTTTATGGCTTATATCTCGGATCACTACCACCTGAGACAGTGACATCTGATGAATTTAGAGAAATTCTGATTGAACTTTCATCACCCCTCGCAGGTTACCTAGGCGGAGTCCCAGGCGCCAATCGATTTCTATTTCCTCCGCGAACTCCAAGTCAATTAACTGACAACATCAAAGCCCCGCCCCAGAGTGGGGCGGGGTTTGGGGTGGGGACATGAGATTAGCGAAGTCAACGGATACCGATCGTTTTCACTTGGTTTTGAAACAAATACCCTATCTTTTGGCTGACGTTGCTCCGTAGAATGGGGCCTGCATATTGGGGCAAACCAGATCGAGATTGAGCACTTCAATCTTGCGGCCATTTTTCAGCGGGAAGCTGAGCTGGCGGGAAAACTGCTCAAACTCAGCGAACTTAACCGCAAAAACAGGGTCAATATTGACTGAAGCCTCCAGCAGTCCTTCTCCCGTACTCTTCTTCCACATGGCCCGGTTGGTATGCCATGCCGCCATCGCCACAGCCTGCGCACTCACTTGATTGCAGCCAACAACAGTAGTTAAGGCGGCAGCGACTCCGTCTATGGTCATGCTCGTGGGATAAACCTTGTCGCCCATCGAAGCAAGCAGCCCGTAAGCCAGGTAGAAGTCGCGAGTCACATCATGAGAGGTGGTGGAGTATTCACCCTGCCAAGCAAATTCCGGTGATGCGATTTCGTGCGGCTCGTCCTCCAGATAAACGTTGATTTCATCAACGCCGGCAGCCACGACGTTAACTGGGTTTTCTTCTTCACCGTCACAAGCCGAAACGAGGAACAACTCAACCCAGGGATCAACCATGCTGAACTGATAGATGTGCCGATCAAGTTCACCCGCCTCAGAATCAAACTCAATAAACCGATAGAAATTGCGGTGTTCAAAATCCAGCATTCTGATTCTCCGTAGACGGTTGATACTTCAGGTGGCCCCCTATCTTGGTGCAAAAAAATGCCAGTGTAAAGAGACCGTTCGCCCAAACGGCTACCAAATTGTCGTGATACCGCTGAAAGCCTGAATCTTATGGTCGCGAGTCACAAGCGGACAATCCAAACATAGGGCTGTTGCCGCAATAATCCGATCGGGCATTTCCGGAACGATGGCCCGATCAACCTGTTGAATCGCTAAACTAATCGCCTGATCTAAAGGCGCAATGACAATTTCATTATCGGGCTGATTGAGCGATGAGAGTAATCGTTTTAGCACCACAGTTGGGATTCTGCCCCGTTCGACAAGATAGCAAAGTTCAACAATCGAGATAGCTGAGAGATCAATCGGTTGGCCTGAACTAGAAGCCTGTTCCATTGCCGCTAAGGCGACAGCGGATAACTTCTCTGGCTCAGCCATGTACCAAATAATGATGTGAGTGTCGATGACAACTGCCATTATTCTGGAAGCTCTCTGGGAAAGCTACTCCACATTTCACGGCGGGCAGCCGTAATGGTTTCTTCAGTTACATGAATGTCGCGGTCAGCACAGATGCCTTTGAGGCTACGCCGGGGTGGACACGCCGATTTTTTCTGCCGCAAAAATTCCGTGAAGTCTAAAACTTCTTGTTGCTGTTCTGGTGAAAGCTGTCGGAGGGTGGCTAAAACGACTTGCTCCAGTTGATCGTTGCTTTGCATTGCTAGATCTCCATGTTACCCCTATCTTAATCTCGATTTTACCAGCGGCTATAACCCTATTTAGCAGGCAAGTCCCTGCACCAAAGGGATGCAGGGGTTAGAGCAAGTGCATGAGAAATATCAAATTTACGGATACAACAAAATCTTATACGTCTCCTCCGTCGGCTTCACCGCTTGCGCCACCGCATTCGATAACTCACTCAACGGATACCGATCGCTAATCAACGCATCCACATCAATCTTCCGCTCAAATACCAGCTCCGCCGACAATCCCTGCAACGGGAACGCTGAACTATAGCTGCCCATCAAGTCAATCTCCTTACGGTACAGCACATTCGGATTGAGCGGAATCTCCACCTCATTGGGAAACTCCGCAAAGAACAAAATCTTGCCCCCCCGGCGCGTACAATCCAACGCCTGGAAAAACGCCTTATCACTCGGCACCGCCAGCAGACTCACATCCACCCCCAGGCCATCGGTCATCGCCTCAATCTTCGGCGTTAGCTCCGGGTCCCGCGCATCAAAGGCCGCATCCGCCCCCACAGCCAGTGCCTTCTCAATTCGACTCGGCAACAAGTCCGTCGCGATCGCCCGTGCGCCAAAATGCTTCACCAGCATGATGAACATCAACCCGATCGGCCCCGCTCCGGTGATCAACACCGTCTGCCCCGCGCGAATCTGGGCTTTCTTCACCGCCTTCAAGCAGCAATTCGTCGGCTCTACAAAACTCGCCTGCTCAAACGTCACATCCGCCGGAATTGCGATCAATCCCCCCTCGCGCACAATATGCCCCGGCACCCGCACAAACTCCGCAAAGCCCCCACCACTCGGCGTAAACCCTGCCGTCGTCGTAATGTTTTTATAGGTCTCACACATCGAATAGCTGCCATTCTCGCAGTGTGGACATTGCATACAGGGAATATGGTGCATCACCACCACCCGTTGCCCCACCTGCCATCCCTGCACCGCCCCGCCGACCTCGGCGATCGTTCCCGCCGTCTCATGCCCAAAAATTCGGGGTGGTTCCAGCAATGGGTACTTAATTTTTTTGATATCCGATTGACACAGGCCAACCACATTCACCTGCACCAATACCTCATCCGCCGCAATCTCCGGCTTGGGCACCTCTTCATAGCTAAGCTGATTCACACCGCGAAATACTTGCGCTTTCATAGGTTAAAGGCCGAAAAGTAAATAGGCAAAAACAGGCGACAGCAATCCCCAAAGGACCACGCTAACTCATCCTACGATACGCCTGCGACATCAAGTCAAGCCGCAGACAATACAACCGCCACCGTGCCACTGGGTTTCCCTGTACCGCCGCAATCAACGTCTGTAATGGCTCCGGTGACACAAAGTCAGGCTGCAACTGCTGGACACGCTCGACTGCCACCTGCGCTGCCGTACCATTGCCAATTGTCGCTTCAGCGATCGCCAAGTACAACTGTGGCTGTGGATTCTCTGGTTGTAGCTGTATCCATTGCTGTAACCCCGCGATCGCCGACCGCATCTCCCCCTGCAAAAACTGTACCAAAGCCAAATCATAGAACGCCTGTATATTCGGTGATTCTGCTGATCGCCTGGCCACCGTTAAGTCCTGCCATTGCCGCAGCGTTCTGTGTGCGGGGTCATACCGATCGAGCCGCCCCACAATCTGCCGCCAAGCATCAATATCGCCTTGCTGGGCCAAAGTCCGTGCCAGCAATCGCAACTGTGTGATCAAATCCAACTCTGGGACGGCCGCCGCCAGCGGTGCATCGACTTGACGCACCAGCTCCAGCCGCACATCCGGCACCGCCAGAGGATAGTGCATCCCGGTTACGGGGTCCAAATAAGCCACCTCCAGTCGATACTGCCCGGATGCCCCGGCTGGTGCGAGCATCGCCGTGTGTTCCGTCACCTGCATCAGCGCTGTCGGAAAATCGTGTGATCGCAATTGTCCAAAGCCGATGCCGTGGTCATGCCACCATTGCTCAACCGGTAGCGATCCCGGATCAGCATTCACCCGTCGCCAAGTGACTTCCACCAATGCCGTCTGCAACTCCTGCGGTCGCCCCGCCCATTCATAGACGATCGGGATCGGTGTTCCGGGCTGGGCTTGGGCCGGGACGATGATTTTCTCCAGCCGCAGCGGTAGTGGCTCAAGCCACTCAGTATCAACGATTGGTGTGATCTCGATCGCCGGTTGCTGTCGCCGCCAGAGTTCGAGCTGGCTCCCATCCGGCAGATGCCAACGCTGCTCCAGCTGTAATGCTGGGTCTTGGCGGATGACTTGGGCGAGTTTTATCTGTGCGGCTGTGACCGATCCTTGTGCGCCTGTTTGCAGCACATACCAGGGCAACGCCCGCCGATCCTGCCAAATCTGCTGTGCATCGTTACCCACTGACTCCGCCGTGATTGGCAAGTTCAACGAATGACTCAAATAAGTCAGATAATCGGCATTCACTTGATCAGTCCGGGGCAGGATGCCAATGGTTTGATGCAGTTCCGGATTTGCCTGGGCCACCGTTTCTAAAAGTTGCTGCTGTGGCCAATTCGCGATCGATTGCGGCAACTGCTGGGGCGATCGCAGCGGCAGCAGGGGAAAAAAGTTAGAAATACTCCACACAATCAGGCAGAGCAAGACCAACCAACGAATTTTTCCCCGACCGGGAAAGAGTAACAAACCCTGAGTTAGTAAAATGATCACCAACGGAATCACGGGTAATATCACCACATTCCCGAGTGGCATCCACCAAGCAGCAATTACCAATGGCCCGGCGATACAGACCAACAACCACCCAACCGATCTGCACCCAATTGCGCTGCACCTGCCGTCGCCAGAGGCGCAGCGCAGCGGCGGGGCGGGCGGATGCTTCTCCCACCAGCAAGAACACCCGTTGATGGTACAGGCATAACCCGAGGACACCCGCCAGCAGTAATGGATAAAACACCTGTGTCGCCAGCTGGCCCAAATTTGTGACTAGGACTGGCCCATCAAACGTCGCCAGCCGACCCGTTGATAACGGTGCTGAGCGCAACGCTGATAAAACCAATTCTGGCAAATGTAGCCGATACCACGGCCATGCGATCAGCCAACTAATGCAGCCGGCCAACACCCACTGACACCAGCGCCACCACTGGCGATCCAATAGTTGTACCAAACCGGCCCAGGCAAACGGCACAACCAGATATATCAGTGCCAATGGATCGGTCATGAGCGCCAAGCCGAAGGCCAATCCCACACCGATCGCCCGCAACCAAGGCTGTAACGGCTGTGGCATCGACCAGCGATCGGCAAATTGAGCGATTGTTTTGCCCCATGACGACCATCGCTGAGCGCGCGGGCGCGATCGCGACGGTAAAACCAATTCCGCTCGACTAACAATCGTCTGGCGTAAGCGCTGTAATTCTGTTTCCCAAGGTAGTTCTGCTAGTGCCGGTCCAACCGTTTCGCTTGCTGGCAGTGCAGTGGCCGATCGTTGTCGCAGTTGTGCCAGTGATTTTCCCGCCTGCTGCCATGCCCGCAGCTGCCAAAGACACAGCATCACCATCGCCACTAAGGGCAAGTCCAGGCTAAACTGCAAGCGCAATGACAGCAGCGCGGGCAATAGGACACAGCATCCCGCCGCCCATAGTCCAACTTGGCGACTCAACAATTGCTGCCCCAAACCATACACGGCCACAAGCAATAGGCCGTTGAACAACGCCTGTATCCAAAGCAGTTGGTCTAGACTGTTGCCCAGCCACCGTTGGACGAGCCACGCGATCCCATACATTAAGGGATTGGCAATTTGAGTGATTGCACCGGTCTGAATCGCTTGCGTCAGTTGCCACAGCTGGTTGAGTTGGTCGGACTGAACGGCGTTGGGTATACCGTGATCAAGTCCCAACCACAAACGATCGATGCCGACGCCAATCAACCAGACCAGCAGCAGTAACCCACAGAACCGGCGCGATCGTGTACTCTTTCGCTCTAGTAATTGCGTTGCATCCACGGCCACCGCTCAATCGGGAACTTACATAAATTACATCCGGATTCATCTATTTCGTACTGTACGAGCAATAATCCGCAAAATCAATGTGATGCCGATGTCTGATATAGCTGGTGATACGGACTAATTGCGCTGTTGTACTGCTTATAAATCACGCTGCATTGCGATATGTGGGATTCCTGCCGATGTAAATATCGGACTCGCTGTGATGAAACCGAGTGATTGATAAAATGGCACCACCGCGAGTTGCGCATGCAGCTGAATTTGGCCGATCCCCTCGGTTGTGAGGTCGTCGATCGCGAATTGCATCATGGCCCGACCAATACCGCGCGATCGGTAGCCAGGTAGCACGGCCACTCTTTCTAGCTTTGCGGTTGTGCCATGCAAGCGGCGGATACGGGTGGTGCCGACGGTGATGCCGCGCCAGTCCGCCAGTAGATGTTGGGCCGTCGTGTCGCAACCGTCAAATTCCAACGCGGCGGCAATCCCCTGCTCCTGTTGAAAAACCGCCACGCGAATCGCTTGGACCGCTGGGCCAAACTCCACCAGTTGAATTGTTAAATCTTGCTGCATTGCCTGTTTACTGCCCTCAATTCATTAACCACTGAGCCGGCGATCGATAAATTCACCTCATAATCACTATTGTTCATTGAATTTCATTGCGGTCCAATTGCTGTCTATGGCAGGAGCACGATAGACTAAGCACCCGCTGATCTACCAAAACATAAGGATAACTTTTGTTGTCAAACCACCTTTACGGCAAGGGTTTCAAAGATTTTCAGCAAACCTACTGGATCCTATCCCAAGCAATGGTAAGATCAGGATTCATCACAATTCCGACCGACTTACCGGGAAATATCCAGATTCAGCCGCCATGGTCATGACCCCTGATACACCTGTAAAAGAACGTAAGCCCTCAAAGGTTGAAGGCATCAAGGAACGCAGTAATTTCTTGCGTGAGCCGATCGCTACCGAGCTGAAGAACGATGCGAATTTCTTCACCGAAGATGCGATTCAACTCTTGAAATTTCATGGTTCCTACCAACAAGACAACCGTGACAACCGGGCAAAGGGACAGGAGAAAGACTATCGGATGATGCTGCGGACACGTAGCCCAGGGGGATACGTTCCACCACTGCTGTACCTCACCTTAGATCATCTGTCCAATGAGTATGGCAATGGGACCATTCGCGCCACCACGCGTCAAGGCTTTCAGCTTCACGGTATTCTCAAGCAAAACCTCAAGCCGACGATCGCCGCAATTGTCAAAAGCATGGGGTCAACCTTAGGGGCCTGTGGTGATCTGAACCGCAACATCATGTCCCCACCGGCGCCGTTTCGCAATAACAACGAGTACGAGTATGCCCGGGAATATGCAAATCGCATTGCCGATCTGCTCACACCCCAAACCGGTGCTTACTACGAAATCTGGCTTGATGGCGAACGCCACATGACGGCCCAAGAACACCCTGATGTTGTCGCGGCGCGGCAGCGCGAACGCAATGGGACCGTGTTTCCTGATAATGTTGAGCCAATCTATGGCACGCACTATCTGCCTCGCAAGTTTAAAATCTGTGTGACGGTTCCTGGCGATAACTCAGTTGATTTGTTCTCCCAAGATATCGCTCTGGTTGTTATTTGTGATCCAAATACGAAGCGACTCCAAGGATTCAATATCTATGCTGGTGGTGGTTTAGGCCGCACCCATAACAAAGAAGAGACGTTCCCGCGGCTTGCCGATCCAATTGGGTATGTCGATGCGCCCGACATTTACGAAGCGGTGAAGGCGATCGTCGCCACACAACGCGACTATGGCGATCGCACGAATCGTCGCCATGCCCGGATGAAATATTTGATCGAAGATATGGGCCTTGAGCCATTCCGGGTCAAAGTGGAATCTTATTTTGGCAAGTCTTTCCAGCCAATGAAAGAAACAGCGGCGTGGAAATACTACGACTTTCTCGGCTGGCATGAGCAAGGCGACGGCAAGATGTTTGTGGGCATCTCCGTCGAAAATGGGCGCGTTAAGGATGAAGGTGATTTCAAGCTGAAAAGCGCCTTGAAAAAGCTTGTGCAAGCCTATCGCTTACCGATGCTGCTGACACCCAGCCAAAATATCATTCTGTTTGATATTCAACCTGCCGATCAACCGGCGATCGCGCAGTTACTCAAAGCTCATGGCGTCAAGCGTGAGGACGAATTGCCGGTGCTCGATCGCTATGCAATGGCTTGCCCGGCGCTGCCGATGTGTGGTCTCGCCACGACCGAGGCGGAACGGGTTATGCCCAGCATTCTCGATCGCATCACCAAACTGCTCAAGCGAGTCGGCTTACCCAAAGAACGCTTTATTACCCGCATGACCGGCTGCCCCAATGGCTGTGCCCGCCCCTATCTGGCCGAGATGGGCTTTGTTGGTAACGGTCCCGATCAGTATCAACTCTGGCTCGGTGCTTGTCCCAATCAAACGCGGCTGTCACGGGTTTACATCGAAAAAATGCCCATTGCTGATCTGGAAAAGGTATTGGAGCCGATCTTTGTCTACTTCAAGCAAGATCGGGAAAAGGGTGAACAGTTTGGTGACTTTTGTCACCGCCTGGGTTTCGAAGCGCTGCGCCAGTTTTCCTCGACCTATGAGCCTGCACCAAAACGCCGTCGGGCTCCCGATCATCGTCGTCGCGTCACTGTCCGGGATGATATTTTTGATACGCTGCTTCAGACAGCCAAAGACCGCAATAAGTCGATGACTGATATCGTCGATGAAGCGATTAAATCCTATCTGAACATTACACCGGAAACGGCCCAACCCGAACCAATCGGTGAAGTGGCGCCGGAAGCGAGCTCAACCCCACCGGCTGGAGGCGATACAGCGCTGCCGACGAGTCAACTATCGCCGCCGCTGAATGACAATGCAGCGCTCCCACCAAACAGCCCATCCGCCTCGCCGTCGGCATTTTCCTAGACGATCGCGAAAGGGTGCATTTGCGCTGGATAGTCGTTAAATTCGGGGGATGGTGGCTTTTGTCATTCCCCGAATTTACCCGGTAAAACGGTGGCATCTTGCCATGCAGTTCCTAGACATATGGCGTCACATCCTCACCACAATCGTCGGCCAAGTAGGATAAGGCCCGGAAGCGCAAACCGACCAATTGCTCATACAACGGGTTGAGTTTACACATCGGTGGAATATGTACGACTTTCTTGCCAAACAACTCTACATCCCGTTCAAATGGGCATTGCGGCGGAATTAATCGGCAGAGGAAGCGGGCAACTTTTGGATCTTGTACCTGCATCCCGTCTAACCAACTTCGCACTGGGTGGAGTGGATCAATGGTGGTTGCTTTTGCTTTAGCACCTTGGGCAACCATAGAATTCGAAGATGGCAGATCACTGCAGTCGCCATCGACCAACGTCAGCCGCAGCGACTCCAACACATCATGGCCTGTGCCGAGCGCCGTACAAAACTCGGTGAGCAACGTATCCTCTGCTGCGCTATAGGCCCCATCCGCGATCGCCACCATCACCGCCGTTCGTAAGAAATCCTCTGCCAGTTCGGCATCATTGCCAAAAGCGTCCTGCAGATCTGCCGCTGTTACCGCTTCAAATATGTGCGATCGCTCATCTGCTGTCACGGTGTGATGTGTCAAGTTTGCAACGAGTTGCTGCTCGGCTTCGTCAAAATCACCATCAGCCCAAGCTAGGGTCAGTAAGCCGCGCAGCCAAAGTTGAACTTGTGATTCGCTGCAACGTGGGTATGTATTCGAGGGAAGATTTGTCTGGTTCACTTGTGTCATAGGTCAGCTTTTGTCCAAATCAACATATGCTCAGACAAAAGCGTCTGAACAATTGTATGGCCTGACTTTATCCTAGCTTGCCCCTCAATATCGGCAATTGCGATCTTGCGTTTTGTATCACAACGCACGAGATCGATTGATTAACGGCCCGCTAACATCGCGCAAAGTCGCTGCTGTAAGTCCTAAGGATAAAGGTATCATTGGGATCGGTATGTTGATGGCTTCTCCTTGAGGAAGAATTCCATGTCGAGCGCTTTGAAATTAATTTGGGTTGTGAGGTTGATGGAATGAGTGTTGCCGCCATGCTGCTTTTGTTAACTTCCGTCAGCGCCAGTGTTGGCGGCCAGTTTTTTCTCAAGCAGAGTGCATTGCAACTGGGTCAACTCGATCGCGCCAATGCCATCGCTGCCGTGCTTAGTATTGCGAGTCGATGGCAGATTTGGGCCGGACTTACCTGCTATGGTTTGGGATTGATTACCTATGTTTTGCTCTTAACCAAAGTCAACCTCAGTATTGCGAGTCCACTACTTGCCACGAGCTACATTTTTGCGGTTTTAATCGGGGTTTTCTGGTTTAAAGAATCGATTTCGATCTCCCAATGTATTGGGATTGCGCTAATCTTCTGTGGTGCCGTGTTGCTCACCCAGACCAAAATGGGCACCTAAGCGCCGCCCCGATCGTGCCTTTGTCACGCCAGCGAAAAAAGCAGTTGTCGTTTGGCGGGGCTGTCACACTGCTGACTGGCAGGGCAAGGTCCGACAAAATCCTGGATTAAACGGCGTTGAGCTGGACTTGATCAAACTTGAGTGGTTAGAAGCGACTAGATACTATGACTCAAACTCGCCGATTCCTTCCGAACCTGTCATCGCAGCAGGATGTATTCTTTCCGGCGGGGATATGGCTAGCCAGTCGTCTCCTAATCTGGATTGCCATGTTGCTGATTGCCCCGAACCTGCCGCAGCCCTCCAGTGGTATCGTGCCGGAATTTGGCTGGGGCGTATTCGATGTATGGGACAGTGGCTGGTACCGCCAGATTGCTACTACTGGATATACATACGCCAACGACGGTGGACAACACAATATCGCCTTTTTCCCTGGATTTCCGCTGCTGATTCGAGGGCTGATGGGGGTAGGTTTACCATTTGAAGTTGCCGGAACGGTGGTGAACAATCTCGCTTTTCTAGTGGCACTGTACTTGGTATATGGCTGGGTGAAGAGCTTCCACAGCGTGGCGGCCGCGCGTTGGGCAACCGCTGTTTTGGCCTGGTGTCCGGCTTCGCTCTTTGCTGGTGTGATTTATACCGAAGGTTTGTACCTTTGCTTAAGTACCGCGGCCTTACGGGCCTTCGATCGCCAGCACTATGGCTGGACGGCAATCTGGGGTGCCTGCGCAACGGCTACCCGGCCGACAGGCATGGCTTTGGTTCCAGCCTTTCTCCTCACGGCTTGGTTTCAACGACGGCCAGCAATTGCCTATTTATCCGGTCTCGCGACGGCCAGCGGCATTCTACTGTTTAGTGGATACTGTGCGGTGGCATTTGGCGACCCACTTGCCTTTGTCCGTGTTCAGCAAGGATGGCGGTCAGCCGTCGGATTTGATTGGCAGGGTTGGTGGAAAATGCTGATGCAGATTACGATTGGCACACATAACTGGCAACAGGGCGGGATTCATGATCCGTTTCCGCCGATCGCGGTGGCGGCTATCCTGGCTTTGGCCTATTGGCTATGGCGATCGCGCCACCAATTGGCCGCACTCTGGGTCGATATTGGCTTGGCCGTTTTGGCGCTATTGTGGTGGATTGTCGCTGGCGATCCGTTATTGAATACCGTTGCGGTGTTTGGCAGTCTTTACCTGATCTGGAAACTCCGGACAAAACTGCCCTTAATTGCTACCACGTATGGCTTCTGTGGGCTGGCGTTGATTTTGGCCTCGGGCGGCACAATGTCGCTGCTGCGCATTGTTTATGGCATTGTGTCACCGAGTTTGGCTTTGGGCGTGGTGTTCTCGCGCTATCCGCGGTGGGGCTATATGGTGATGTTTTTCTTTGCCGTGCTCTTGGCTCTCTTCTCGATCCGCTTTGCCCAACATTTATGGGCCGGTTAGCCGGCAACGCGGCGCTCGCTTAATTTCAAGTCCTACTAGATTTCAAGTCCCACAGTGACTTAAAGATATTGCTGTAAGACGTTGATGGCGAGCTGATTGGTCTTCTCCCAGCGAAACTTGCGGGCCTGCTGTTGCCCGCGTTGCCGCAGCGTTTGCTGTAACGTGGGTTGTTGGACAATTGACGCCATAGCGTTCGCGATCGCGCGGACATCGTAGGGGTCAACTAAAATTGCGCTATCCCCGGCGACTTCGGGCATCGAAGATAAATTTGAAGTGATCACGGGTGTACCACAGGCCATGCCCTCCAAGACGGGTAAGCCAAATCCTTCCCACAGACTGACAAACACCAGCGCCAGCGCCTGATTGATCAACGTCGGTAAGTCGGCATAGGGCACATAGCTCAAGAACTGCACCCGATCGGTGATGCCCAAATCAGCCACCTGTTGATGTAGTAACGGCGTATAGCGTGGGTCCGGTGGTCCCGCAATCCAAAATTCGTAGTCCCTCGGTAAGGTGGCAAAGGCGGCAATCGCCCGCGGCAGATTTTTGTAGGTATCGTGCCGGCCCACGTAGAGGAAGTAGTTTTGCGTTGGTAAATTCAGGGGGCGAAAATGCTCCACATCATAGGCTAGCGGCGCTACAGTCAGCTTATGGGCGGGAATTTGATAGTAATCTATCGCATCGGTGGCGGTGGCCTGCGAATTACACAATACATGCTGCGCCTGCTTCAGCACTTGGGGAATGTAATGGCGAAAATAGGGCGTCAGCGGTGAGCGCCGGGGAAACCGCAGTGGGATCAAATCATGCAACATCACCACCGATCGGCAACGGCTGAACAGCGGCGCTTCGGGAATCGGCGAGAATAACAGACTGGCACGGCATTGCCGATACAAGCGCGGCAACCGAAACTGCTGCCACAACAATCGTTGCAAATGCCCGCGCGTCCCAAAATCAGGATTCAAATTTGCTGGGATAGCGTGACAAGTAAAGCCGGGAATCGACCGTGGAGTCAGGAGTATCGGGTTGAGTGCCTGCAGCGCGGGCAGCAAATTTTGGGCGTAGATGGCATGTCCGGTCGGCTTCGTCGGCATAAAGGCCAGATTAACCAGCAGTTGACGCATTCACCCTAGGCCGACTTCGGTTGAAATTCCTGCACTTCACCATGGGACCAGAATGCCTCCAAGCCGTAATATTCGCGCTCATCTGGCATCATCACATGGGCCACCACATCACCATAGTCCACGAGGACCCAGGTGCCTTCGCCATAGCCTTGGAGGGATTTTGCCTTACGACCGAGCACTTCTTCAACTTTGTCATCGATCGACGTCGCGATCGCGCGCACCTGTACATCGGAAAGACCGGTCGCAACCACCAAATAATCGGCGATAAACGAAACATCGCTAATCTTGATTAAGGTAATGTCAACCGCCTTACGATCATCTGCTGCATCTGCAATTAGCCAAGCTAACTTCTCTGAAGGGTCGGACGCTGTCACAACCGCAGGATGCACAGACTGTGTAGAAGATTCCGTCATTAAGACACTTCACCTCATCAGTTATATAAAAAGGTTGATTCGACTTTAACATGTCTACTTGATTTGTGTCTGTCTTGTCCCGCCGTCCTGCACCGCTTAACCAAATGGTGCCACCGCGCGGCAATGCCGATATGACTTCATCAAGTTTTATTGCCTCACGCTAGGGCGATGCCAAGGGGACGGATTATGCGGGAGCAAACTGCCGCAATTTTGCCTAATTCCCGCAACCCTGGCCAAAAGGCGAATGCTAACATGGGAGCCAAGGTGGCGCTGAACGCTGCCAATCAAAGATTTACGTTCGCTGGGGAACGACATTCAAAATCATGTACTACACTCCCTACTGGTGGCTGATCATTCCGGGCATGTTGCTTTCCGCTTGGGCCAGTTTTCAGGTACAAGGCACTTTTCGCAAATATGCTCAAGTGCGTTCGAGCCTGGGCATGACTGGCGCTGAGGTCGCTACGACTATCCTCAATCGGATGGGTATCCATAATGTTCGAGTTGAACGTGTTTCCGGTGAGCTCACGGACCATTACGATCCCGGTGCTAAGACCGTACGGCTCTCCGATAGCGTCTACAGTTCTAGCTCCCTAGCGGCTGCCGCTGTGGCGGCGCACGAATGTGGTCACGTACTGCAAGATGTTCAGGGGTATAAGTTCATGAATCTGCGATCGGCGGTGTTTCCAGTTACCCAAATCGGCTCAAATTTAGCACCGGTGCTGATCATGATCGGGTTTGGTCTGCTTTTTGTGGCGCAGCAGCTGGGCAGTTTGGTCCTACTCATTGGTATTGCGCTGTTTGGGGCGGTTGTGCTATTCCATCTTGTCACTTTGCCGGTGGAATTTGATGCGTCTAATCGCGCTCTGAAATTGATTGATCAGCTTGGGATTCTCCAAGGCGAAGAAAATCGGGGGGCCCGCAAAGTACTCAACGCGGCCGCATTGACCTATGTGGCCGCGGCATTGGTTGCTGCCTTACAGCTATTGCAGTACATTTTGATATACATGAACAGCAGTCGCCGATAAGCTGAACCAAATCGCCGCTAGACCGCATTTCTCCATGTTGTGACAGCGGCAAGACGCTAACTGAATACA
Organism: uncultured cyanobacterium; assembly: GCA_963704065.1. Classification (GTDB taxonomy): domain Bacteria; phylum Cyanobacteriota; class Cyanobacteriia; order Leptolyngbyales; family Leptolyngbyaceae; genus Romeriopsis. Next base: position 7,107 of record CAVPGX010000003.1, on the reverse strand, counting down.
TCGCCGATTGAGCAAATTTGTTGTTAGAAATCGCATAATTTACCGCGACGCTATGGCCACTGCAAAACGCAAAAGCAAAGTCAACGACTGGAGCTATGAAACCACCGTCACCCAAATTGAAGACATCCTCAACTTAATTGAGCGCGGCGAAGTGGACTTGGCCGACGTGTTTGAACAATTCAGCGTCGCGATCGAATATCTGAAGCAATGTGAGCAATTTCTTGGCGATCGGCAGTCACAAGTCGATCTATTGATCGAAACCCTGACGAATGAGGGTGCTTAAGCGAAAGATGTTGATCAGATTTATTTATAGTTGCTCAAGATAGCTCAACAAATCGGCCATTTCCTGTACCGTTGGTTGAAACTGTGGCATCGGTGGCGTATTACCACCAATCACTTGCTCAATCAGTCCTTGAGGTGATTTGTGGGCGGACACCGATCGGAGGCTAGGCCCCACGTTGCCATTTGCCTGGACCCCATGACAAACCGCACAGTTCATTTGAAAAATGGCCGCTCCTTGTTGCGCATCACCCTTGATCTTCAAGACTTTGCGTACGTATGCCGTATCCCCTAGGGGCGTTTTTGCCATTCCCATCAAGCCGCCAGAGAGCATTAGCAACATGCCCAGTACAAAAGCTGAAATTGTTCGCGATATCTGAGTTGTCGATGATATGGGATTCACAGATGTCTGTACCAAGAGCGATTGCTAAGTTCGAGATTGCTAAATTTGAGATTGCTTAAGTTTGAACGGATGATTTGAGGTTGTGATTAAAGCGAACATTACCGGCCCAGCAATTGCACTGGAGCACAAATGCGCTAAGCAATTGGCTGCTCTAAGCAATTGGCCGCACGGATTGCGAAACAAATTATTTCATCAGTTAGCAAAACTTTATCAAATTTCTGATTGCTTGACTACGACAATTTGTGCAAAGGCTAGCGATATGAGCCATTGAACTTGTAGGATAGACGAAGATACGATCGCTATTAGTTTTGCCTGTAGGGAGAGAAGCAATGGTTGAGCCAATTCTGTTGGGGATTGTCGTAGGCTTGGTGCCTGTAACGCTGGCTGGCCTGTTTTTTGCCGCTTATACTCAGTATCGTCGTGCCGATCAGTTTGATCTCGACTAACTGACTGGATCGAATACTATTCTCAGGATTTATCGTAAGCATCTTGCTTGGACTGTCGTTAGTGATTGCTCCAGTAGGGTGCTTATTTTGTCAGAATTTCACCATTTATGAAGCTAAGTTCACACAAATGTCCCAATTTGATCGTACTAATGTCATATGAGTGTCATCTAAACGCGCTAACTTGAAGTTGTTATCGAACGACTGAGCAGCTCCCCATGGAAACGTTTCTAATCAAAGACTTGATTCGCACCGGAATTGAGATTTTATTTGATTCGGCCGCTTGGATGGGCTGGAATTTGTTTTTGGCGTTCATTCCGCTATACCTCAGCATTTACCTATTTCGCGATCCGGAAGCTGTCCCGGTTTGGCAGCAGGCGATTTATCGCTACGTTCCCAAGCACATGCGCCGTGGGCTGTGGGGGGTTATGGTGCTAGTATTCATTGGGTTCTTACCGAATGCACCCTACATCCTGACGGATGTCATCCATCTGAACCGCTTCATTTTGGCCTACAACTCGCTCTGGGTAACTGGCTTTATTATCGCACCATTATTTTTTCTATTCATCAGCGCGGGATTTCTTGCCTACGTTTTATCGGTGATTAACGTGGGCTATTACCTACATAAGCAAGGCAAAGGCCGTTGGATTCCGGCGATCGAAATCACGCTACACCTACTCTGTGCGATCGGGGTGTTTGTGGGACGCTTCCCGCGCCTCAATAGTTGGTATTTTGTCACCCAGCCGGAACGTGTAGTTGATACGATGACTGACACGTTATCTTCATCAACCGGCATTTTAGGTATTCTGATCGGCTTCATTGTCATTACGATGCTGTACATCCCGACAAAAGAAGTTGTCCTAGCACTAGCGGCGTATCGAAAAAAACGATCCATTTATTCGATTTGAGAGTAACATTTGGCACACTAGCTTGATTGATTGAGCTAAGTGTTTGTACGCAAGTCAGCTGCGAGCTGGTCAGAATCGCTTAATGATTCGGCCGGTTCGTGGATTTTTTGGGTCAAGCACATCCGGCTAGCCGGGACGCATCCGGGTCAGCGATCGCGGCTTGGGCCGCAGTTGAGGCTGATCAGTGGTTGGTTGATGCATGCAAATGCGTCGATTACCCTGGCCAAGTTGCAGCGCATTTAGGGCTGCGCTGGATGGTTCCGCGCCAATCGTCACAGGTTGCATCTACTTAAATCATGAATATCCTGAAGTATCGGCTCGCGCGGATTAGCTTGCTGATAGCATTTCCTGTTGTTTGGGGAATTGCTGTGTTGGGCATGGCGGCAAAACCTTCTCCCTGGGTAAAGCAGACGTTGAGCGAGGGGCCAGTTAAAGCTGTGCTGAGCTATGAACGTGCGGAAACGATTCCCCGGTTTCGCAATGTGCGACTCAAGATTTTTCAGAATGGCCGCAGTGTCTTTCACGCAGTTGTCCCCCGCGATCGCGTCGATGATCAGGTGCTGGCAGAACAATCAGATACCGCCTTTCAGGTTCGCGACTTGGACCAAGATGGGCAGCCGGAAGTGATCGTGGATTTCTTCACTGGGGGCATGCATTGTTGCACCTATTCCCAGATTTATCGTTTTGATGCGGCATTGGGTACTTATCAAGTGATGCAGCACAAGTGGGGCAATAGCTTTTATCAGTTGGTCGATCTAGATCAAGATGGCTCCCCGGAATTTCAAAGTCGTGATGATCGTTTCACGGGGCAATTTACGAGCTATGTGGCTTCGGCCAAGCCATTGCAGATTTGGCGGTATGAACAGGGCAAAATGGTCGATCATACCCATGCCTATACGACACAGCTAGAAGCCAGTGCGCTGCAACATTTGGTCATGCTGCAACGTGTCGTTCAACATAACGGCAATGCTCAAGGCGTGATTGCGGCGTATCTTGCCGATCGCCATGCTTTAAATCAAGGCAAGGACGGTTGGCAACTGGTGGAAAAACTCTATCAAGGCGACGATCGCGACCAATTTTTCAGTCAAGTGCGGCAGTTCCTCCGCCAAACTGGCTATATCGATTCAGGTAACCAGACGATCGCGACCACTGAAGCCGCCGAGAAGTTTATTGATAACTAAATGGGCCAGATACCGATGCTTCAATCGTTTACTAATCGCTAATTCGCCGCACTTCAGTGGTAAATCGACCATCTGGATACAATCGCAATAGCCGAAATCCTGCCGGCTTATGATCAAGTTCGATCGTGTCTTGCTGCGGCTTCAGTTGGATACAAGTCGAAGGCGTTCCAAAATATGCAATCGTTCCACGCTTGACGCTAAACTCCTGGTGGATATGGCCAAAAATCACCAGCTTCACCTGTGGATGACGATCGACGATCGCCAATAAGTCATCGGCGTTGGTTAATCCCATTCGATCCATCTCCGCCAACCCACAGGCGATCGGATGGTGATGAACGGCTACTAATGTGGGACTTGCATCCTGTAACTGCTGCTCAAGCCACTGCAGTTGAGCTTGACTGAGCCGTCCTTCCGGTTGACCTTGGATGCGTGAATCCAGCAGAATAAATCGCCATCCTCCCCGCGAAAAAGACTTATCCGACAGCACCGAACCCCCGTTTAACGACGCAATTGATGCCACGTTTTGATCATGGTTGCCCGGCAGCCAGTAAGTCGGAACTGCCAACGGGGCAATCAGCGATCGGGCATAGGCATAGGATGCGGATGTTTCATCTTGAGAAATATCGCCCGTCAGCAATAGTAGATCTGGACGCGCCTGCAGCTGCGCCACCGCTTGCATTACCGCGGCAAACGTATGATTGGTCTGACAATCACACATGGTATCGTCGTCATCCGCAAACAAATGCGTATCGGTCAACTGGGCAACTAACAGCATCGATATTGGCATCTCTATCTAAGGGGACCGCCCGGATTGTCACTGACCAGTCGGCATGGGCTATTTGTCGGCAGTTTCAGCGCGCACGATCGCCTGCTGTGCCACGCCTAAGTCGGATGGGTTCATCGAAATTCCCGTCACCCCACATTGCACTAAAAATTCAATGAACGCTTCATCCATCGGCACGCTACAAACCGTACAACCTAACTGTAGTTGCTTGGCACTTGTAATACATTGTTGCAGCGCCGATCGTAGGACGGATTTAACTTGAGGATGACTTGGATCGAAGAAATCCGCCATCAGCGTTTGTTCGCGATCGACCCCAAAGATTAATTGCAGCAAATCATTTAAACCAATTGTGATGCCGCTAATCCCCGCCGCTGCAAATGCGGGTAAGCCGTATAACACCGCCGGTACCTCTGCCATAATCCATAGTGGCAGATGCCCGAGGCCGATTGCAGCAATCATTTCTGCACAGGTATGGAGTTCCGCCACCGATCGCACAAAGGGCAGCACCAACCGGAGCCGCGCTTGCTGCGCTGGGGCTAATTGTGCAATTGTCTGTAACTCGAAATGCAGCCAATCCGGTAGATGTTGATAGCGTAATGTTCCGTGTAGTCCTAAGGATGGATTGACTTCGGACGGTGCGAAGCGATCATTCGTTACTTCATGGGTCCGCCAATCGGCGAACCGATACCAAACGGGTGCGCTCAACTGGGGCTGTAGCACTTGCTGTAACGGCTGGAATAAGGCTTGAGACAGTCGGGTTGAATGCGTCTCCGACAGCGGCTGCCACGGGCTGCAATCGGCTAAATGGGGTGCGAGTAGATGTTCGCCGCGCAATAATCCAATCCCATCACAAATCGGGTCATCCAACAGTGATATCTGCGATGGATGACTGATTGTTGCCAATAGCTGGGTGGCAGTTTTTACAGGCGTTTCGGTATCGCTGGGTGCCGATGGCGCTGCGACTAGTGGGTCTTGTATGGCCGCAATGGCCTGTGCCTCAGTCAGACGTCGTATTTGTCCGGCATGCATCTCCAGCCAGTCACCGGTGCGAATTTTCTGGGTTGCCACGGTTACACCGACGATCGCTGGAATTCCCAAGGTCCTTGCCAGTACAGCCGCATGACTAGTCATGCCACCCTGCTCCGCCACAATCCCCGCCGCGTTCCGAATCAGTGGCAACCATGATGGCGGCAACTGCTGTGTGACTAAAATCGTTTCTGCCGATAGCGCGCTCAATAAGTTCTGATTGGTGCCGACGACGATTGCCTGACCAATGGCTCGGCCGGGAGCGGCCACCAAACCCGTAGAAATTGCATCATCATCACTTGAGTTCAGGTTGGTTGTCGCCTGGGCAAGTTGGCTGTGGGATATTTCCAAATCTAATGACGCTTCGCTGATCGGTGCCACTTCACCGACATAGAGGTTCTGTACCTTTAAGCCATCACTCGTATACTGCCAATCCACCCGCAAGGGCTGCTGAAAATGTGTCCACAACCTCTGGGCCAATTCAACTGCTGCCGCATCGGTAACGGGGCTCACTAGATTTGGCGGTGGTTCCGCAGCTGCGGTAAGCGGCGCTAACGCATGGGGTAATAACCAATGATTGCCTGGAATGGTCAACGGGGTACCGATGGGCAAAGCCTGCGGCCAATGCCCGAATACTGTATGGACGAGCTGTTGACAATCGGGATGCGTTGATCGACGTTGCCCAGTGGCCCAATTAATCACCGTTGTATCCACTTCCACTTCCTGCGGCGCGCCCAACCACTGCATCCCCCAAAAGCGCTCAATGATCAAGTTTGTCGACGTTATCCAGAATCGCCCTGATTGCTCGATCGGTAGCAGCGGCTGAATCAGGATGGCGAGGGGAATTTGATTGAGCGCATTACCGGATTGCGGCCAAAAACAGAGATTTCTTGCACAAAAAACCTCGGCCCACACCGCTTTGATCATCGGTTCTAGCTCATTGATGGCGCCAATCTGCGGGGTTAACAAATCATGCGTGCTGATGGGGAGGGATCCACCGAAAGACGGTCGGATAACGACCAGCGGATGCCCAAAATCGGCCGCCTCCCAGGTTTGCTGCACAGGTAGCAAGAATGACGACGCCAAAGGCGTTTGCTCGATTACGGTTTGACATTGCTGCGCAATTCCTTGCAGGGACTGATCGGCAGGTAATTGTGCGGGAATTGCCGCCCGCTGACAATGTTGAGTAAAGTGTTGGGCCGGTAACACAAGGCCATTCACGATGGGAAGATCCCGCGCTCGCAAGACACCCAACTGAAACGCAAGTTCGCCAATCTGAGCTCGCTGCTCAGCGCAATGTGCGTCGGTTTGAACCTGATCTAAACCGATGCAATCTAATGGCGACGGCGTGCAGTGAGAACTCAAAATGGTTGCTATGACCTTTCCTCGATTGCTAAGCCACTGCATAAAGCTTGAGCTACAGCAAGCTTTTATTTAAGATTCTAAACCAGTCTTGTGGAATCGCCCATTGGGAATACTAGTCAAGTCCTAGTGTAAAAAGTTTACCAAACGGCCAGATTCTGGTTCATTGCCGCCGCCGAACTGATTGGTCTTGGCGCATCGATCACCACCGTACCGACGCGATCAATACCAAGTACGGCATAAATCACCAACCCAGATAAACATCCACATATATTGACCGCTTCATGTTTGACTATAAGCCATGGCAACGGCTCACCCCCTGGCTACTCAAGGCCGAATGTTTACTCTGTGAGCGCCCGGTTGATCAAAACCGATTTCACCAACTCTGTCGTCGCTGTGCTGGCCAACTGCAGCAGTGCCAACGGCAGACTGAGCAGCAACGAACGGCGAATCTCTTGATTTGGGGATATTACCAAGATAGCCTGCGCCGCTTGCTACATCAGTTGAAATACCAAAATCAACCGGCGATTGCCAAAATTCTCGGTCAACTGCTGGCCCAGACTTGGCAGCAGCATCGCCTTCCAAAATGCGTTGTCGTCCCCATCCCCCTGCACCCAAGTAAGCGGGCGCAGCGCGGCTATAACCAGGCAGAATTAATTGCCCGCAGTTTCTGTCAGTTTACTGGGTTGCCTTGTCATCCCCAGATACTCCAACGCCCCAA
>CAVPGX010000002.1:0-112786 GCA_963704065.1 uncultured cyanobacterium | reverse complement strand
GGATCTGATCTGTCGCATTAATTTTTGGATTTGGTATCACCTGGCGCGATCAACAAGTGCTTCCGACAAGCGCCATATCGTTTTGAAATTAAGGCGAATCGAACTACTTGATCTTCCCCTTAAATCGGACGAATCCATAGGAGCCTGGAGGGGTTGAAGGCGCAGTTGCATTCGGTAAATTCCCCAGATTCACCACCACTGCCCCATTCGTATTGCTGCCACTGCAATTAATGCTCGGGAAAACCGTTGTTGGATCAACTCCGATCGGGAAAAACTGCCCCACATCACTATCTTGAGTGCCCGTCAAGTTGGTAATCGTTCCGCCAATATTTAGCTGAATCCCATACTGCGCTCCGGCCGTCGCACCAGCACTATAAGCCGTCGGCATATAAGTCACATTTTCCGGCACCCGATCGCAGAGTAAGACATTATTGGCATCATTATCGCCCGCCGAGAGGAAGTAGATTGTGTACTCGATTTCGTCATTGGGCATGACTGTCCCACCGTTGATGCCACCAATCAAGAAAGTATTGGGGTCAGGCCACTTATCCGTATCCTGACGCGGATCACCCGACGTTGCTGGTGGCGTTGTAATCGTCACTGTATTATCATCATAGGGGTTGCCCGCTTCATCTTGATACAAAGCTAAATTATCACCACCATTGGTCATCGTGAGACCATTCAAGGCCGTGATTCGCTTCACTAATAACATATTGGGAATTGCCGTAGCCGGACATATTCCTTCGATTAACGCTGTGACTTCAGGGACCAATTCACTATAGTTATCGACCTGAATATAATCTGCTTCATTCGCATTGTTCCCGGTAAACTCAAGCGTATTTGGACCATCAGTAATTGCTTGGAATTCACTCAATGTCAAATTTTGGTCCGAGTCGATCCAGACACCATAAATATGCGCACCGACTAACTTAAACTTCTCGGCTTCGGCACTGGGATTACCCCCGCCGTAAGATAGCCCATCGGAGAAGAAAAAGACCACATCCGGCTGGCCCACCATAAGTCCTAATGACTCGGCTTGTTGAAAACCCGAGGGCCAGTTCGTCCCGCTGCCTGGCACACCATAGTTCGTATTCAGTGCCGTTTGAAACGCCGGTAAATTCGCTGCATTCACATCGGTGTAATCAATTACCGTACGTTGCCCCGAATCAAAACCGACGATCGCGGCCCGCGCGGCAATATTATTACTAACTAGGTGGTTCAGCATTGCCATCACCGCATCGCGCTGTTGCTGCACCTCGGTCGAATTGACCGAACTGGAATCGTCCAAAATAAACACCATGTCAGGAGAAGACTGACAAAAATCATTCGATAAGTCAGCGTTTTGAATCCGAATACCAAAATTCTGATTACTAATGTTGCTAGTTCCTATATCGAATGCCGCGCTAGTCAACGGCGTCGTATTCAACCAGTTAGGCGGCAGGGAACTCGTTGGCGCAGGACTCCCGATCGTGCCAGCAATCGTGCTAAGACTAATGGTCAGACCATTCTGGTTACTGACAATATCATTGAAAGCATAAGTGCCGTTACCATCGATTGCAGTCGTAGCCACTACATCACCGCTACTATCGATTAAGATGGCATTCAGTCCACCAGCATTGGTCCCAGTTTCACCGCCGTTTTGAATCTGGCTGCCATCGACATCATTGAAGACTGTCCCGGAAATGCTGACAGTAATCACAGGAGCGGCGATCGTCACCGCATAATCCTCTACCTCTCCATCGCCAGCAGATCCAGTCGGACTCAGCCCCGTCTGAGAACTGTAGCGGAAGCGGGCATAGGTATTGCCCACCGTAGCAGTCGCTGGTGTCGCCACACTCAGGGTAATGATCCCGTCGGCGGTACTATCAGTATCGCCCGTACCGCCATCCACAGCATCCGTGGCAATCTGTTCACCAGCATCAAAGCTACCATTGCCATCCCAATCAATCCAGGCATTGAGCGCTCCGTTGCCGGTGACAGTCACCGGCACAGCAAGGGTTGCACCAGCGGTGAGATTGGAGAGCACCACCCCATCCTCATCATCCGTCCCATTCCCATCATCACCATCCGCGCCCGCCCCCGCATCGCCTCCAAGTTGGGTATCACTTTCTACATCGGGTGGCGTACTGCCCAAGTAAATTGTCGGAGTGATTGGAATAGTATGGCTCGCATCGCCGTAGGCATCGGGAGCATCGCCATAGTCATTGGGTATTAAGCGAATCCCAAAGTCCCGGTTGGAGACACTGGTTCCAGTATTAAAAGCAGCCGTCGTGAGTGGGCTCGTATTAACCCAGTTAGGTGGAACTGCTGGCGCTGGCGCTGGATTATTCAGCGTACCAGGCGTCGTGCTTAAGATAATCCTGACGTCTGTTTGATTCAGCGGGACATCAAGAAAAGTGTAAGTACCGTCCGCAGCCACCGGTGTTGTTTTCAATACATTATTGCTTGCATCCACCAAAATGGCATACAACAACCCAGTCGCATTCGTCCCTGTTTCTGATGCCGTATTAATATTCGTAAAAGTATTGTTAGCACTATTATCCGCATCATTCCAAACTGTACCACTGATGAAATCGTCATCATAAATCGTGTAGTCGGAAGCGATGATGGGGCTGCTACCACAAGTCGTGGTTGAACTAGCGAAAAAGTCGGATGACGGTTGAATCGTAAACGTGATTAGCCGGCCACCTTGAGGAATATTGTTATTATTGACCGTAAACGGAATGGTAAAAAGACTAGTGGCATTGCTACCGTCATAGTTGCCCGCAGGAATCGTCATATTAAAGGTCGTAGTGCCGGAAGTCGTATTGAAATCGGTACCGATCGTCGCCGTCCCACTGACCGTAATCGGAACAATCAGCCCTCCCGGTGGAACTAAACCAACAATCCTCAGTTGGGGGGGATTTGTCGTTGGGTTCGTTTCTGCTTCCGGTCCGCCTCCCGAACTCGTGGAAAACTCGATTACAGGCTTACCCGCAAACTGGGCATTATCAAGAAAATTACCGACAGTAGTACTCCCACCGCCGGTAGAAACAGCAGCAAATCCCACCGGTCGGTTGCCCGTCGTACCTGTGTAAGGAACACTCCCGTTGTATCGCACCCAGCCATTCGCAGCATTATTGTTACTTACAGGCGGAATCGTCGCGCCGTTTTGGGCCACCGGCTGTGCCGTCACCGTCCCATTGTTAGTGGTTGAAAACGTACCAAAAATAGTGGGTGAAGGATCGGTATTGAGACCAATCAAAAAGTTGGCCACATCAGCTGCACTTGAACTCGATCGTCCCCGATGTAAAAAAGAGAACGTAATCGTTTCACCTTGATATAAACAGAGATTCTGATACAATTGAGAGCTTTGTTCAGCATTTAACTCAGCAAATTGATTACCTGCATTGGTCGCTGTAAAAGCAGATTGAAATCCTGAGGTCCAAATCTCAATCAGGGGGTTTACTCCTGGCGATGTATAACCAGAACAGTTACCGCCTCCAGCCCTAACCGCACCGTGGGTCGTTTCCCAGCCAGGAATGGTACTAGGTAGAACTTGAACGTAACACCGTTGCCCCGGTGATCCAAAGGACGGTTGCTCAAAACTCGGATTAATAAACGATCGTTGAATTTGTGCTGTAGCGATCGTCGGCAGTAGCAGGAACGTTGTCCCGATCGCAAATCCACCAATGTTTCTCAAATAAGGCGTTGAGCGATTCAGTTGATCTAATGACTTGAGAAAACCTTTCATGGCTGCATGTCTTAACTGCTAAAGTGGGGGTATTTCGAATGGGAGAAAGTTAGCCGCTCTACTGTAATTATTCCTCTGCAAGATTTAATAATCGCAATAGTGCGGCATTTTGATCATCAGATCCGTTGATTCCCTGCGAGTTAGCGGTTGTTGCTGACGATTCGTTCGCTGGCTTCACCGCAGTGATCGCTTCGGGATCGGTAACCGCTGGTGGTGGCAACTCCTGCAAGCCAAAGCCATCGAACAATTCATTTAGCTTCACCGTCAGACCAAAGAACACACCGCCCGCCGATCGCTGATTGCCAAAGTCACGATCATTCACCGCACCAAAGCTATAGCCGACCGACGCTCGTAGGTTGGGCGTCAGGTAATAGCCGACATCGATCGAGAAGGCACTTTCACTGCTATTCAAACTCGGTTGATTCCACCAGCGCGCTTCTCCGGTCAAATCCCAGGATTGAGCAAATCGATAGGTGGCCCGAGCCTGCGCCAGGGTCACAGTACTCGTACCGACCAAATCCTCGGCTAAGAAACTCGTGCTACTGCGCAGCGCAAAACTACCGTAAAACTCCCACTGCCAGTTCGGTGCATAGATCGCCTCAATGCCAAACAAATGATCGCGGCTGCCTGTCCCCGTACCAAACAGGATCGTATCGGGAATCGTGGACGGATTCTTGCGATACTCATAGCGCAATAGTGCATTAAACCGATCGTCGTTGGGATCGCGGTAGGCCAAACCCAACTTCATATTCACCGTATCGCCTAACTGATTAATCGTCTGGTTGGCGATATTCGATTGCTGGTAACTGAACAACGTAGTTAATGCCGGACTAATCCGTCCAACTGCGCCCGCCGTTAGCACAGCATTATTACCAGAGGTGCTGGCAAGACCTTCATAGCTTATACTCGCCTGGAAATCTGGACTGCCAGTGTATTCCAGAGCCACACTATAGTTATTGCCATTCACTAGCCCCAGTCCCGCCGTACTCGACCCAAACGCAAAGGGTTGGGCAAACGGTATACCCGCGGCCGTCAGACTGCCTAACGTACTAAATACCCGCTCATAGGACAAGTCCATCCGCAAACCCGGCGCAATTTGCAGGATTTGTTCCAATCCGATCGCCCCTTGCATCGACACTTGATTCGCCCCCGAAAAGACGGAGTAGCGACCCGTTAGCGTCGTATTAGCGCCAATCTGGCGATCGCCCGTAATATTAAAGGTGGTGATTGATTGACCGGCAAACTGTCCCCGCGTAAAGAACTGCTGCGCCAGCTGCAGATTGACTCCAGTGACCGCCTCCCAGTTCAACCCAAATAAGGTGCGATCGCCAAACACAGCATCCGTTTGGTTCGATAGCGTTGTTTCATTCTGCGCCAGGAACGTCAGCCGATCGGCGATTGGTATAGTAAACCGCGAACGCAGTTGATTCGATGCTCCAGTCAGGAGACCATCTTGTTGATCAGTCCGATTGCGATACAACCAATCAAGACTCAAATCTGCCTGCCCGATCTGCTGCGCAACACCGACGGAAATTGTCGTTAGCGTATTATCGACCGGAATTCCCTCACGCGACTGCTGCTGCTGCTGCGTAAACAACTCCTCAAATTCACTCACCGGTGTGGGGGCAATCCCTTGATTAATCTCACGATCGTACTGCACTCGCACATCGGTCGTCGGCCCAACGGCAGCAGCAACCTGCGCCCCATAGCGCGTCTGACCCGGAATAAAGCTCGTCGTCGCATTATTGGCAAAACCAGCATCCGACGATCGTAGATATAACCGCCCCAGCACACCGCGCGCAATCTGCCCTTCCAAATTCACCCGATAAGCCGAACCCGAAGTCGTGACACCGTTAAAGTCATTATTTGACTGCGCATATTCAGCGATGAGACTGCCATTCTGTCCCAGCGCGATATAGGCGTCCGCCCCAAGTAGCTCAAAGCCTTGATCGCCTTGATTTTCCTGCAGATACGTGGCCCCTAGCCAGCTTTCTTGATTGGGCGTCCGGGAGAAGAAATAACGTAACCGTCCGGCATACAGATTCGCATCAACCCCTGGGTTATCGTATTGATAGCTCGCGACAATCCAGCGCACTAGCGTCTCGCCGTTAGGGCCGACATCCGTTCGTAAGATTGGCTCCTGGAAGACGATCGAGCCGCGATCATAATCAATCTCATAATCAGTCCCCCGATTCAGGCGCTCACGACTAATGGTCTGCCCCGGATTGCTCAATTCTTCTGTTTCTAAGTAGACATCCTCACTCCCCGGCAACACCAGCCGCTGCGACAAGAAGTAAGTCCCACTCGTGCCATCGGGCGGAATAATATCGCGCTGATAACCCTCAACATTATCGCCATAGATCGCCGATAGTTGGAGATTACCCAGGTTATAGTTCGCCTTAAAACCGTGCAACTGTCGCGTCGTCGCGGTAAATTCTTGGGACCGCGTAGCAAACTCCTCCGTGTTGAAGTCTCCCCACATGAAGAAGTCACTACCAGCATTGGCGATCGGCGAAGTTCGTTCGAACCGCAAATAGAGACTATCTTTCGAAGGCGCAACCACCGTCGAACTGGAGCTATCGCCATAGATCGGATAGCTATAGTCACAGAATTGCTCATCCCGGAAGAGCCGCGCCTCCCCTTGACAATCTTCGTTCAGGGTCCGCGAATTATTGAACGCCCCCGTAAACAGCCACTCTCCCAGGCGACCCGTCGCAAATATGGCTGCATTGACATCAAGCTGATAGCGATAATCCTCATCCAAAGGCAGAAAATCCCGCACGCTACTATAAAAATCCGTACCCCGCCGACCAAAGCGAAAATCCAGTACGCCCGTCGCGATCGAGGGCCGCAGATCAGTTTCAAACTCTAGTTGCGTATAGGCTTCAAAGTTTGCAGTGAACGCCTTGATCCGTACCGTTTGGGCCGACAAATCCGCCTGCAATTGGGCCGTGAATTCACCGTCCTCGATTTCCACCTGAAATCCGGGCTGCGCCGCAACGGCGTCTTCTCCCACAAACTCCCCCGCCGTTGCCGTCAGCGTGACGACACCACGATTCTGCACCACGTTACCTTGGTCATCGAGCAGCTGACCGAACACCGTCGCAGTGGATTTACCATCGGCGGGAATCTGCGCCTCACGCGTTTCGATCGTCAGCTGATTCGCCACCCCCCGCACTTGGATTGTCACACTGGCTGTCGCTTCAGGATTTTGCCGCGATCGTACGGTGAGCGTATTGGCCCCTGCTTGCAACGACACACCATACCAAGTTTGGGTCACAAGCGCGGTCTCTCGGTCCGTCTCAGTCCGGCCGATCAGCTCCTGCGATACGGCGACACCATTCACCAACAGCTCCACTGCATCATTCTGCGAAAACTGAATCACCACCGTCGCCGCTGGCACATCTAGCAATGTATCCGTCGTTGGCGATAGAATTTTTGGCTGGGTATCTGGCTGGGTTGTGGTTGACGCGGGCCTTGGGTCAGCCGCATCGGTTTGCACCACGGCTGCAGGCTCAGTCAGGCTGAGCGGCAAAGCCGGGGACACGGTTTCTTCGTTGGGGGTCGACGATACCACCTCAGCCAGACCAGAAGTTTGTGCGATCAAATTTACCGCACAGCACAGCAGAAAGGCCCTCAACTGAATCGAGAGTGATTGCTTCATGACTCACCGCCTGAGGATTCTAATGCTGGAGTGACGGCGAAGTTCATCCGCACAAGGCTACCGGGAGCGAGGCGCACCAGCCGCGACTGGCTTCGCCGTTCTTTGAATTTTTGATTGGGCGCGAGGGTATAGCCCGGTACGCTGGTGAGGTCCAAGACACCAGTGCGATAACCGGACAAAACATTCACGATGGAGAACATGCCATCGGCATCGGTGGTAATGCGATTACCGTCATCCAAGAAAATCACAGCGTTTGGGATGCCCGGTTCACCGGGTTGCTGTTCCCCATCAAAGTTGAGGTCGTCAAACACACGTCCAATCACCACACCGCAGTCGCTCAGCAGGCCAGGATTGACGCGCATCTGATGCGTTGCCGGTCCGTCTTTGACGCGCAGGCCGTTGTCCAATCGCTGCGCATTCACGATGACGGAATTAAGACCGCTGCCACGCATCGCATCGGAGCTCAGCTGCACTGCATAGGCCACATTCAAAATCCGATCGGGCGGAATATCCGCAGTCGTACTAAAGTTAATCGTGCTGCCATTAGCTTCAGCAATCACCGGTACGAGTTGATTATCAACTTCACCTCGTACAGAATTCGGCAAAAACTTAAACCCTACCGGTAAAACATCCGATAGCTGCACGCCTGTCAGCGGCACATCAGCACGGTTTCGCACCGACAAGCGATAGATGGCGGTATCACCCGGTTCCGATACCGCCCGATCGGCACTCTTAACAATTTCGACTTGGTTCGGTTGACACATCCAGGTGGTCAACTGCAAGGATAAGAGGTCCAAGCCGACCGTTTCCGCATTCGGCACAAAGACAACTGTATCCTCAAAGGTCAAATCACCCGTCAGGCGTAAAGGCTGACCATCCAGCGCCCTCGCCACATAACGCACCACCCCATTGCCAACCTGTCCTGTACTTTCCAGGATCGTAATCTTGACCCGTCGCTGCTGATAGACTGAGCCCGACGGGGGATTGAGGACCAAAATATAGGAGCGGCCGGCATTGAGTTGGCCTTTATTCGGATCGAGGAGAAAGTTGTAGCTCCCCCGCTCATTTTCGGGCACGGCATTGGAGAGCTGGAATGGATTCTGATTAGTGCGGTTGGGGGCTAAGCCGCCAGGCACACTATTACCGGGAATATCCGGCAGTTCTGTGGTCGTCAGATCAGCGAGGTTGCCCAACTCAGTTCCGGTTGGATCGGCTGGGTTCAGTTCAAACACTGCTACCGAAAAGCCGGAGTAGTCCGACAGTACCGTTCCATTGCAACCGAGAATGCGACCAAGCGGATCGACTAACGATCGCACTTGACTGCTCAGCTGCGATGTACTCGTCTGAAACTTCAGCCGGGAATTTTCTTCACTATATTCATAGGCAGCCTGATTGAACAGGCGCGGCAGCAGTGACTGATTACTATTTTGTCCGGTGGCTGGGGTCGTCTGGGACAGCGCCGCAATCGGGTTCAGCATCGATGACACACTCAGTCCGATCGCCGCATAGGAACGCCATGACAACTTGTCTAATAATTTGGCTAATTTGGCACAGATCACAGGGCCTAATCTCCATGCACAGAGGCTTCAAATAACGGGGGCAGGCAGGCAAACCCACACTGCATAAGTCAACTCAAGGGACAATTTGGACAAACGATCCCCTCCCCCCCAATGGGGGGATTACGTACAACATGATCCGGTTAGCATCCGGGAACTAAATCACGCTCAAGGATTAGCGCACAGTCACCTCATAGGAAGCAGCTAGCTGCGCCTCTGGGTTCAAGTTGCTGGGAAACTGCCAACGCACATGGGTGTAGGATTCCGCCGGTGCTGGCTGCATTTCGGTTTCGCCATTGGGCAGCTCGACTTCAACCATTGGTGTTTCAGTAAAGGTCTTGCCGCCATCAATGCTATAAACTACATCAGCGTCAACGCTATTGCTCGCGGTATCGAGACGGTAGACCATTTGCTGCGGCACCGGCTGTGTCACCACCAATTGCTTCGCTGCAGCTTTACCGGCATTCGTACCAGTCACGGTGTAGCGCAAGACTTCTCCTGGCTGGACCGTCACATTTCCCTCTAAGGGCTGCCAAACTTGCTGATCCTCTTGCACTACTTGCTTCTCAGCCGATAGCTTCAATTGGACTTTAGGCTGTTGGATCGCCTCAGCGATCGTCGCGCCCGCTTGCTGTAAGCTCGCCATCACCGGCTGACTGACAAACGGCAAAACCGTCACTGCCGCCGCTGCTAGTACACCGATCGATAAACGCTTCGAAATCCGTTTCATCTGAAATAACCTCAAAATTTTGCAGGGGAAAGTCGGCTGCAAGGGCAGGATGCACCCACCCTCACAACCGTTTGATCTAGTTCACTCGACGTTGGAACGTAAATTCACGAGCATCACCGGGAGCCACCAAGCCAGTGACCGTATTGACGTACCGCGTCACATCCGAAGTGACCGTAGTACCCGTTTGGTCAGATCCAGCAGACGTTGCGGGATTACCACTGAAGAAAGTGATTGCCGAAGCACCGGAGTCACTTGCAGAACCGACAATATTGCTTGTGTCGATTCGCCCATCACTATCGTTATCCAGCGCCCAGTTATTGGTGCCAGTCACACCATCCTCAGTCAGGCTGACATTGCTGGCATTTAACAAGACATTACCGATACCAGCATCCGGCTCTGAGATATTGCTGTAGGTAATGCGGTACTCGATAATATTGCCTGGTGCGGGAGTCTTCGGATCGGCGTTAAAGTTGGTATCAGCCGCAGCTGGAGCCGGTCCTGTACCCTGCAACACACGTGATTCTTTCACCATCTTCAAGAAGCCAGTGTAGACCCGATCGATCGTGATGTTGGTTGCTTCCGGCGTTGAATCACCACCGGTATCAACCCCCGCTGTAATCGGCACAGGGAAGCCTCGGTCAATGTCAGTCGACAGGGGGGTTCCCGTCGGCAGATTGACTTCCACACCATAGTTCACGGTCTGACCCGAAGCAAAGTTAGGCACGGTAATCGGCTGATCGCCCGTGGTGTTGCCACCCGGTACCAACGCAAAACCACCACCACTGGTGTAGGTATAGCTGACGGAATCGGCACCATAGGTAATCGTCACGGTTGTCCCATCTGGCAATTCCGTCGCTGTCGCGGGTGGGGTCGGCACAAGGGTCAAAGTACCGGGGTCAGTTCCAGCATTGGTGACCGTGTTTGTAAATGCCACCGGTGAAGGATCAAGTGTCGAACCTGGTAGCGTATTCGGCGGCACCAGTGAAGACTTATTGGTGAAGTCATCGTTATTGTTCGTTGGACCGACCGCATCGGGGACATTTTCCGGACCATTTTGCAAATCTGATGCAACTGGTTCGGATACGGTGAAGACATTCGCCTCACCTTCTGGAGTAGTACCGGTGTTATTGTTACCAGTATCAGTTCCCGTGTTGGTTAAATCAGTCGGATCGTTGATATAACCATCACCTACGGTTGGCGGAATATCGGGTACGCCATCCGCATTTGTATCACTACCGATCGGCGGTGTAATACCGTCGTAGTTACTTGGATTTTGGTCACCGGATTCATCATAGACCGGCACATTTGTACCCGCGTTTGACCAAAGACTTGGGCAATATTTGCCACGGTCAGCGGCGCAGTCGCAGTTGATTCGACCGCTACCTGAACCGAAAAGCCCGTAACAGTGCTGCCAGGAGAAACGGACGTCACAACATTGGTATTAATAAAACCAACCCGAGTCACAGTCGACAAGGTGGGAGTACCCGCACTGAAGCGTTGCCAAGTTGCCGCATTCGCATTCGTTGCAATTGGATCAGTCGTATAGACGGCTTCCCACCCTGGAGGTGCGAATGGCACCACCGCTAAGTCTGTACCAGCCGGAATCGCATCCGAAATCAAAATGCGCGTCTCCGCACCTGTATTCATCGTAATGCTTGAACCAACCAGTGGCGCAGGCGTGATGCTGTTGCCAGTTGGGTCATTGGGTTCGACCCGCAAGCTCAAGTTGTAGGTCAGCGTATCATCCGTAATTGCTGGAGTACCCGCATTGCTATAGGCCGATCGGGTTTTCAGCAGGGTGGCGAGGGCGTAGTTTTTCAGCGTACTGGCAACAGTCACATTCTGCGTCACACTCGCCTCACGTACACCATTGACTGGCACACCATCCACTTCCGGCCAACCTGTACCATCGGGATTGTCAACAGTATAGACATCGCCACCATTAGGGTTACGCAGTTGGTTTTGCGCATCACCCGGTGTATCACCCAGGGTGACATTGATGATGTTATTAGCCGTGCACCGGCAGCAACAGTCACTGGTACACGTACGAGGATCGAGCCACCCGGTGCCACAGAACCTGTGATCAAGTCAGGTGTGGTAATTGGCGTCCAATTGGCCCCACCATCGGTACTCACTTGCAAGTTACCAGTCACTGATCCTGGGCCGGTCACGGTCGCCAAGTTTGGAATTCGGAAACGTGTGGGATCGTTACCGACGTTCGTGACGGTATAGTCGTAATTCAGCACATCACCGACACCGATGCTGCCACCATTGACATCCGTAATCCCAGCCGCCGTCACCGTGACACCCGCAACTTCCGCGACCGTGACTACGACCGTGTTAGAAGTAGCATCAATGGTTGTACCAGGCGCATTGGGATCTTCGTAGGTAGCAGTTGCCGTGTTACTGATACTAGTGCCAGCAACAGTTCCAGCCGCTAAAACCGGCAAAGCCAAGGGAACCAAACCACTGGCAGCCAGGGTCATCGCCAAAAGCTGGCGATAGAGTACGCGAGTTTTCATATTTGTAAGAAGGATAGGGAAATCAGCAGTTGCGCCAACGGCAACCATATCGCTGCAATTCAAAAATACGAATCGTACCGGCTCACATTAATGAGTCAGAGCAGAATATTTTCGGAAATGCTTGCAGTAGACTCACCCTGAAAATCTCAGCGTTAATTCTTAAAAAAATCTGTAGAGGGATGTAACGGTAAACTGATCGAGTATTTGGACCGATTAGTCGTTGCTTCAACTATTTTTTGAAGTCGCCATCTAGACAGAATTTTATTTCTTAAGGAATTAACTCTCAGGTAATTGTGCCCACTCAAATGCGCCTGCAACTCGATAATTCTACGGATAGCAAAAGCCTCTACGGATAGTAGAAACGCTGAGTTTAACGATGATGATCGCTAAAACACCATGAGGCTAATACTCCCATTGTTTAGATCAAACGGTACTGACGACCGAATGCTTCACCAAGTCGTAAACGGATGCTTTGCCAAGTAAGAATTGAAATACCGCGCATCGCCCGACACCTCTTCCCCAATCCAATCGGGTCAATCGATCGCTTGATCGGCAGCGGTCAGCTCTACCTCTGCCAACACCAATCCAGCATTGCCACCCAAAAATTCATCCACTTCCCAGATCAAACCCGCATAGGGAATTTTGTAGCGGTATTTCTCGATTTGGGGTCGATCGCACACCAAGTCCAACAGCGCTAAGGCATGATTTTGGGGGATTTCGTACTCATACTCCGATCGGGCAATTCCCACCACCTTCGACTTCAAGGTCAAAAACCCGATCTCCCCCGCAATCCGTATTCGCACAGTACAGACAGCGGGCGACGTTAAGCGCCCTTGATCATCCGGCTGAAACTGCTGTCGCATCGCTGCAGCATCGCCCCCAGAGATCGGAAACGACATCTCTAGATCGCCCTGACAAATCACGATCACGTCTTCTGCCAAGATGACCGCCGTATCGTGATCAGTATAGATATACCCCTGGCGATAGTACGTGCCCGCCGCCAAAGACTTCCAAGTATCCGCCTGCGTCAAAAACTTCCGCTCAATCTCCTGGGCCATCTCGTCATATCAGCAACACGTCGTTTCTAGTATCCCATGTTGCCTAAGCGCAATCGGTGCGTCACCAACCGGCCCATATTTCGATACACTCTTGTCAATGGCACAATGCACTGACGGAATGAATCGAATTCTTCGAATTGCCAAAACCCTCATTTCCACCTACTACGCCTACATGGTGGAGTATCGTGCGGAACTTTTGCTGTGGGCCCTGTCGGGTTCGCTGCCGATTATTCTCATGGGCGTATGGACCGAAGCCGCCGAAACTGGCAAGTTTAGTCTCAGTTCACTGCAGATCGCCCGTTACTTTCTCGCTGTCTTCATCACCCGGCAATTTACGGTGGTGTGGGTGATTTGGGAGTTTGAGAAAGAAATTATTGAGGGAAAACTATCGCTGCGACTCCTCCAACCGCTTGACCCAGTTTGGCACCATGTCGGCAGCCATATCGGCGAGCGTTTTGCCCGTTTACCAATCATTATCTTGTTGGTGATTCTATTCTTTGCGCTATATCCAGAGTCTTTATGGATACCCTCACTCGGTACAGTCCTAACCTACGCAATTACAGTGACCGCAGCATTTGTACTGCAATTTCTGATGCAGTACACATTGGCCATGTTCGCTTTTTGGACCGAGAAAGCCGCTTCACTCCAGCAATTTTCTTTTTTGATGTATCTCTTTCTGGCAGGGGTAGTCGCCCCGATCGATGTATTTCCGGAAACGGTTAAACAAGTTGTCCTATGGCTCCCCTATCCTTACTTGGTCAACTTTCCCGCCAGTGTGCTAACCGGTCTACCGATCGATATACCGCGCAGCTTCGTCATGGTCTGCGGCTGGTCCGGGATTTTTTGGGTGATTAACCGTTGGCTCTGGCGCAAAGGGCTGAAACAGTACTCGGGTATGGGCGCTTAGGTATTGCAGTATTACAGGTAATCAGTCATGGGCATGGGACGATACAGCCGATTGGTCAAACTATTTTGGGGAACCGCGATCGCGGCTGAAATGGAATATCGGCTCAACTTTGTAATTGCCACAATGACCAGCCTTGGCTATCAGGTCGGCAGTCTATTTACACTTTTCCTGTTTTATCGCACCGGCTATCGCTTCCAAAATTGGACAGCCTACGAGGCAATGGTCGTGCTGGGAATCTTCACAATTTTGCAGGGATTCTCTGCCACTTTTCTCGCGCCAAATCTCAACCAAATTGTCCGCCAAGTTGAACAAGGAACGCTTGATTTCATATTGTTGAAGCCTGTAAGTTCACAATTTTGGTTATCGACGCATCGGCTTTCACTTTGGGGGATTCCCGATTTCTTGTTTGGCGGGGTGATCGTTGGCTACGCTAGCTACAAAGCCACCCAAGCATCTGGAGCCAACCTGTCACAACTGCCCTTCGCCTATCTCCAAACGCTTATTCCCTTAGGGTTTGGCTTGATCATCCTGTATAGCCTTTGGTTCATCCTTGGCGCAACGAGTATTTGGTTCACCAAAATCTACAATGTGACTGAAGTACTCCGGGGTCTACTCGAAGCTGGACGCTATCCGATCGCCGCTTACCCACCCGCATATAAATTCTTCTTCCAGTTTGTTGTACCAGTTGTATTTTTAACCACGACCCCGGCCGAAGTGCTGCTAAACCGAGCGGCCCCCCAGTGGCTATTTGGTAGTTTTGCGCTCGCCGCTGGACTATTGTGGTTTTCCAATTGGTTTTGGCGATTTGCCCTGCGCTCTTATACAAGTGCGTCAAGTTAATGACATAAAAATGTCATATGACTACTTTAATCTACGAATAACCTTGAATCATACATATCACACTTTCACATCAATGAATTGGCACCAGGAAAGCGGATCGCTCGATCCTATCTCCAACCGGTGCCAATTTTTGTTATGCTGCGGTCTGCGCATTAAGACTGTCAGAACATAGACGGCCATGATTGAAGTCGAACATCTCAGCAAAGTTTACGGCCATACAGCGGCAATTGAGGACGTCACATTCTCCGTTAAGTCCGGTGACATTCTCGGTTTTCTCGGACCCAATGGTGCCGGTAAAACCACGACGATGCGCATTTTGTCCGGCTATTTACCGGCAACAAAGGGAACGGCGAAAATCAACGGCATTGATGTCCATGAAGATTCAATTGCGGCGCGACGGCAAATTGGCTATCTGCCAGAAAGTCCACCACTGTATGTGGATATGACCGTTGAAAGATTCTTGAAATTTGTTGCTGAAATTAAAGGTGTGCCTCGCCTAAAACGCGAAAAATGCGTTGAGGATACGCTTGAACGTTGCAATCTTGTCGATCGGCGACGAGATTTAATCCGCAAGCTGTCTAAAGGCTATCGTCAAAGAGTGGGGATTGCCCAAGCAATTGTCCATGATCCACCTGTGATTATATTAGACGAACCTACAATCGGTCTGGATCCCAAGCAAATCATTGATGTTAGAAATCTAATTAAAAATTTAGCGGGTGACCATACTGTAATTCTTTCAACTCACATTCTTTCGGAAGTGAGTATGATTTGTAACCAAGTTGCAATTATTAATCAAGGGAAAATTGTGGCGATCGGTTCGCCAGATATCCTAACTCAACAGTTAGATCAACAGACTCGTTACGCAATTACAACTTCTGGAACATTTGAAGCCGTTCAACAAGTTCTGAGTCGTATCCCAGCGGTATCTCGGGTTGTGCTAGACCGTCAAAACCAAGATGACTCGGATCGGATTAGCTTTTTTGTTTTATCGAGTGCGGTTAGTGATATCAGCCAAGATTTAGCGGCGGCAATTGTGCAAGAGGGATTAGGACTGTATGAAATTAGGCGCAGCCAGACGACTTTGGAGGAAGTCTTCTTAGATATTACGGCGACGCTAGACTCAGCGCCATGCGTTCCGAAAATGCCTGAGTCAGTCAGTTCTAATGAGTTTCAATCGATAACTGATGTGCAGGACCAAGACGTCAATTATGGAACTGGCGACCAAGATACTGATCCCTTCGAACAGGAGGTAGATGGATGAACTTAATCTTGGCGAATCTCTTGGCAATCTACAAACGAGAGCTGCGCAGTTACTTTGTCATGCCCTGGGCATATGTGATTGCTGCAGTTTTTTGGTTGATTAATGGTTTTTTATTTTTCCATATTCTGTTCGGACAGTCGGGAATCATCGACCAAGCGCAGGGCATTGATTTGCAGGCAAGTGCTGGAATTAACCCACCGCAGTTTGATGCAGCATATGGATTGATCACAATTTTTCTGGCAACGATCGGTTCGATATCGCTGTTTATTCTGCCAATCTTGTCCATGGGGCTGTACAGCGAAGAACGTAAGCGCGGGACGTTAGAGCTGCTAGCGACTTCTCCAATTACGAACTGGGCCGTGGCGATCGGTAAATTACTCGCAGTTGTCAGCTTTTTTATTGGTTTGACCCTGCCGTTGATGGTTTATGTTGCAGTTGTATTGAATACGGCGACACCACAGGTGTCACCGCTGGTCTTATTAGTTGGCTATGGTGGTTTGATCCTCATGTCGGCTTCAGTTTTGTCCCTGGGAATGTTTATTTCGTCATTGACCGACAGCACGATCGTGGCGGCAATTGCGACGTTTGGTCTGGTGCTATTGCTATCGCTGGTGGATTTGATTGCTAACAGTCCAACGGCGATCGGCCAGGTGATCAATCAAATTGCGCTAATTAAGCAGTACCAAGAAATGCTGCAGGGACAGGTGACCTCCAGTGCTTTGGTCATGTTCGGTAGCTACATTGGCCTGGGCATTTTCCTGACGGCGCAATCGGTTGAAGTATTCCGGTTCCATCGATCGTAGGATGTCTGGTGGGTTTGGGTTTTAGTCATCGATGGATAAGTGCTTAGGTCATGCAAGCAGCAATTAAGTTTTTCCTGAAATATTTGGCCTTTTTTGGCGTGGGTCTGGCCACAGCGGGGTTGGTGGCAGGGTGGGTTTCGGGCACATGGGATATGTTGGCAATCGGGCTATTGATTGCGGGTGCTGTGGCGATTGGTACATGGCTGCTGTTTCTCGGACGCTTTGATGATCCGAATCAACCCTATTTCTGGCAACGTCGATCGACTCAAGTGGGCACCAATGCCTTAGTTTCGACCCTATCGGCGCTAGTGATTCTGGGGTTGATTAATTTTGTGGCTGTACGGAATGTTTATCGTGTCGATCTAACTGAGACGCAGTTGTTCACGCTTGCCCCAGAGACGCAGCAAGTTCTGAACAGTCTGGAACAGCCGGTCAAGATGTATTTGTTTACACGTGAGCCCGATCCCAATGATCAGGCGCTACTCAATCGCTTCACCGACCAGACACCCAAATTTAGCTTTGAGTACGTTGACCTCCAGAGTAATCCCGCACTGGCTCAACGCTTTGCGCAGAGTAACGATGCCCTGAATCAAGGCGTTTTCCTAGAGCGCTTCTCCGAGCCGAACAATCAGTCTGTCACTCAATTAGTTCAGACGATTAACCCCCAAGTGCCTTTGTCTGAGTCGAAAATTGTCAATGCGCTGATGCGCGTCAGCAGTGATCGCCGGCCGAAAATCTACTTTTTGCAAGGGCATGGCGAAAAAAGTCTCGAGCCAGGAGAAGACAGTATTTCGTTGGCAGTGCAGGGGTTAGCCGATCGCAATTTTCTGGTGGAGCCACTGAATTTAGCGCAAACTGGCGCTGTGCCAGTGGATGCCGCTGTGATCGTCATTGCTGGGCCACAACAACCGTTATTTGAGCCAGAAGTGCAGCTATTGGAAGACTACCAGAATCAAGGCGGCAGTTTATTGATCTTGCTTGATCCACGCCAGGAAACTGGCCTCGACCCATTGCTGGAGCAGTGGGGGATTCTCCTCGATAATCGCTTGGCGATCGATGCATCGGGGATTTCTCAGCAGTTACGCCTTGGTTCAGCTGCCCCGATCGTTCAAAGCTATAGCGATCACCCGATTACCCGCAGCTTCAGCAATAGTATTTCGTTCTATCCCTATGCCCGACCACTGGAAATTGTCGAAGTGCCAAATGTGCGTCCAAATCCGATCGTGACTGACGAATGATCGAAGCTGGGCAGATGCCAATCCCGATGAAAAGCCAGTCAAGTTTACGGAAGGCGAAGATCGGATGGGGCCGCTACCGATCGGCGTTGCCTTGAGTCGCCTAGTGTTGGCCCAGCCGACACCGACTAACGCGCCGGCTGACACGGCGCGTCCTGTGCCAGCGGGGGTAAATCAAGAGTCACGCCTAGTCGTATTTGGCAGTACCGGATTTGCCATTGATGGCTACTTTAATCAAGCGATTAACGGCGACGTGTTGCTCAATTCCATTAGCTGGTTGAGTCAAGATGATGCACAAACGCTCTCGGTGCGCCCACGCGATGTGAAAAATCGCCGGTTGGTGGTGTCTCCCAGTTTGAAAACCGGACTGTTCATCAGTGCGGTGATCGTGGTGCCTTTGCTGAGTACGATCATGGCAATTGGACTTTGGTGGCAGCGGCGTTAATCAGTCACAGGCCGCTGGCTAAATACCAAATTGATCGCCTTCGTGGTGCTGCGTTAATATTTGTACTACACAATAATTAACGCTAATTGCGATAACTTCCCGGCAAAATAAGCCTATTAGCGGGGCGTCGAATCAATCCCCCAGGTTTTTTTATGGCTTTGTCCCAGCGCCCAACTCCTGCAGATGTAGAAACGAAGACGCGGATTATGCAATCGGCGATGCGTTTGTTTGCCAAACGTGGATTTGATGCGACGACGACGAAGGAGCTCGCCGAAGCGTCCGGCGTGGCGGAGGGTACGCTATTTCGCCATTTTGCGAATAAAAAAGCGATCTTAATCGAAGTGGCCACTCAGGGTTGGATTGACTTGCTCACGGATTTACTGACTGAGCTGAGTGAGATGGCCAGCTACAAGGCGGTGGCTCAGGTGATGCGGCATCGGATGATGCACATGCGTGAGAATGTTGATCTATTGCGGGTGTGCTTTATTGAGGTGCAGTTCCATGAGGACTTGCGTGATCGTATCCAAGCCGAAGTGATTGAAAAAATGACCGATGTGGCGGAAGCGTTCTTTCAGACGGCGATGGATCAAGGGATTTACCGCCAGCAAGACCCGCGCTTAGTGGCACGGGTATTTCTCGGTATGTTTACGATCGCCAGTTTTAGTCAGAATACGATCGCTGACCCTAATGCTTCACCGGAAGAACTTAAGCAGATGGCCGAAGGATTATCGGATATTTTTCTCAACGGCGTGCTCGCGAAGACGGGGACATAACCGGGACATAACCATGGTTACGCTCACTTTTGTTTGCAGCGATAATGGGATTAATGTCGCTGTTGAGTAAATTGCATGTCTTCTCTGGCTGATACGCTACGTCAACGCCGTGAGCGTCTTGCCGCGCTGGTCGATTTTCCCAGTATTGCTTTGGTCGGGCTGTCGCGCACCGCGGAATTTTCCGGCCAATCAATATCCATTTCGAGCCAGTAGCCACTTTCTGTACTTTGCGGGTTTGGGGCTCGAACAGGCGGTGATTCACCTCCAAAACGGTCGTATGACACTGTTTATCGATGATCCAAAGCCGGAAGCCGCACTTTGGCATGGTGATGCGCCCACCCGTGAGGTGATTGCGTTGAAAATCGGTGCGGATGCCGCTTATCCGCTGTCCGCATTGCTGCCTCAGACGACGTCTGAGCCGCTGGCTTCAGAGCCGACTAAGTGGGCGACAGCGGCGGCGACGATTGCTCTGCCGCCACCAATGCTTCATCGGCAAGTCGATACGCTCTTGCGACCAGTGGAACCAGTACGGGCGTCAACGGGCGCGGATCGGCAGCTAGCACAGGCAATCGTTGCGTTGCGCATGACACATGATTCCACAGCTGTGGAATCGATCAAAGCAGCGGTGGCGGCGACAATTGCCGCACATCGAGCCGGCATGGCCATAACCAGCCAAGCAACAACGGAAGCTGACGTCCGTGCCGCAATGGAGCAAGTGTTGACGGCGCAAAATATGACGACTGCCTACAACAGCATTGTGACTGTACATGGGGAAGTGCTGCACAACGAACAGTATCATCATCCATTGGGTGATGCTGATTTGCTGTTGGCTGATGTTGGGGCGGAGACCGCCGATGGCTGGGCCGCTGATGTGACGAGGACTTGGCCGGTATCGGGTCAGTTTTCGCCCACCCAACGTGATATCTATGACGTTGTATTGGCAGCCCATGATGTGGCGATCGCCGCAATGGCAATTGGGGTTGAGTACCGCGAGATTCATCTGCGGGCCTGCCACCAGCTAGCTGAAGGGTTGGTCGATCTGAAGATCTTGCGTGGAGCGCCTGATGGATTAGTGGAGCAAGATGCTCATGCACTGTTCTTCCCCCATGGTGTGGGGCATTTGCTGGGATTAGATGTGCATGATATGGAGGATCTGGGTGATTTGGCTGGCTATGCGGCTGGCCGTCAGCGCAGTCAGCGGTTTGGTTTAGGCTATCTGCGGCTCGATCGGGTCTTGCAGGAAAATATGATTGTGACGATTCGAGCCGGGATTTTATCAGGTGCCGGCCCTACTCAATCATCCCCAACGACGTGATCAATATCGTCATGCGGTCAATTGGTCACGCCTAACTCAGTTTGCCGATGTACGTGGTATTCGGATTGAAGATGATGTCATGATTACAGCATCTGGGGCCACAATTTTGACGCAAGATCTGCCGACGCAAGCAGACGCGATCGAAACCATGGTCCAATCGGGTCAGACCTGAAGAACTAAAGTTATATACCCAAACGATTGCCCCATTGAATTATGTTCTACAGCATCGATTGAATGGGGCAATTAATTATTCAGGGTGGCTTCAGAGTTTATTCCTCCTCTGCGTCCTCAATCACTCCCTCGTCTTCTTCACCGACTTGTTTGAGCTGAATGTGTTTCCGGCCAAGGCTAATGATAAATTCATCCCCTTGCTGTAAATCCATTTGCTTTGTGTAAGCAGCACCAATTAACAGGTTGCCGTTGGATTGCACACTAATCCGATAGCTCGGTGTGCGGCCACCACGACCACCACCTTCGCCTTTCCCATCCAGCTCCATGCCTACTGCATCCAATAAAGCATTCTGGAATTTCATGATATTAACCCGCGATCGACCGCTTTTGGTCGTTGTCAGGTATCCGCACTCACGGGCTTTTTCCTCTTTACTCAAGTCTTCTAATTCTTTAACTTTCTTGAGTAATGACTCTCCTGTGAGAGGTTCACTTTTCTTCTTTCTAGACATTCGAATGAAGTTCGATTTTCCACAGTTTATGCAATTGCAACGCTGGCTAAAGTTGCTTTCCACGTAACGTTTTTGACGTTTCGATCAGCAAATATCATGCCAAAATAATGCAGTAGCTCCATCATATTACATGAATGGATCGTTTGCTCAAACTATGGGAAACAGTCTTGTTATCGATCTTGTCGTCATAACAAGACTGTTCGGTCGGAATGATAAATGGTGCTTGCCAATATTTTTGTTGTGAAATCGACTGCAATAAAGTCAAGATTGCGAGTTAATGCTGCTGCGAGCCACAAAATAAAAAGGACAAGCAGAACGCATCTGCTTGCCTCTACCATTCATTCACCTGTATTGATACAGTAAGGGGGCTGTTTGTCAGCATTATGTTATTCGTGTGAAGGTAATGTCACAGGTTGCGATCGGCTGCCTGATTCCTATTTGCGAGGCTAGCCGAAAGCGTTGTGTTGATTGTGTAAAGCGGTTTGGCGGATGCTTGCGTTAGCCCGATTCGACTTACCCAAGCTAAAATAATGATAGTGACCTGGGAGCAAAATTCGATTCCCAAACGTCTCCTTAACCACCCGCAAAAATTACATCGGTTTAGCGCAGTTATTGTTTTGACTGAAAATTAATCTTGCAACGTCATTGTGACTCAGCCGTGATTAAAAAGTCATATTAAACTTTTACTTTAGAGCTAAGCTGATGGGTTGGCGTCTGGGGTACAGCTTGTTTCAAGGGGAGCGAGTTCGCCATTTTTAATTCTCCCTGATGTGCGCCTGGCAAGGGCGTATGACCCAATAGCTACTTTGTTCTTCTCTAGGAGTTGGAAACGTTCATGAATCCGCAGGCTAAACGTTCTCAGTGCCGAGACTCTCAAGGTTTTAAGCATCTACGGCAACGTGTAGTGATGTATACCTTGCTGCCGATCGCTGGTGCAAGTTTAGCGATCGCGGCGTTACCAGGCACCACTTTACGCCCCTCAATTGCCCAATCAGTCTCACCGGCTCCGACTTTGCTCGCACAGGGGCGGACGGGGATGATTGCCGCGACCGGTGGGGCAAACTTTATTGCTGAAGCAGTTGAGCGTGTGGGGCCGTCAGTTGTCCGAATTGATGCGGCCCGCACGATCAAAGCTCGGCGCTCTCCCATGTTTGATGATCCGTTTTTCCGCCAGTTCTTTGGTGATGCGTTGGAGTTTGGGCCCAGTGAGCGAGAAGAGCGCGGCACTGGTTCCGGGTTTATTGTGAGTGAAGACGGCATCGTTGTGACCAACGCCCATGTGATCGATCGCGCTGATACGGTGACTGTCACCTTGCGTGATGGCCGCAAATTCGATGGTAAGGTACTCGGTACGGATCCGCTAACTGACCTAGCCGTGATTCGAGTTGACGCGCAACAGCTACCGGTTGCCCCCTTAGGTAGTTCGGATCAGCTACGTCCGGGCGAGTGGGCGATCGCCATCGGTAATCCTCTCGGACTCGATAATACAGTCACCGCTGGCATTATTAGTGCCACCGGTAGAACGAGTGCCGATGTGGGTATTCCGGATAAGCGTGTCGGGTTTATTCAAACTGATGCGGCCATTAATCCGGGTAACTCAGGCGGCCCCCTGCTTAATCAACGGGGTGAAGTGATTGGCGTAAATACGGCGATTCGCGCTGGAGCCATGGGCTTGGGCTTTGCGATTCCAATTGATACAGCCCGACAAATTGCGGACGAGTTGGTGGCGAAGGGGAAGGTTTCCCATCCCTACCTGGGAATTCAGATGCGAACCCTGACGAAAAATCTGAAGGAACAGCTGAATGAAGATCCAAATCGCCCGGCGACAATCCGAGTCGATAGCGGCGTTGTGGTCTTTGGCGTAGCGCGCAATTCCCCAGCGGCAAAGGCCGGTATGCGCAGTGGTGATGTGATTACCCAAATGGGTGGTCAGGAGATTAAGACAGCGGATGAAGTGCAGGCTGGAGTCGCGAAAACCAATGTTGGTGAGCCTTTACCGATTCAAGTTGATCGCGATGGCCAGAAAATTAGTCTTTCGGTGCGTCCGGGCGAGTTTCCTACCCAGGCAATGCGCAGTCGCTAGTTGGTCATGAGTCAATAACTGCATCCGATGGGGGTATCGATCGTCAGGCAATTCACCGGGCGATCGATTGTTTTAGCAAAGACAAATTGGGCCAAATGTCGAGAGTACAAATCAGCGGTTTGGCACTGTTTTATTTGGTACTGTTTCACAATGTCTGCGTTTGACTAATTGCGATGACTGAATCGATCGATGCCGCGAATATGCCACTGCAAATCATTACCTTGGGGCATCCTGTCTTGCGTCAGACGGCAATGCCTGTGGAAAATGTCCAATCGCCAGAAATTCAGCAGTTGATTGATCAATTGATCCGCTTGACTGAGGAACGTAATGGCGTTGGGATTGCTGCGCCACAGGTGGGGCGGCTGATGCAATTGATGATCGTGGCTTCCCATCCGACTCCTCGTTATCCGAATGCGCCGCTGATGGCACCCGTCGCCTTAATCAATCCACAGATTATCAGCTACTCTGACGGGATGGAAACCGATTGGGAAGGTTGCCTGAGTGTGCCAGGATGGCGCGGCCGTGTACCCCGTCATCGTTCGGTCAAAGTTGCTTACTGTGATTGCCACGGTGAGCAACAGACGATCGATCTGACTGGTTTTACAGCGCGAATTTTCCAACACGAATATGATCATTTCCAAGGAATGCTGTTTGTTGACCGGGTCGAAACGCCGGAGGCAATCGTCACAGAAGCTGTCTATCAACAACTGTTGGCGATCGACAGTCAGTAAACACGGCAGCCATTAGCCTAACTTCTGGCCGCAGCTAGAACAAAAGCGATCGGTCGGCTGGACCGGTGCACCACAGCCATTGCAGAAATTACGTTGCGGTGTTTGGGCTGGAGTTGTGCGATTGGTGCGGCTGGTTGCGGATGAGGACGCTGAGACGGATGTATTTCCCATACTCATACTCATATCGCCCATATTCATCTGCATGGGGGATGTCGCCATGCGCATGTTACCCATGGTCATTGGCGGCATTGGTGACATGCTGGGCATGTTAGGCATATCGGGCATGTCTGGCATACTGGGCATATCGGGCATGCTCCCAGTTTGTTGCATCGGTATCGTCTGTACCGACTGCCCGATCGCTTGTTGGGACATTACCTGAAACCCATTCCCTTGGACTTGAATGACGGTATTGCCACGCTCTGCTTGAATTTGAATGAATGTGCCTTGGCTCGAGCGGAGTAGCGCTGGTGCCTGTATCCAGCGACCGGTGGTAAAGCTGCTGCTGGATTGCTGTTGTTGTCCTGGTTGACCACTCATGCACACCAAGATGGTTTGTTCAGCTTGATTATCGAGGAAGACTCGTTGGCCTGGGTTGATATCGCAAACGTATGCCATAGCTTTCTATCTACTACGATTTAGTGGGTTAAGGGGGTTGGTTTAACGGGTGTGAAGCGCAGTGTTGAGGCGGTAAATCTGGAACATCTTCTTCATACCTTTATTTTCAAAAACTCTCAACAAAATAAAAAGCTTCTTAAGACAAACTTTCCGTTTGCCGCTTTCCGTTTGCCCCAGGTGGAGTTGACAGTGGAATTCATCATCAAAGCCTAGCTGCGGATACAAATGGGATCGCAGATGAAAATGTTATGGTTGACTGGAGTTTTTGTTTTCCCTGCGGGTGAACGTGCCTGATTGCTATGCGTCTTCTGTGTTTGAGTAATGGTCATGGTGAAGATCAGATTGCGCTGCGAATTCTCGAAGCACTCCGCGAGTGCCCTAGCGCCCCGGCGATCGATGTTTTACCGCTCGTGGGTGATGGCACGGCCTATGCTAAAGCCCAGTTTAGGGTGATTGGTCCAACGCAGACGATGCCTTCGGGTGGGTTTATTAATCTTGATGCCGGTCGTCAGTTAGCGCGGGATATTGAAGCTGGCCTAGTCCGACTTACCCTGAGTCAAATTCAAACGGTGCGGCGGTGGGCGCAGGCAGAGCCGCACCAGAAAAGTCTGATTCTCGCGGTGGGCGATATTGTGCCGATGCTGTTTGCTTGGCGGGCGAAAGTGCCCTTTGCGTTTGTGGGAACGGCGAAATCGGAATACTATCTGCGGGATGAGACGACTTGGCTGCAGCGCCACTCCTGGTGGGACGATCGGTTTTTACGCTGGACTGGCTGCGTGTATCTTCCCTGGGAGCGTTGGTTGATGCAGCGATCGTCCTGTGTGGCGGTTTTCCCCCGCGATACCCTGACCACTAAAAGTCTGCAGCAGTTTCAGATTCCGGCGCTCGATGTGGGGAATCCCATGATGGATGGTTTGGGCGGCGTTGGGCAACCGAAGATTCCCGAAGATCCCCACCAACCGTTGACGATCGCCTTAATTCCAGGATCGCGAGTTCCCGAGGTCTATGCGAACTGGCACCTAATTTTGGATGCAGTCAAGGATTTAGGTGATCAGTTAGGTCGCCCGATTCAGTTGCTCGCTGCATTAACGCCTGCATGTGAGGTATCGGAACTGCGTCAGCCGCTGCAGGAATGGCAAGAAATGTCTCCAACTCATTATCAGCATGGCGTAGGCAGTTACCGGGTTGATTTGACGCTCGGTATAGGCCAGTTTGTTGAGTGCATCCAACCAGCACATTTAGCGATCGCGATGGCCGGAACGGCGACGGAGCAATTTGTGGGCCTGGGGAAGCCGGTGGTGACGATCCCCGGTCCCGGTCCGCAATTCGTCCCAGCATTTGCCGAAGCCCAAACGCGACTCCTGGGATTATCGGTACATTTAGTCCAAAGTCCGGCGCAGGTGTCTGAGCAAATCCGGCAATTACTCGCATCGCCGCGTCAGTATTGGCAAACGATTGCGGAAAATGGTTGGCGGCGGATGGGGCGTCCAGGTGCGGCTAACCGGATCGCCAATTGTTTGATGCAGAAATTTGAGCAGCTACCCCTGTTGTAGATCGGGGGATGTCTGGCGATCAAGCGATATTGCGCTACGTCATTACGGTGAATTGGCACGTGATTGTGGTGGGCCAATTGATCGACGATCGCCGGTCTAAATCGAATAGTACAGCGGGAAAGATTTGGCGTTTTTGGGGCGCAAGTGGACCCGCTGCTGTGCTTCGAGTTGCAGTTCGTCAAAGCGTTCACGGGTGATGTGTGCCACCATTTCTTGGCCATCATCGAGTGCTAGTTCGGCCTGAATCTCCCAACCCAAGTGAATGATGCGCTTCACGCGTGCCGGTACAGTTGACTGGTTGGCTTCCAGCTCGATCATAATGTCGTGCGGGCGGAGGAACATTTCTGGATGTCCCGAATCAAAGCCGGTGTCTTGAAAGATACAAGAAGTGCTGGGCAAGACATTCACGGGTCCAATAAAGCTCATGACGAAAGCGCTGGCCGGATGGTCATAAACCGCTGCGGGTGTGCCGATCTGCTCAACTTTGCCTTTATTCATTACCACGATTTCATCGGCCACTTCCATTGCTTCTTCTTGATCGTGAGTCACGAAGACGGTGGTCACATGGACTTCATCGTGCAAGCGGCGGAGCCAGGCGCGCAGGTCTTTGCGCACTTTGGCATCGAGCGCTCCAAACGGCTCATCTAGCAGTAAGACTTTGGGTTCGACAGCGAGGGCGCGGGCCAGGGCGACGCGCTGGCGCTGCCCGCCGGAAAGTTGTGATGGATAGCGATCGCCCAGGCCCGAGAGTTGTACTAGATCGAGTAATTCATCCGCGCGCCGTCTCACTTTTGCCTTGGGCTGCTTCCGAATCCGCATCCCAAACCCAATATTGTCGCGCACGTTCATGTGCTTAAACAGGGCATAGTGCTGGAAAACAAATCCAATATCACGGTCTTGAACGCTACGATCGGTGGCATCTTCCCCAGTCAAAAAAATCCGCCCGCTGTCGGGGGTTTCTAATCCGGCGATCGATCGTAGCAATGTTGACTTGCCTGAACCCGATGGTCCGAGTAAGGCAACTAAGCCACCACTCTTGATGTCGACACTAACATTGTCGAGCGCTTGAAAGTCTCCAAACCGTTTGGAAACAGCTTGCACACTGATACCCATAACTTCTCAATATTCCATGAGCCCTAAGCGAAGGCGTTAGGCTAAATCCCCGGTTTTCCGATGGAGATTTCGTAGTTTGACTTTAGCACGAAAATGAGTCCCGCTATCTGTACCGATAACGCGGTTGATGAAACAGAAAAATCCGCATAGACGACGTCACAAAAGAACTAGATCGGACGCACTATCTGGCTGATCAAAGTCGAGTTAGGCCAACAGCATTACGAGCTGATCGCGTCTGCCCGCATGGCTGGAAGTGTTTGAACTGCACCACTTGCGAGGCTACCTTGGGCAATGGTGTTATTGCCAGTGCCACCTTTGATTTGTTGCATGAGACTGGCCATTTCCAATGCACTCATGGCATATTCCCAGCCGAGATTAGCCTTGATGCCGGCCCGCTCCATTGCCTGTTGCATTGTGTCGGTTGTCAGGACTCCAAAAATTACGGGGACACCCGTTTGGAAAGCGGCGGCGGCAATGCCTTTAGAGACTTCCGCCGAAACGTAGTCGAAGTGAGGTGTTTGGCCACGAATCACCGCGCCTAAGCAAATTACGGCATCATAGCGGCCTGACTGTGCTAGCTGCCGCGCAACAAGGGGAATTTCGAAGCTGCCAGGGACCCAGACGTAATCGACTTGTGTGCCATGGGGATCAACCTCGACACCGTGACGTTTGAGACAGTCTTGGCAAGCCTCCATCAGCTTGTTCACAACGAGGTCATTAAAGCGTCCAATCACCATTGCAAAGCGGAACGTATCCGCGCCCGCAAACGAGCCCTCAAAAATAGCCATTACTTGCTTGGTATTGATTTGAATGTCAGTTCTTCTCGACACTAACAGATTACCTGTATCTGCTGCAGGCAATCTTCGGGCAAGACTCAAAACAAGTTGTACTTGCTTGGGACAATTGATGCCGCTGGTCGGTAGAAACTACGCTAGACTTATTCTTTGGCCTTCGTTTCGTCAAAGAAATTGCGTTTGAAGTTTAAGTTATGTTGTTTTCTTGTCTCCATATTCCGACAGAGCTAACGGGTTTTCCGCGCCGATGGCGAACGATTGCGGGGTAGGTGCGGTTATTTGAGTAATCAGCGCGAGATGCTACCCCCAAAGCACCCGAATTTCTCTGTTTATTCCCCATATTTTTTTGGAGCAAGATTTCTATGCCTGAAAATGCAGCACCGGTAGTCGAGAAGATTTCTCTACCGAAAACGAGTCAGTCAGAAGATCTGAAGAAAATTCGCCATACGACTTCTCATATCATGGCGATGGCGGTCCAAAAGCTTTTCCCTAAGGCGCAAGTGACGATCGGGCCGTGGATTGAGAATGGATTTTATTACGACTTTGACACGCCGGAAGCCTTTACTGAAAAAGATCTCAAGGCGATCAGAAAGGAGATGATTAAGATCATCAACCGGAAGTTGCCTGTGGTGCGCGAGGAAGTGAGCCGGGAGGAGGCAAAGCAGCGGATTGAGGCGCTGGGTGAGCCGTATAAGCTAGAAATTCTCGATGATATTAAAACGGAGCCGATTACCCTCTATCACCTTGGTGATCAGTGGTGGGATCTCTGTGCTGGGCCGCATGTCGAGAGTACAGCGGATATTAATCCCAAGGCGATCGCCTTAGAAAGTGTTGCGGGAGCCTATTGGCGCGGCGATGAAACTAAGGCGCAGTTGCAGCGGATCTACGGTACAGCTTGGGAATCGCCGGAACAGCTCGCGGAGTACCAGCGGCGTAAAGAAGAGGCGCTGAAGCGTGATCACCGCAAGCTTGGCAAGGAACTTGGTTTATTTATTTTTGCTGACTCCGTTGGTCCGGGATTGCCGCTGTGGACGCCCAAGGGGACGATATTACGATCGTTGCTAGAGGATTACCTGAAGCGGGAGCAGGTAAAGCGCGGCTATCTGCCGGTAGTGACGCCCCATATTGCGCGGGTGGATTTATTTAAGCAGTCGGGTCACTGGCAAAAGTACAGTGAAGATATGTTCCCGATGATGGCCGAAAGCCAAGAGGAGAAGGACAAGGAAATTGGTTTCGTGATGAAGCCAATGAACTGCCCATTTCACATTCAGATTTATAAGAGTGAGCTGCGATCGTATCGAGAGTTGCCGATGCGGTTGGCGGAGTTTGGGACGGTTTATCGCTACGAGCAATCGGGTGAGTTGGGTGGTTTGACTCGGGTGCGCGGCTTTACTGTGGACGATTCGCACCTGTTTGTCACACCGAATCAGCTGGAGTCGGAATTCCGCAATGTGGTGGAGTTGATTCTCAGCGTATTTAAGGCGTTGCAGTTGAAGAACTTCCGAGCGCGACTGAGTTTCCGTGATCCGGCGACGCCTGATAAATATATCGGTTCGGATGAGGCTTGGTCAAAAGCTGAAAGTGCGATTCGCAATGCGGTCGAACATCTAGGCATGGAGCACTTTGATGGAATTGGCGAAGCAGCATTCTATGGGCCGAAGCTCGACTTTATTTTCCAGGATGCGCTGGAGCGCGAATGGCAGCTGGGAACGGTACAGGTAGACTACAACTTGCCAGAGCGGTTTGAGCTGGAATATGTCGCCGAAGATGGGACGCGCCAGCGACCGGTGATGTTGCATCGAGCGCCGTTTGGCTCGTTGGAGCGTTTGATCGGCATTTTGATTGAAGAATATGCGGGTGATTTTCCAACTTGGCTCGCACCGGTGCAGATTCGGTTGTTGCCGGTGGGCGAGGACTTTGTGGACTATGCGAAGGAAGCGGCCGCGAAGATGCAGGCATTGGGGATTCGGGCAGAGGCTGATCTCAGTGGTGAACGCTTGGGCAAGCTGATCCGCAATGCGGAGAAGGCGAAGATTCCGGTGATGGCGGTTGTTGGCGCGAAGGAAGTTGAGTCGAATTCCCTCAGTGTGCGAGTGCGCGGTGGTGATGATTTGGGTGCGTTGCCACTCGATACGGTGATCGATCGCTTGGCGAAAGCCAATGCCGAGCAGGGCAATTTCTAGGGAATCCGCTGGCTGGTGGGTTGTCAGAACTTGCCAGCCAGCGACAATATCGAGTCATGCGGGTTTGATGATGTGTTTATTGCGTTGTGAACTCGATCAAGTAGATTTCTGGGGTAATGCTACGGATGGTGGTCAATCGGCTGCGTGGAGGGTTTTAATAACTGAGTGAAGGGTTTCAAACGGCGCTGCTATAATATGAAATATGGTTTCCCAACGACTTACACTCGACCTCAGTGGGTATGGGAGATTCGGCTACATGTAGCAGCAACTGCATCTAGTGGATACCACGGGAGTTCCGAAAGACTCTACTTGTAGGACTTGGTTGCAGTTTCAGCCGAAAAATAGCTTTACCTTAAAGATTGATGGTTTCCATTGTGTACATCTGAGACACTTAAACCTGAGACGCTCTTATCGAAGATTCGACGGAGATTTCTCCAATATTTAACCATTGCACTAAAGCAACCGAAGTGGTTTTTGATGTTTGTCTTCAGTCGTGTCTATGTTCTGCGGGCTGTAATGCAGAGATTTAGCCGCGAATACTCACCGATCAAGACCCTCGGAGAAACTTCAGTAGCTTCTAGCATTTTAGATATTGTCCCCGATCATGTGGTTCAGGCTCTCGAAACCGACGGCTTATACCGAGGAATTGTAATTCCACCAGTCATGCTCACGGAAATTCTAGATT
This sequence comes from uncultured cyanobacterium, assembly GCA_963704065.1. Taxonomy (GTDB): domain Bacteria; phylum Cyanobacteriota; class Cyanobacteriia; order Leptolyngbyales; family Leptolyngbyaceae; genus Romeriopsis. Next base: position 81,507 of record CAVPGX010000002.1, on the reverse strand, counting down.
TTGCTCAAACTGCTACTTACCTTGGCCATGGCGATCCACAATTTCTGTTTTCGCTGGCTGATAGGAGGTTGCAGGAAAGTCAAACAGGTCATTCCTTCCGGATTGCCTATAGTTTTGAGCCTGCATCTCAGTGTGCAGCAATTCAAACACTTGCGATGGACCCAAAACTTTGGGAGATTGCCGCAAAATATCTGCAGGGACAACCAGTCATTGCTTGCACTCAACTCTGGTGGACGTTTGTTAAAGATACACCGGATGAAGGTCGTGGCCAGGGATTCTATCGTTTTCACTATGACTTAGAAGACTATGCTTGCGTGAAATTTATGTTTTACCTCACTGAGGTCAACCAGGTTTCGGGCCCGCATCTCTGTGTCAAAGGCAGCCATAAAAAGAAGAAATTGAGTTATCAATTTTCACTGCTGCGGGAAAGGAGCGATGAAGAAATTGCCGACTATTATGGGGATGAAAATATTGTGACGATTCTGTGATTCTGCCGGGGTTGGTTTTGCTGAAGATCCATTCTGCTTCCACAAAGGAGTCTTGCCCCAGACAAACGATCGGCTGATTTTAGAAATCAAATTTACGCGCAATAATTACGGCATGATTTTGTAATGGGTTGAAGGGCGAGTCAGCGGCGATCGCCTCAATCCATTGCTCAGGAGGTCAGCCAAATGGTGCTTTCGACTCAGCCAACTATGACGCTTGAGGCGTATGAGTCAAGTTGTGTTTGTGTTGACGCTGCGGTTTGATGTTTATGAGATGACAAAGTTTGTGGGTGATCAGCCGATCGTTTCTACGCTATTCCCTGATTGGCGGGTGGCGGCTGATGCGATTTTGCGGGCAGGACGATCGGCACTTGCAAAAGTTAATCGGCGATTGATCTGCTATTTTTTGCAAAGAAATTCCGGAATTGCTGCAGTTTCTACGGTTTATTGTGATGGGAACACTGAACTAGTTGGTGGCCATTTTCAGTGCTGGGGCTTGTTGTATGGCAGCGAAAACCGAATTACAAGGGCTTCTTAAAGATCTCTACGGCATCAATAAGAACATCAGTGATGCCCTGACTGATGTTGAGTGTCAGCGTTTGGTGGCACTGTTGGAATCGGAAATTAGTACTTTGAAACTCGTCGATTCTTTCATTGCGAAGAACCGGGAGTTGACAACGAATAACCAACAGTACGGTAAACAGCGAAATCAAGCATTAGCAAGGTATGAGCAAGCACAAGCTGAAAATCGGGCCTTAGAGGCATCGATCGCTGAGATTGAAAACTCTAACGAAGGTTTGGCGGCGCGTAAGCGTGAGCTAGAGGTGGAGGCACAACGCAAGATTGCCGAGATTAATCAAACGAAAGTTGATCTAGAAAACCAGAAGCGCCAACTCGAAAAAGATGCAGCGCTTCTGGAAAAGCAAGTGGTGAATCTCAAGGCGCGATCCCAAAATCTTGAGGGGCAAGTCAGCAGTCTCAGTTCAGAGAAAAATGAACTCGCCGAAGCAAACCATGAATTGCAGAAAGATAACAAACGCCTGAAAAATATTGTTGATGCAATTCGCTTGAAATTCTCTAAGGACGTTAATCAACTGCTGCAATATGAAGACAGCGAGATTCGCAAAGCACTCGTGAAACTCTACAAATCGACCTTGGGGTAACCCAATAGGATGCGTTTCAGATAATCACCTTGGTAGGACTGTTGTATGAAAACTAAATCACTGCAGCGTAAATCTGCCGCGAGAACCTATCAAGGTTTGAGCTATCGATCCATCCAGCAAAATAATTCTGCGAATCGCTGCAAACTCCCTTCTAAGGAGCAAAAGTGGCTGAAAACCAATGGCTACAAAAATATCGGCTGGGATTCAGTGATTCAGCTTTACGAGAAAATCGCTGATTTCAAAGAGCAAGCTGAACTTGAAGATATGACTCTGGAGGACCTTTTCCTTGAGGCCGATCGTATTGGCAACAAGTATCAAACAGCTGAGGAAGTTGGAAAATTCCAGCAAGCCATGGCCAAGGAGGCGAATGCGATTGCCGATCAAATTGAGCAACAATTCCCCCAAACCCAACTGGAAGTCTTAGACTTCAGCCAACCACACCTCACAGGGAAACTTCAGAAAACCACTAAATCTAAACGAATTATCTGATATACCGTGAGCGCTTGCTCAATGTTGCCCGCTCAAATATGGGCTGAGCTAGCCGAAGCATACTCGTACATATAAATATCTCAATCGATCAACCTATGCCATCTTTTCACCCTGAGCAGACAGATCTATCCAATCAAGATCTCAAAGTGCTCTTCAAAATGGCCGATAAAATTGGTAAGAAGCGCTACCACAAGCTAACGCAGCAAGATTTTGAGGAGTACTGTCGCTTTGACTATTGGCGTTATCTAGGGGGAAATGGTGAATGCGGCACAACGCCCGAAAGTAAGCAATGGGTGCAGGAAAATTCTGACTATCTTTGTCCTGCCTGCAGTCACCCCTTTTCCCCACGAGGTGGCAAGACAATCGACCATAAACTTCCTCGTGCACAATATCCCTGGCTTTCAATGGCGTTTGATAACTTCTGGGTCATCTGTCAGCGATGTAATTTTGAAAAAGGTGAAAAACACTGGTATGAGTACGAGCGCTTTATCTTCGAGAAATACCCCGATCGTTATGCCGATGTCCAGTTCTACCGTCCGCGCAAACTACTGAAGACGCTTGAGAGTGAGGACAAGTTAGACTAAATCAAATCGTGACTGATGCGTGAAATCTTTGCTGGGAGGGACTTGTGGAAAAGTGTACTACCTGCGAAATGTAGGTTCTAGCACGGCGATTTGCTTGAAGGCGCAAGTAAGCAGAATCAACGCTTGTGCCTGATAGTATGTACAGGCGTGCATACTAAATTAAGATGGCTTACCAATGGAACAGGGATAAAGCAGCTGCTAACCTGCGTAAGCATGGGATTGACTTCGCTGATGCAGTATCAGTTTTCTCAGATGACCTGGCAGTTACCATCCCAGACGAGCGATTTGACGAAGACCGGTTTGTCACAATTGGCCTTGATGCGTTTGGCAGAGTTTTAGTTGTTGTCTACACATTACGTGATGAAGAGATTCGAGTTATTTCTGCCCGCAAAGCAACTCGACAAGAACGCCGACAATACGAGGAAGAGTAGTCATGGAAGCAGAATACGATTTCAGCCAAGGCAAACGAGGAGCAATCGATCCAACACCACCAGGCAAAACCCGCATCACTATCCGCCTCGATGACGAAGTCTTGGCCTGGTTTCGTGAGCAAGTCCATATTGCTGGGGGAGGAAACTACCAAACGTTAATCAATGAAGCCCTGCGTCAGTATATTCAGACAGGTCGCGAACCCCTTGAGGAAACTCTACGAAAAGTGGTGCGTGAAGAGCTTGAACGCATTGAGCGGTAAGGCATTTGCCAAGGGTAAATAACCCTGCTGCAGCGGATTGACCGAAGCTGCTTGTGGATTCACAATTTCTTTGGCAACCCCTGACTAGGAACATTATGCTGATGTCCAATTCTATCGCCCGCGCAAACTACTGAAGACGCTTGAGAGTGAAGACAAGTTAGACTAAAGCCGATCGCGAATCCTCATCAAAGCCGATCGAAAATCCTGGGGATTGAACCCGAGATTGAAAGCGATCGTGCTATCCATCGTCAGGTTCTGAGGTCGCGGTGCCGACATTTTGACATCCGCCTGCTTGCACGGTTCGATCTGCGCTTCAGCAATTCCCAAAACATCGATCAAAATCTGCGCCATTTCAAAGCGTGAAAGACTTTCCTTGCCGCCCAAGTGCAAAATCCCCTGATAGCCACGTTGCAGTGCCAGCAATAATCCATCCGCCGCATCCCACCCACTCACTGGCGTCCGAATCTCATCGGTAAATGCCTGTAGCAAAGTGCCCGATCGCAGCCGCTGAATAAATGGCTGAATAAAACTGATTGCCTGGGGCGCAGCACCAAACATCAACGGCATGCGGCAAACGGCCACCCGATCGTGGCGCTCCAGCATACCGACCTCAGCCATGGCCTTATGCTCACCGTACAGATTGATTGGCGCGGTTGGATCAGTCTCTCGATAGGGTGCCTGCGTTCCATCAAATACCTGCTCCGAGGACGTAAAGACGCAAGGAATCCCGAGCCTAGCGCATGCTTCAGCAATGTGCCAGGACGCTAAAACGTTAATCCGATAGGACAAATCCGGGTTTTCCTGGCAAGCATTGGGTTGCGATAAAGCTGCAGCATGAATCACTGCATCCGGACGCAGCGCGGCAAAACCAGCCCTGATCGCGGCCTCATCGGTTAAATCCAGCGCGATCGGGTGCAAATTGTCAGCGATCGAATGTTGATGATAAGCACCATAAACCTGCCAATTACTCACAGCAGCTTGGCCAAGGTACCAACCAAGGAAGCCGCTAGCCCCTGTCAATAAGAGTTTCTGCATGGCTTAACTACAAACAATTCACTTTGAAGATGATTATCGATAATGCACAAACCGTCACATCACATACAGCGACTGCGCTACGGATTTCGCTATGATTGTAAATATATGAACGGATTCGTAGAGAGAATTCATTAAACCTTGCGAATCGCATTAGCCGAAGCAGCATTGAGCCCCCCGCTAAGATCATTTAGACTGATTTCGAGATCACGGGCGTTTCTGACTGTTGCTTTAACTGGCTATCTCATTCCTTCCTGCCGTAAGTGAGTCCATTATGAGCGAAATTGTGCCTAGTAGTGCTACTCCGACAACTAAATTGGCCAAAGACGCTGAAATGGAAGCCGATCGCATGGAGGATGTGGTGCTGTTGCTCCGGCGATTAGCTGAGCACGATGAGACGACGGTACGATTGTTAATGGATTGTTTGTACGATGTTGGGTCGGTACATTGGGCGAATCAGCATCTGCCTAATCCCATGCTGAATCAACTTATGCGCGGGGTGGCGCGGATGTCGAAACCGGTATTTCGCGTATTCGCGGTTAAGTGGTTTCAGAAAAACTGCCCGCAGATGATTGCTGATTGGCTTTATACAGTGGTGACGTTTCAGCCGCAGACAAATTCTGAGGTACCGCCAGAGACGATCGTCGTCATACAGCAGTTGGAAGCCTCCCAGCGACAGGTGAAGGCACTCCAAACGAAAGTCAAATGCTTGGCGAGCGTTACAGTCGGTTTAGTGTTGATCTTAGGGGGAGCATTGGTCAGCAGCAGTAATCTCCTCCCCAGCGCACTGGCAGAATTCACTGAGGCGGCACGATCGGTGGGGTCGATGAAATTAGAATTGGCGGATCAGACTGGAAATTAGGCTGGAGAATTTTTTAAGGATAATGTGAATCTTTGCTGGCTAGGCATGCTTTCAAGCCGTTTTACGATAGCTTGTGCTACAAGGAACAACCATGCACTGAAGCATCAGCCCTAAAAGGTTATGACAACTTTGCATGTATTGAACCGTTTTGTGAGTGTGGTGCAGGGTGTTGCGCACAGAAGTTGTGACCATCTAGGGTCAAGTATGTCTTAATCGATCAAAATGGGTGTTTGCTAAGCTTATCTCAGGGCTAGGAGATTTAGCGGGCAGCTATGTCACCTCTTGCTTGCCAAGGCTTTGAGCATGTTTATTGTTGCAGCATCTAACGGAATGTCAGTTGCAGTTAGACTCAGGAACAAAGTTTAGGTTTAAAGACTTAGAAGTATGGTAGATCCTCTACAAGTTGGCGCGGCTGTCCTCAAAATTACGGTTAACAGCGACAATGTTCAGACATCGAACTTCGGTGATAACGCTTTCCAAATCGTCAATACGGGTAATAAGAAAATCGCCCAGATCGTGATCGATGTCACCAATGCGCTCTATCCCGATAGTGTCTTTGATCCTGAAGGAGTGGCTGGGGATAATGTCGCCAAACCCCTGACCATTAATGTGGCTGGGAACACTGGTGTTGTCGCACCCAGTGCTGCATCCTATATCGGTGCTGGCGGCACTGCTGGATATCGGGGATTACAACTTACCTTTGATGAGGGCGTTGATGGCGGCTTCGAACCAGGTGAGACGATCGGATTTTCCATTGATATGGACCCGAACTCAGTTGCAGGTTCCTTGAAAGACCCGCTAGATGCTGGCAGTAATCCCCCTTGGGATGTGGGCGGTGTTTCCGGCGCGGAGTTAATTGGTTCAACCTTCACGGTGACCTTTACTGATAACAGCACTGCGACTGGTCAACTACAAGGGACAGACAATCAAGCAGGAGCCCAGGCACAGGCTTCTCAAGGGTCCCCCAATCTGGCAGTCACTCTCACCGTAAATGGTCTGAGCGCTGGGGGTGTGGGTACCTATAATCCTGGTGGCCCGAGCGTGATCATCAACGGTCCGCCTGGCGAAACCGTCCGTGTGGTGCTGACCAAAGGCTTCATTCAGCCCGTGACGCCCTATGCGCAATTTCTGGCGGACCAGTTAGCCGTCTTGGCAGCGGCGGATTTTCCAGCTAACAACGCAGTTGAATTCCAGACCGTCGATGTTGTGTTGACGGGCGGCGATCAGGATATCTCCGGATCGTTCGATTTTTCCGGTGTCCCGATCGACGACTTTTCCGGAGAAGACCAGCTGCCCATTGGCTTTGTGGCGAGCGTCATTGACCCGGCTAATCAGGATCTTTCCCTCGGCCCGGTGACGGCTCCAATCTATTTGCAGTTTGAAGAGAATACCCCTAGTAACAATAGTGACAATGGTGGAATCTTCTGGTTGAACGAGATCACGCAGCAAACCTTGTTGTGGCAGATGGATGGGGGGACAATTGTTTCGACAGAAGACACCTCCCAATTATCAGAGCCCGGCTGGAATCCGCATGTGGGTGACTTAAGCGGTGATGGGAATGACGATATCTTCTGGTTCAATGAGATCACGCAGCAAACCTCTTGGTGGGAGATAAATGGCGGTGAGGTGGTCACAGCAGAATTTATTTCCCAACTACCAGAACCCGGCTGGAATCCGCATGTGGGTGACATAAACGGTGATGGGAAGTCGGATGTCTTCTGGTTCAATGACATCACGCAGCAAACCTCCTGGTGGCAGATGAATGGGGGTGAGGTAGTCACGGCAGAATTCATCTCGCAATTGCCAGAACCGGGTTGGAATCCGCATGTGGGTGACTTAAACGGTGATGGGAATGACGACATCTTTTGGTTTAACGAGATCACGCAGCAAACCTCCTGGTGGCAGATGAATGGGGGTGAGGTAGTCACGGCGGAATTCATCTCGCAATTGCCAGAACCGGGTTGGAACCCGCATGTGGGTGACTTAAACGGTGATGGGAATGACGACATCTTTTGGTTTAACGAGATCACGCAGCAAACTTCCTGGTGGCAGATAAATGGGGGCGAGGTAGTCACGGCGGAATTCATCTCTCAAATACCGGAATCCGGCTGGAACCCGCACGTGGGTGACCTAAACGCTGATGGGAATGACGACATCTTTTGGTTGAATGGCAGCACGCAGCAAACCTCCTGGTGGCAGATGAATGGGGGGACGATCGTCACAGCAGAATATATCTCCCAATTATCCGAGCCCGGCTGGAACCCGCATATAGGCGACTTTAATTTTGGATGATTGGTGTGGGATTATGTCGCTGCTCCAAGATTTAGAGCCGTTTCCTTAGGATGATTAAAATGGTTGGATGATGGGGCGATCGACGCGTGTCACCATGGCTCACAATTTCCCCATCATGATTCGCTAATCTAAACATGGCGAGATCATTCTGTAATGTGGATGGGGGTGGCTCTGATGCGAGCAGCAGAAATTATGAACCGTGAGATTCTCACAATTCGCGGTTCAGCTAGGGTGGCAGAGGCGATCGCACTGATGCAAAAGCGCGGCTGGCGATCGCTAATCGTCGATCGCCAGCATGAGGAAGATGCTTACGGGATTGTGACGGAAACGGATGTGGTGCAGAAAGTGATTGCCTTTGGCAAAGATCCACAGCACCTGCGCGTCTACGAAATCATGACGAAGCCTTGCATTGTCGTGAATCCGAATTTGCAGGTGGAATATGTTGCCCGACTTTTTACCAATACGGGAATTCGTAGTGCGCCGGTAATTGAAGGACAGTTGCTGGGGGTGATTTCGATGCAGGATATTTTGACCAAAGGCGACTTCGTGGCCCGTCCCCAGGCAGTTAAGTTGCAAGAGCAAATTGAAACCGCGATCGCCCATGCCAACCAAATCTGCGCTGACTCAACCCGATCGCGCAGCGATTGTTTGACAGCTTGGAGTTTAGTCGAAGATTTACAGGCTGAGGTTGCTTACCAAGAGTCTGAGCCTTTACCGCAGACTGCCTTGGAAGAATTTCTTGAGCAAAATCCTGACTGGATATCGTCCGCCGAAGCCGAAGCATGGTGTAGCGGCTAAGCGATTTCTCTGCCATAGAGCCACCGCCAAAGCGGGTGGCGCTGACCTTGCTGCTTAATTCGCAGCAGCCGCTGTTTGAGTCGCTGCTGCTCTTCGGGCGCACGGCCAAATAGAATATTGCGACTTTGCCAGATTAAGACACTTAGCGTCATCAATACACAAGTCATCAACCCGATCGCACTCAGACGATTTAGCAGCAGCGCATAACGCAGGGCCGACCATGTAAAGTGTTGCCATAAAAGCCCCAGATGAAATCGAATGCTCCATAAGCTCATACTGCCGATCGTCAGCCATAAGCCGATCACCACGGACCAGCGAGTGACCACAGTAAGCTGATGCAATCGATCCAGATCGGCCTGAAAATTCGGATCGAGTTGCTCCAATGCCGATTCGGAGTTTGCTTCAGTCATCTTATGAATTCTCAGTCGCTGGTACTGACACAGCTACCGGCGCAATTGCTTTGCCGGTCTTTTCGCGCCATAAGGCTAACAATGAGCTGGCAATGAAGATACTGGAATAAGCACCCGTCGAGAAGCCAATAATCAAGGCAAGCGAGAAAAATTTCAGAGTTTCACCACCAAATAGGAAAATTGCCACTAACGACAGCAATGTCGTCAAAGTCGTGTTGATCGATCGCGTCAATGTTTGGTTAACTGAATCATCGACGATGAGATTGATATGCTCCCCTGGATTTAGCTTAATGGTTTCCCGCACGCGATCGTAGATAACCACCGTATCGTTGACGGAGAATCCGACGATCGTCAGCAGTGCCACAATGAATAAACTATCGACTTCTACATCCATGACTAAGCCCAAAATAGCAAATACGCCCATCGTGAGCAGGATGTCATGGAGCATTGCGACGATCGCAAAAAATGCGTAGTCTCGGTCAAACCGAAATGCCAAGTAGATCATAATGCCAGCTACCGCTGCCAGAAAAGCGGTAATCCCGGTTCTAAACAGCTGCCTACCTAAGGTTGGGCCAACCGTATCAATCTGATCAACATTGAATTGCCCCAGGCTTTGGGTTAGAGCAGCCTCTAACTGATCGCGCTGATCCGGGCTGAGATCTTTTGTGCGAATCACCAATCCTGGGGGCACATCATCTTGACGATTAATGGCTTGAACGCTACTTCCCGATAAATCTTGACTGGCGAGCACCTGACGCACCGGATCTAAATTAACCGGCTGATCGCAATTTGTGATTGCACAGTCAAACGAAAGTTGAATCCGTGTACCGCCGACAAAATCCAGACTTGGCCGCAAGGGTGTCCCAATCTGAATCCAGGAAATCGCCATCGCGGCAATCCCAGCGAAAATCGTAGCGATCGAAATGCTCCACCATAATTTGCGCTGTTGAATAATATTGATCTTCATCTATGCCGCCTCCACGGATTTCTCTTGATTAGCCAAGCCTGGTGCAAACAGTTCCGGCCGCCGCAGGGCTGGCTGGGTAAGTACGTATAACAAGAGCGTACGGCTGCAGGTCAGTGCGGTGAACATACTCACCACCACCCCGATCGCCAAGGTCAGGGCAAACCCCTTGACCAAACCGGCACCCAGAAAAAATAATGCCGCACAGGCAATCAGGGTTGTGACATTACCATCCAAAATACTGGAGAAGGCCCGGAAAAAGCCTGATTCAACCGAACGATACAGACTCTTACCAGCGCGTAACTCCTCACGCGTCCGCTCAAAGATCAGCACATTTGCATCCACTGCCATACCAATACTCAAAATGAATCCCGCAATCCCCGGCAGCGTCAAGGTCACACCAAAGATATTAAATAGCGCTAGGGTAAGCAGGGTATAAACCGTCAGGGAAACTGCGGCAATAACCCCCGGCAATCGGTAGTAGACCACCATAAATACAAAGACTAATGACAGCCCTGCTAAACCGGCGTAAAGACTGCGCTTGATACTATCTTGGCCAAGGCTCGCACTCACAGTCCGGTTTTCCACGATCGCGATTGGCACAGGTAACGAACCACCCTTGAGCTGTACGCCAAGTTCTGTGGCGGATTTTGCATCAAAGTTGCCAGTAATGATCGCCGCCCCACCTTGAATGCCGGTTTGAGCATGTTCTGGACCGACGCTAGGTGAGCTAATCAAGACATCATCTAAGAAAATCCCGATCGTACGTCCTGTGCCAGCGAGCTTTTTCGTCAGCTCCGCGAATTTATCGCCGCCTTCTTGGTCAAATCGAATCGCGACATTCCAGGCACCGGTTCCCTGATTGTCGGCATAGGCATCAACCAGATTTTTTCCGGTTAATCCCGCATCGTCAAACAACTTATTGATCGCTTCAGCGCTGCGCTTAACTGCTGCATTATTGGCTTCGATCGCCGCCGCATCGCCGCTATCCCGTAATGCTAATTGCTGAGCCTGATACTCCCGTAATACGGCACCTTCAACCACCAGTTGCTGCTCTGTACCTTGCCGTTGTTCTTTGAAATCAAGCTGTGCTGTCCCACCCAGAACGCGCTCTGCTTGATCGGGGTCATCAACACCGGGCAGCTGAACAACGATTTGGTTTTGTCCGGCAGTTTGAACGGTTGATTCGGCGACACCAAGGCCATTGATCCGATTTTCAATGACTTTTTGCACCGCTTCTAGATCACGCTCGGTGATCGTTTTGACTTTCTCTGAAGGACTGACCTGAATCGTCAGCTGTGCACCACCGCGCAAATCAAGCCCGAGTTTCGTCTCGACTTGCGTCAGTACATAGATCGATGCGGTGACTAGCACCACGATCAACATCAATAACCAGCGTTGTCTGCCCATGTTGCCCTGCGGGAATTCCGTTGTAACCAATCGCTATGATACCCCTTGGCTGTTGTCATGGGGCAGCCTCATGATGCATTGAATTCCGATCAACTTTCAATGCACCCCCAAAAATGAGCAGCGCTGCCGAATGGTTAAGTCAGGCAGCGCTGAGTCACGCTTAGTCAAACCGCAGGTTTTGGCGAACTTAGACTTGATTGTTGATCATGTTTCGCACTGCTTCAACAATCTGTTCTGGCTGGACGATCGTCAACCGTTCTAGATTGCCATTGTAAGGTGTGGGAATATCCTGGGAAGCTAATCGAATAATTGGCGCATCGAGTTCATCAAACATCTTGTCGTTAATTGAAGCAATGATTTCGGCCCCGATACTGCCTGTCCGCATGCCTTCCTCGACAATGATCACTTTGTGTGTCTTGCGAACGGATGCCCCGATCGTCTCAAAATCTAGGGGCTTGAGGGAAATTAAGTCGATCACTTCCGGATCAAAGCCTTCCGGTTCTAGCGTTTTGAGTGCTTGCAGAACGTGGTAACGCATCCGCGAGTAAGTCAAGATCGTCACATCCTTGCCTTCCCGGACAATTTCGGCCTTATCTAAGGGACAGATATATTCGTCTTCCGGTAGTGATTCCTTGAGGTTGTAGAGTAATACATGCTCAAAAAATAGCACCGGATTATCGTCCCGAATTGCCGCTTTCAATAAGCCTTTGGCATTGCGTGGCGTTGAACAAGCGACAATCTTCAGACCGGGGACGGCTTGGAAATACGTCTCCAAACGCTGGGAGTGCTCTGCACCCAAATGGCTACCAACCCCACCCGGCCCCCGAATCACCATCGGGATCTTATAGTTACCGCCGGAGGTGTACCGGAGCATGCCCGCATTGTTGGCAATTTGGTTGAATGCCAGCAGCAAAAAGCCCATATTCATCCCCTCGATGATGGGGCGTAAGCCAGTCATGGCAGCCCCAACCGCCATGCCAGTAAAGCTGTTCTCGGCGATCGGTGTATCGAGCAGGCGCAGTTCACCGTACTTTTCGTACAAATCCTTGGTCACTTTATAGGAACCGCCATAGTGCCCCACATCCTCGCCCATCACCAGAACAGTGGGGTCTTTTGCCATTTCTTCGTCAATTGCTTCGCGCAGGGCATTAAAGAAAAGCGTTTCTGCCATGACTTCCTCTAAAGTGCTTGAGTCAGCTTTTAATTCTATAGGAATGGGGGACTTCTTTTGATCATTCAGATGCAATCTGCATGATGCGGACGCCTCAGGCCAGAACATTTTGTGCTCCAGCGGTCAAACCATCCCGCATCCGATTCAAGACGGTTTGCCACGGCTGGCTGACTACTTGCCAATGCAAAAGCGACTAAAGATGCGATCGAGCACCGATTCGCTGACTTCTTTGCCTAATACTTCCCCTAATATTTGGACGGCTGTGCGCAAGTCGATCGTCCAAAAATCGAGGGGGAGCTGATCTTGGATGGTTGTTTGGACCTGTTGTAACGCGGTGCAGGCGCGGGTCAGAGCCGCGGCCTGTCGTTGATTAATCGCTAAATCAAGATTGGCTGCCTGTACCCCTCCAGCCGTTGCGAGCTGCAAAATTGCTTGCTCTAGGTGCTCAATTCCCTGATTTTTGGCAGCGGCCGTATGCACAATTTTGATCGACGATGTAAATGGCAAATCTTGAACATCCACGTCACCCTCGACTAAATCCACCTTATTCAATACCGCAATCATTGGGCGATCGCTCACCTGTTGATAAATCATTTGGTCGCTGGTTGTCCAACCTTCATTGGCGGCCATCGTAAATAGGACTAAATCCGCTGACTGTGCAGCCTGGCGCGATCGTTCTACACCGATCCTTTCGATTACGTCTTCCGTTTCTCGAATGCCGGCCGTATCGAGCACCTGAATCGGAATCCCAGCCACAACCAACTGCGACTCGACCACATCACGGGTCGTTCCTGGGAGGTCAGTGACAATGGCGCGATCACTGCGACTCCAGGCATTCAGCAAACTTGACTTACCCACGTTGGGGCGTCCGACGATCGCGACCTTGAGCCCAGTGCGTAACAGTTCGCCTCGATCGGCAGTGGCGATCATCTGATTCACGTCGGCAATCACTTCGACAATTTGACTGATCACCGCTGCTTCATCTAATGGCGGTAAGTCATCTTCAAAGTCAATCCGGGCTTCCACCTCCGCCAAAATATCTAAGCAAGTTGATCGCAGCTGCCGAATCGGCGCGGCCAGCTTTCCCTGTAATCCCGCGAGCGCTAATGACGCCGCTTGGGCCGATCGGGCACCGACCAAATCCATCACGCTCTCGGCCTGAGTTAGATCCAAGCGGCCATTCAGGAATGCCCGCATGGTAAATTCTCCTGGCTGTGCGAGGCGCGCACCTTGCTCAATGCATAGTTGGAGTACCTGTTGGACTGCCATAATCCCACCGTGGCAATGGAACTCGACGACATCTTCGCGAGTGTAGGAACGCGGTTTGAGCATCAGCATCAGCAATGCTTCGTCGATCGTCACCCGCGTGGCTGGATGCTGGATAAATCCATACAAAATGCGGTGACTGTCCCATGCCTGTTTACCCGGTGTCACAAAAATCTTGGCGCGCGATCGCCACTGCGGCATCGCCCGACAGGCGGACAATTCCGACGCTGCCTTGTTCAGGCACAATTGCGGTGGCAATAGCAGCGATCGTCGCGGACATAGGGGCTCCTCAGCGAGAAATTCTAGTGGTAGGGATGTTGGAAAAACTGGGACACATGACAAATAAGGGATAAGGCAGTCTGCCCTATCCCTTTGATTTTAAGCGGTATTGTTGGGGCGCCTATACCGGCAGCATGGGCTGTTCTAATGCCGCCAAATCGTTCGTCTTCCAAACTTGACCATCCAGCGCCATCTGCTCGATCAAACTGGCCAAACGCAATGCACGTAATGCCTGCTGACCGCATACTGATGGTTGCATACCACCACGAATGCAGTGGACAAAGTGCTCTAATTCTGCCTGCAATGGCTCAACGTTGGCTGTTGCGACGCGCTCAATCAGACCATCCTGACGGTACAACGGATGAGGACTGGTCTGAGCCGTGATGTGACGGTGAACCAACGTTTCCTGATTGAGAAAATCGGCAGCAATTAGCGATCGCTTACAATGCGCCTCAATCTTACGGGTCTTACGATGGGTGACTTTACTGGCCGTTAATGTCGCTACGACCCCACAGGAGAAGCCGAGTGTCGCAGTTACGTAGTCAAGATTGCCGGTATCATCGCTCTGATTGCCGCTAGCAGTCAAACGTACGACGTCGGATCCAGTCAGCTCCAACATCAAATCAATATCGTGAATCATCAAGTCCAGTACGACCGATACATCGTTCGCCCGGTTTGAATAAGGACTCATGCGGTGGGATTCAAGCGCCAACAACTGCTCAGTTTTCAGGACTGTGCTCAACGACTGAAAGACAGGATTAAACCGTTCAATATGTCCGACTTGGAGCAAACAGTTGTTCTCAGCGGCGGCATTGACCAGATCTTCGGCTTCTTCAATACTGGCGGCGATCGGTTTTTCGATCAGGACATGGACACCGGCATTTAACGCTGCCAGGCCAACTTTGTGATGCAAACGCGTCGGCACTGCAATACAAACTGCGTCAACGTACTTGAATAGCTCATTGTAATCTTCAAAAAAACGCGTCCGATATTGACTAGCAGTCTCCAGACCACGCTCAACGCTGACATCCGAGACGCCAACTAGCTCAACGCCTTTCAATCGACTCAGCACCCGCGTATGGTGCTGCCCCATATGGCCAATCCCCACAACGCCAATCCGAATTGGTTCCGAGCGCTGTGGATAAAGCCTCGAATATTCGGCTAAGTCACCGTGTTGCACGCTTATACACTCCTTAACACACCACCGAAAACAGCTTGCTGTGTTGTTCTGAGGACCTGAATTATTTGGTCTACATTACCCAAGCAAGCACAAACTCCTCAAACACCCCAAGATACTAGCATCTCAATTATCAAGATTGACAAAGTATCCGGGAAGTTCCTCACTATTGTGCCCTTATTCTTCCAGATTGACTGGAAGAGATCTGTATCAGAATGTGCGGATTATCGATCGGCTACTACGTGCACATTCCCCCGATATTCGTTGTGCTCATGGTCGCGGCCATTGCCGTCTCGCCGACTAATGAAGACTGCCATCCGGACGAATTGCACCCTGAAGATTGGCCCCGTTGAGTAGCGTACTGCTGATTTCCGCCCGCGTCAGATTCGCATAGCTCAGATCGGCACCGCGCAGGTCAGTCCGCGCCAGATAGGCTTCGATCATTGTGGCTTCAACTAAGGTGGCATTTTTTAAGTTGGCATGTCCAAGATCCGTCTGGTTCATGCGTGCCCGATATAAGTTCGTGGCCTGTAAGTTGGCCGCCTGCAGCTTGGCCTCGGTTAAGGTTGCTTGGCTTAAGTCGGCTCCCTGCATGTTGCATTCCCGCAACTCGGCGCGGTTCAGGCGAGTATTGTGTAAATTAGCACCAGCCCAGTTGGCGGCTGTGGCGATCGTATCCATTAAAAAGGCATTTTGCAGGTCGGCCCCAGTCAAATTTGCTTCGGTCAGGTTGGCACCCTTAAGGTTTGCTTCCCTGAGGTTGGCGCCTTCGAGATTAGCCCGACTCAGATTGACACCGCATAAGTTGGCACCGCGTAAGTCGGCGCCGCGCAAGTCAGCGCCACAGAGATTGGCACTATGGCCCCGTTTAATCTCGGCGCGTAAGTTTGCACCTTTGAGACAAGCACCGCGTAGATTTGCGCCACTCAGGTCCGCTTCCCGCAGATCCGCCTCGATTAAATTGGCATCCATCAAGCAGGCTAAGGTTAAATCGGCACCCCGCAAATCAGCCCCGGTGAGTAATGCGCCATTCAGGTTGGCATCGCGCATCACCGATTCAATCAGCTTTGCTTGGCTTAAATTGGCGCCACAGAGATCAGTGCGTAGCAGGTTAGCCTTCGACAGACTGGCCCGATTCAGATAGGCAAAACGCAAAGTTGCACCATGCAGATCAGCGTTGATCAAATTTGCATTGATTAAATCGGCACCATCTAATGTTAAGCCAGCCAGCTTCGACCCAGCAAAACTATTCGCAGCATCGCGATGGCGATCGAGTAATTCTGGGACATTCATATCCAACGACCGATGACATTAACGGCAAATGAATGGTGCATTACTGGGCAATCCGCAACTGTGTCGCTTCATTGTCACCACTAAAGTCGGATCCGACGCTGACTCCGGGAGCAACTGGAGTTGCAACTGCGGACAATTGCAAAGCGCGGATTAGTACTTCGACTACCGGTTCATATTCTGCTGCCTGCGGTAAGGTCTGGGCCATTTGTACGAGTTTGATGCCTAAAGCGGCAGCTGTATTGCTTTCTAAAACTCTTTTGAGCAAATCCTCAAGGCTAAGCTGCTTGAGGGTTGACCAATCTTGCTCGCTGTCGCTAAAGGGATGGTACAGGAGCGAAAACAGTAAGATTTTGGCCCGCAACGGATTGGCGAACTTCACCACCTCCAAGCGTAGATTGAAGCCATCGATGGACTGCATTGCTGGCCATGATTGGTCAGTCGCTTCCTCTTGGTGCAAATCATAGATGGGCGCAATTTGTTGAACGATTGTCGTTGCCAGTGGGCTATATTCCATCGCTTTACTCAAGCGTTGGACGATCGAAATTAATTGGCGCTCAATCTCAATCAGCGAACCATATTTACGCCGAATCTCCCCAATTAACGTCCGAATCGAAGTCTGGGCGATCTTTTCCTTATTGGATTCCCAAGAGTCGTGTAGGAGGCATAACATCAGCTTAACGATGCGCTCCCGCTCGACCATGAGTTCGAGGGTTTGGGCAATTTGGCATTGTTCTTCCACTACGGCATCGGCGACGACCGGTGTTGGCGGTGTTGGCGGACTGCAGAAGAATGCGGTCGGTTCATCATCATTATTCTCGTCGCCCGAGTTCGTATACAGCCCCGCACATTCCAGTAGCACGATATTCGAAAGCTGCTGATACTCGCGCGACTTAGTTAAATTCGCCGCGATCGTATAGAGGTAAAATCGCAACTGCTGCGTCGTGGGATATAACCGATGCAGTTGGCTCAGGATCGGTTGCATAGCGACATGCTTGAGCTTGTTGGGGTCTGTTTCCCAATGCCCTGACGTCGCATACAGCAACAGTTTCTTGATGCGTATGTGATGTGTGTGCGCCTCAAGCCGCTTCGCAATGACACTTTGTGCTTGTTCCATATACAATTCCCCCGACCCTGGCCCAGTGTATTCCAGACCTAGGATGCCCGATTTTCCGCTGAATGATGCACTTAATTCCGGCTAGATTGTGTCAGCCGACTCAACCAGCGATCGGACATCCGTCACTTTGCCGGTAATCGCGGCCGCCGCCACCATGGCTGGACTCATCAGCAAGGTCCGCCCTGACGCTGATCCTTGGCGACCCTTGAAATTCCGGTTGGAAGAAGAAGCGCTAATTTGTCGACCTTCGAGCCGATCGGGATTCATCGCCAAACACATCGAACAGCCTGCTTCACGCCATTCAAATCCGGCTTCAGTAAAGACCTTGTCCAGACCTTCCTGTTCGGCTTGATGCTTCACACGTTCGGAACCCGGCACAACGAAGGCTTTTACACCATTTGCGACGTGATGACCTTGCGCAATTTTCGCGGCTTCGCGCAGATCGCTAATTCGACCATTGGTACAGCTCCCAATAAAGCAAACATCGACGGCCGTACCCATGATCGACTGTCCGGGCTGTAAATCCATGTAGGCGTAGGCTTCTTGCGTTAGTGGTCGATCTTCTTCGAGCGTTTCATTCAAAGTCGGTACTGTTTCATCGACGCCAATCCCTTGTCCTGGTGTAATGCCCCAGGTGACTGTGGGGGCGATGTCGGCGGCATCAAAGGTCACAACATCGTCATAATCGGCATCTGGGTCGCTGCACAGCTGCTCCCACCAAGCGACGGCCTGATCCCAGTTTTCAGCCTGTGGCGCACAGTCGCGGCCTTTGAGGTACTGATAAGTAATCTGGTCCGGATTGACATAACCGCAGCGGGCACCGCCTTCGATCGCCATGTTACAGACGGTCATGCGGCCTTCCATACTCATGTTGTCGAAAGTTGTGCCAGCAAATTCGTAGGCATAGCCCACGCCGCCTTTGACCCCAAGCTGGCGGATAATATGCAGTGCGACATCCTTGGGATAAACGCCCGGTTTGAGGGCACCATTCACCTCGACCCGCCGCACTTTCAGCTTAGCTAATGCCAGGGTCTGCGAAGCCAGAACATCGCGAACTTGGCTGGTGCCAATCCCGAAGGAAATTGCGCCAAAGGCCCCGTGGGTCGAGGTATGGCTATCACCACAGGCGATCGTCATACCGGGTTGGGTTAATCCCTGTTCGGGGGCAATGATGTGGACAATGCCCTGATTACCAGAGCCAATGTGATGGAAGCGAATATCGTTGGCGGCGACATTTCTCTCTAGCTCCGCCATCATCGCCTCAGCCAGCGGATCAGCGAAGGGACGGGCTTGATTGTCGGTCGGCACAATATGGTCAACCGTTGCCACGGTCCGATCGGGGAACATCACCTTGAGCCCTTTTTCCTGCAGCATGGCAAATGCCTGGGGGCTGGTCACCTCATGAATCAGATGCAGTCCGATAAAAAGCTGAGTTTGACCCGACGGTAAGGTCGAGACAGTGTGTAAATCCCAAACTTTATCGAATAGGGTTCTCTGGCTCATGATCGTTAATTCAGTCGTCGTGGATACAGTGTGAGTGAGATCTAAGATTCTATCGAAAAAGTCGCTGTCTGAGTGCAATCGATCACCAATCATTGCTTTACAATACTTGCGTACTGACTGGTATGAGCTCGCCATGCGTCTCGGTAAAGTTGTTAAATCCAATTCCCACTGTGATTACATTGTGCAACTCGACGATGAGATGGACTATATGGGGGCGCCCGCTGCGGACGACTATGGCTTTGGCACTTTTGTAAAACTGGAAGATCCGAAACAAGACCGGCATTGGGCGGTGGGCTTGATCTACAACTCGCAAATTCTCAATCCGGCATTCAATAGCTTGGGTCTGCGCTTGTCGAGTGAACCGGACCCGCTATTTACACCAGATTTGATCAATGAAACGCGGACATTGTTAGGTACCGTGCTGATTGGTAGTCTTGAAGTGATCAAGGGTGGGCGTTATGGGGTGCAGGGAATTCCCCGTGTCGTGGTACCAGTAAATGCCGAAGTTTATACGATGGGTGAGGCGGAGATTCACCAGTTTCATCAGGATTTTCAAGGCCGATCGCAATTTACCTACTACAGTCATTTACTCCGATCGGGTGGGGCATTTGCGTCACAATTGGCGCATCAAGTGCTCGATGAATTGATTGGGGCGGCTTTTTTCTCTGGAGCGGAACAGCGCGCTTTGCAGGTGCTAGCGAAGGAGCTCGCGTGGAAGAACACCATGGGTGCAATGCGTTGAGCGATCGTGCGAGCGATCAGCCAACTGGTAAATTTACCAACTAAATTTATGCAGTTAAATTGCAACATGCTTATCCCTGCTAGGGGGATGGCGATCGGATTAATTAATTATGTGTCTGCTTGACCCTTGGAAAGATTAGGGAAATACCGCAAGTTTTCCGCAAAACTAGTTGGGAATACTGAAGTTATTCGCATCACTTCTCAAGTTGGCGAAATTAACTCTAATTGGGCAATTCAGAAATTTTCTTGGAAAACGGATTCCCAAATTGAATATCTCCGTTAAAGTATTGGGCAAGTGTGAGTGTTTTGTGAGGCTGTCAGGATGTTTAGTTGGGGCGAAGCCAGCGTTGAGCTGATGTATCGTGGTCGTGCGTGGGTAGAAATTGACATTAGCGCGATCGCTCATAACGTCCGACAACTCACCAGTATTTTGAATCCGGCTACTGAACTGATGTCTGTGGTTAAAGCGGATGCCTACGGACACGGGGCTGTGACTGTGGCGAAAGCGGCAATTCGGGCTGGGGCGACTTGGCTGGGGGTAGCAACGATCCCGGAAGGGATGGAACTGCGCAAAGCGGGACTGACGGCACCGATTTTGGTACTGGGTGCGACGAATACCCCAGATCAGGTGGAAGCGTTGTTGCGATGGCATCTGCAGCCGAGTCTCTGTACGCCAAAGCAGGCGATGATTTTTAGTGAAACGGTGGGTGATCGGCGAATGTTGCCGGTGCATTTAGCGCTCGATACGGGCATGTCGCGTTTGGGCACTCGCTGGGACGATGCAAAAGAGTTTGTCCAACTGGTACGGAGTAAATCGAATTTAGAGATAGTGGGGGTTTATTCCCACTGTGCGACAGCGGACGATCCCGACCCCACAGTGATGCGGCTACAGCATCAGCGATTTGAATACATGCTGGAGGAATGTGGCTTGCGCGGGAGTGGATGTAAAATCCACTTTGCGAATTCAGCGGCGGCGATGACTGATGCGGATACGCACTACGATATGGTGCGAGCCGGGCTCGCGACTTATGGACTGTATCCCGCTCCCCATCTCAAGGATCGGCTGGATTTGCGACCGGCACTGCAAGTCAAGGCGCGCGTTACCCAGGTGAAGGAATTACCAGCGGGAACTGGTGTGAGCTATGGTCATCGATTTATGGCCGATCGCGATATGAAAATTGGAGTAATTGGGATTGGCTATGCCGACGGGATTTCACGCCGCCTATCCAATCAAATGACTGTGAGTATCGATGGTAAGCCGGTACAGCAAATTGGGGCGATCACCATGGATCAAATGATGCTGGATGTGACCCATCTGCCGCATCTTCAGGAAGGGGATGTGGTGACGCTTTTAGGTCGTGATGGTGATCAACTCTTGACTGCAGATGACTGGGCTGCAACCCTCGGAACAATCTCTTGGGAAGTTCTGTGTGGGTTTAAGAATCGATTGCCGCGAGTGACGGTGAGTCGGAGTATTTGGGATAGTGCGGCGATCGTGTCGGCGTAGTGAGTTGGCTTACGATCGACGTGGCTGATCTTTGCACGCCGATCGCTTTGTTCATGCCCCAACCGGATGCGCGGCCAAAAGCCGTTTACCTGCAGCAATTCTCGAAGTTTCCCCAATCAAAATACATTCCGTCATCACCGGCATCTCGATCGCGGCTAACGCCGGAATCAGGCTCCGACTCACTTGCTCATACGGGCTCGATCGTAAGTGATAGACCTCCAGCACGCCATCTTCCCAGAGCCAAATTTCATCAACTCCCAAAGCCTGATAACGCTCCAGCTTGGAAACATTACCACTGGTGAAATTCACTTCAACCGCCAACTTTAGCCCTTGAATCTCGTAGGACTCATCCGCCTCAACTGAGACAACCTCCGCCACTTCCTGTGTCTTGGAACCCGTTGGCTTGAATTCAATCTCCCGATTGAACAAAAACGCCTCAATCAAAAAGCCAATAATACTTTTGAACAACTCATGGGCTTCCCCGGGCATCAGAATCTCGACTGTCCCATCATAATAAAACAGTCGAATTCCCCGACTATTCTCAAATCCTTGCTGAATATGCTTAAACTGCGCCCAGGTTTTACCTTGCAGCGTTGTCCGAATATCGCCTCTGTTGGTCGCAACTTTGGTCAGTGAGGTGCTTGAGACAATCGTCATGGGGCAATTTCTCCGGCACATTGCCAATCCAACGTGGATATGGCTAATTATAGCGAACTGAATATGAAAAGCTCGATCGCTCTCCTGGCAATATTGTTACAGCCAAAAAATACAATCCGCCCCGCCAATTCCAGGTATTGTGCTTTAGTGATTACTTTAAACACCGATCGTTAATCGACCGCAAATCTTGAACGGAGAGAGAGGGATTCGAACCCTCGATGAAGTTTACACCCCATAACTCCTTAGCAGGGAGCCGCTTTCAACCGCTCAGCCATCTCTCCAAGGCGTCGTGAGACATCATAACAAAAATTCTGGGTACTTGACGCACTTAAATCAAAGATTTTTGCTGATGGCCTCACGCGTTAACGCACCGCGATCGCGATGAATGCCAATGCCGCTGTGACCAGGTAGAAACAACTAACAATATTCGTTTCAGTCCAACCACTCAACTCCAAATGATTATGAAACGGCGACATTTTGAAAAATCGATGCCCCACACCATGCTCATCTTTAGTTGCCTTATAGTAAGTCACCTGAATGATTACTGAAATCGTTTCCCAGAGGAATAAACCACTCAGAACCAACAGTGCAAACAAAGAATTTGTCACCAGCCCCACTGCGGCCAAGGCTCCACCCAAAGCCAGCGACCCTGTATCCCCCATAAACACCCGTGCTGGGTTGCGATTGTAAGCTAAGAAACCGACACAAGCGCCGCTCATCGCCGCGCAGAAGACCATCAATTCTGGCGCCCCCGCCCGTCCGGCAATTTCACCCAAGCCTAACAGGGCGATCGCCACCGTGCCACCGGCAAGGCCATCCACCCCATCGGTCAAATTGGTCGCATTACTCTCAGCCACTAAAACAAACCCGGCTAAGAGCCAAAATAAGATACCTAGCGGCAACACCAGCCCGAAGGGCAGCAACACTGCACTAAAGTCAATGTCCTTAACTTGGGTCATCATCCACAGACAGAAGCCTACCGCCCCCGTGATCTGCAGCAGCATCTTGGCGCGTGGTGGCAGACCTTTGTTGGACTTCTTGCGAATAATTTGCCAATCATCAATGAAGCCGATCAAGCCGTAAAAGCTAGTCAACGCACAAACAGCTACCACCTTTGGCGCAAACCCCGTCAGCAGCAGCGACAGAATCACCGCAATCGGCACAAAAAAAGCACCACCCATGGTTGGGGTACCCGCCTTCTTCAAGTGAGACTGCGGCCCATCCTCACGAATGATTTGTCCTGCTTTGAGGCGGCGCAGCGCTGGCACTGCCCAATAGCCAACGGCTGACGTCACTAATGTCGAGAGCATTAGTGGTACCGTCAGTGACCGAATCTGTAAAGAGTTTTGACCGGCAAGACTATCTAAAACAACTGCCGCGGCTGTGAGACCACAGGCAAGCAAGCAGAACAAACGCGTCCCCGACACAGTAAATTTCTGGCTGCTGAATAACTTAGCGTCCACGATGTTTTCACTTCCACACTAACTACACACACCACACACTCAAACCAGCAAACGGCCACAAGAAACTACCGGCTGCTTCCTAGCCATTGCCCAAAACGTCATGAAAATTAAGCATCAGCATAAATGGCTGGAATACTTGACAATCTAGTCCTCTAGGTCAAGATCGTCATCATCATCATCAAAGGAATTATCTTCACTACCCATCAATGCGTTGATTTCAGCTTCATCATCCTTATACTCAGGCTCGTCGGATTGACGCGCGAGGAGGCGACCAGACTGCTCTAGCCAATCCAAAATCGAAGCATTTCGCTCCACTGGAATTACTGGAGCGGGTTGCTGGCGGGATTTCTCCTGAAGGGATGGATTGTAAACCATAAGAATCTCTTTGAGGGTGGGAAAATAAGCGCTTCACAATGACCATGAACACTGACTTGATCACTGGATGCTCCTAAAGTACCCAGAGTTTATCATTGCTCTGTGGCTTTGACGTGAGGATTCTGGGATATTTACTCGCTCAGAATTGATCGACAACGCTGATGATCTTGCGATCGGCCCTAGCATCAGTCGCAACACCGAAATTGGGGGCTTAGAGATTTTGTACACAGTGAGAATACTTAATCCGGGCAAATCAGGGAACCTATTTATTTTCAGAAGGTTATACATGCGATCCCAAATATCGATCGGACAAAATTCTCGGAGAAGATACCGAGAATTTGTAAACTGGCGATTTGTGAGCGAGTGGCGTCCCTAGATCAATCATTGAATCGACATGTATCTCCCACCTTGACCCTGTAACATTGACATTGGGAACATATTGAGCAGCGCTTATGCTAGAAAAAGCCGACCTCTTGGCCTGTTTGGCCGATCTAAACCGGGGGCTTTTAGCCACAGCGGATGAAAAAGCTGCCATTGCTGCCGCGATTGTGCGGCTAGAAGAGCGCAATCCGACCCCCAACCCGTTATCAGCAACGTCACTACTGGAAGGGAATTGGCAACTTTTATACACGACGAGTCAGGAACTCCTAGGGATCGATCGCGTGCCATTGTTGAACCTGGGTGATATCTATCAGTGTATTCGGACGGCTGATTCAAAAATCTACAATATTGCGGAAGTCAACGGCATTCCGCTGTTGGAGGGAATTGTCAGTGTGATTGCGGAATTCACACCAGTTAATCAGCAGCGGGTCGAGGTGCAGTTTACTCGCGCCATCTGGGGGGCGCAAAGACTGATCGGCTATCAATCACCCTCGCAGTTCATTCAAGCAATTGCGGCCGATCAGAAATTTATGGCCATTGATTTCCGAATTAAACCCCGGGCGCAGAACGGTTGGCTGGACATCACTTACCTTGACCAAGACTTACGGATTGGCCGTGGCAACGTTGGCAGTGTCTTTGTTCTCCGCAAAGTTTAGCCAGGTAGCGTTACTGATGCGATTTGTCAAAATGGTGGCAAAATAATCCGACTTGCTGCCAAATCATCGCTCAATTCTGAATTTCTCCCCCATGCGCCTCTCCCAATCCAACCTCAAATTACTCACGACTTGTCCCCGTAAGTTTCAGTACTTATATCTGGATCAGTTCCCAGTGCCGGTGGGATTGGAACAAGCGGAACGCATGGCAACGGGCAGTCAGTTTCACTTACTAATGCAGCAGCATTCCTTGGGGTTGCCGATTACGTCACTGCTTGAAGCTGATTCCCAGCTGCATAGTTGGTTTGAGGCGTTTCAGCAGCAGCGATCGCAAATCCTATCGTTGGCGGAGCATGAACAAATTCTCTGGCAGCAGAGTGAGCATTTGCGGACGTGGGCTCAGCAGGGGCATGTACTGACAGTCGTTTATGACTGGGTGATGCTGGGTGCAACACAAGGGCAAATCATCGACTGGAAAACCTATCCCAAACCCCGGCAGGTTCAGCAACTGCAACAGGATTGGCAAACGTTGCTCTATCTTTATCTCTTGGCTGAGACTACGAATATTTTGCCTGAACAGTTGATGATGACTTACTGGTTCTTCCAGGCCCGATCGGGCGAAGCCGGGGTCGCCCAGAGTGCTCGCATCCGCTATAGTCAGCCACGTCATGAACAAACACGTGAGGATCTACAGGCGCTACTCAGTCGCTTGACACAATGGCTGACTGACTACGAAACGCGCCATATTGACTTACCCCAAGTTGATATTGAAAAAGGTCATTGTGAAACTTGTGCGTTTGCCCGCCGCTGCGAGCGCCGCAGCGGCGGGCAAATCGGTCTTGGTGAATCCGTTTCGCTCGAGACGATCGCGGAAGTGCCGATCTAGATAACTTCCGCCGTCTCCTACGATCGCGGCGCTGCTGAAATTCAGAATAATTCCGGTTGATTACTCCATTGCTGGCAGCTTACCTTCTTTGACCAGGGCACTGTGTAGCATCACAATCGCTTCACTACGAGTGGCAACTTTAGCCGGATTCAACGTGGTGTCTGTCGGCTCCAGACTCGGTAAGATGCCAGCATTAATAGCGGTGGCGACCTTCGAAATTGCCCATGATGGTATCGCATTGCGATCGGCAAATTCCGCTAAGGCTTGTACTGGATCACCTGATGGCTGAAGTTGGGTGCCGGTGACGATCGCCACTTGCATTTGATAGCGGGGAATATTCAAATCTGGCTTGAAACTGCCATCCGGAAAGCCGGTCATAAAACCTGTACGAGTCGCTTCTTCGATCGCTGCTTGATTAACCGAGCTAGCTGATACATCACTAAAATCAATTGCCGGATTGATGCGCGGCTTACCAAATGCTTGGCTCACCAACCGCGCAAATTCAGCACGGCTAATCGGTTCGTTGGGGTTGAGCGTCCCATCATCAAATTGGTCGAGCACACCCCGGCTGGATAATGCATCAACATAAGGGGCCAAGGGACTATCCGCCGCCACATCGCTGAACTGACGTGGTGCCGTGGCTGGTGGTAAGACATCCGTTTCTACTGTCTCAGCCGTCGACTGTGACACCGGTGCATTACCTTGATTCGCTGGCGCACCTACTGTGTCAGCGGTCGATTGTGAAGGGGTATTCCCTTGATTGGCGGATTCACCTGTGGAGTCAGTCGTCTGATTCGCCACAGCGGCACTGCTAGCGCCACCGGCTTTACGATCGGTCAGTGTGTTGAGCAGTGGATTATCGGTCTTTTGAACCTTACTCGCTGACATAGGTCCATCATCCAGCACTGATCCGCCCGCGTTGCCAACGCCCAAGACTTCCCCATTCGCCTCTGGAGTCGCTTCGAGGGAGGTAACGCGATTTCCTGAATCGCCATCCTCTAAGTTTTGAGGCACTACGCTACCAAACGGGAGATTCCCCGTAATCGGATTATTTTTGCCTAATACCCAGAACAAAATTGTACCAATTCCAAGCAAGGCCAGCACCACTGCAATTAGCTCATCGTACTGGTGCCGCGGCCTAAGAGTGGCTTGTGATGGTTCATTAGCGTCGCGCTCCACGGGCGGCACTGCGGCGGTAAAAGAAGCCGACTCGGGCGGCAACGATTCTGGGGGCATGGGGTCACTCATGGTTCTGACTCACTCAAAAATCGGCAAAAAGCGGTTCTTATGACTTTATCCTAAGACAATCTGCGAATGCGTTGATCCAAAATCAATTAACAAATCAACTAATATTATTGTGGCTCGCATCCCTGGACCAATGGAGTTTAACAATTGCGGCTTTTCTGGCGCTGCAGTTAGACGACACACAACCGGTGCCCGTAGGATAGAGCATGTAAGTACCGCAGAGGAAATGATGCAGGATGGCCGTGGCGAAATTATCAAGTGGAATTCACTACACACAGCGCAGCCTTGTACGGGCCGATCGCGCCGTACGCTGTTCGCCGTTCCGGTTGCGTTTCTATGAAGCGATTGTGACTCGCAGTGTGCCGCTCAAAGCAATCACTGGTAGTGCGGGACTGCGATCGGGTTTTACCAAGCAGGCTGTAACTGAGTTACGGGCAGAGAACGAGTTGTTGTGGCTGATTCAAGTTGGCTTACTCCGTCGAGAAGTTGATGGTCAGGGCCTAACAGATAGTTTCCGCATTACTCCCCTGGGACGGCAATTATTACACGGCTGGCAAAATGTGGGGGAGACCGCTTTACGTGCCAGTTTATGGGAACGTTTACAGAACACATTGAGTCGTTGGATACGATTACCGATTTAGCCTGATTTCGGGATGAAACTGATACTTGAAGTTGCAGATGCTTAGAGATTGGGCATGCTGATACTGTATTGGCTGGATTTGGCGCAAACCACTCCCAAAATTAGGCCATTTGTCCTTACCCGAATTTGAGGTTCCATCAATGAAAGCCATTATGGTTGTGGGCACAACTTCAAACGCTGGCAAATCATTAATTGCCACAGCGCTCTGTCGGTTGCTGGCGCAGCGTGGCTGGCGGGTTGCGCCATTCAAGGGTCAAAATACGGCCGATCGGCGATCCTACATTACTTCAACTGCCGGTGAGATTGGCTATACACAGGCTGTTCAGGCTTGGGCGGCCGGTGTTTCTCCTTGGATTGAGATGAATCCCGTATTGCTCAAAGCCCAATCGGATGGGACCTCACAAGTTATTTTGCAAGGCCGTTTAGCCGGGCGCTGCACGGTTGCTGAGTTTTATGAGAATTTTTTCGATGCCAGTTGGCACGCCATAACGAATTCATTGCAGCGCCTAGGCGAGGAATTTGATATGGTCGTGTGCGAGGGCGGCGGCAGCCCCGTAGAAGTGCCTTTGATTCCCCGTGACCTGACTAACATGCGTGTGGCGCGCTACCTCAACGCCCCCACGATTTTAGTCGCAGATATCGATCGCGGCGGTACGTTTGCGCATATCATCGGCACTTTGGAATTGATGGAACCGGCCGAACGTGAACTTGTCAGAGGCATCGTCATTAATAAATTCCGTGGGGATAAAGCCTCGATCGCACCAGCTTTGGAGTGGCTTGAGGCGAAAACGGGTATCCCAATCATTGGTGTCGTGCCGTGGATCAGTTCGGTTTTCCCCACTGAGACTTCTCTGAGCCTTTTTGAGCAACGTCGCAGCTCGGAGGAAAACGATACTCAGATCTCCATACTGCGACTTCCCCGAATCGACAACTTCACCGACTTTGAGGCGCTTGAAGCCGAACCCTCTGTCACAGTGCGCTATCTCAATTTAAAAGGCACCTTGGGGTACCCCGATGCAGTGATTCTACCGAGTTCACAAACGACCATCGCCGATTTGATTGCACTACACAAATCCGGTATGGCAGCGCAAGTGCAGGAATATGCGGCGGCCGGGGGGACGGTGCTGGGTATCTGTAGTGGATATCAAATGATGGGTCGGATGCTGGCCGACCCCGAAGGGATCGAGGGGCAAGAGGGACGGTTTCCCGGTTTGAAACTCCTGCCGCTGCAAACCGTGATCGCAGGGCACAAAATCGCCCGCAAACGTCAAGTCACCTCTCACTTCCCCCAAGATGGCTTGCCTGTGTCGGGCTATGAGATGCATCAAGGTCGTAGCCGCGTCATTGAAGATGCTACCGACAAAGCCTTAGCGCTATTTGACGATCCAAATCTTGGTATGGTTGACCCCCATCAGGCGATCTGGGGTACCTATCTCCACGGTATTTTTGACAACGGCCCTTGGCGTCGTTCCTGGCTCAACCGTCTACGTCAGCAGCGGGGACTGCCGACCTTAGCAACTGGTCTGGCTAACTATCGCGAACAGCGCGAACAATTATTGGATCACGTTGCTGCAACGATCGAGCCACACCTTAACCTTAAGCCCCTGCTCGACTAATCTCACGTACCGATTTAGTCACGCACCGATTTAGTCAAGTCTTGGGTGCCCAAGCTGCGCGATCCGGATTAGTCTGTGTTACACCTAAGGGAACATGATATTCTGCGTCGAACCGATGATGGGCTAAGCGAGGGAGTTCGCTGCTTACGTGCCTTGACTACAGATAATCTTTGGAAGACGACGCAAAAAAGAAGCGCACCAGCCAAACTTCAGTGCGCTCTTATCCCTAACCCTTTCGGTGCAACATACCTGTTTTGCTCTTTAGTTACACAGTAGCGACGAAACGGCAGATAACCGCCGACATTTAGACTCTCTTTAGAATTGAAGCGATGCCAGTTCAAGTACATTTCCTTCCTGACGATGTGAAAGTCGATGCCACAGTGGGTGAGCCGCTGCTAAAGGTGGCGGAACGTGCGGGCATTTTGATCCCGACTGGTTGCCTGATGGGGTCTTGTCATGCCTGTGAAGTTGCGATTGATGACGAGGATGTATGCGGTTGTATTACTGCCATCCCGCCGGGAAAGCCGCTGCTAACGGTACATTTGTTTAGTGACCCGACCTGGTAGGGTAATAAAGGATAATGTCCTTTCTGATTTTCTTCGCGCATGCGCTTCGATATTGTGACGCTGTTCCCGGATTTTTTTGAGTCACCGCTGCGATCGGGACTGTTGGGAAAAGCACTCGACAAAGGCATTGCCCAAGTTCATCTGACCAATCCGCGGGATTTTGCCATCGATAAGCATCGTAAGGTAGATGATGAGCCTTATGGCGGTGGGGTAGGCATGTTGATCAAGCCAGAGCCGATTTTTGCGACGATCGAGGCGCTACCAGTTTTACCCCAACGCGAAGTGATCTATCTGACGCCCCAAGGTGAACCAATGCAGCAGAGCCTGTTCAAGCAGCTTATCCGCAACGATCAGCTGGTTCTACTGTGCGGTCATTACGAAGGTGTGGATGAGCGGGTGATGTCGATCGTCACGCGGGAAGTCTCTCTGGGTGACTTCGTACTAACCGGTGGTGAGATTCCGGCCTTAGCCTTGTTGAACGGGACAGTCCGGCTATTGCCGGGGACGATCGGCAAGGAAGCGTCCCTCAAGTATGAGAGTTTTGAAGGGGAAGGATTGCTTGACTATCCCCACTACACGCGTCCGCCCGAGTTTCGCGGGATGGAGGTGCCGACTGTTCTGCGCTCTGGTAACCATGCTGAAATTGCCAAATGGCGCTACCAACAGCAAATCGCCCGCACCCGTGATCGGCGTCCGGACCTCTACGAAAAATGGCTGGAGCAGCAATCGCCGTAAGCAGATGTAAATCTCGATGTTCAGTCAACCCATCGCTAGCTAAAAATGACGATCGCTTGATCCTTCGATACGAATTTGGCCCGATCTTCCACTTACATCTATGTCACTTCATGTTCTCAAAGCTCAGCCCATCACCACCGATAACTTTCGGCCATTTGGGCAAGTGATTTTTCCGCAACTGGACGTGACCCGCTTTGGACCGGAGTCGGCTCAGCTCAAGCTCGATGCCGGAATCCCGCGATTCTACATTATGCAGCTGCAGCAGCGTGGCAACCGTTTTCATACTATCACCCGTCATTGCCAATGCACGCAGTGTTTAGGTGCCCTTGAAGGTGAGACATGGTGGATTGCTGTCGCCCCACCGAGTGCCGACAGCAACCCCAATCCAGAGGCGATAACCGCATTTCAGATACCCGGTAATTGTTTCATTAAACTTGCAGTCGGTACCTGGCACGCGGGGCCTTACTTTGCCGCCAAGACCGTCAATTTCTACAATTTGGAGCTGAGCGACACCAACATCGTGGATCACCAGACTTGTGACTTGCAGGCACAGTATCAGCTTGAGTTCCAAATCGTTTAGCGTCTTGTTTGGCCACGCAGCGATATGCCACAAAAGATAGCGCAGGTGCTTTAATGAATAACCCGATCGTCCCCAAGAGGGTTGTATAGTTCCTTTGTACTTGCTATGATTTATGTTATAAGATTTCAGCAAGTATTTGACCTATATAGGTAACTCCTACTTTGGGTTTGTCTTGGGGCGATCGCTGACTG
Source organism: uncultured cyanobacterium (assembly GCA_963704065.1). Classification (GTDB taxonomy): domain Bacteria; phylum Cyanobacteriota; class Cyanobacteriia; order Leptolyngbyales; family Leptolyngbyaceae; genus Romeriopsis. The sequence goes on along the minus strand of CAVPGX010000002.1, from coordinate 50,288 downwards.
CTTGGCGATGTCTCCATGAACCAATATTTCCCCCATACCGAGGCGCAGAATGGCTACCAAAACTGACACTTCTTCTGATAAGCAAAAGGCTCTCTCATTGGTTCTGAGCCAAATTGAACGTAACTTTGGTAAGGGCAGCATTATGCGTCTGGGCGATGCCACCCAGATGAAAGTGGAGACCATTCCAACTGGTGCGTTGACGTTGGATCTAGCCTTGGGTGGGGGCTTACCCCGTGGTCGTGTGATTGAGATCTATGGCCCAGAAAGTTCGGGTAAAACGACCGTTGCACTGCATGCGTTGGCGGAAGTGCAACGTCAGGGGGGAGTCGCGGCATTTGTGGATGCAGAGCACGCCCTTGATCCAGTGTATGCTGCCAACTTGGGAGTCGATGTTGAGAATTTGCTGGTTTCGCAGCCAGATACGGGTGAAGCGGCGCTGGAGATTGTTGATCAGTTAGTGCGATCGGCTGCTGTTGATATTGTCGTGGTTGACTCGGTGGCGGCGCTAGTCCCACGGGCGGAAATTGAAGGTGAAATGGGCGACCACCACGTTGGTCTACAAGCGCGTCTAATGAGTCAAGCCCTGCGGAAAATTACGGGTAACATCGGTAAATCTGGCTGTACCGTCGTCTTCATTAACCAACTGCGTTTGAAGATTGGTGTGACCTACGGCAGTCCCGAAACGACGACTGGTGGCCAAGCGCTGAAGTACTATGCTTCTGTGCGGCTCGATATTCGACGGATTCAAACCCTCAAGCGAGGTACGGAAGAATATGGCAACCGTGCCAAGGTAAAGGTAGCGAAAAACAAGGTTGCGCCGCCGTTTCGCATTGCGGAGTTTGACATCATTTTCGGTAAGGGCATTTCAACTTTAGGGTGTTTGATTGACTTGGCTGAAGAGACCGGTATTGTTGTGCGTAAGGGCGCCTGGTATAGCTATAACGGTGATAACATCAGTCAAGGTCGAGACAATGCGATCAAATATATGGAAGAAAATCCAGCCTTTACCGAGGAGGTTGAGAAGCTGGTTCGCGAAAAGCTGGATATGGGGGCGCAAGTTTCAGCGAATACGGTTGGTGCGGCGGAAGCAGAAGCGGTTGCCGACGCTGCACCTGCCGATGAAGGGGTGATTGCCAGTGAGCCGGAACCAGCAAAGGAGCCAGCCACTGCTTCGAAGAAACGTAAGTAGCACTGGTGGTCACTGCAGGCAGTTTCAAGTTGAGTTGAGTAATTCCGAGTTGTATCCTCAGCTGCGACGATTTTGTGAGCGAAGCGGCGCAGCTGAGGATGAAGCCTCCATTGTGCCGCTTCCACTGGTGCCGGTTTCTCGATAAGATTTGGGACAGTGAATATAATCACTGACATTCTCCTCAGGTAACTTGTGTGTTAGCAGCCGTTCTGTATGGTCAAGAAGATCTGCGTCTTGAAACCTTGCCTGATCCCGAACCTGACCCGGGAGAAGTGATTATCGCCGTCGGAGCTGCAACAACCTGTGGGACTGATTTGAAAGTGTGGCGGCGCGGCGGGCATGCCCGTATGCTGAAGCCACCTACCCTATTTGGCCATGAAGCGGCGGGCACGATTACGGCGATCGGCGAAGGCGTGACCGGTTGGCAAATTGGCGATCGGGTTGTGCCCAATAATTCTGCCCCTTGTGGCAAATGCTTCTTCTGCGATCGTCAGGAATATTCCCTCTGCCAAGACCTGCTGTTTAATAACGGAACGTTCGCGCAGTATTTGAAGATTCCGGCGCCAATCGTCGCACACAACCTTTTGCCAATTCCTGAACAATTGTCTTTCGGGATGGCCGCCATGACCGAGCCATTGGCCTGTGTGCTCCATGGAATTGCCCGCTCCAATGCCAAACCGGGTGATCGGATTGTCCTGTTTGGCGATGGGGCGATTGGGTTGATGTTTGTCGCTGCCTTGGCTGCGGGTTATCGAGTTGGCGTTCCAAGCGAAATCATTGTATTTGGGGGTAGTGCGCAGCGCTTGGCCGTCGCCGAAAAACTCGGGGCGACCAAAACTTATTTACATCGCCAAATCGACGATATTCCATCACTGGTTAAATCGCTCACGGATGGTTGGGGTGCGGATACGGTGATCGAAGCGACTGGGGTACCGAGTGCTTGGGAACAGGCGATCGCTTGTGCCCGACCGGGCGCCACCGTGAATCTTTTTGGCGGTTGTCCGCGTGACACCACAATTTCGGTCAATACTGAGCAGCTTCACTACAATGAATTGACGCTTAAAGGTGTATTTCACAATACGCCCGAGTTTGTCCGGTCAGCCCTCGACTTTATTGCTAGCAGACAAGCTCCTTTAGAGCTACTACTCAGTGATCAGCAACCACTCCCAGCGCTGGGCCAAGTCTTCTGCGACATGCGTGATCGTAAAGTCATTAAAGTCGCGATCACCCCATCCTAGCTTTGCGGTTCGCTAAAGTCAGAGGTAATATACCGATTTTGCCAACGTATCACCGGTGGTGGGTTAGTGGAGTTTTGGATGAAACGATTTACTTCGGTCTCAGCGATTTTGGGCATTGTGCTTGGTTGGAGCGCACCGGCCCATGCCCTACCTGGTCAAACAGTTGCGGAAGTTATGACTTGGATGCAGTCGAGTCCCACAATTCGGCCCAAAAGCGGTGAGAAACTGATTGTGCGCAAAAGTGATTCGGCGGCGCAACGCTTCATCTTTGAGGCGTCAATGTTTGCACCGGGAGCCTTATTGGGCAGTAGTAGCAGCGTTGGTCGGATCCGAAGTGAAACCTTCCAGCTGTTTGATATGCAGAATGGCGTGAGTAAAGCGCGTTTGGAGGAGTCTCTACGGGCGATTTATGGTTTGGACATAACTCAGGATTTCGATCGGGCCCAGACAATATATACTTACCCCACTGCTGCGACGGTGCAAGCTGCGATCAACCAGCGCAAACCCATTTTGCGATCGCTGCAAGGGGAAATTCGTCGAGGGGCACGTTTTGCCTATTGGGTAGAAGTGGCAACGACGACCACTGGAACCGCTTACGCGGGCCGAATTACGGTTTTCCAGCATCAAGATATTGATAAATTAGAAGCCGAAATTCGGAATCGCTAGAAATCGGTTCGCCGCGGAACTCGCTGAGATAGGTGTAATAGGAGATTCTTTGCGTGAAGCCACATCAATTTATCCCGTTTTTTGACACAACTGCTAGGGATTGGTCCACTGAAGCGCGGTTGCTGCGCTGGTTGACGTTTGTTTGGCTGGCACTGGGGTTTCTGGTGATGTGTTCGGCGGCGTTTCCGGCGGGGATTCAAGAATTTAATAATGGCTGGCACTATCCGCTGCGTCAAATGATTAATGTCGCGATCGGCATGATATTTTTCAATATCATTGTGCATTCACCACTGAAACGCATGATCAACATGGCCCATTGGGGGGTGTTGATCTTCTTAGTCTTGATTTTTGCAACCCGTTTGCCGATGGTCGGAACGGAAGTCAATGGGGCCGCGCGTTGGATTCCGATCGGTCCGTTTTTGCTCCAGCCTTCGGAGTTTATTAAGCCGTTTTTAGTTTTGCAAAGTGCCCGAATTTTTGGCCAGTGGGATAACTTAACCTGGCGGACACGGTTCACTTGGTTGGGAATTTTCTGCGTGGTGCTGCTGGCAATTTTGTTGCAGCCGAACTTAAGTACCACGGCACTTTGCGGGATCACGATCTGGTTAATTGCATTGGCGGCTGGCTTGCCACTGTACTACATGAGCCTGACTGCTGGCGGCGGCATACTTTTGGCGACTATCAGCATTATTTTCCGTCCGTACCAGCGTCAACGGATTATGTCATTTCTCAATCCATGGGCGGATTCTTCTGGTGACGGCTACCAGTTGACTCAGAGTTTGATGGCAGTCGGGTCGGGTGAAATTTTTGGGGCCGGTTTTGGTCAATCTCAGCAAAAGATGGGCTTTCTACCGATTCAATACACGGACTTCATCTACGCGATTTTTGCGGAGGAGTTTGGTTTAATCGGCGGGATTTTTTTACTGTTGATATTGATTAGTTATGCCAGCTTGGCACTGTGGATTGCTACAAGCGCCAAGACGAATGTTTATCGGCTGATCGCGATCGGTATTATGGTGTTGATTGTTGGACAAGCCATGCTGAACATTGGAGTCGCGACCGGCGCATTACCGACAACGGGCTTGCCCTTTCCGATGTGGAGCTATGGCGGTAGTTCGCTTTGGTCGAGTCTGATATCAGCTGCAATTTTGATTCGAGTCGCACGGGAGAATACCGAGGCGGAGATTTTGAACCTCCGCGATCGATCGTCGCAACCAGCCCGCCTCCTAAAATTTCCCAAGCGTCAGACTAAACGCAGCTAGAGGCCGATCGCAAGCTTTCACTGTGTTTTATAGGCCATCTAGATCACGGCTCATATTGTCACTAATGCTTGCTTGGGTTAATTCGTTGAGCCATGCTTTGAGTTGTTGCTGCAGATGAAAGGACGGCCCGATTTCCGTATAGATTTCTTGATCGGCGAGAATGTCATGGGCGCGGTAGTAATCTGCAATCGCACAGTTCCAGTCGCCCACTAAGTGATGGGCGTGGCCCCGTTCCGCCAGAATATGTCCGTTCAACATTTTCTGGCTGGTCACATCATCATTGTGCTGATTGATATCTAGCGCGTAGGAAAAATTCTCGATCGCTTGTTCATATAGCTCCATTTCCCGGAAAGTGATGCCTTGGTTAATCCAAGCGCGTACATTCATCGGGTCAATTCGAATCGCTTGATCATAGTCTTCGATCGCCCGCATCATTTCGCCCAAGGCAGCGTAGTAATTTGCCCGATTGTTGTAAACGTTAGCGAGATTTGGATCAAGCCTAATCGCCACGCCATAGTCCGCCAATGCTTCAGTCAAATGCCCCAACTGAAAGTACACCAAGCCGCGATTATTGTAATCGGCGGCGCTATGAGGATTGTGCTTAATCAAGTGATTAAAGCCCTTCAGCGCAAATGCACAGTCACCATTCTGGGCGGCATATAAAGCCCGCTGACGCAGTAGGCGATCGGCATCTTCCTGTGCCAGATAACAATTTGCTAACCTTGGCGCTCTTGGTTGACGCAACGAGCGTGGTCGCACGACGAGTAAGGCCCCCGATTTGAAGAACCAGATTAAGCGGTGACTTTGACGGGTCTGACGCCTGTGGAATTTGATTGCCATACCGATCTCTGAAGGTGCATTGATAAAAGACGTGAGTCACTGGGGGCGTTTACCTAGCATGCCCGAGACGCGATCAGGAACAACAATAAACAGGCTGTGGATTATGTGAGAAATATCACAACAACCTGTGGATAAAATCCTCCGGATCGCGGACCTCGGAGGAAATACGGATCTTGCATCCATCTTTGATTGGGCCAACTGGCCCGCGTCCATCTTGGTCACAAACGGCTGCTGCACTAAGCTGCACCATATAAAAACAACAGCCCAATCCCAATCACCGCCAACACACAGCCGATCATGGCCTGCCAACTCACGCGTTCCCCTTGCCACATGACGATCGGCAAGACAAACAGTGGACTCGTCGCGCTCAGCGTCTGGGCAATTCCTGGTGTTGTCGACTTCAATGCGATCTGTTGTAGCCAAATGCCCAAATAGGTACTAAAGAATGCAACAACTGCCACCACTGGTAATAGTCGGAAAGCTGGTGATCGGGCCAACGGCAAAAACGTTGACTGCCGCAGTACTAGTAGCCCAACCACAGTGGCTGTCCCGCCCACTAGGCGGAATACGGCACTCCAGAGGGGTTCAATCGTCGTCTGTGATATGGCTAACCGCGACAAAATAGCGCCTGTTGCTTCCGCTAAGGCGGCCATCAGCGCCAAGCTGAATCCGACAATCGAAGTTGATTTAGCATGGGCGATCGGTTGATTGCGTTCACTGATGACCCAGGCAATGCCAGTGATGGTCAGGCCAATACCGATCCAAGCGATTAAACTCAACCGTTCTTGCAAAAAAATCATGGCCCCGATCGCGGCTATTGGTGGTGCGGCTACCTGAATCAACAAGGTTTGCCGGGCACCGAGGTGGTTTAAGGCGGCGAAAAAGACGGTATCCCCAAACCCAATCCCCACGGCCCCACTCAGCAGCAGCAGCCAGTACGTGTAAAGCGGTACCTGTGGCTGCGGGCTGTGCACGAGGAGGATCGTTCCCAGCAGCAATCCGATTGCGATCAGGCCTTTCAGTAAATTCAGCACTAGCGGCGGTGTTTGCTGGCCTAAGCGAGTATAAATAACCGATGAGACGGCCCAAAATAATGCCGTCGTCAACGCTGCCAACTCACCCTGTAATGTACTCAAACCCATCGATGGTTATGCACGAGATATCCCTGATATGAAATGGCCGCACTTGAGTCGATACACAAAATTGCCGCTGCTGCTGGTTTGGTCAGCGGCGCATCTTCTAAAGTGACTCTAAAAGTGGAAAGAAATGTCCGACGGGGCCTTGTCCTTGCCCAATACTTAAGGCATATTTCAGCGCTGTTGTGAGATACTCCTTAGCCTGAATTGTCGCTGTTAATGGTGGATACCCTAAGGCCAGATTTGCGGCGATCGCAGCCGACAAAGTACAGCCTGTTCCATGGGTATTAGGCGTATTGACGGTTTGGATCTTGATCGTCTCTAAGTTTGTCCCATCAAACCAAACATCCACGCCGCGCAATTCGCCAACCATACTGCCACCTTTGACCAGCACTGCCTTGGCCCCTAATGCATATATCTTTTCTGCTGCTTGCTGCATATGCTCCAGAGAGCTAATCTCCAAACCACTGAGCAATTGGGCTTCATAACGGTTGGGGGTGATGATTGTTGCCAGCGGCAGCAGTCGATCGCGCAGCGTTGCTACGGCATCATCATTAATTAACTGCGCACCTGCACGGGAGACCATCACTGGGTCAACCACTAAATTCAGCCTGGGCATCGCTACAATCTGATCGGCCACTGCCGCAATAATCTCGCGGTTCAGTAGCATGCCCGTCTTGGCAGACTGAATGCCAATATCATCAATTACCGCGCGGATTTGCGCAATTACGACCGACGGCAATAAGGCATCTACATGGGTTACACCGAGCGTATTTTGAGCGGTGATACAAGTCAATGCACTTGTACCATGCACCCGATGGAACGCAAATGTTTTGAGATCAGCCTGTATACCAGCACCACCACCACTGTCAGAACCAGCAATGGTCATGGCTACAGGGACTTGAAAATTCGGAACGGAGAACTCAGCCACGAGCGGAAAACGACATCAAAATCACATCAATTAACCGTAATCGCCAATCGCACTCGCTGATTGAGAAAACTTAAAAACGACAACAGTTGCTAATCAAATTAACGTACTGCGGCAGAACTTCAGACAGCCCTGAGACAGATTTCGCAAAAAAATGTAGACACATCACCCGAATTAATCTGTGGGCACAGCATCCATTGTCAATCGGCAGAACCCTCACTTAGGAGGCAAAACGCTCCTCCTGGTGATGGTGATCGTGCTGGTTCGGTAAATTTCCTCACCGATGAAACAGATTGAGAGGGACTGTGCCCCCGCAACAACACGTGCAGCATTGATCAAGTGCGGTAAATCACCGAGCAACTCATCTACGACCCACGGTTCGGGACAATGAATCACCAAATTAGCACGGCGCGTCATTTGGAGGCGACACACTCCCAGAGGTTTGACAAATAATTTCTGCAAACGGTCGAGGCGACCTTTACGGAGTACTTGTAGATCTTCAAGAGTTAATTGCAATGACATTTTCAGAAACAGATTGACTAAATGGCCTTAGGCTTATTGAACCGAATTGCAGCTGAAAACTGCACTGTACATTCAGGGATTTTCCGTATGCGTGCTGGAGATATCTCCGTATTACTACGGATTTACTACTTACGTATATATCAGGCCAACATATAGATTGTTTGCCCAGCCAGTGATGGGGGCCTCAACTAGCGCTACAGACAGAATGGTTGCCCAAAAAATGGGAACGTCACCGCCGTTCAAATTTGCCGTATACAGCCACGATTTTACTGCTCCGCCTGTAGCGCGTCTGTGTCCACGGTCATGTTGTCGCAATCAATTTTGCCGCAAAAAAAAGTTGAATCTGGGTTTACCTAAATCAGCTTTCGTGCACTGCTCTGAGTCATCTGTTCTGAGGCACCCCCAAAACTCAATCCTGCGAACAAAGCCGCTCAAAAATCTCATATCATAGGCTATACCCACGCTATCGCAAGGTTTCGATCGTTTCCATGCAAGCATCCGAAAAGCCCGCCACCGCCCAAGACTTTCTCGGCTTTGACCCCACAAGTCCTCCCGACCCTAAACTAATTGACGCCTGCGTTCATTGCGGCTTTTGTCTGGCTACTTGTCCCAGCTACCGTGTCATTGGCAAGGAAAACGACTCCCCTCGGGGTCGGATCTACCTAATGGATGCGATCAACACCGGCGAGGCCGAACTCACCCAAGCCTCCATCCAACACTTCGACTCTTGTCTTGGCTGTCTCGCTTGTGTCACGACCTGTCCCTCTGGTGTTCAATACGACAAACTGATCGAAGCTACCCGTGCCCAAGTTGCGCGTAATACTGATCGCCCGCTGCTTGAAACATTCATCCGCCAAGCGATTTTTGCACTTTTTCCCTATCCCGATCGTCTACGTCTATTGCTCCGTCCCATTGGCCTCTACCAAAAAATCGGCCTGCAGAAGTGGGTGCGATCGACGGGTCTACTCCAAAAAATCTCGCCGCAACTGGCTGCAATGGAAGGCATGCTGCCCAGCATCCCTGATCAAGCCTGGCACGATACCCTACCCCAAGTTATTCCCGCCCAAGGGACTAAACGCTACCGCGTCGGTCTGCTCCTCGGCTGTGTCCAACGACTATTCAATCCCGCAGTTAACGATGCGACTGTGCGCGTGCTCACTGCCAACGGCTGCGAAGTGGCTATTCCTACCAGCCAAGGCTGCTGTGGAGCCCTGTCGCATCACCAAGGTCAAACTGATCAAGCGCAAGCTTTAGCCCGTCAAACGATCGATACCTTTGAAGCGGCTAACGTCGATTACGTCTTGATCAATGCCTCTGGTTGTGGCCATACCCTGAAGGAATACGGGCATATCCTGCAAGACGATCCGGAGTACCGCGATCGGGCCGTTGCCTTCACGGCCAAAGTCAAAGACGTACAGGAATTCCTTGCCGAAGTTGGTCTTATTGCCGAGTTGTCGCCATTGCAGGACGCACCCCTCAGCTTGGTTTACCAAGACGCCTGCCACATGCTCCATGGCCAGAAGATCAGTGTCCAACCACGCCAACTGCTCAAGCAAATTCCCGGTGTCCAACTGCGCGAACCGATCGATGCCGCGCTCTGCTGCGGGAGTGCTGGCGTCTACAATATTCTGCAACCCGAAGTTGCCCACGAACTCGGCCAACAAAAAGCCACTAACCTCACCAACACCGGTGCTCAAGTCATCGCTTCCGCCAATATCGGCTGCTACGTCCAAATCTCCAAACATCTGCAAATGCAGGGTAAGCAAGTCCCAGTATTGCATCCGATGCAGCTGCTAGATATGGCAATCCATGGCCAACAGCTAGACGCAGCCAGCACTGGTACCTGCCAAGCGGCAAACTGATAACGCAATCACGGGTCACTAGTTGGATGCTTAAGGCCTATACCTGGGAACCTTAAACCCAAAACTTTAGAGAACCGATGGAGTGCAATTTTGGCGGATTTCTTATTCGAAATAGTCTTTGAAATAGTCCTTCCCTTTATCGCCGAAATCTTCATCCTCATCGGCCTCAGGCAGATCTTTTGGGCCACTGGGGCTGGACTGATTTATCTGCTCTCATTCGGTCATCTGCAAGCATCCGCATTTCGGCCAAAACCAGTCAATCACTTTACCGTGACTAATAGCTCCGAAACCGATAAAGGGCCAGCAACCAGCAACCCCAAGAAAGTAAAAGCTGACCTCACGGCACTCATTGGCTGTAGCTTTTGGCTGGCGATCATCGTCGGACTATTGCTCGCACTCTTCCAATAGCCGCACTATTGACCAATTTGCTTGCGGGCCGAAATGCGATTCATTGGCAACGATAGGACACAGCAGAAGGTTAATAACAGCGAGAATAAACCTGTAAACTTCATGCTGAGCCACACCATCCCGCAATCCGGGCAGAACCATTGCTGTGCTGCATGGGCCATGCAGTTCACTACCCAGTAGCCAAAGCCAAAAGCCATTAAGTTCCAATTGGCTTCGCCAAAATCCTTTTGTGTCGAACTGTCGTTGTACAACACGAATAGGCCAATCACACAGGCACAAAACGAAGCAAACCGAACATACTCAATCCACATAGCAGGGTGCGACATAGCCAGAAAATACTGAAAAAATTGAATAAACTTTCAAGTTGCAGACAAGTCAACTCATGGTCTGTGATTGCCTCATCGCCAGTCTAGAGGACTGCAAATTCAATCCAGCGAAACCCTTACAAAGTGAAATAATTAAACATGGCTTGTTAACAAGTCGCAATTATCTCTCTCGTAACCACTCCCACTCCGAAATGCGATGGATCTGCCGCTGGTTTACCATTCCGACTACTCTGCACCGTTGCCATCCAACCATCGCTTTCCGATGGTCAAATTCAAAAAACTTTACGAGATGCTGATCGCCGATCGGGTCGCCAGCCCTGATCAATTTCACCAGCCAAAAGTCCCCAGCAACAACATCCTCGAACAAGTTCATCACTCGGAGTACATCAACGCTTACTGCAACGGCACCCTTGATGCCAAAGCCCAACGCCGCATTGGGTTTCCCTGGAGTCCGGTGCTCGTTAACCGCACTTGCACCGCGGTCGGTGGTACGATCCTCACGGCCAAACTGGCGCTGCAACAAGGACTCGCTTGTAATACTGCCGGTGGAACCCACCACGCCTTCCCCAACTATGGCTCCGGCTTCTGCATTTTCAATGACTTGGCGATCGCCGCGCAGACGCTCCTGCGTGAAGGCTTGGTGCAGAAAATCTTGATCGTCGATCTCGATGTTCACCAAGGTGATGGCACAGCCTATATCTTTCAAGCCGAACCGCGTGTATTTACGTTTTCAATGCACTGTGGCACGAACTTTCCCGGTACAAAGCAAACCAGTGACCTCGACGTCGTACTCGATGAAGGGACGGAAGATACGGTATATCTCCAAACGCTCGATCGCTACCTGCCCGACCTACTGAGTCAAGTTAAACCCGATCTCGTCCTCTACGATGCTGGCGTGGATGTGCATATTGCCGATCGGCTCGGCAAACTGGCGCTCACCGATAGCGGTATCTATCGGCGCGAAATGCAAGTTTTTTCAACCTGTATTACCGCCGGTTACCCTGTCGCCTGCGTAATTGGTGGGGGTTACGCCGATGACATGAATGCTTTGGTCTTTCGGCACTCGATCTTGCAGCGCGCCGCCACCGAAGTGTATCAGCACTGTCGGTTGTAAGACGGCGGCCAAACTCGCCAATTGATCAGCAACCTTTAAAGTGATCAGCGACCTCAATCGTTTTCCCACGTAACCGTCGATCACCTACGCGATCGCCTCCAATACAGCATCGCTGATTTCACAATTGGCGGTCACCGACTGGACATCATCCAGGTCCTCCAATGCTTCAATCAGCTTGATTAACGGCTGCGCCTGCTCAGAATCAACCACGTCGATATAAGTCTGTGGTAGCCAACGGAACTCTGCCGTAGTCACGTTGTAATCATGTGCCTTCAACACATGACTTAAATTTTCGAGATTGCTTATCTCCGTAAAGATCGTGGCCAATTGTTCGCTTTCTGTCTCGCTCAGTTCATAGGTTTCCGCACCACCTTCTAGACAGACCTCCAGTAAGGCTTCTTCATCAACTGTGAGGACCGTTTGACTCCGACCGCGCCCGATCGGTGTGAGGTCAAAGGTGACTTCTACTACTGCTTTTTGGTCAAACATGAAACTCACGCAGCCCGGCTCCCCTAAATTACCGCCATTTTTACTGAAGGCAGTCCGGAGATCAGCGGCTGTCCGATTGCGATTGTCTGTTAGCGCTTCGATGATTAAAGCGATGCCACCCGGCCCATAACCTTCATAACGGATGGCTTCAAGACTTTCCCCCTCATTCCAAGTGCCCGCACCCTTGGCGATCGCCCGGTCGATATTGTCATTTGGGATCCCGGCGGCTTTCGCCTTATCGATTGCTGTGCGCAGTTGAAAATTTCCCAGGGGGTCAGCGCCGTGGCGGGCTGCGACAATGATTTCCCGTGCGATCTTCGTGAAAACATTCGCTTTTTTGGCATCAACCCGCGCTTTCTGGCGCTTGATATTGGCCCATTTACTATGTCCTGCCATGATCAGTTATCTATACAAAATGTCCGAATCTCAAAGGTCTACCCGATCATAATGCCGAACCTCAAAATCAAGTGGGGCTCATTGATTAATTGATGCTTACTAGGATAAACAAAAACATTTGCGGAATACTTAAACGCTTTTGCCGCTGTGATCGCGGCAAAATGTGATCAAATTCGCCCTGCTGTTGCATAATAACCTGCCATTTCGCGCTATCCTAGAAGACCGGTGATTTTTTGGACATACTGAACGATCCGTCCAGTCAATCAACCTTTGAGCAATCAAAATGGGCTGACTTACGCGGTAAGGCACTCAGCAAGGGACGAAGCCCCTGGCGCTCAAGTACTTTCGGTCCATCACGTTGAAGTTTTAGGAGAGGAGTCCACCCAATGGCAAAACGCCGCAATCTAAAGAAAGAGAAGGCATTGCGTAATCAGGCTTACGCCCGTAAGTTCCGTAAACGGACGAATACTGGACGCTACTCGCGCCGTCGTCCGGACGATCGGCAAGATGAGAATGCTAACAGCGATGGCGATAAAGCTGGATCTGAGGATGGTCAGGCCAGCACAACTTCATCGTCTGACTAAAACGCTGTTTTACTTGATGGATGGGTACTGTGCAAAACAGTTGCATGGCGCCCATATTTTTCGTTTGAAAATCTGCAATAACCAATCAAAACCCTCCAGCAAATTTGGCTGGAGGGTTTGCATCATAAAATGGCTTTGGATGACCGTTGAAAATCCAGGGTGCAGGAGTTGAACCCGCCTGAGGCGAATTATGAGTTCGCTGCCTAAACCGCTCGGCCAACCCTGGTATTGATGATGCATGCACATGACTCCTTGGCAAACCATGCAAGACGATATTTGCTTGGGATGCTTCCGGTGTACATGCCGAATCCAATATAGCTTAATCGAGTCACCCAAGGATCGGCACATTTCTGCAAATTGTCTATGCACTTGCCGATCGCTCCTGTCGGATCCCAATAGTTCTGTTTGATTGGTCAAACAAGCGCACAAACTAGGGCACAAGCATTAAAATTCAGAACGTTGGCCGTGCTTCATTTGTTAGTTCCGCTCACGGTAATTTATGCCCTATCGTCATTGCCCCACCCTTTGTTCAGTTGATCATGAAACTTAACTCTACGGTCACGTTTACGTTTGGCTTGCTGGCACTTATGGTGGGAGCGGGGATTGTGAGTGGATTTAGTGGATTTGCGATTGGTACTGAGGCATTGAAGGGGATTACGCAGCCAGATTCCCGTCCCCAAAAGACACGAGCCAAGTCAGCCAATAACGCTGAGGCCAAAGACGGCATGGTATTGATGAATGAAGCCACTATCGTCAAAGCAATGAAAGACCGCATGGCCAGCACGGCGAAAGGTGGTGGTCGCAACGATCGTGGCACTGCCGAAAAACCGGCAGCCGAGGAGAAACAAGCTGATAAGGCGTTGCCGATTGCGAAACTACCCGTTAGTAGCAAGGTAGAAGATGTAACGCTCGAAGTTGTTGCAAGTCGACGGGAAGACACTGCAACACTGCTGGATTTGGCGATTAGAAACAATAGTTCAAAGCCCATCCAGTTTCGCTATACGTTTTTAACGGTCACTGATAATCAAGGTCAGCTGATCACTGCCGAGACCATCGGGTTGCCCACAGAAATTCCCCCCAATGGAGAAAAGTTTTCGGGCTCGGTTAAGTTATCGCGTGATAGTGCCCAGGATGCCAAAACTGTGACCCTTGAGTTGAGTGACTACCCAGAGCAAAAATTGCTGTTTCGCCTAGCTGATATTCCGCTTCAGTAGTGGCTTAACCAGTATGAGCGCTGACTCAATCATGTTGTCTTTTGTCTTTTATGCCAGTGATCTCGCAACGACCTTGATCCATACTCCGACTGTGATTTCGACGCATGAATTGGTGGCGCGTTTCCTCGCAATTTCCCTGCTGATTACGATCAATGCGTTCTTTGTGATGGCCGAATTTGCCGTTGTTTCAGTGCGCCGATCGCGGATTTCGCAGTTGGTGGATGCGGGGGATGTTCAGGCGAAAACGGTGCAAGAACTACAAGCCAGTCTCGATCGACTGCTCTCTACTACCCAGTTAGGCATTACCCTTTCAAGTCTTGCTTTAGGCTGGATTGGGGAACGTGCGATGGCCCAAGTCGTGCAAGATTTGTTGGCTAGCATCCCGTTTATCCCTGAGCCGAATCGGGAAGTTCTGGTGCATTCGTTGACAATTCCGATCGCGTTTTTGAGCATTGCCTACCTCCAGATTGTCTTAGGGGAACTATGCCCTAAATCGATTGCGCTACTGTATGCCGAAGAAATTGCCCGGTTTGTCGCACCATTTAGCGTGGTAATTGCGCGATTATTTAACCCGTTTATCTGGATCCTGAATCAGTCTACCCAATGTTTGCTGAGGCTTGGCGGAATTCGCTATACCGGACAGGGCTGGTATAACCAAGTCAGCTCGGAAGAGCTGCAATTGATTATTGCCACCTCAACGGAATCTTCCGGTCTTGAGCAGGAAGAGCGGGAGCTACTCAGTAATGTATTTGAGTTTGGCGAAGTCCGGGCCGATGAAATTATGGTGCGCCGCACCCAGATGATCGCGATCGACCAGTTTACGACTGTCCGATTGCTCCTAGAGGAAGTGGCCCGATCACGGCATTCACGCTACGTTGCGATTGACGAATCCCTGGATGACATCATTGGCATGATCCAGCTCAAAGACCTCGCGGAACCTTTGGTGTCGGGCTGCCTTACCCTGGATGAAGCGATCGCCCCGTGGATTCAGCCTGTGATATTTGTGCCAGAATCAACGCTGCTGGACGAGTTGCTTGCACTGATGCAGCAGTCAGGGCAACAGATCGCGATCGTGGTTGACGAATTTGGTAGCACCGCCGGATTGGTCACGCTGCAAGACCTGATTAGCCAAATTATTGGTGAAACTCCCGAAATTGGCCAGGAATCGGTACAAGACATCCAAACGTTGGATAGTCATACTTATCTAGTCCAAGCTCACTTAGATGTTGAAGAGATCAACGAACAACTACAGTTAGAATTGCCCATTACCGGTGATTATCGCAGTATTGGGGGATTGCTATTTTACCAATGGCAGCGTATCCCGATCGTCGGCGAAACGTTGCAATATGGTGATTGTGAACTGACCTTAGTCAGTGCTGATGGACCACGCTTGAAGGAAGTGCGGATTCACCAGCTCCAACCCCCCACGCTTGAAACAGCCCCAACCCCAGCGCCCGACGTCGCCGATCCGGTCAGCCCTCAGTCTTCCCCCAATGCCCCGCCGCAATCCTTTGAATCAACCGCGCCCTCATCGCATAATGCGCATCACATAACGAATCAGCACAAGCAGCATGAATGAACGATTACCGGATGAATTTTGGCAAGGGGTCGAGGAATTCAACCGGGGAGAATTTTACGCCTGCCATGATACATTAGAGGCGATTTGGATCCCCGCTGTTGGCGTAGAAAAGTCACTTTATCAAGGCATCATCCAAATCGCGATCGCCATCTATCATTTAGGCAATCGCAACTGGCGTGGTGCGGTGATTTTAATGGGAGAAGGACTCAACCGACTGCGCCACTATCCTGACGACTATGCCGGGTTAGACGTCGGCGAATTTCGGGAGAACATTGCCGAATTGCTAGCAATATTGCAAAACTTGGGCCCAGAGCGTGTCACTGATTTTGCTTGGCAGGTAGCCGCCGCGCCCGAACATTGTCCTGAATCAAAAGTCATCCATCCGCGCCCGATGATTCAAAAAGTGATTACACCGTAAGGAAACTAGAATAAGATTGAGCGCGCTAGTATTGTGACCCTAGTCGTAGCAACTTTTTGGGCGCCATCACCGTCTTAGGGTAACACCGTGTCTCGTTGTTCCTTCCATAGCCACTCCATGAATTATCGCTCCTCCGCTTTTTACGATCGTTTCCGCTTTACATCACTCCGGCAGGCCATGGTCCCTCTCCTCCTTGCTGGAGGACTGTGCAGTGCCATACTGGTCGCGCTACCGCAGCAAACGACTACGGCGATTGCCCAACCGCGCAATCCTAATGCCATCCAACTGCGTGCTAATACCACTCAGGCAAATGCCAACACGGGTGTGGTGGTGGCTAGCGGTAATGTCCAAATTGATTATCCGGCAAAGGCGATCAAAGCCACATCAGCCCAGGCAACCTACTACAGCCGTGAATCCCGGATTGTTCTGAGTGGCAATGTTTACGTTCTGCAGGAAGGTAACAGTTTACGCGGAGAAGTCATTACCTACTTGGTCAACGAAGGACGATTTGAAGCGCTGCCCCAAACGGGGAAACAGGTAGAAGCAATTTATCTCGTCCCGCCCGATGCGGCTCCAGTTCCTGCGCCGGTAGCACCGGCTCAACCGGCTGCGGATGAGCCAAAGTCGATGCCCTTCCCGACACCCACATTGCCCGCGGCTGATCAATAATGGTTCAGTCCTTCACTCAATCTTCCTCGTCAGCCCTTGGAGTAGTCGCTTGAAACTGGTTCTGGAGAACGTTCACAAATCTTATAACGGTCGGCAAATTGTTAACCGTGTCAATCTTTCAGTTAACCAAGGCGAAGTCGTGGGTCTGCTGGGGCCAAATGGTGCAGGCAAAACCACGACCTTTTATATGGCCACAGGCCTGGAAAAGCCAGATAACGGCAAAGTATTACTCGATGATTGCGAGATCACCCAGGTGCCGCTCCACGAGCGCGCCCGCAGCGGCATTGGCTATCTTGCCCAAGAAGCGAGCATCTTTCGGTATCTGAGCGTTGCTGACAATATTCTGCTTGTACTGCAGCAGACGGCTGTGCCTCAACGGGAATGGTCGGATCGCTTGCAGTCCCTCATGGCTGAATTTCGGCTGGAGAAAGTTGCCCGTAATCTCGGCATTCAAGTCTCTGGAGGTGAGCGTCGCCGCACGGAACTGGCGCGTGCCCTTGCTTCTGGACCCAATGGGCCGAAATTTCTGTTACTCGACGAACCTTTTGCCGGGGTTGATCCGATCGCCGTGGCGGAGATCCAAACGATCATTGCGCGCCTCCGCGATCGTCAGATTGGTATCTTGATCACCGACCATAATGTGCGCGAAACGTTAGCAATTACCGATCGGTCGTATATTATGCGGGACGGGCAAATTCTGGCTTCCGGCAACGGCGAAGAACTTTACGCCAATCCCCTCGTCAGGCAGTATTACCTAGGCGAAAACTTCCAGCCCTGAGCTATCTTCTTGATCTCTGAGTTCCCCATCCCCGCAATAACTTCATGTCAGCCACCCTGAAGCAAAAGCAAACATCGTTTCTCTGGAATCCCTTCCGAATTTCCGTGCTCGATCGCTATTTGCTGAAACAGTTGCTGCTGCCATTTTTGTTTGGGGTGGCGGCGTTTTCGTCGATCGGGGTTTCTGTCGGGGCGTTATTCGATCTGATCCGACAAATTACTCAGGTTAATCTTCCCCTGGATATCGCCATCCAGGTGTTTTTCTTGCAGATGCCGCTCTACGTCAGCTATGCCTTGCCGATGTCCACGCTGCTGGCAACGTTGATGATGTACAGTCGGCTCTCGACGGATAGCGAGCTGATCGCACTGCGAAGTGCGGGAATTAGTGTCTATCGGCTGGTGGTACCGGCCGTATGCCTCAGCCTGCTGATTACGATGGCCAGCTTTGCCTTCAACGAAGCGATCGTGCCAGCGGCAAACTACCAAGCTACAGTAACCCTCAGAACTGCCCTCAAAAAGGATATTAAGAAGTTCCAAGAGGAAAATATCCTTTCCTCCGAATATGCGGATTTGATTGATGAGAATGGGGCGCCGCGGCGTGGGTTGGCGCGGATCTTTTATGCGAGGCAGTTTGATGGTGAAGTCCTTTCCGGTATTACTGTATTGGATTTTTCGCAGGCGGGGGTGACGCAGATTATTACGGCCGATGCCGCGAAGTGGGATGTGAATAAAGGCCGTTGGCAGTTTTCGGATGGCACTATTTATGCCGTCTCTCCCGATGGCTCCTACCGCAACATTTTTAAGTTTGCGGAGCAAGAAATTCAGCTGCCGCGAACACCGTTGGATTTGGCCTATCGGAAGCAAGACTGGATGGAAATGAACATTATGGAATTGCAGGATGCGCTAGAACTATCGAATAAAACCGGTGATACAAAGCAGGCGTATAAACTGCGCCTACGGATTCAGCAAAAGCTGGCGATCCCGTTTGTTTGTCTGGTGTTTGGCTTGATTGGCTCCACGCTTGGCATGCGTCCGCAGCGATCGGGCAAGGGCACTAGCTTTGCAGTTAGCATCCTAATTATTTTTGGCTACTACTTAATTGCATTTATTTGTGATTCGCTTGGCTTGATGGAGGTGCTGTCGCCGATTATGGCGGCGTGGTCACCTACCCTGATTGGCTTGGGCGTAGGCGGCTTCTTGCTCTATCGCATATCACGTTAATGTCTCCGGGGGATATGATTCAGTCAGCCCCCGAGAAATGCTGAAATCCTCGATCGAGGTGTAGCATCTCTGGCGCAAACCGGGGATCGCATAGCTGAACCGTTTGTCCTGCGGTAATCTGTCCAACAATCGTGATATCTGACAGCTGTTGCCTTAGTTTCTGGGCATTGCTTTCAGACAAACACAATACCAGCTCAAAATCTTCACCCCCATACAGCGTCCAGTCTTTTGCTTGGACACAACTGCTGATCGCCGCTGGAATAGGCAAGTGGGTAATCATTGCACCGACATGGCTAGATCGACAAATTTGTAGGATTGCATCGGCTAAGCCGTCACTCGAATCCATCCCTGCCACTTGCCAGCCTTGGCATTGACGCGATACATCGAAACGCGGACAGGGATATTGATGCGCCGCGATCAGCGAGCTGCGGTCAGCCCCTGTAATCGCCACATCGCGATTTAGCAAGCATGCCAAACCTGCCCGAGCGGCACCATGTACACCCGTCGCGATAATGACATCACCGACTTGCGCCCCCGATCGGGTAATCACCTGCGCCGGTTGGACTTGGCCAAAGGCTGTAATGGCGATCGTCCGTACGGGCGATCGCACAATATCCCCGCCGACAATCGCCCCACCAAACTGCTGTAGGCAGTCGCTCATCCCCTGATAGAGTGCTTCTACCCATGACACTGAGGTTGTGGGCGGTAATCCTAATCCGATTGTCATTCCTAGGGGCTTTGCGCCCATCGCAGCGAGGTCAGACAGATTTGTCGCTATCGCTCGCCAACCAGCACTATGTGGCGGTGTTGTCCGATCGCTAAAATGAACGTTATCGACTAAAACATCGGTGGTAATAACGATCGACTCTCCTGGATTTGTCGCCAATACTGCGGCATCATCCCCCACCACATCCGCTGGGCAAAACTGTTGCACAAGTTTGAGTAAACCTTGTTCACCGAGTTGTCCGACAGTTTGCTTCATGCTTGCTTCAGGCAATCGGGGCATAACTGCTCAATCGTGAGGCCATTGCGCTCTAAGGCAAGCTGATAGATTTTCCAATCAGAATCGACTGCGTTATGGATTGGGGGCGTTTCAGGGTGGCTTATGGCAACGGCGACAAATTTACGATCGCTAGGGTCAAACTTTTCTAAGTCTGGATCGGCCGGGAACTCGGCAAATTGGTTTTCATCTGTAGGGGTTATTGTCACCGGTTCACAACGCTGTAATTGTCCCTGATTGACCAACACCCACTTCAAAAAAGCATCGCCTGTCCCTGGCTGTCCTGTATTGGAAACGTTCTTTTCATATTCTTTGATGATCAGCCGAGAATCATCAATCACTATTACCCCTTCGGTTTGAATCTTTCGCAGGAGACGAACGCAATGCATAATGCAAGCAGGGTTAGCTTGAGGGCAATCACGACTGTTCGCTACTATCAGCACATTCGTATCCACGATCGCTCTCATTACCCCGCCTCTTGTCCAATCTGACGCATCATTGCGGCATCAGTCATGGCCACTAAATCACCCATTTGATCCCCAAAGAAATTCTGTGGCCAGTTTTTAATATTGCCAAAGGCATCGAGCTCCAGTTCTGTGAGGCTTGAAGCACCATCCTGTTCCATTTGGCAAAAGTACAGTGCCGCTTGCTCTGGTAACAACTTCTCTTCGGCAATCCGACGCTGTAAACGATGCAGCAGGTGTTCGCTATGGCTCTCGATGATGATTTGCACCTCGCGATTTTTGATCACGTCGATGAAGACATCGGCAAGCTTTTGCTGGGCACTCGGATGTAGATGGATTTCGGGTTGCTCGAAAATAATCGTCGAACCTTTGGGTACGTAGTAGCACAGCACCAGCACGGGCAGAATTTGCGATACGCCGAAGCCGACATCGGTAATGGATGAGTAGGTTCCACCAGGGGCGATGCGGACAGAGGCTTGATAGAGTCGCTGTTCTGGCGCAATCAGATCGACTTTGAAATCATCGATCAAGCCCATAACTTTAAGCCAATGGGCAATTTTGATTTCGATTTCGGGGTCTTGCTTGCGGGCTGACAGGAGAGCCGCGATCGTCTTTTCACCTCGCCGTCCGACATCCTGTGGATTTTCACCCGACCAACCATAGAAGCGCTTCGGATAATCTCGAATCGGCCCAAGGTAATAAAGGTAGTGAAAACATTGCTCAAAACGTATGCTGGTATTATTCGCAAAGAACAAATCACCGTCGAGTGCCCCAGCTGGGAAACCGTATATTTTCACTGGAGCAGACCATTGAGTATCATCTTGAGTAGCTTGATCAGTGGCTCTCCTCTCTAGCAGGTAATGACTATCCTGCCTCTTCATCCCAATTGATCTAGGCGATGCTCCTTCTGTTGGATACGCATAGGCCATCTGTTTAACTAATAAATCACTGTCGCCAAATTCCAGATCAGCACTAAATTCTATCCACTCTGGAGTAGGAAGATGCAGCCATATTGAGCCTGCTAATCTTGGTGAATCTTGATTCCAACTATTCCATGTCAAAGAAAAATATCCTGAGCTAGGAAGTTGTTTTTTATGCACAACATTGATAAACGTCCCTAAATCAACATACTTAGGCACATCCCCAAAATTCAGTACTTGGCTCAAATCATTGGATTCAACCGTCTGTTTCAGCATCAGCAAAAACTGAAGAATCGCCGTCTTCCCGGAGCTATTCGTCCCAAAGAA
Organism: uncultured cyanobacterium; assembly: GCA_963704065.1. Taxonomy (GTDB): domain Bacteria; phylum Cyanobacteriota; class Cyanobacteriia; order Leptolyngbyales; family Leptolyngbyaceae; genus Romeriopsis. Next base: position 28,739 of record CAVPGX010000002.1, on the reverse strand, counting down.
TCCCGTCAGGGGAGCGATCCGAATCTCCCCCGTATCTTTCCAGGACTTAAAATTCTCAAATCGCAATTGCGTCAGCATACCCATATCATAACGGGCTTACACAAAACCGCCGCCGCCCCAATTAACGCCGACGGTCTATCAGAAATTATCTAACTCCGACTACGCTTTAGGCTGTTGCAGATTTTCCAATCCACTTACCACCTTCGCTGAAATGATCTTGTCGTCAGTTGTCAGCTTGCCCAACACATTATTGCCTTCTACGACATATCCGAAAATGGCATACCGTCCGTCCAGCAGGTTAATTCCGGCCGGGGTCAATTCCGGCTCAAATAGGAAGAAGAAGAATTGCGAAGAACCACCATCGGGCTCCTCATTGGGGCGAGCCATGGCCATCGCACCATAGGAGGAAAATGGTAGCACTGGTTGATCTAAAGGCCGTCCCAAATCTTCAAATGTAATGCCATAAACTGGTTCCTTATCACCCTGGGCCAAAATTTCCAGCGGAATCGCACGATACTGCTTTGTGGTTGGATCAATAAACCCTTCCTCCGGCCCCTCGGGATTGCCAGTCTGCACCACATAAAACTCTTCCGCTCGATCGATTTTCATATTGTTATAGAAACCGCGATCGATTAAGTCAGCAATATTGCCTGCGGTCACTGGCGCACTGTAGCCATCTAACACCGCTGTCAGGTCTCCCTGAGTCGTTTTGAATTCGACCGTAGCACGACCTTTGAGTTGTGGCAGATTGCTATATTCCTCGGGAACTTCAAACGGGAAGTCTTGGACCATCAATGCTTCTAGTTCACCCACTAAATCCAAAACACGCAGACGTTCAGCAAGGGTTGCTTCTTTGTCCTCCGCCTCCGCAAAGGATCTAAGATTAGTCGTCCCTGCTTGAATTTGGTTGATTAGGGTTTCTGCCTGAGGAAGACGCGCTTCAGGAATCGCCGCCAGGATTTTATCTTTTTTGTTCAGGATCACCAAATCAGCGCTCTTCACATCGGATAATGCCGGTCCCCAACGCCGCACGGCCCGCAATTGGTAGGCAATATCCTCGAGAGACGTTTGAACCTTGCGAATGGTTGGATTATCGATCGGTAACGAATAGCGCAGCAGCGCTTTGGGGTCTTTAATGGCATTTCCCTGCGGTAGCGCTTGGGCACTCGATGTCCAACCCAGTAGGGTAATCGACAGTAAGGTAGCCAAACCCACTCGTATGAACCGATTCAAAAAAGACATATCAACTTCAATCCTGAAATTATTGCTAATTCGCTCAAATCACACCAATTTGGCAGTTCACTGCCTTACTCAAATTAGGTCAAGCAATTTAGGTGACTTGAGCCACATTATGTTTAATTCTGACATGGCTTGGGGACGCTAATTCGATACATCCAGCGATGCCACTTTTACCGAATTGCCTGAATCTATTGATGGGTCGGTCGAAAAGGTTGCATGCAACGGTAAAATAAGTAGCCGAATATTTTGCTCAAAAATAAGTCCATGATTTCCAGCAACGATTTTCGTCCCGGCGTCAGCATCGAACTTGATGGCGCAGTATGGAAGGTTGTCGAATTCCTTCACGTCAAACCGGGTAAAGGTGCTGCCTTTGTTCGAGCAAAGCTCAAGAACGTCCAGACTGGTAGTGTACTAGAGCGGACTTTCCGGGCGGGCGAAACAGTTCCCCAAGCAACGTTAGAAAAAGATGTCATGCAGCATACCTATCGGGATGGCGATGACTATGTTTTCATGAATATGGAAACCTATGAGGAAGGTCGGCTGTCAGCGGAGCAGATCGGTGCCGGGGTGAAATATCTCAAAGAAGAAATGGAAGTCAACGTTGTGACCTGGAATGGCAAGGTACTGGAAGTTGAATTGCCAAACTCAGTGACTTTAGCCGTGACTGAGACTGATCCGGGCGTTAAGGGCGATACGGCTCAAGGTGGGACAAAGCCAGCGAAGGTCGAGACGGGTGCCACCGTGATGGTACCGCTGTTCATCTCGACGGGTGAAAAGATTCGTATCGATACCCGTGATGACAAATATTTGGGGCGTGAGAGCAGTTAAGATTTTGAAGAGTTTGCATTATAAGGTTTATGGCCCTGGTTGGGCAGCTGGCCCAATGTAAAAGCGGTCAGTTGTTTTCGGCGGGTATTGGCGGCTTAAAGCATCGAGCCGTATACTGACCGTTTAATATTTTTGGGAGAAATAACGATCGTGCCTCTGGACGCTAAAGACCTCAGGGAAATCCTGCTGACGCTGAATGAAACCGATATTTCAGAAATCAATTTGAAAGAGGGTGACTTTGAACTAAACATTCGGCGCGGTACGCATTATGCGCCGCCGGTAGTTGTGTCATCGGAAGTAGTCCAAGCAGCTGCACCGTTGCCATTGGGGACGCCCGCAACACCACCGCCCTCAAGCCCGTCGATGACCCCAATCACATCGCCGCCACAAGACAGCAAATATGTCGATATTACTTCACCGATCGTGGGGACATTCTATTCTGCTCCCGCTCCGGATGAGCCACCGTTTATTCAAGTGGGCGATCGGGTGCAGACAGCTCAGACTGTTTGTATCATTGAAGCCATGAAGATTATGAACGAGATCGAGGCTGAGGTAACGGGTGAAGTGGTTGAGATTCTGGTGCAGAATGGGCAACCGGTCGAATTTGGCCAGGCATTAATGCGTGTGAAGCCTGTCTAGATATGTGAGTTGATGCGACTCAAGGCGAGGTTGTTGGTCGACATTGCACCCAGCCAAGTCAAAATAAACCCTCTTTGTCTGTTCTCCCTCGGTCAGGTCCAGCACAACCAAACAGCCGTTCCAAAGTGATTTGCTGTGCTACGGGCATTTGGCCATAGCTAAAGCAGCAGGGTATCGCATCCGGCATAAGTAGCGAGAATGTTTCAAATACGTAGGGGCTGCCGTAGAGCACTAGTGCCTTGACCTGTTGCCCTTGTAGCAGTTGTTCTAAAACAGCTTTAGCCTGCTGCACAGTTGCCTGAATTCCCCGTAGCGGATTACCCCGAATAAATAGTTGTAGCAGCGTTGGGGCCGCATGTGTGGGCTGCCAACTGAGTGTATTGCAATCGACGATTTCTAACTGTGTAAATCCCTGACTGGACGGCCGTAACACCGTAGGGGACAAGCGGCCAATTAATCGAGAATCCAGCAACGTATCAGTCAGGATTAAATTGCGGCCATTGGTGACGGGTGGCAGTTGACCTCGGGGATGGGCGATGATCGACTGTCGTACGATATCTTCCGCCGTTTGCATGGCGACTGGTTGGGCAATGTGGCTGATCAGCTGATTGGCCGTGATACCTTGTCGGTTGGGCATCGGCGTTGTTGATGGGTCAAAATTTTGGGTGACTTTACGCTTCGCTGAGTAAATGCGCGCTACGGCTGACTCAATTTGGGCCCGCTTCAACCGTCCTGATGCCACCGCCTGACAAATCGCCTTAACTGCCCCCACCGCATCCATCGGCATCATAATTACATCAACACCCGCTTCAATTGACTGAATCACGGACTCCGCATTGCCATATCGATCGGCGATCGCGCCCATCACGAGTGCATCCGTCACAATTAACCCGTCAAACCCCAGTTCTCCCCGCAGCAAATCCGTCATCACTTTACGCGAGAAGGTCGTTGGTCTAAGCGGGTCAAGTGCTGGCACATTCAGGTGGGCACTCATCACGGAGTCCACTCCCATGGCAATTGCCGTCCTAAACGGGGCCAATTCGATCGCCTCGAGTCGGGCTAAATCATGGGCGATCGTCGGTAAATCCAAGTGTGAATCGATCGCCGTATCCCCATGCCCTGGAAAATGCTTTGCCGTAGTCAATACTGGAAATTGCTGTGCGCCACGAATATAGGCAGTGGTTAATTCACTCACAACTGCCGGTGTTTCGCCAAACGCCCGCACGTTAATCACCGGATTATCGGGATTATTATTCACATCGACGGTGGGCGTGAGTAGCCAATTTAGGCCGATTGCGATGGCTTCTTGGGCAATCACCGCGCCCATCTGCTCCGCTAAGGCGATCGCGTTTGCTAAATCCCGCTGTGCCACACCGGCCAAAGCCATTGGTGGCGGAAACCAAGTTGCTCCGGTGAAACGTTGTCCAATGCCTTCTTCAATATCGGCACAAATCAGCAGCGGCACCTCGGCCCAGCTTTGCATCTGCTGAATCTTCAAGGCCACTTCCGCTGTACTGCCCCCCAGCAAAATGACGCCACCGATGCCAATTTCCTCAATCAGATGCCGCAGTGTTTGGGAATCGGCCTCCCACTGCGGGTATTGCAATTGATGATCGAACAGGAATCCTGTCGTCCGCACGACGATCGTCTGGGCGGCAAGTTTGGGCAGGGGCAGGGAAGCGAGGTCGGGGAAAGACATAACAGAAGGGAAAACGCTGAAGCATCCTCATCATGCCACCGATCGTCCTGCGCAATCTGGTTCGATCGGGCCAAAATCCAAATGGTGAAGCCCTAAGCATACGTCACTGTCAGCTCCCAGAATTGGGATTTGGGGGCTTGCCATGCTATGCGGAAATCAAGAGTTCTCAAGTCTGGCTGGTGCTATCACGTGATGGTGCGGTGTAATAATCGGGAGTGTTGGCATTTTCTAGTGCATTGAATGGCTCGACCGACTAAGCTCAATACAACTGATTTTCATTTGCCTTACAACTCAGATTTAGTGTTTCGGGCAAAGGCGATGCGGAAGCATCCAACGCCTGCAGAAAAGAAGTTATGGCGGGATTGTTTACGGCCTTTGCCTGTGAAGTTTCTACGACAACGCCCGATCGAGCATTTCATTGTTGATTTTTACTGTGCGGCGTTGCGGTTAGTGATTGAGGTGGATGGTGATAGTCATTTTACGGAGCAGGGGCAGGCGTATGATGCAGAGCGATCGGCCATTTTGGAAGGTTATGGCTTGAGGATTATGCGGTTCACCAATCAGCAAGTTTTAGAAGAGTTTGATGCTGTTTGTGAACAGATTCATGAATTGATTTCAAAGTCCCCCTTTTGAAGGGGGATTTAGGGGGATCACAATCTGCGCGATCGGTCTTCAATCTCAATGTGGTCAGGGTTTGTTGGCTTCGCTTTGGGGTGTGATCCTCCTTCACCCAAGTTTTAGAAGAGTTTGATGCTGTGTGTGAACAGATTAATGAACTGATTTCAAAGTCCCCCTTTTGAAGGGGGATTTAGGGGGATCACAATCTGCGCGATCGGTCTTCAATCTCAATGTGGGTTGGGTTGGCCGACTTCGCTTTGGGGTCTGATCCCCCCTCGCCCCCCTTCAAAAGGGGGGAACCGGACAAACAATATCCGCAGAAACCGCCGGATCCTTGACCTGATTGAGGTTGAGCGTGGTGCCAGGTAAGGAATCGCTGAAAGGGGTGATTTGACGATGAAATAGCTGCTGTTACAAACCGTAAAAAATCTCTAGGACTGCTGTGTGCTACAGTTCACAAGTCTTTGCGCGAGAAAAGAGCCATAGTTCACAACTCTTTGCGCGAGAAAAGAGCCCATACCACTCCAACCCCCCAACATACATGCGGGGAATTCTCCTGCGGGAGAATGAAGAGGGTTTTTTCTTAGGTCAGAGTAGTTCAAGTAGGCGCTGGCATCCGAGTTTTGCCATCCTACCTTAACGCAAAACTCATCCCATTCTTTCCCCGATGTCATTGGGCTACCGCATTCTTCCCACATCTTTTTCTGCACTGAGAACCCAAAGTGGCCGTTACTTGCTGTAACCCATAGCCGATCGATGGTTAATAGGTCTTCGCAGGGAAAATTTTCGAGGTCGGCACGATCGAACCATTGCCCATCTTCTTTGCCGACGGTGGTAATCATGAGTCGGTAAGTTTCTTTGTCTGCGGCTTCCCATTCGGCTGCTTGAAGTAATCTTGTTAATTCGGCATATTTCGCGTTTTGAACCTGAGGTTGGAGCGCCTTAAATTCTGCTTCGATTTCCGCTGGTAAAGCCCGCTGGGTTTCCTGGTAGCAAGCACTAGCGAGATTGCCAGCTTCCTGTCGAATGGCTTCACGGATTAACTTCACAGGATTGACCTGAGCGGCATACAGGAAGATCGTCTGTCGCCACCAAGCACGATTTTCGTCCCCACTATCGGCATCCTTCAGATGTGGGTATAGCATCTCCTCCTGTCGTAACGCTTTGATCTGTGCCGCTGCCAAGAACTCCTGAAAGCTCAAATGGGCAAACTCATAGCCCTCTAAGCCCTGCTGCACAATCAGCTCACTCACATCCACAATCTGCTTCAGGAAGTCTGCTGCGGTGACGGATGTATGTTCTTGTTCCTTCAGGATCTGCGTGATCAATTCCAGCAGATCCATTTCATCGATCAGTCGCAAACCACGTTGCATCATCTTCAGGGCCACACTTTGCAGCACCGCTTGACGATCTGCCGGAGACAACGGCAATGCGATTTCCCGCGCATCTGGGCGCTTGCGTAACTGCAACGTACAAATATCCTGGTAGAGTTCGGCCCGTTGCCGGGGCAGCTCTACTCCTGGTTCGCTGCGGTGATAGCTGGCCAGTAAATTCAGCAATAGCGGATTTTTGGCTAAGTCGGCCAACTCTGGTCGATCGGTATTATGGATTTGGTTAAGTAAATTATCGGCATTGTGCTTGGCTTCTCGCTGCACTTCTGGAGTATTGCGGCCGCCACGATCGAGCTTTTCCTGGCAGGCATACCACTGGTGGACAAACTTGGTTTGTTGTGGTTTTGTGAGTGGCCTGACCCAAATTTTGGTGCGCAATGGCTCAATGAAATTCTCCTTATAAGCCGTGGGTCGCGAAGCCAAAATAAACACAGATTTATCAAAGCGTTGCATCTGACGGCTAATCCAACGGCTGAAGGCCCTGCGCTCAGTCACCGGAATTTCGTCAAATCCGTCAAACATGACCAAGGCGCGACCTTTAATCAGAACTTGCTTGGCCCAATCACTCGGTAAGTTGGTCAGACGATTCCGCTCATCCAGTTCGGCCAGTTCTTTGACGTGATACTGCATGATCAATTCTGGTAAGCCCAGCGGGTCTTCCTGCGTGATTTGTTTACGATACTTGCGCAGTGGCAAGAGAATCGGAATCAAGCGTGAGACTGGTGGCTGAATGTCTACAGAGTTGCCGCTACCGTACATATAGGCCAAATGCTTCAGCAGCGTGGTTTTGCCAAATCCACCCCAGGCAACGATCGCTAACTGGCGATAGGCCGGGACACGATCGGCATCCGTCAAAAAGTCCCAAATACACCGTATCCGCTGAAATTCCGCTTCCATCTGGGTTGCGTTTCGGAATCCAGGTTGTAATGCGCTAGTATCCAATTCCAACGGGACAAATACCTCTTCGAGCATCGGCGTAAAGATGCGATCACGCCGGATCACGCCCTCGGATTTGTAGTCGCGGCAGTCCAATGCCTGACAGAGCAAGTAGGCATCCTCCGCATGGGTCGTTGCGGCGAGAAGCCTTGCCAAGCGGTCATCGATCGACTTATCAATTACAGTTCCAGCTCTACCAAATCTTCTTTTTGTCCCTTCATGCACAGGTCCCAACAGACTTGCACCATAGGTAATCACTAGGCCGATTGCGGCGGACGCGATTGCTTTCGGTACATCACTTTCCTTAAACAGCGACCAAAAAGCCCCCACGCCTCCAGCCGAGACGCCACCTGCCATTAGAAACTTAACGATGAGTTCGCCGAACTGTTCATTGAATGAGGGCTTTTCCGAGGTTTTATCGGAATCCTTCTCTTTCGGTTGTTCTTGCAGATCTTGAGGCATGACAGATGGGCAGCGGACGACACATCAACCAAATTCTCCCCCATTGTAGAGAATCCGCTCCAAACTGATGCCGATCGGCCCATCTATCACCAGTCAGATGCCAATTCCCACAAAGACCTTGCCTATGCTTAATGCAAATGTCCTACGCTTGGACACAGGGGCGAATCTTGCCCGTTGCCGAACCCCACGTTGGCCCCAAATCCACATCAATGGCCTGTCCAAGCCGCAAACTCGTCATGCTGGCCAACCAACGATCGCGCTATCCGTCAAAGCCTGAAAATCCGGATCTTTCCCATAAACCGCTCACCCCCGCACTTCAACGACGTTTCACATAGACGATCGGCCAAAGAATACGGCTAAACCCTACTCCTCCTCAGACTCAGACTCGGCCCGCTCTGCCGCCGCTTCCGACTCCAGCCAATCCTCAACCCCCGTAGTCTTCCGCTCTTCTGTCAGCTGATTAATCAAACCAAGAATCTCCGTACCGCGCTCGAGTGAACGATCTTCCACAAATATCACTTCCGGCGTCCGGCGCAATCGCACCCGCTTGCCCAACTCCCGCCGTACAAAACCCGTCGCCGAAGACAGACCAGCCATCGTCTCGCTCCGATCTTCATCGGAGCCATAAATACTGACAAAAATCTTGGCGTGCTGTAAATCACCCGAAACCCGCACATCTGTGACACTTACCATACCCGTGCCGACGCGCTCGTCCTTGATGCCGGACATGACCATCTGGCTGACTTCTCGCTTAATTTGCTCGGCGACACGGGCGACTCGACGATCAGTAGGCATACTCGGCAGTTAACGATTGGAGTTAACGAACAATACAACTTCTTTTGCTTATATTGATCATAGAGGATTGACTCACGCGTCGGGGCAAGCCGCTGAAGAATCTTCCAATTCTGATTGCTTCAAACGCTGCTGACAAAGATAAATTGCCCACGCGATCGCGCTTTTCATACTTTGCGGGCTGGCAATGCCTTTACCGGCGATATCAAATGCTGTGCCATGGTCTGGCGAGGTGCGGACGAAGGGCAAACCGATCGATGTATTCACCGCCCGATCAAATGCCATCAGCTTCACTGGAATCAATCCCTGATCGTGGTACAGCGCGAGGTAAGCATCGGCTGTCGGAGTTGTGCCGTCATGAAACCAAGCCTGTCCCGGTTTGACCCACATGGTATCGGGGGGAATTAAGCCTGCTAATTTCACCTGGGGATAGCGGAATCGGGCTTCCTCGAGCCACGGTTGTAACCAATCGACCTCTTCAGTCCCAAGTTGCCCCAGTTCGCCACTGTGGGGATTCAGACCGGCGATCGCGATCTGGGGCGCGGCCAGGCCAAAGTCCTGCTTGAGGCAATCCAGGAGTAGCGCTAATTTACGGGTCATGAGCGCTGGCGTCAGCTCCTCTGGCACTTGGCGCAGGGGGATATGCACCGTTGCCAATAAGGTTCGGAGGACCCAATCTGTATGGGGCGATCGACCGAGAAACATCATGCCAAAGCGATCAGCCTGTGCTTGTTCGGCCAACCGTTCGGTTTGGCCAGGGTAAATATGTCCTGCGGCTTTCCAAGCGGATTTGGCGATCGGGGCGGTCACAATGCCGTTGACCTTGCCGGCTAGCGCCAGTTCGATCGCCCGACTCAGATACCGAAAACTGGCCGCACCACTGGCCGCATTCCCTCGGCCAATGGTGATTTGGTCGTCGCCGTCCGGAATATCGATCAGCGTGATCGCGCGATCGATCTCACCCACACCCAAATATGCACAAGTCTGATGGATCAACTTGCGGCTACCCACGATCGATAAATCGGCTTGCCTCGTCCAGGTTTGTAGGGCGGCGCGATCAGTTAATGCTTTCAGCACCACTTCCAAGCCAATTCCCGCCGGATCGCCAGTTGTAATGACCAGTTTAGGTTTGGTGCTACCGGAATCAAGCGTCACAATTTTATGATCTCCCGTTTCTGCGTTTATATTTGCATTTTATGAGAGCGGCGGGAATTGGTTTACAATTGCTGAAGCCAGTTTTACTAAATCTCGGCGTCGTATTCGTCCCGCCAGCTTGTTTATAGGAGAGGTTTTCATGGGAGAGATTTTTACCACAGCGATTTTATGCTTCACGCTGATTTTAGTGGGGTTAGTCATCGGTTTTGGGCTATTGAAGATTCAAGGTGGCGAAGAGTAGTTGACCGAGTTTACCCCGTTCCGATACTCGCTGGGATCACATCATATAGTCGCTTCGGATTGAGCAGTCAAAGGTTGAGTCATTGGCCTTTGGCTTTTTTGTGACATGCTGATCCGATTTAGGGGTGCCGCCGCATTCAACGACCTACTCAGAAATGCTGAAGTGGCTCAAAAACCTGTCATCTAAGAAGGTTCATGCATTCTTCGAATCGTATTCCCGAACACTTTCTGATAGAATGCATCCAGGAAGTTAACATTTTGTCACAAAGTTCTCGTAGAACCCCATGACCCTATTAATTGTGGGTGCCACAGGCACATTAGGAAGACAGGTTACGCGCCGCGCATTAGATGAGGGTTACGAAGTTCGTTGCCTTGTGCGGAGTCAGAAGCGGGCGGCTTTCCTAAAGGAGTGGGGAGCTCAATTGGTGAGTGGCAATCTGCTCGACCCTGAAAGCTTAGATGATGCGCTAGAAGGCGTCACTGCTGTAATTGATGCGGCGACCGCCCGCGCGACTGATGCCCTCAGCATTAAGAAAGTCGATTGGGAAGGCAAATTAAATCTGATCGCAGCGGTGAAGAAAGCGGGAGTTGATCGCTACATCTTCTTCTCAATTCTCGATAATGATAAGTTTCCTGACGTGCCGCTGATGCATATTAAGCATTGTATGGAGCGGTATTTGTCAGAATCTGGCCTGAATTACACCATTTTGCGACCGGCTGGGTTTATGCAGGGATTAATTGGTCAGTATGCCATTCCCATCTTGGAAGGTCAACCAGTCTGGCTGACCGGCAAGACTTCCCCCATTGCCTACATGGATACGATCGACATTGCAAAATTCGCGGTCCGGGCGCTGAAAGTGCCGGAAACTGAGAAACAGACTTTTCCCGTCGTGGGGACCCGAGCTTGGGGGTCAGAGGATATTATCCGGCTGTGTGAACGTTACTCGAATAAAACCGCTAAAGTGACCACTGTACCGCTCGGCTTGGTCCGTGGCATTGGGAAGATATTACGCTTTTTTCAATGGACTTGGAATATTGCCGATCGGCTAGCGTTTACTGAGGTGATGGCCACTGGGCGTGAGTTGAATGCACCGATGGATACGGTGTATCAGACCTTTGGCCTGGATGTCGGGGAAATGTCCACCCTCGAGGAGTATATGCAGGAGTACTTCAGCCGCATTCTCAAAAAACTGAAAGAGGTCGAGCTGGCCCAAGAGCAGAAGAAAAAGAAAAAGAAAAAGAAAACCGAACGCGCTTACCCGCGATTCTAAATTATTGTTTAAGCTGATGAAGCTAGGAATCTTCCTACTGCTTGAGTTGCCCTCTTCGTATTTTGGATAACCGATCGTGCCTAAAGCGGGCATCATCTATAACGACCAAAAGCCCTCTGCTTGTGAGGGGGCGATACTTTTGCAGCAGCAGCTCGAGGCCTATGGCTGGGAAGTCGCAACGGCAACGGGAGCCGGCGGAATTTTAGGTTATGCTGCTCCTGGTAGTCCGATTTGCCATACCCCGATTGAACGGATTTCTCCCCCTGGCTTCGATAAGGATATGGTGTTTGCGATTGTTTTAGGTGGCGATGGGACTGTCCTATCGGCATTTCGCCAGATTGCACCCAGACACATACCTTTGCTGGCGGTGAATACAGGCCATCTAGGCTTCTTAACTGAAGTGTTATCGCCGCAGCTCGACGCGGCTTTAGAAGCCGTACTCGCTGGAGAATATGAGATTGAGAACCGGGCCATGTTGATGGTTCAGGTTTACCGCGAGGGCGTGATGCTCTGGGAAGCCCTCGGACTGAATGAAATGGTTATTCATCGCGAACCGCTCACCAGCATGTGTCACTTTGAGGTTGAGGTGGGCCGTTTTAGCCGCGTCGATATTGCCGCCGATGGCATTATTTTGTCGACCCCAACCGGTTCTACGGCTTACTCGCTATCGGCTGGTGGGCCGGTGATTACTCCCGGCATTCCTGTGATGCATATGGTGCCGATCTGCCCTCATTCCTTGGCTTCACGGGGACTGGTATTTAGCAATACTGAACCCGTAACAATTTTTCCGGCGACTTCGGCCCGACTTGTGATGGTCGTTGATGGCAATGCCGGATGCTATGTTTTCCCAGAGGACTGTGTCCGCATCGAAAAAGCCCCCTATCCGGCGCGGTTTATTCGTTTGAAACCAGGTCAGTTTTTCGATTTACTCCAAGACAAATTGGGTTGGGGTATTGCTCATGTGGCAAAACCCGAGGGCCAAAACGGCAGCAATCACCACAATCATCATCAGCCTTAGATGATTTGGATCCGTAAATTGGCGTAACGCTGTGAAAATCGTGATTTGTAGCGGTCTTGCTGCAGGCAAGGCAGCCTATGGGAAGATAACGGTCATGGATCGTTAAGATAAGAAAGCAAATTCGCCGATCGTTTCGGTTAGTTTTGCAACTTCAATCCTCTCGGGGGTGATCTTCAATGAGTAATCCGACTAGTGTCCGGACAACGGAAAGCGCGGATAATCTAACGCCATGCATTCTCATTTTGGAATCCGATGGGATCGTCGGCAAGCATGCTAGTAGCGATCTACAGGAAGTCGGCTATCAGACCATTGTGCTGCATGATGCGAATGAAGCTTTCCATCAGACAATTGAGCGTGATCCAGCGATGGTAATTGTCGATCGTGGGCTTGATAATGAGGCAGCCCTCGGGTTTTGCGAGCGGTTACGTCAAAAGGGACTGCGCCTGCCGATATTACTGATGATGAACCGGGATAGTGTTGACGATCGGGTAATTTGTCTCGAAGCAGGGGCTGACGATTATTTTCTGAAACAGCCCTACCGTGGTGATGACTTGATCAAAATGGTCCAGTTCTACCTGAAGACTGAGGTTGTCAGTCAAGCCCAATTGCGATTTGGCGATTTGGTCTTAGACTTAGGGACACGACAAGTGCTGCGCAATGGCCGCACGATCGACTTAACGATGAAGGAATTCGAATTACTGAAGTATTTGATGGAGCATCCGCGTGATGTTCTATCGCGGGAGCAGATCCTCGAGAATGTCTGGGGTTACGATTATGTCGGTGAATCCAATGTAATTGAGGTGTATATCCGATACCTGCGCCTCAAACTCGAAGACGAGGGTGGCAAACGACTGATCCAAACTGTGCGAGGCATTGGCTATGTACTACGGGAAAGTTAGACAACTCGCAGTTTGGCTGCTCATGCCGCTCAGTATTGGCTTACTCAGCTGTACTATGGCACCAGCGAAGCAAGCGACTGCCCCAAAATCTTCGCCGCCACCTGCTATTAGCACTTCTGCGACCCAATCGTTTCAAACTTTGCCGCTGACACTGCTCGCCACGATTAATCAGACACAGTTCAAACTCGCTGTTGCCGCCACTCCCCAGCAGCAGCAGATTGGTTTGATGTTTCGGCCCGCGCTTCCGGATGATGAAGGTATGCTGTTTCCCTTTCAGCCCGCCCGCCGAGTTGGGTTTTGGATGAAAAATACGCTCATTCCTCTGGACATGCTCTACATCCGGGAGGGCATTATTCGCGAAATTCAGCACAACGTGCCGCCTTGCCAAGCCGATCCTTGTCCTAGCTATCCATCCAAGGAAGAAATTGATCAAGTAATTGAGCTGCGCGGCGGCCGCTCAAAAGAACTGAATATCCAAGTTGGCGATCGTGTTTACTTAACGCCAATCGAGTCAAGCTAACCATACGCCACGTTGGCTTGTAATCGTTGACGGCTGAGGTGGCGTAAACGATGTCAGCAATCGCGTACTTTTCGAGAAGAATATTTACGAATTCTGTTGCGACTTGCTGCGGCTCCCAAAATACTTTGTAAAACTTAGAAAGCATGCCGATCGGCATATGATGCACTACGCATTATGCGATTCTGCCGATGAAAAACCCAATGTCAAAGCCCCGAGTGGGTTGCCTAAATCGTCATCACTACTGCCTCACAGCCAGCTCAAACCCCATGGGGGGAGGCATTACGATTTTTAGAGGAGCATTCCCTTGCTGATCGGTTGAGCTTAATCACTTTGCGAAACAACGTTTCTCCGTAACACGGCCCACACCGCGATCGTGGTCAAACTTGCGCTTTAATGCCCCGTGCCTTGGGAAAAATACTGTGGCAAATGCAACATTTTTCGTACAAATATTTCACCGTTCTGGAATTAAGTGCTATACTTCATGACCAATCCAGGCATCAGTGATGTCACTGAAATTGCCGAGCGATGTTCCTGAAGTCTTGTCCGTGTTTTTGGCAGATTCCAGCTTTACCCATTGCACATCATAGAACTGATTCGGGTTACGGCTGGTTGATTCTGTGATTGTTTCAAGGGTGTTTGTATCTTGAAGGTTCTGTGTTTTTGCTGAATTAACCGATTTTTTGAGGGGAATTCTGCGATTGAGCCTTTGTTCGTCACCGAGATAATGGCAATCCTATGCCGCAATCAGTAGATTCAAAATCAATTCGATCAAGTAGTCCAACGCAGGGACTGTCTACCACAATGAGTAAATTTGGACAGATGCGCCAAAATAAAACTGAATTAGGAGGTGATTTTCAAGTGGCTCCCGCGACTTATTCAAAATTTATTCAATTCCTCACAGATGAGTTGGCTGTATCGGTGTCATCGGTTGATTTTGCCTTGCGTCACCGGGAAAACGCTTGTGACCCATTGCCGATGATTCTTTGGCAGTATGGTTTGATTTCACTTGAGCAGCTCGATCGGATTTTTGACTGGCTCGAAACAGCCTAATTCTATCTGGGGACGCCAGCTTGCCCGCGTTCAATTGATATGCTGATGGCCCAGCGCGTGTTTCATCTGGCGAAGTAACGCATGGCGATTTAAATCTAAATATATGCCTGTGAATTTCGCTTCCCCTCGCCATCAGTTGATCTTGCATTTAGACTAGATACTAAGTTGAAAGACTAGGTCGCACTCACCGCAAATGGGTGGATTGCGTTAAACCGGTTGGGTGCTTGATATCTGGTTGGGTTATTGCAGCATCGTCGATCGTAACCAAATCGAAAAACTGTGAGATCTTGCGTGGGGAGAGTGACATGGGTAATTTCGATCACTGTTATCAGATTTTGGGCTTGAAACCGGGCGCTTCGATGGAAGAAGTTAATAAAGCCTACAAATCTCTGGTGGTTATCTGGCATCCGGATCGGATTCCCAAGGAAAATACTGATCTGCTGGCACGGGCCGAACACAAGCTAAAAGAAATTAATCAGGCGCGGGATGTGTTGCGCGAACGATCGCGCGCTGCTAGTCACACAACGACGACAACCCAGCAAAAGCACAAGGATAAGGCGCAGCGCTATCATCCCTACGCGGCCTATCGTGCCCACTATGAAGCCCGCCAGTCTCACAGTCATTCACGCTCTACGGGAGCAAGGGAAAATCAAACCAGCACCGCTGCTGGCACTTATCAAGGTGCATCGGCGGACAGTTCGGCCTATCAACCGGGCAGTGTGTATACGGCTAAGTCTCATAATTCCTATTCACAATCCGCTAAAACTCAGTCGTCATCCGATCAGGCGTCTCGATCGGGCCATCACAGTGCCCGCCCCCATAGTGGGCACGCCGATGAGAAGCGTAAAACTACAAGGAACACCGCCTCCTACTATTGGGGCAGTAGCAATGCGTCAGCCCAGGGTCATGCAACAAACGCTGAGAAAAGCCAATCTGGTCATTATTCCAAGTCCCAGAACTATCAGGATTACTATGCGCAATCTCGCTATAATCCGGCTTATGAGCCGTCTAAGCAGACTCCGCCAAAACCGCATGCAGCAAAAACAGCATCGCCGCAATCCCCTAGCAGTTATGCTAACGGCGATCATGCAGCGCATGGCACAACCGCTAATTCAACCCCGGCTCAAAAGACATCCCAGACTGCCTACCGTCCGCCCCAGCCGATGGGCTACTCCCCGCCCAAAAATTACACACCACCTGGGGTACCCCGAAAACCGGATCTTTCAGGCGCCGACTTTGCTGGACACAACTTGCGCGAAAAAGATCTGTCTGATCACAACCTCAGTAAAGCGAATCTCAGTAAAGCTGATCTGAGTGACAGTTTTTTACACCGGATTGATCTGTCGCATGCCAATCTCGAAGGAGCCAATTTGTTTCGTGCC
Organism: uncultured cyanobacterium; assembly: GCA_963704065.1. GTDB lineage: Bacteria > Cyanobacteriota > Cyanobacteriia > Leptolyngbyales > Leptolyngbyaceae > Romeriopsis. Next base: position 12,600 of record CAVPGX010000002.1, on the reverse strand, counting down.
AATTTGCTTGAAGCAAACCTTAAAGGCGCGAATATGAAAAATGTTAATTTGATTGGGGCCGATCTCAGTGGCTGTGATCTCAGCGGTGCCGATTTGACCGGCGCGCAGGTCGGGTTCAACGATCGCGTGATGGTGAAGATGACTGGGGCGCAGCTAAATGGGGCAATTATGCCTAATGGTAAAGTTTATCAAGCCTGACATGGGCATTCGTCACTGTGGCTGAACTAGCCACGCGCAATGAAAGCAATGGACAAGCTGGGTGTAACTGGGAAAGATTTGGTAGCGATGACACTATCTACACGCGTGATTTAGCCTGGCTAGAAATACCGGTTAGTCAGTATTTGTGTGTGATCGAGGAAATTTTATCCGGGTGATGTCCAACTTCTTACATTTTGCGTAACCCTTCGGTGATAAGCTGTATAGCGGCGACTAGCCGCAATTGTATTTAAAATTTCACGCACGAAGTAGGGCGTAAGCATGGTCACCACAGCAACAAGTACCGGATATATTACGCAAGTAATTGGTCCCGTCGTGGACATCAAGTTTCCCAGCGGCAAAATGCCCGCTATTTATAATGCCTTGAATATTAAGGCAAAGAATTCTGCAGGCCAAGACCTCCAAGTCACCTGTGAAGTTCAACAGCTTTTGGGCGATCATCAGGTTCGCGCCGTTTCGATGCAGGGTACCGATGGATTGGTCCGTGGCATGGAAGTCGAGGATACAGGTGCAGCAATCTGCGTGCCTGTTGGGCCTGCAACCCTGGGTCGAATTTTCGACGTATTGGGTAACCCCGTGGACGAAAAAGGTGATGTTGATCGCTCCAGCACGATGCCGATCCACCGTTCTGCCCCGAAATTGACGGAGCTAGAAACAAAACCTTCCGTATTTGAAACGGGCATTAAAGTCGTTGACCTGCTCACCCCCTATCGCCGTGGCGGCAAGATTGGTCTGTTTGGCGGTGCTGGCGTCGGCAAGACCGTGATTATGATGGAGCTGATCAACAACATTGCAACCAAGCACGGTGGTGTGTCGGTGTTTGCCGGTGTGGGTGAGCGGACGCGCGAAGGCAATGATCTGTACAACGAGATGATTGAGTCCGGCGTGATCAACCCAGACAATCTGGGTGAATCAAAAATCGCTTTGGTCTACGGTCAGATGAATGAACCGCCTGGAGCACGTATGCGCGTCGCGTTATCGGGCTTGGCGATGGCTGAATATTTCCGTGATGTGAATAAGCAGGACGTATTGCTGTTCGTTGATAATATCTTCCGGTTTGTCCAAGCGGGTGCTGAGGTGTCTGCACTATTAGGTCGTATGCCTTCAGCTGTAGGTTATCAGCCGACCTTGGGCACAGATATGGGCGACTTGCAGGAACGGATTGCCTCGACGAATGAAGGTTCGATCACGTCGATTCAGGCTGTGTATGTTCCGGCAGATGACTTAACTGATCCAGCGCCTGCGACAACCTTTGCGCACTTAGACGGTACGACTGTGCTGTCGCGTGGGTTGGCCGCTAAGGGGATTTATCCGGCGGTTGATCCGCTTGATTCGACTTCGACAATGTTGCAGTCGAGCATCGTCGGTAGTGACCATTACGACACTGCGCGGGCGGTTCAATCTACCCTACAGCGTTATAAGGAATTGCAGGACATTATTGCAATTCTTGGTCTTGACGAGCTTTCTGAAGAGGATCGCCTTGTGGTCGCCCGGGCGCGTAAGGTTGAGCGCTTCTTGTCCCAACCCTTCTTTGTCGCTGAAGTCTTCACCGGTTCACCTGGTAAATATGTCAGTCTTGAGAAGACGATCGAGGGCTTCAAGAAGATTCTTTCTGGAGACCTCGATGATCTGCCTGAGCAGGCATTCTACTTAGTTGGCGATATCGACGAAGCAATTGCTAAGGCTGAGAAGATGAAGGCTGAAGGCAAGTAGTCAATGTGTCATGGTCTGAACACGGTGGATATTGCGATATCGCCGTGTTCTCCCATTGATCAATAGGAGGAAAAGACAATGGCATTAACTGTTCGTGTGATTGCCCCAGACAAAACTGTGTGGGACGCAGAGTCCGATGAGGTGATTCTGCCGAGTACTACAGGGCAACTTGGTATTTTAAGTGGTCACGCACCGATGTTGACGGCCCTAGAGACAGGTGTGTTGCGGGTACGCGGCGAAGATCAAAGCTGGATTCCCATTGCCTTGATGGGTGGGTTTGCTGAAATTGAAAATAACGAAGTTACGATCCTGGTTAATGGTGCAGAGCGGGGCGAGACGATCGACTTAGAAGCCGCGAAGCAGGCTTTCGCGGAAGCGGAGGCACGTTTCGTGAAGGCCCAAGATGGTTCCGATCGCGAAGCGCTGATCACTGCTACCCAGGTTTACAAACGGGCGCGAGCTCGAATGCAAGCTGCTGGTGGAGTAATTGCCAATTAACGCACTAGGATGATGGCTAAGTTGGCTTGGCAAAATTAATTTGCCCTAGTTGTCCTACTTCATGTGCATGAAAAAAGGAGACTGCTTAGCAGTCTCCTTTTTCTCATATGGGTGTTTGCCCGATTTGAGCAGTATTCTGCGTAGAAACGACGATAGCGACAAACTAAGCCAAAACCTAGCAACGGCCACGGAGCATCTGTGCCATTTCATTTGGTTTCGGTGACATTTCTAATGCTACTTCTTCCGTAATCCGACCTTCTTCATAAAGTTTATAAAGCGACTGATTCATCGTACACATGCCGTCAAAGCCGCAGTTTGGCATAATCTGCTCGATTTCATCGAGGTCGCCCCGCTGAATATAGTCCTTGATGGCATCGGTATTGATCATAATGTCGTGGAAGGCAGTCCGCTTACCGTCTGTTGTCCGACAAAGACCTTGGGCAATTACCGTAATCAGCGATTCAGCTAAGGCCACGCGCATTGCCGGTTGCTCATCTGGTTGGTATAAACCCAACACACGCTCGATTGTTTTAATCGCGCTGTTGGTATGCAATGTCCCCATGACTAAGTGGCCGGTTTGGGCCGCTTTGAGCGCTGTATTAACGGTTTCACGATCGCGCATTTCTCCAATTAGAATCACGTCCGGATCCTCACGCAAAGCTGCCTTGAGCGCATTATCGAACTTACGTGTATTAATGCCAACCTCGCGGTGTTTAATCAATGACTTACGACTTGTATGCACAAACTCAATTGGGTCTTCAATCGTAATGATGTTTCTAGGCATCGTGTTATTCATATAGTCAACCATCGCGGCCATTGTGGTTGACTTACCGGAACCAGTTGGCCCAGTAATCAGAATTAGCCCTTTATGATTGTGACAAACATCCCGAAAGACCGGTGATAAGCCTAACTGCTCGCAGGTGAGAATCTTCATTGGAATCAGTCGCAGCACCATTGCCGGACCGTGTAGTGAATCGAAGATATTCACACGAACGCGCGCGAAGTCATACTGGGTTGCGCCATCAAAATCGAGGGTTTCCTCAAACCGCGCGATTTCCTCAGGCGTGAGAATTTCTTGGAGCCAGCGATAGAAGGTCTCGCGGGTAATTTCTGGCCAATCAGTTGTGCTAATCTCACCACGATCGCGGTAGCGTGGGACCTCTCCAACGCCCAAATGTACGTCGGAGAAGCCCTTCTCAAATGCTGTACGCAATACCTTTTCCAAGGTGAGTTCTCCGGGACCCGCCTGTCGTGGCATCGCGGCAAAGGGTGAATTGGCGGGTCGATGGGCAGGTGGTGTGACGGACTGGGCCGCCGCCGGTTGAGCCTGGAACGCCATATTGACTGCAGGTGGATTGTTCGGGGCGGCCATAAATTCTGTCGCTGCCGTTTCATCAATCGCCTTTGCCTGAGGCTGATGTGTCTGCACCGGCATTGTTGCCGGCTGTGACGGGCCTGGCATGGTTGGCAGATCAGAAAGGTGGGTTTGATCCTGTGAATGTGTGCTGCGATTCTGAACGGCTGGTGGATTCAGATGCGTGGGCTCGTCAGGATCGATCTGCTTAACACGTGCTGATGGATTAAGTTGAGTGTGCTCGTCAGGGTCGGACTGCCTAACACGCGTCATATTTGGCGGTAGCGGTGGTGGTGGTGCAGCGGGGACGCGAGGAGCGGAAGGCGAGAGACGCTGTTCTGAGGTCATAACACAACTTTAATTCTGAGGAAAAGCCCTACCAGTCATAACAAATCAATCGGAAACACTTGCAATCAACTAATCCGCAGAATTGGCCGCGAATTAATTCCAAGATTACGATTACCGAAAGCCATTACAACCTTTACAGAGTCTGCCCCAAGTTTTCTCCAGGCCACTCAGTAAGAGTGCTGAATTACTCCCGTATATGTTGCAAACAGCACGTCGCGGTCAATTAACTCTTCTCACCTAGCAATATCTGAACAGCCTTAGCAAATTGGGCGTCAGCTGGAGTGCCGATCTTTTTATTGTCTTGGGTAAGTATTTTACGCTGCGGCTCAGTCAACTCGACTTTGATATCAGGCTCAATCCCATGTTTGTTGATATCTCGACCGCTGGGGGTGAGGTACTTGGCGATTGTTACGGCCATTGCAGACTTTTCATTATCGCTCCGCAGTGGCAAAACGGCCTGTACTAAACCTTTGCCAAAGGTTTTCGTGCCAATTACTTTGCCGCGGCCATTGTCTTGCAATGCACCCGACAAAATCTCACTTGCGCTCGCAGAACCCCCATCAACTAGAACCACCACTGGTTTCTGTGTCAGCGCCGAACGATTCGCTGTTTGTCTGTCCTGATCACCACGACGTGTCACAGTTGAGACGATCGTACCGCGATCCATAAACATGCGTGCAATATCAACACTAGCGTTTAATAACCCACCGGGATTGGAGCGCAGATCCAGGATATAGCCTTGGATCGGCTGCTGTTCCAAACTGCGGATTGCCTCCTCCATTTCCTCGATCGCCGGTTGACTAAACTGGACCAAACGGATGTAACCAATTTTGTTGCCGTTAACTTCTTCAACACGAAATTTAACGGGGTGAATTTCAATTTTGTCGCGCGTGATTTGAAAATCCAGCTCCTGCTGATCGCGGCGCACAGTTAGCGTGATTTTAGAACCGATGTCACCGCGAATTAACTGAACGGCGCGCTTATCATCCATCCCTTCAGTCGAAACACCATCAATTTTGGTGATCACATCTTTTGCAATGATCCCAGCGCTGAAGGCTGGACTGTCTTCGATCGGTGCAACAACGACGAGTTCTTTCGTCTCTTCATCGTAGGCCAACTGAATACCGACACCACTAAGCTCACCCGAGGTGTCGATTTTCATGTTGCTATATTCTTCGGGATCCATGAAGCGCGTGTATGGATCGTCGAGCTTCTTCAACATCTCCCGTGATGCTTCATAAGCATCCTTACGGTTATTGTACTGACGGTTCAGATAATCCTGGCGCACTGCGATCCAATCAGTCTGATTGAATGTCGCATCAACATACTGTGATTGAACGATATTCCAAACTTCGTCAACGACCTCCTTCGGGGCATCTTGCGCCATGATAGGGGGCAGTTTCGGGCCATAGGTCCCCCAGCCGACAGCAGCAGCGGCGCTGACCGCAATGGCGGTAGTGCCCAAAATCAGTGCTTGTTTAATCAAAGCCATACTACGAAAGTTTGGGATCGTCTTTTGGTTATGCCCAATCTAACACAGCACAGCTCGTCTGTCCGGGCCACGTTACGGAATCACATACAGACTGGCATTTGGTCAAACCATACCATTGTGTCCATGGATTGAAGACCGCCACGTTATCGCCACCACTAACTCAATGCGCCAAATCGCCTACGGATCAACCCAGCGACCATCGGATTTAATTAAGTTGATTAGTTCAGTCACACCGTCTGCTTCGTCAACTCGTTTAATTTCCTCCTTGCCGCGGTAGAGGGAAATTGTGCCCGGAGTTTTACCCACATAGCCATAGTCGGCATCAGCCATTTCGCCCGGACCATTGACAATACAGCCCATTACGGCGATATCGAGACCGACCAAATGATTGGTTGCTTCCCGCACCTTGTGCAACACTTTTTCAAGGTTAAATAGGGTTCGCCCACAGGAAGGACAAGCCACATACTCCACCATGGTTTTACGTAGGCCTAAGGATTGCAAAATACTGTAGCAAACGGGAATTTCTTTTTCTGGTGCTTCTGTCAGCGAAACGCGAATTGTATCGCCGATGCCTTGCGCTAGCAGCGTTGCGATCCCAGCCGTTGACTTAATCCGACCATATTCACCATCGCCCGCTTCCGTGACGCCTAAGTGCAGTGGGTAGTCCATGCCCGCAGCGTCCATCCGCTCAGCCATGAGTTTATAAGCCGCAATCATCACCGGAACCCGTGATGCCTTCATTGAAACAATCAAGTTATGGAAGTCAAACGATTCACAAATGCGCAAGAACTCCATGGCCGACTCGACCATCCCTTCGGGAGTGTCTCCGTAGGTAAATAGCATCCGCTCTGAGAGCGATCCGTGATTGACGCCAATGCGCATCGCCTTGCCTTGATCACGTAGAGAAATGACTAAGGGCTCTAAGGTTTGCCGAATTTTGTCGCTAATTTCGGTAAATTCCGCCGGAGTATATTCCGTTCGATTATCTTGCGGTTTTTCGAAGACATACAAGCCGGGATTAATTCGCACCTTATCAACATGCTTTGCGACTTCTAAAGCAATCTTCATCCCATTATGATGGACATCCGCAACCAAGGGGACATCCTGATAGGTCGCCTTGAGCTGCGCCTTAATCTCGCCCAAAACTTTTGCATGGGCCATGCTTGGGACTGTGACACGGACAATTTCACAGCCAACCTCATGCAGTCGACGAATGGCGGCAACCGAGCCCGGAATATCAAGTGTATCCTCATTGATCATGGACTGTACCACCACAGGGGCGTTGCCACCGATCGTAATATTGCCCACCTTCACTGGGCGAGTGACACGGCGTCGGATGGTCGTATCAATGCTACTCGGAGCCGATGAAGAAGCTGAAACTGGGTTAGGCAGTGTCTGCATAGATGCCGCTCTACGAAATACTCGACAGTAATAATCGTTACACGAAGAACCACCAAGGCTCCACCAAGCATCGCAGTTTCACCGCAAAGATCGCCAAGAACCTAGCGCGGGCTTCGCCCGCAACCCAACCGTGCTCCGGTCCGAATAATGACGAAGGTTCGACTGCGTCGGAAGCTGCTTCAATGCAACAACTTATCGAACGCGCAAAAAATATTCGTGCTCAAACGCATGCAGAATTGGGCCAAGAGCAACGCAAAGACCAGCGCAAAGGGCAGCGCAGTTTTGACCCATCGCAATTGAGAGCGGGCGGTTGCTTGTTTCAGGAGGGTCTGACGTTGTGATGACGTCCAGACTACTTCAAGGGCTCTGAAGGGCAGGCAGGATGCCTACCCCACAACCGACCCATCGCGGTGCGATGGTTGTGGGGACGAGCTTCCAGCTTGCCCTTCAGGAACGCTCCAGTCGAGATTTCGTCACTAGGGAGTCAGGCAACCTCCACGCAGCGCATGACCAACTCTCAGTTGTGGTGGCTTTGCGCGTCTTTGCGATGGATGCTCTTGGCGGTCTTTGCGTTTCAACCCCGCGATAGTGCGATGCATCCCGCAACCTGCGACCCACCAAGTTCAAGCTACACTACCGCCGTGCATGAAGACTCAAGCTACGCGGTCATCGTGGTCACCCACGACCACGCCGGGACGCTGCCCGCGTGTCTCGATGCGGTGGTGGCGCTCGATCCCCCGCCAGCCGAAATCGTGGTGGTGGACAATGCTTCGTCGGATGGATCGGCCGAGCTTTCCGAGGCGCACACCGGGACCGGTATTCGACTGATTCGCGAGACCACAAACACCGGCTTTGCCGCCGCCGTCAACCGCGGCCTGCGCGGGACGACCGCGCCGTGGATCCTGCTGCTCAACCCCGACTGCGCACCGCGACCCGATTTCGTCGCCCGACTGTCTGGCTTCGGCCGTCAACCGACCCGAGATCGAGCGGATCGGCTCGATCACCGGTCGGCTCCTGCGCGCCGCCGACCCGGCGCTCGCACCTCGGGAATGCTCGACGCCGCCGGGATGGTGGTGACCGCCTCGGGCCGTCACTTCGACCGCGGCGCCGGCGAACCCGACGACGGGCGCTACTCGAAGCCGGCATGGGTCTTCGGCGGCACCGGCGCCGCCACCCTCTACCGCCGATCAGCCCTCGACGATGTCGCCTACCCCGATGGCCAGATCCTCGCCGAGAGCTTCTTCGCCTACCGCGAAGACGCCGAGCTCGCCTGGCGTCTCCAGTGGCGGGGCTGGCGCTGCCTCTACGCGCCCGACGCCATCGCCGTCCACGGTCGCGGCTTCCGGCCCGAGGGGGGCCGGCGGGGTCACGAGACCATCAACCGGCTGTCGGTGCGCAACCGCTTTCTGCTCCGCATCCACTGCGCCGATTGGGGTTGGCACCTGCGCTGTTTCCCGTGGTGGAAGATCCGCGATCTGATGGTCATCGGCGCCTGTCTGACCGTCGAACGCTCGTCGTTGCCGGCTCTGGTCGAGGTCTGGCGCGGACGAGCCGACGCCTTGACCGGCGCCGCTGGGTCATGTCGCGACGACGGGTCCGTCGCGACAGATCAGCCGTTGGTTCCGTAAACGCCATCAGGTGGACGAGTTGGAGGCGCATTGAAGGTTGCGATCCTCGGCACCCGCGGGGTGCCGGCGAACTACGGTGGGTTCGAGACCCTGGCCGAGGAACTCGGGCGGCGTCTGGCCGACCGCGGCCACGAGGTCACGGTCTACGGCCGGCGCGGATTCGTCGAGCCGTCGTTGAGCACCTACCGCGGCATGCGCCTCGTCGTGCTGCCGTCGATCCGAACCAAACACCTCGAAACCGTCACCCACACCTTCGTGTCCGCCCTGCACGCCGCCTTCGCCCGCTACGACGCGGTGCTGCTGTGCAACGCCGCCAATGCGCCCTTCATCCCGATCCTCCGCTGGACCGGGATCCCGGTGGCCATCAACGTCGACGGCCTCGAGCGCAAGCGCCGCAAGTGGGGCGCTGCCGGACGCGCCTACTACCGACTCTGCGAACGTCTTGCGGCCCGGTTGCCGAACCGGCTGGTCACCGATGCGAGGGTCATCCAGCGCTACTACCGCCGCTTCTACCACCGGCCGTCCGAGATGATCGCCTACGGCGGCGACCTCGAGCCCCCGCAAGGGCAGGAGACCCTCGACCGCCTCGGTCTCGAACCCGAGGCCTATGTCCTGCTATGTCTCGCGCTTCGAGCCCGAGAACAACCCGGATCGAGTGCTCGAGGCCTGGTCGCGGGTGGCTGGCGATCGGCGGCTGGTCATGGTCGGCGGCGCCCCCTATGCCGCCGAGTTGACCCGTCGGATCCACGAACTCGCCGACGACCGTGTGCTGCTGCCCGGGACGGTCTACGGCGACGGCTACCGCGAGCTGCTCTTCAACTGCCGGGCCTACGTCCACGCCACCGAGGTCGGGGGCACGCACCCGGCGCTGGTGGAGGCCATGGGCGCCGGCCGTCCGGTGCTGTACTATGACACGCCGGAGAACCGCGAGGTCGCCGCCGGCGCCGGTGTCGGCTTTCGATTCTCAGGAAGCGCGTGCTTGGAGCGAACGCTGGGCGAGCTGCTCGACGACCGGCCGCGACTCGCCGAGCTCGGTGCCAGGAGCCGGGCTCGGGTTGCCGAACGATACCGCTGGTCGACGGTGGCCGACGCCTACGAAGAGGTACTGACAGTCGCTATGCTGAAAGAGCGGGCCAAGCTTGTCGCCTACTGGGTGTGGACCACCGATCTGGTCCTCACCACGGTGGCCTTTCTTCCTCGCCTGGTGGCTCCGCTCCCACGTCCTTCCGCAGATCTTCCCCAGCGATCTTTCCCACCGAGCTCTACCCGATTGTCGCGCTATCTCGGGCTGCTGCCGCTGGTGCTCGCCATCTGGACCTTTCTGCTGGTCACCCGCGAGGCGTACACCTCGCGCCGGACCGTGGCGCTGGCCATGGAGGCGTGGCAGGTCGTTCCAGGTGGTCGGCGCCGGCATCCTCACCCTGGCGGCCGCCGGCTGGCTGCTGCGGCTCGACTTCGTCTCGCGGCCGTTTCTGATCCTCTTCGGCGTGATCAATCTGGTGCTTCTCCTCGGGGAGAAGATCGCCCTGCGACTCTCCGCCCGTCACGTACGGCGTCGCGGCCTCAACTTCCGCACCCTGCTGCTGGTCGGCATCAACCCGCGCTCCGAAGAGGTCGCGCGGATCATCGAGGAGCACCCGCACTGGGGTCTCAAGGTCCTCGGTTTTGTCGCCCCAACGGCAGCTTCCCCGAAACCGTTCGCCGGCCTGCCGGTGCTCGGCCGAGCCGACGATCTTCCCCGAGATCCTCCAGGACGAGGTCGTGGACGAGGTCATCTTCGTGCTTTCGCGCCGCCAGCTCGAGGAGTTCGAGGAGAGCTTCCTGCTGTGCTCCGAACTCGGCATCCGCGCCCGGGTCGCACTCTACTTCCCGCACATGAAGGCGCGGGTGGTCCTCGAGGAGCTCGAGGGCATCCCGCTGCTGACCTTCACCAACACCCCGGGCGCGATCTTTCCCGCTCTTCGTCAAATGGCTGGCGGACGTCGTTCTCTCTGCGATCCTGCTGGTGGTCCTCTCGCCGCTGCTGCTGATCATCGGTCTCGCGGTCTGGCTGAGCTCCAAGGGGCCGATGCTCTACACCCAGCAGCGGTGCGGGCTCAACGGCCGCCGCTTCACCCTCTACAAGTTCCGCACCATGTACCGTCGGCGCCGACGAGCGTCTCGACGAGGTCGCCCACCTCAACGAGGTCAACGGGCCCGCCTTCAAGGCGAAGCACGACCCCCGGATCACCCCCGTCGGCCGCTGGCTGCGCCGCTGGTCCCTCGACGAGCTGCCGCAGCTCGTCAACGTGCTCAAGGGAGAGATGTCGCTGGTCGGGCCGCGGCCGCCGATCCCCGACGAGGTCGAGCGCTACGAGCGCTGGCAGCGCCGGCGGCTGTCCATGAAACCCGGCATCACCGGGCTCTGGCAGGTCTCCGGCCGCGCCGGGATCGACGACTTCGACGACTGGATCGCCCTCGATCTGCGCTACATCGACCAGTGGTCGCTGTGGCTCGACTTCAAGATCCTGCTCAAGACCATCCCGGCCGTTCTTTTCGCCCGCGGCGCGGCGTAAGGAACCGCCAAGGCGCAAAGAACCTAGCGCGGGCTTCGCCCGCAACCCAACCGTGCTCCGGTCCGAATAATGACGAAGGTTCGACTGCGTCGGAAGCTGCTTCAATGCAACAACTTATCGAACGCGCAAAAAATATTCGTGCTCAAACGCATACAGAATTGGGCGAAGAGCGACGCAAAGCAACACAGACAAAGAACGACCCGCACAGCGTGCTGCGCGGGTCGTTCTTTGTCGTTGCGATGGGCTTCGCGTCCTTGGCGTCTTTGCGGTTCGATACATGCGACGATCTGCGTTTTTCGCCACAGCGCGGAATAAATGCCGAAGACGCGCTGGGTCAAATCGCCACCATGTCGCTCGATAACCAGCGCAACCTGAAACTCGCGATTCACAAAGACCCGCTCTTTCTGACCGTAGCCGAACAGGTCGCCCGGGAGATGAACCGCTGGGCTACCTCGTTTCTGGGCCGCGAGATTGTCAGCGACTGGCAAACCGGGCTCGATTTCACCACCAAACTATTCCGAGCGCGGGGACTGCACCTCGATGACCGCCACATTCGCGATGCCGACGGTGTGGCGATCGCAGCTTCCATCGTTGACCTTACTTTGTACGTGGTCAATAACCATCAGGCGCTACGGGATGCCGGATCGTCGGTGGTGCTGTGTGCCAAGTCAAACCGCTGAAGAAGCGGGCGTGTGGAACGAACTGCTGAGTGCGCTGACAGCACTTCGGTTTGGAAGTAGGCACCATAAAGGTGTATGTGTTAATAGAACAGCTCGAAGCGACCCATCAGTTGATGGAGATTCGGGCGGTGCTGGGCAGTCATTTTGTGGGCTACAACGCGGGCCGCTGGGATTATATCAACAGCGTTTCGGTCGCCATGGCATGGGACGAAACCTTTGTCGATCCCGACGACGAAGCCATCACCATGACCTATGGCTATATGCGCAACTACGAAGACCGGGTCCGACGGGCGGTCAACACGCCGGATAGAGCGGCAACTTCTCTTTGTGGCAGGGGGTAGTAGACGAATATTCCGGTTGGTTCAGAACAAGGCGTGTGGGCCAGCATGCAGAAAGCCTTGACCGGTGCCGAGCGCGAACAATGCGCTGGGGCAAGCGGCAAGTGGGTGGCGCACTGGAAAATGGTTCATATAGTCCGGCCCGTTTGGGAAAAAGCGGGCGAAGCTAACCAAATGGGCCGTGTTTTCCTCCCGCTGACTTACATGCAGGCGGATGCCGATGGATTGATTCTGCTTGAACCAGCGCCCACCGACATTCGCGGCGCGCGCAACCTGCTGAGCGTGGCCCTGCAATACGGCAATGCCTTTGGGCAGGGAATGCAGGCTGCCGCCCTCAAAGCCGCCGATTTCTTCGGCAACGATGATCCTGTATCTGA
>CAVPGX010000001.1:0-61303 GCA_963704065.1 uncultured cyanobacterium | reverse complement strand
CTTTAAATTTTTCGGCGGCGATCGAGGTGGTGCCGACGCCGAGCATGAGCAGTTGAGTGAGCCAGTTGTTGTTGTATCCATGGAGATCGCTTATACGGAGTTTGCAGCGGTTGGGGAATCGCGATCGGCGGTTGAGCTTGAGCGATAGCGGCCCGATCACCGGTTCATGAACTTATTCTGTCAAAATGAACCTTTGGGTACCGTGCGGCTATCCCATCGGATTACCGAACGCTATGTTTATTTTAGGGGGATATATGGTGATTGAATGGCTTACGGTGCAGGTGCCGGCAGCATGGCACGATCGCTATATTGTGGCCGATGCCGCAGTGTGGACCCAGTTTTTGGCGACTTGTCCGGGATATGTGGGTAAGCAGATTTGGAAAAATCCGGCCAAACCGGATGAAATTGTGCTGATTGTGCATTGGCAATCGCGGGCGCAGTGGAAAGCGATCGCGCCGGAGCAGTTGGCGGCAGTGGAGTTGCAGTTTCGGGAGCAGCTAGGGCAGACTTTTGAGATTATTGAGTCGGCAGAGTATGTGCCGGTTTCGGATGAACAAAGTGCTTGATTAGAGCCACTAAATACGCGAAGCTTTAAGCTGGTGATTCTTATATAGCCCTGCTTATTGGCAGGGAAATCGCTCGCAGTTCCCCTGACGTGAGGTTGGATTTCGTGATTAAAGATTGATTGGGTCTGATTGAGGCTAAACGTAGCCATATATCGAGTGCTCCAATCATGCCGTTCTGCTGCCACCCATCGTGCTGGAGGAGTCAAGTGTGAATCAAGTTCTCCAACCTCTACGATCGCTGCGATCGGGCCGTTGGTTCAAGCTCATTTGTGGTGCCAGCTATCAGCATATTCCGGCGGTTCGCAACCTGACCATCGCCTACACCCTCGCCGGAGCCGACTGCATTGATGTCGCTGCCGACCCGGCGATTATTGCGGCGACCAAAACGGCGATCGCTGACACCCAAAAACTGATCCCCGCCGCCCAAGCCCAAGGATTTGCCCCCAATCCCCAGCCCTGGCTCATGGTTAGCCTTAATGATGGCGAAGATCCCCACTTCCGTAAAGCGGAATTCGACCCCGATCGTTGCCCAACGGATTGTCCCCGCCCCTGCGAAACCATCTGCCCGGCGGACGCGATCGTCTTTCAGCCGGACTACGCTGGTGTCATCGACAACCTCTGCTACGGTTGTGGGCGCTGCCTGAATATCTGCCCCATCGACCAAATCACGGCGCGCGCCTACGTCTATACCCCTGAAGTCGTGGCCCCAATGGTGCTCCAAGCGGGTGTCGATGCGATCGAAATCCATACCCAAATTGGGCGAATCGCCGACTTCACTCGCCTTTGGCAAGCGATTAAACCCTGGGTGCACCAGCTTCAAGTCATTTCGATTAGCTGCCCGGATGGCCCTGGATTAGCTGCTTATCTCAAATCGCTCTATCAGCAAATCGGGCCAATCCCCTGCCCCTTAATCTGGCAAACCGATGGCCGCCCCATGAGTGGGGATATTGGCAGCGGTACAACCCGGGCTTGCCTCCGCCTCGGTCAAAAAGTATTAGATTTTGATTTACCTGGATTTGTCCAACTTGCCGGTGGCACGAATGCTTCAACCGTCGCTAAAGCACAGTCAGTCGGCATTACCCAATCGCCTCAGTTTGGCGGGATAGCCTATGGCAGTTATGCCCGATCGCTACTGCAACCGATTTTGTCGCAACTCGATCCCCCAAAAGTCGATGAATTCGCTAATCTAAAAGAGGTCGCTTCATATAATAATTCCAGTGATTTACAAGTCGCCCATGATTCACGCCTCTGGCAAGCCGTCGCCATGGCACACCAACTCGTTAGTCAGATTAAACTAGCTGGCCATCTTCCGACCACGACTGAAACAGCCGATCAGCATTGTCATTAGTCAGGCACTCCGGCAAGTGCAAATGTTGTTTTTCGTGAATTGTGACGTCATGCCAGCGCAACTTTGCCCTCGCTCAATGCTGTATCGCTAGCCGCGACTATTTAGCAACAATATTATGGAATCCATGCCCAACAACCCTGGGGATATGACGGCCGACCTAGGAACAACGCCGGTAGAGGCGCTACCCTCAAGCACAAATAACCCAGCTGACGTCGCTCAAACCATGACGGTAGAACGGAGTATTACCGATGACCTAGATAAACTACTCGATGTGCTGCCGACCGAACTGCGTCAAATCATTGCTCAGCACCCCCATAAAGCTGAACTAGTCGAAATTGTCATGGACTTGGGACGCAAACCGGAGATCCGCTTCCCTAATGGAGCAGAAGATATTTCCGATGCCGTCATTACCCAAACCCAACTACAGGAAACCATTGCCCAAGTAGGTGATTTTGGCGGGGATAACCGTGCCGGAATTGAGCGTACGCTACATCGGATCAGTGCGATTCGTAATCGGCGTAATGCAGTGATCGGTTTGACCTGTCGAGTCGGTCGTGCCGTTTTTGGCACAATTGGCATGATTCGGGATTTAGTCGAAAGTGGTCAATCAATTCTTATGCTCGGGCGTCCCGGCGTCGGTAAAACCACGGCGTTGCGAGAAATTGCTCGGGTGCTTGCGGATGACCTCGGTAAACGGGTCGTGATCATTGATTCTTCGAACGAAATCGCCGGTGATGGTGATGTACCGCATCCTGCCATTGGCCGCGCCCGCCGGATGCAGGTGGCCCGGCCAGAACTCCAGCACCAAGTGATGATCGAGGCCGTCGAAAATCACATGCCCGAAGTAATCATCATTGATGAAATTGGCACTGAGCTAGAAGCCCAAGCCGCCCGGACGATCGCGGAGCGAGGGGTGCAACTAGTGGGAACCGCCCACGGCAATTATCTCGACAACCTGATCAAAAACCCGACCCTTTCCGATTTGGTCGGTGGGATTCAGTCCGTCACGCTCGGTGACGAAGAAGCCCGTCGCCGCGGTTCGCAGAAAAGCGTACTAGAGCGGAAGGCGTTGCCCACTTTTGAAATTGCGGTCGAAATGCAAGAGCGGCAGAAATGGGTTGTACATGCGGACGTGGCCCGCACAGTCGATATGCTACTGCGTGGTCTAGAGCCGAGCCCCGAGATTCGCAGCATTGATGCTGATGGTCAGATCACCGTCGCTCAAGTTGTCGGTACCAAGACAGCCACCCCACCTAAAGGCCGTCGAGTCGTGCCCCTGGGGGGGCAAATGCCTTTTGGCTCAGCGCAGGCGATGGGACAGCGCGCGACGCCGATCGAACAAGCTAAAGGCTGGCGGGCCTCCGGGCGGATGGTGCCGCCAACGACGCCCGATCAATCGATCGAATCGTTGGACCTGACTGGAGCAGCTGTGGGTGCGCCCATGGCGATTGGGCAGCGGGAAAACGCCAACGGTTCGATCGACATCGCGCCGACTGATGGTGATCCGCTCTATGTTTATCCCTATGGCTTAGGCCGACATCAGCTGGAGCAGGCGATCGTCACATTGGAATTGCCGATCTTGCTGACGAAAGATCTCGATAGTGCCGATGTGGTGCTGGCCTTACGCTCCCATGTCAAAAACCACACGAAGTTGCGGCATCTAGCGAATGCCCGCCAAATTCCAATTCACACCCTTAAATCTAGCAGCATGCCCCAGATTGCCCAAGGGTTGCGACGGCTGATGCATCTCGATGAAGAAGGCATGGATAGCCCGCCGGACCTCAGTATGTTTACTCGAGCCGGGAGTGGTGATGAATTAGAAGCATTGGAAGAAGCGCGGCTGGCCGTTGAGCAAATCGTGATCCCTAAAGGTCAACCGGTGGAGCTGTTGCCACGGGCGGCCACGATTCGGAAGATGCAGCATGAACTGGTTGAGCGGTATCGACTCAAATCCAGTAGCTTCGGCAGCGAGCCAAACCGGCGGATTCGAATTTATCCAGCATAGACCGCCTATTCGCTTTGAAAGTGACTGATTGATCGTGGCAAATAAATTTGCTTGACGCGGCCCTATTCCAGATTTATACGCACTTGGTTTACTGTCTGGGGGAGGACGCCTACCATCAAGGCAAAAGCCTCATCGGGTAATTGTCGCACCGTTAGCCAATCAAAGTAGTTGTTGAATTGATTGACTAGGGAGCGAACACGATCGATCGCATCCGGATTATCGGTGATTTGTTGAATCAAGCGGATCCACTGGCGACGGATCAGATAGGCTTTTTGGCGATCTTCAGTAGAATCGGGAACAATTGCCGCAAAATCACCGACTGGTAAAACAGCCACACAATCTTGGTCAAAAACACCACCGATTGCTGCACCGGGACCAGCAAACTCAGCGTGGAATGGCTTGAAAATAATTAAGCCACCGCGCTTATGACTATCAACAGCCAGTAGTTGGCCGCGCTTGATCTGGTCTAACGGATCAGACACGATTGTGGGATTGGAGCTGAGCCAACTCATAGCTATCGCATATTGCAATGAAGATGTCACAAAACTGACAATAAACAACACCTAACATGATTTGAGAATGAACCGGATACATGACAACACTGCGGCGCGCGAATGCGCAAACGGTCAATTGCTTGGCATGCGCTCAACCACTGCAGCTTTATTAGGGTAAGCCCAATCGGTTCAGACAGCTGCTGTTCCAATTTGCGTAAAATATTCTAAACAATTTCACCCTAGCGGAAAACTGCACGCGATAGATCTTTTCACATCGTTAATTCCATGTATCGCAACAATTTGGCTGATCAGAAGACTGAGACAATGTGGCACAGTGAATATCTGTCATATCCTAGGTTGTTTGATTAGCGTGGTATCGACTGCGACTGCCATCGAAATTGCTAATTGACATCGTAAACCACATTCAGTGGTTTTGATGCTGTTTGTGATTGTTCAGTCGCTTGTACAAAAATAAACGTGATGCGGCACCAGACCGAGTCATTTGTTCACGGCAAGCATGATGGATCACATATCCAGCTTTGAGATAGAGTTGACGGGCTGCAAAATTATTGGTCATGACGTGTAAATAAATTTGCTGCCGCTGCCACTGCTGAACCTGTTGCTCGGTGGCAGCCAATAGGCGCTTGGCAATGCCTTGCTGCCGGTGTGTCGATCGCACTGCTAAGTTCGATAAATAGGGGTAGAAAGCCTGGTTATATTGCCAAGGCAGGGGCGCGCGATAGCCGATTTCTACAGTTCCCACAATTTTCTCAGCTGTGTTTACCGCTACTAGGCAATGATAATTTGGGACGTTTAATCGCTGTAGCAGATCGGCCTGGATGCTTAAACGAATGAATGGTCTCAGCCACTCGCATCCTGATGGGTAAAGTTGAAACGCACCGACTAATAGTTCTGATAGGACCGGTACATCGGTACGGTGCGCTTGCCGAATTTGTACGTTAGACGTTGATATACCCGTTTGGAGCAGCACTGCCATGATATTTCCTCGCAGGGTTCACAAAAAAGTCTGTCTAGAGCCCTAGACAGACTTGATTCACAAACGCCAAAATACAGTCAACTATTTACCGATACGTGGCGGCTCACGAAAAGCGATCGCAAAGAATAGAACGCCGATCGCCAACGTTAAAATCAGAATATACGCAACACTTTCCATTGGATTAGGTTCCCTTAGATGAAGTTTAAATTGTCGGGACGCTACTCCAGCTTATCGGATATCTGGATGAATTACGTCCCGACAATACTGAAAATTCGTTCCAAGTAATACCTATGCCTCGGCTCGGGTACTCTTGTCGCCAATTTTCTGATAAAAACCCCACTCGACTTGCTCTTCGCTGAGTTCTGGGTCAACACCAGCAAATACGTCGCGGAACAGTGTCCGAGAACCGTGCCAAATGTGTCCAAAGAAGAACAGCAGTGCAAAGCAAGCGTGGGCAAATGTGAACCATCCACGGGGACTGGTGCGGAACGTTCCATCAGAGTTCAAAGTCTCGCGATCGAACGCAAATGGCTCACCCAGTAAAGCAGCACGTCCGTACTTCTTCACGTCAGCCGGATCGGAGAAGGTTTGACCATCTAATTGACCCCCTAAGAAGGTCACAGTCACACCACCCTGCTCAACCGAATACTGTGATTCGGCTTTACGGAAAGGAATGTCCGCCCGCACGACACCATCGGCATCAGTCATAATGACCGGGAAATTTTCGAAGAAGTTCGGGATCCGGCGAACGAATAACTCACGTCCTTCGGCATCCATGAAGACGGGATGCCCCAGCCAGGCTTGAGCGATGCCGTCGCCACTATCCATTGCGCCAGTACGGAACAAACCGCCCTTAGCGGGGCTATTACCGACGTAATCATAGAACGCCAGTTTCTCAGGAATGTCCGACCATGCCTCGGTCTCAGTCGCACCATCGGCCATGGCCACTTGGACACGTCGATTGATCTCTTGTTTGAAAAAGCCACTATCCCACTGATAGCGAGTTGGTCCAAACAGCTCGATCGGTGTGGCGGCACTGCCATACCACATTGTGCCTGCAACCACAAAAGCGGCAAAGAAAACAGCTGCAATGCTACTGGCTAATACTGTTTCAATATTACCCATCCGCAACGCTTTGTATAGCCGCTCTGGCGGCCGCACCGTGAGGTGGAAGACTCCGGCAATAATGCCGACAATTCCCGCCGCAATATGGTGTGCCACAATACCGCCAGGATTAAACGGGTTAAACCCTGCTGGCCCCCATTCAGGCGACACCGCCTGAACATGCCCAGTCAATCCGTGGGCATCCGACACCCACATTCCGGGCCCCCAAAGTCCAGTTAGGTGGAATGCGCCAAACCCAAAGCAAAGTAAACCAGACAAGAATAAGTGGATACCGAACATTTTCGGTAGGTCGAGCGCTGGCTCGCCTGTCCGCGGATCGCGGAATAAATCCAAATCCCAATAAACCCAGTGCCAAACAGCCGCTAGGAACAACAAACCCGATAAAACGATGTGTGCTAATGCCACACCTTCAAATGACCAGAATCCAGGATCCACGGCCGATTCACCCGTAATACTCCAGCCACCCCACGAACCGGTTACACCCAGTCGCGACATAAAGGGAAGTACAAACATCCCTTGTCGCCACATGGGATTCAACACAGGATCGCTGGGATCAAAAATTGCCAATTCATAGAGCGCCATTGAACCCGCCCAACCTGCCACCAAAGCGGTGTGCATTAGGTGAGTCGCAATCAACCGACCAGGGTCATTAAACAGGACGGTGTGGACGCGATACCAAGGTAGTGCCATCGACTACGCTCCTCCTCTCATAAACATGAGTGCAACGCTTTTGTTCAGCGATTTTCATTAAAAACCAGCAAAGGTTATTAGTAACTGTAGCAGTCCCTACACCCTAGCTATCGGTCCGTAGTTTTCAACCAACCCAAGACATCAGCCTCTAGCAAAACGCTTGAAACTACTATGAGTAGGCAAATTCTACGTCTCCTCAAGAAATTACTGTATAAAGAAGTGTAACCAGTCTTAGAAACCCTTGGCAAGCGGATCGACCCGCATTCGGCCTAGTGTAAAAAAGTTGTTACAATTCTCGCAACCTTTCGTAATAATCAC
Source organism: uncultured cyanobacterium (assembly GCA_963704065.1). GTDB lineage: Bacteria > Cyanobacteriota > Cyanobacteriia > Leptolyngbyales > Leptolyngbyaceae > Romeriopsis. The sequence continues at coordinate 53,760 of CAVPGX010000001.1, read as the reverse complement.
GGTGAATCGCTGGGCGAGCGATCGCGGTACTTGTCGATTGAAAGGTTAAGATATGCAAAGGCTTTCGCTGCCATAACGCTAGCGTGAGTGACGAACGAAAATTGATCCTTCTTATCCCTTGAGCAACCCTTGATTTTTATGGACTCTCAACAGCAATTCGGAACTGGCCCATCAAACGCCTCTCCTGGGGAGACATCCACGCCCAAATTTGTCCCAGGAACCTCAATTAACTTCGTCAACGAAGATAAAGAGGTGATGGCGTCGAGCGGTGCTAACTTGCGGATCAAGGCGATCGAGAATGGCATTGACTTGTACACAATGATGGGCAAAATGATGAATTGCGGTGGTTACGGTCAATGTGGCACCTGCGTCGTGGAAGTGGTGGCAGGGATGGAAAATCTCTCCCCCCGTACAGCTGCCGAAGAGCGGCGCTTCAAAACCAAACCTGCAACCTATCGGCTCGCCTGCCAAACGACTGTGAATGGCCCGGTTAGTGTCGCAACTAAGCCGAAAAAGAAATAAGTGTGGCTTCTGCGGACTCATGTAACGAAATTTGAAGCATTTCTGATTGATTTAGCTGAAGCGATTCGCCCTCTGATATTGTGGGAAGTGTTGATTTTTGAACTTGATTTATAGGCTAGGCAGCTATGCAGGTTAATAATCTTGGTTTCGTTGCAAGTCTACTGTTTGTGCTTGTGCCCTCTGTGTTTCTGCTCATCCTCTACATTCAGACCCGTGGTGAGACGTGAATCATCCTCACCGCATTTAATCCGCTCATTCGTAATGATATTTCTTTGAGCCGGTATGATACGTGGAGATGCGGGTCGGTAAGCGATTGCAACAAAATCATGAAATGTGATACCGCAGGCACAAGCCTGCGGTATTTTGTTGGTTGAGCGCATTAATATAAGCACAACGACTTCAGCACAACGGCGACTAAGTTAGTTAGGCGGCCTTGACTCCGGTGATGCAGCTGTCGTGTCTGTCAGCAAAAATTCCCCAATCAATGCTTGGATTTTCATGCGTGGAATGTGAGGCCATCCCCCCTCGGCTTCAATATCACGTAGCAATGTGTAGAGTGCTTGACGGGTGTTGGGCAGCGACGGGTGAAAATGCTCTTCGCAAATTTCACGATGTGATCGTTCTAGCAATCGAAGCAAGGCCAGCAGACTTAAGCTATCACCATTAATCTGCGCCACGATCGTCTGGATCTGATCCGATAATGCCGCTAAGTCTTGCTCTAAATTCGGCTTAGACGATGCGGTTGAACTATCCATGGGCGGACTCTCACTCCTCAGAAAAGTAAAAAACCAACTCGGTTAATGACATCAGCCCACCAGCTGTGGCTAGGCTATTTGCTCAATTAACCTAGCTCGCAAATGCGACAACACACAAGCGGTAATCACAGTTTTTGCGATGCCATCAGATTTCTGCCGTCGGTTGGCTGTCGGACTCAAACGTTGCAAAACTTAACACGTGGGTTTGAGAAAACCGAGTCTGCTTCGGGGTTTGAGAGGTGTATGTGCCATGTAATAATGCTAATGTGAGTTCTCATAAAACTCCTGCAATTGTTCCATATGTCCTTAGATGGTGTTGCTTTGCTATGGCTCAATAGTCAGTCGGCGAAGTGATTCTTGTTGAGGCCAGTGAGTTCCGAGCGGGTGCCGCTAGGCGGGCCGCTGAACTGTAATAATTTCAGCTTGATAATGCGGTAATTATTACGGTTGTTACTGAAAAATACGGAATTTTGATATTCATTTTGAGGTTGACCATGAGGTATCGCGCGATCGTTGCCACATTTTTGGCACTGTGCCTGAGTGTATTCATTACTGCTTGTAGCGAGCTTCCGACGTCGAAGGAAGGCTTGACCTATGAAGAAGTTCGCAACACGGGCTTAGCAAACACCTGTCCAGAGATTCAGGCAACTGTTCGCGGTTCCATTCCTCTGGAGCCGGGTGCGCAATACAAGTTAACGGATCTCTGCATCGAACCAATTGAATTCTTTGTGAAAGAAGAATCAGAAGGGGTTCGTAGCAAGCGTCGGGCCGCTGAATTTATTCCCGGTAAAGTGATGACCCGCGACACGTCGACGTTGGAATCGATCGAAGGTGCTTTGAGTATTAATGAAGACGGCGTTGTTACGTTTGTGGAAGAGGATGGCATTGACTTTCAGGCAATCACCGTCCAGATACCGGGGGGAGAGCAGTTTCCCTTATTGTTCACGGTTAAAAACTTAGTGGCGAGCAGTCAACCAGGTGCAAGTGCCATCACTTCATCCACTGACTTGCAGGGCGAATATAAAGTTCCTTCTTATCGGACATCGAACTTCCTTGATCCAAAGGGTCGTGGTCTAACGACTGGGTATGAGAGTGCCGTGGCGATTCCGGCGAGTGGTGATGACGAGAAATTGAAGAAAGAAAACGTCAAGCGCTTCTTGAGCGGTAAGGGTGAAATCTCCTTGCAAGTGCGTCAGATTAGTGCTGATACTGGCGAGCTTTCTGGGACTTTTGAGAGTCTCCAGCCCTCTGAATCCGATATGGGTTCGAAGGAACCAAGTGAAATTCGCATTCGCGGCATCTTCTACGGTCGGGTTTCAGACGCAGTCTAAGCAACCACCCTCAACGCCGCTGTCGATGATCAACCGCTTGCCAATTAGTAGCGAAGCCTCACTGCCAAGTTGAGATAAACAAGAACGCACAGCATTTATGGAGTATGTATTCCATCGGTGCTGTGCGTTTTGTGCGATCGGTGCCTGATGGAAGATTGTTTTCAGGCAATCACGGCTACGATATTCACAAACGTAGGCTTACTTAATCATCACGATCGCCTACGTATAAATAACCTTGTGATTCGTATATAGAGATACATAAAGTTGGTTTAGTGATATTCAATCGATTTGCCTGGCTCATATGCTCAAAGACCAGCGTTCGCCTGTTTGATTTGTCGGCGATGTCGTGTGTCAACTATTAGAAATTAGGGGTATCCATTGCTCGCTGGCTAAATCGTTTAACTCATCACATATCCTGAATTTATCTCACCGTTTGTTTTATGCCGACTCCCATATCAGCTGACCTCAGAAGCGAAAGCCTTCGACTGCTGCGAGAGTACCAAAACGCGCCGACCGCACAGCTGCGCAATCAGCTGGTTGAACTCAATTTGGGACTATTGCGTCGGGAGGCCCACCATTGGGTCAACCAATGTGATGAAAACTATGAAGATCTAATTCAAGTCGGTTGTATTGGTTTGATTCGGGCGATCGAACGCTTTGATTTACTCAGAGGGGGAGCTTTTAGTTCCTTTGCGATTCCCTATATTCGCGGGGAAATTCAGCATTATTTGCGGGATAAAAGCCCTTCTGTACGCATTCCTCGGCGTTGGCAAGCGATGGAACGCCAATCTGTCCAGAAAATTCAACAGTTAAATCAGCAACTTGGTCGGACCCCAACTGATGCCGAAATTGCCGCTGTCCTAGAAATCTCGATCGGCGAATGGCAAGAAATGAAATCGGCTTTTAGAAACCGGTCGGTTTTGAGTTTGGATGCGCCTGTAGCAAATGACGAAGATAGTACTGCTTCTCTAGTTGAGATGATGCCTGACCCGCAGTATCGCAGCTTCCAGCTCGCCCAAGAAGACCAAATTCGGCTGCAACAAGCCTTAGTGAACCTAGAAAACCGGACCCAGCAAATTCTCGAATTTGTTTTTCTGCATGATCTGACCCAGAAAGAAACCGCTGAACGTCTCGGTATTAGCGTTGTGACTGTATCGCGGCGGGTGAAAAAAGGCTTAGAGTCATTGCGCCAAATGATGGCTGTCAGCGAAGTTGAGGGTTAACCTTTAACGCCGAATAGTTTATCCCGATTGCATTGAACGAGTGAATCCGAAATGGCGGTATTTTCTCCGTGATTTCCACAGTTTTTGGCTTGTATCAAAAAAGTCATAGTATAAAGTGTGCTAAAACAGTCTGGCTGTGGCAGATTAAATGAGGATGACTTCGGCCAAAGACGAAATTTAACCGATTCATCAGACAGTAATCAGCAAAATATTCAATTTGTTCTGTGGGGATGTGCGGTATGCGTAGGCAATCTATTATTTTGTTGGCAGGGGCAATCGGTCTATTGGTTGTGGGTTGTGGTGGTACTGCCGAAGAATCCCAAGATGCGACCATCACCCCGGCCACTGATGCTTCGCCCAGTGCGGTAGAACAACAGCCCTTTGATCAACCCTTGGTTGCGCAACAAGATGCGGCGGCAAAAGCAAAAGGGGCGGGTCAAAAGGGTGATACAGTCATGGGCCTGCTTGAGCCAACGGACCCAGAAGAACGCGCTAAGCAAGTTCAGGCGAGCATTCGTAGTCGAGCGGGGCTTGATCCATTTGCCAGCCTGCCGCCAATTCTCACTTTTAGTACGCCAATTGCGAGTGCCTCAGCGAGGGGAAATATGCGCGGTGGTAGTGGCGGGAACGGTGGCAGTGGCAGTGGCAGTGGTTCGACTGCGTTACCCACCAGTGTTCCGGCACTTCCCGCTTTTCCGCAGCCGCCGACTTTGCCGCAGCCACCGAAAATTAGCGTCTCTCAACCTGGAGGTGGTGCTGGAGCCCCGAGTCAAGGCTTAAATCCGCTGCCTGCAATTCCTGAACCGACGCTGGCTGAAGCAGTGGAAATTACGGGTGTGGTGATGATTGGGGCCACCACAAAAGCGATTGTAAAAGCGCCCAATGAGCCTACAGGAAGGCATGTTGGGGTTGGTCAGCGCCTCGCCAATGGCCAGGTTCTTGTTAAGCGAATTGAAGCAAATGCAGGGTCTGATCCGATCGTTGTACTCGAACAAAATGGCGTGGAAGTTTCACGTCGTGTGGGTGACAAGCCAGTTGGCAAAGTTGATGGACAAACGGCATAAATCGCATTTTAACTTGATCGCGATCGGTCTGTCATTCTATGGGAACGGAATTATCTGAGTGTCAGTGGTCAAATCGGGAAGGCACGGCCAAGATAAGTGGCCGTGCCTTCCTAGGACGTTTCATAGACAGTTGTCTGGCGATTTTTGCGTTCGTCGATCGCGCTGATTTCCTCGAGCGTTTTCCATCCAGCGATCCACCGCTGTCGATCCTTGAGCACCTTGGCATTAATCCAAAATCGTACTGTCGGATCGCAAGAGGAGACTAATTCAGCAAATACCCATTGAGCATCGTTCTGGCGATTCATAACCTGAAAATGGCGCCAGCCGAAAGTTGACTCTCGGGCGGTCCACTTTGACCCTAGTAAATGCGGAAACTTTTGTTTCTTTGGCATCGTCTAATTTGGCATCGTTGAAAGCGGCTTTTTGCGACTGCGGCTATCTAAGACCTGAATCACTCTGATTAGTATTGTGATTTCATTTCTGCCCCGCGCTCAATCCATCGTCGCCACAGTACCATTAGAGTATATACACGCTTTATTGCTGCTTTTTACCTTTATTTTATTCCTGCTATGTCAATGCTAAGACCCACTGTTATTGCCATTGTGCTGACGCTTGGATTAGCGACCAATGCGCGTGCTGAAGACTTGGCCCACGTTCAGCAACTGCTTGCGACCAAGAAATGTGTCGGCTGTGACTTGACGGGGGCGGGACTAGTATTGGCGAGATTACCAGGTGCTGACTTAAGTAACGCTAATCTTGCCGGGGCAAATTTGAGCCAGGCGAACCTAGCGGGTGCGAACTTGCAAGGGGCGAATTTAGTCGGAGTCAGTCTGTCTGGTGCGAATCTAGCGGGTGCGAACTTGCAAGGGGCGAATTTAGTCGGGGTTGATTTAAGTAATACTTACCTAGCTGGGGCGAATTTAACCGATGCCAACCTTGAAACAGCAAATATCCGCGACGCGATCGGCTTGTCGACTGATGTAGGGACTGCCGAACAGTTTTATCAGTGGGCGATGGAGGCGGGCAAGCAAAAACGCTATGAATTATCGCTGCAATACTTTAATCAAGCATTGATGCGTAACCCCGACTACGCTGAAGCATTCCTCGGCCGCGGTATGTCGCGGATACAGTTGGGTGATAATCAAGGTGCACTGGATGATATCGATGGCGCTGCCATTTTGTTTGAAAATCAGGGCGATTTAGCGAATGCCGAGGAGACTCAGAAACTGGCTGAAGCGCTACGGACACCGCCAGATAAGCGTGGTGGTGGTGGCGGAAATTTTGGACAAGCCTTGCTGGGAGTTGCCGGTGGTTTGTTACAGATGTTTTTAGGGTTGTAGGGATTCGCGATCATTTGCTTGGAATAAACGGCAGTACTGTTTTAATAAATTTGCGCAGCTTGAGTAAGGCAACAATATCGCGCAATTTGCGAGAGGGCTTAGGTGAGACTTGATTTGCCTGGTCAATTGCGGTTTGGAGTTCCGCATATTCTGTCGCTGTGAGTGATTGATTGTCGATTGGTGATCGCGCACTGGTAATCACTTGAGTCTGAAGGACTTCTTCAGGGATATCGTTGGACGACGGCAGCGATTGTGGCTCAGTCTGCGATTGCGCCAGCTCTGGGGTGCTGCACAATACAATAGCGCTGACAATCATGGCCCGCTGGCTGATTGTGCGTGACCGATCGATTGTTTGACGATCGGGGCGTTTGATCTTGTGCGAAGTCGATATTGACATGGTGTGAATCGGAATTGATTGCCCTTGTGCTGGGCTACAGCAGGATTTTTTCTAACTCATCCGGATTCGGAATTCGGAAAAGCGCATGATCGCGCATGATCAGCCCTTTGCGTTCAAGTTTGCTTAAAACCCGGGTTACTGTTTCCCGAGCGAGACCGCTTAAACTGCTTAACTCGCGATGCGGCAAATTGGGAATGTCAAGTCCTTGTGGACACTTGACCCCTTGCCCATCGGCCAGAAATAACAATACATCAACGACCCGAGAGGTGCTGTCGGCCTCTCGTAGTCGTAACCGCCGATTGACTTGGCGTAGCCGTCGGGCCATGAGCTGAGCAAGTCGGATTCCTGCTTGTGGTTCCGTATTGAGTAAATTGACAAAATCCTGAGCGGGCACGTTGGCGATAACAGTTGGGGCCAGCGTAATCACATCGGTCGATCGGGGAACTTCATCAAGCGCGGCCATCTCACCAAAAATTTCACCCTTCCCTAAAATGTTGAGCGTCACCTCTTTGCCATCGAGATTGTAGGTGCGGATCTTGGCCCAGCCCTGCAAAATGAAATAAACCGAACTGCCCCAGTCATTTTCTAGCAATATCACTTGCTTGGCCGGATGACTCCGCAAGACTACGTGGGCAGTTGCTTGGTCGACGGCTGCCGTTGGTAAATCCTTAAAAAAGGGGGTAATGCGTAGTGCATCTTGCATATGGTCAGTTCGCTCTAATGGCCGCTCTTCCATAGATGATCAAACCTTATCGGATAACAATTTATTTAACGAAGCAGCCTGCTTAATCTTGCTGGCCTAAGATTTCAGCTTTGATGGCCGCAACGCGTTTGATTTTCTCGATAGTGTTGGAGAGTAAGTCCCGACAATTCCACTAATTCTTAATTCGAACGCTGTGTCATTGTAGGCGGTTTAGACCGAAATTCCGCACTATTCTGCAGCCCTCGCGCTAGAGGTTAAACCAGTTGGTGGTGTTCCTGCGACGCGTGGAAGTGGCTCAATCTGGATTTGTGCTTGGTTTAGATAATCTGATTTGCCGTTATCGCAAGCCGATCGCCGCACACAAGGCGCATTTGCAGCGGCATCAATTGTCGCATCTTGCTTAAGTTAGAGATTCGCAAATCTTCTATCGTTAGCATTACTGACATTTGCGCTTAAGCTCACATTGAACCTAGTCAATATCCCTGCTTCATAAAACTCCGATCTTGTTCAAAGATTCAGCGAAATCACCCCACTGTCTATGGTGGAAGCATGGTTGACGCGTTTATATTTAGCAACATAGGTTCACTGACTTAGATATCCATATCACCTGTGACTTTAACTTCATCAGAGCGATCCAGTTCTAAACGATCCAGCAGTAAACGATTTAGTGTTCACCCTGTCAAGCCTTATCCCACACAGCCTAAAATGAACTTAAGTTCGACCCGATCGCCGGTATCCAAGTCGCAGGGAGCGGCATCGAGCCGTTCAACCGTGCTTGAAATACAAGCGCCATCATTCTTGGTCGACGAAGTTCACCCCTCGACGCAGAGTTTTTGGAAGCGCTGTTTAGACGTTGCTGGGGCGATTGTCGGCCTCACCGTTACATCGGTGTTGTTCATTCCAATTACCATCGCCATTCAGTTAGATAATCCTGGCCCAATCTTGTATAGCCAAGAGCGTTGTGGTTTGGGCGGTAAGCGGTTTCGAATTTGGAAGTTCCGCTCCATGATCGCGAATGCGGATGCGATGAAGCGATCGCTTAAGAATGAGGCGTCGGGCCACATTTTCAAGATTACCGACGATCCGCGAGTCACTAAAGTGGGTAAGTTTTTGCGGCGGACGAGCCTTGATGAATTCCCACAGTTTTGGAATGTGCTGATGGGCGATATGAGTTTGGTCGGCACTCGACCGCCGACAGTCGATGAAGTATCGCATTACGATCGGCATCATTGGCGGCGTCTGGCAGTCAAACCCGGCATTACTGGTGTTTGGCAAGTGAATGGGCGTTCTGAAGTCAAAGATTTTGAAGATATTGTCAAGTTAGATTTGTCCTATCAAGATCAATGGTCCTTTGGCGATGACTTGCGCATTATCTTCAAGACAGTCTGGGTTGTGTTCAATAAAGATGGCGCTTACTAGCGATCAGTCCAGATTGCAGTCGTAGTTGAAGTCGGCCATCAAAGTTGTTTATCTAAGCTAGTGACATTAGGGACAAGCCTTTGGGTTTGTCCCTCTTTCTTTGCGATCGGTTGCACTGGATAATGGAGCTTTAGAGAACGCTTCTCACTTTATTATTCTCAGCGATTGATCAAACTATGAATCTTCCCACTTGGGTGACAATGTCACGGCTTTTGGCTGTGCCGATTTTGCTATATGGTCTACCGATACAAACGCCCGGGCAGCGCTGGTGGATGGTCGGGATCTTTTTGCTTGCGGCCTGTACAGACTGGGTTGATGGTTATTTGGCCCGTCGCCTAAATCAAGTGACAGAATTAGGCAAATTTCTTGATCCGCTGGTAGATAAACTACTGGTACTAGCACCGTTGATCGCATTAGTTGAATTGGGCCGCGTTCCAGCTTGGGGGGTGTTTCTGATTCTCGCCCGGGAAATCACGATCGCTGGTTGGCGGGTGAGTGGCCAGACAGTTCCCGGCGCCGCTATATGGGGCAAAGTCAAGACGGTTGTGCAGATTATTGCGATCGCACTGCTAATCGCACCTTTAGGTGAAAATTTCCAGGGAATCGCCACGGGGCTATTTTGGTTGGCCGTGGGTTTAACTTGGGTTTCTGGAATACTGTACTTGCTACCGCAGCGGCATGCGTCCTGATCGGTCATTCAACCGCTATGATGACGGCGCGAGGCGTTTGCGCAGTGACTCTGCACGCCGCTTGGCTGTGCCATTTTTGGGCTCCAGCGTTAGCGCCTGTTCGTACATTTCCAATGCCTTATTGGCGAGTTGTTTGCGCTCATAGGTATGGCCTAAGTTGTTCATTGCTGTAACATATTCCGGACTAAGCTTTAGGGATTCTTTGTACTGCTTCATGGCGAGGTCATATTGTTCCTGCGCAAAGTAGGCGAATCCTAGGGCGTTATATACGGCAGCTAGTGCATCTCCATCCAGTTCGCCAGTTTTGATTGCGCGCTGCAGATTAATGACTGCCTGGGCATAAAGGCGTTTATCGAGTTGGATGCTGCCGAGTTCATAGTAGTCAAGGGCGGTTCCCTTGTCTTTGCTGAGTTTGCGTTGAAGCCGGCTCAGTGCCGATTCTAATTTGCGGGTCTTAAACACCTGACGGAAGACAAAAATACCCGCTACGCTCAGCAAAATCAATAACGCAACAACATAAATGACTGGGAAATTTTCTAATGCCATAATCGTCGTGTCTAAATGAGCTTGGTATGCTTTTGTGCCCGTGACATTGCACGTGACCAAAGTCGCGAATTACTTTCTTAGCCTATCCCAAGGGAGGCCCCAGTAGGTAGCTCGTTGCTCAAGCCATCCATCCGTTTGCCAGGTGCGCAGTGAATGGCTGACGACTTTTCCGAGGTCTGCGTATTGCAGTCCTTTAGGATAGGCAACTGCTAGCGGTTGACGATCAAACTGAGTGGGGAGCAATTGATACTCTGGTTGTACCTGAGCCCAGCCAGTTAGCACCGCCGTGCTCCCAGCGAATGCTGCCACTTCCCCAGCCTTTAGCTTTGCTTGGGCCGCCGCATAGGAATCAACCCCGACTAGGCGCGCGGTTGGTAGGTGAAATTTCAAAGTGGCGATCGTCGTGGAGTTATTCAGAACGGCGATCGATTTACCGGTGAGCTGTGTGGTTGACTCAATGAGGGCCGTCCCACCCGTCGGTGATTTTGTAATTAAACTGGTCCCATTCAAATAATAGGGATCGCTGAAATAAACCATACGTGCCCGGGCGATCGTCGCGGTAATTTGAGCGATGGCTAGATCAACTTCATCATCCATAACCAGCTGTAGTCGATCACGGTTCGCTACCGGAACGAATCGAACAGCGTTGGGGTTGCCCAAAATCATCCCTGCGAGGCGGTGGGCGATGTCAATTTCTAGTCCTTGCAGTTGATCCTGCGAATCACGAAACCCTAAGGGACGAATATTGTCTTTAACGGCAACTACCAAATATCCGCGTTCCCGAATTGTCTCTAAGTCAGCGGCATAAACAACGGAAGGGGGTGCTAAAAATTGCACCCCCAACCAACTTGATAAAGCAATCCGAGCGAAGTTGACGAGAACCTGGCTCATAGCAGATTAAACTTTTTTGGCAATTTCAACGATTTGGGCAAAACCAGCTGGGTCTAAGACAGCGAGCTGCGCCAACATTTTACGGTTGATTTCGACATTCGCCTTTTTCAGCTTGCCGATCAGTTGGCTATAGCTGATTCCATGACTCCGAGAAGCGGCATTGATCCGCGCAATCCATAGGCGTCGGAAATCGCGCTTCCGTTTCCGGCGATCGCGGTAGGCATTACGTAACGCCTTCATCACTTGCTGGTTGGCAACCCGAAAGAGACGGGAGTGAGAACCTCGAAATCCTTTTGCCAACTTTAAAACTTTCTTACGACGCTTCCGCGCCACATTTCCGCGTTTAACCCGTGCCATGAATAACCTCTACTTTGTAATCGGCTCAATGAATGTTTCTGACAGAATTGTGCGTCATCAAATATTGACGCAGCCTCCAGGCATGCCCTTCAAGTCAATGAAGCTGAATGCTTATGGCAGGCTCTTCAGACTAAATGACCGGGAACCAGGCAGTAGAAAAGCCCTAGCCCAAATCATAATCTTTGTGTGTTTGGTTCTATGCGTAGGGCACCATTGCCCTGACGTTGTCCGCGTCACGTTCGTCAACCAATACCATCCGGGCGAGGCGACGCTTCCGCGCTGGAGACTTGCGCTCTAACAAGTGTGAGCGATTTTGCTGACGGCGTTTAATTTTGCCAGTTCCGGTGAACTTAAAGCGTTTCGCCGCTGCTTTGCGTGTCTTGAGTTTGGCCATGTTCTATATAGAAGTCAAAACAGTCTTTAATCATAGCACGGTCACATACCTCCATATGGATTATCGTGCCAAGTATTTTTTGGCTCAAGCCCCATGTCATAATAAGCTTTATTACAGATTTTCAGTGAATTCTTTCCGTTTCAAATTTTTATGAGTAATCCCAATCCAGAAGCGCCGATCGAACCTTCTGACGGTTCTGCTGAATCGCCGAATGTTTTAGCGGCACCACCATCGGTGCCGCCGACTCAGCGTGAGGCCTTACTTGATCGGTTTGAATGTAGCAGTTGTGGCTATGTTTACGTACCGCTGCAAGGCGATGAGCGGCAGGGCGTTGCGCCCAACACGCTATTTGACGACTTGCCAGAGAAATGGCGCTGCCCGGTTTGTAGTGCGAGTAAGCGCCGCTTCCAGAATCTTGGGCCGACTGGTGCCGTTGGATTTAAAGAAAATGCGAAATATGGCCTAGGCGTGAATACGCTGGATCCCGGGAAAAAGAATTTGCTGATTTTTGGCAGTTTATTTGTATTCTTCCTACTTTTCCTCAGTCTTTATGGACTGCAGTAGCCGAGCTTAAATGATGTTGATGGATGTCAAATCTGACTGTAGTCCATTCTGCATCAGCTATGCGCTCAGCCACCACAAGGCAATGGTTTAGCCATGGGCACTTCCCGAAACCTGATAGGCTCAAGCTATTGCTGTTTAATGCTAGTTCAAACCTTGTCCTACGATAGTTTTACTGCAAGATATTCCATGATTGCTATTTCTCAAACTTGGAAACGGCTTCTCGCCTTCCTGGCGATTGCCCTTTTGGCGATCGGCACACCGTCTGCCCAAGCCCTTGGCATGGGTAAGATTGACTATAACCCCTGGGAACAGGTCGCGATGCCAACAGATGTTAGTCTTTTGGACGTTGCCTTTACTGACGATCCAAATCACGGTTGGCTAGTTGGCTTGGATTCGACCCTACTTGAAACCACTGATGGTGGCGCAACTTGGCGGCAGCAGGCGCTATTACTCGGTGAGCAAAAATATCGTTTTAGCTCAATTGATTTTTCCGGGGACGAAGGTTGGGTCGCCGGTCAACCATCAATTTTGTTGCACACAGTTGATGCCGGCCAGTCATGGGAGCAGATTCCGTTGAGTGAGAAGCTACCGGGCGCGCCGTTGACGGTCGTCGCGTTGGGCGATGAGTCGGCAGAAATGGTGACAGAGCTTGGGGCAATTTACCAGACTCAAGATGGTGGCCGTAACTGGAGAGCGATGGTAAATGATGCCTTTGGTGTCTTGAAGAGTTTGCATCGATCGCTTGATGGGCAGTACGTGGCCGTCTCTTCTCGCGGCAACTTCTTTTCCGTCTGGCGACCGGGTCAGGCGGCTTGGGAAAATCATAATCGCACCAGCTCGCGCCGTTTGCAAACCATGGGTTTTACACCCGATGGGCGGCTGTGGCTATTGGCGCGCGGCGGCGTCGTACAGTTCAGCAATAGTGCTGACCCAGAAGATTGGGGTAAGTCCCAGATGCCAGAGGACCTCAACAGTTGGGGCTTCTTGGATGCGGACTATCGAACCGATGCTGAAGCCTGGATTGTCGGCGGTAGCGGTACTTTGTTGGTGAGTACTGATGGTGGGCAGTCTTGGGAAAAAGATGCGGCAGTTGAGGATATTCCTGCAAATTTCTATAAGATTAAATTCTTAGATGAGGCGCGGGGATACATTTTGGGCCAACGCGGCACATTTCTGCGTTACGTTGGTTAAAGATTCTTCTCATCTTGTAGCTGTATCAGATCTCCCCTATGATACTTATTGAGCCTGTGTTTGTTTTTTGAGTTGCTGTTGTTAAACAGATTTGACTACTGTTTTCTTAGTTGTTTGTGGAGGAAGCTGCGATGGCAGGTACGACTGGTGAACGCCCCTTTGGCGACATTATTACAAGCGTTCGCTACTGGGTGATCCATAGCGTTACGATCCCAATGCTGTTTTTGGCGGGTTGGTTATTTGTGCAGACGGGTTTGGCTTATGACGTTTTTGGTACGCCGCGCCCCAATGAGTACTATCCAGTTGCACGTCAAGAGCAATTGCCGATTCTGAGCGATCGCCAAGAGGCTAAGTCTCAGATGGATCAATTCCTCAAGCAAAAATAGTGGCGACGCTAACAACTGCGCTTGAGTTGTCGTTTAGTTTGATGATTTATTTCTTGAAGGTCCTATGACGAGCAATAATCCCAACGAGCCCATTGTTTATCCAATTTTTACAGTCCGCTGGCTAGCGGTGCACACTCTAGGTGTGCCTTCTGTTTTCTTCCTCGGCGCGATCGCCGCGATGCAATTTATTCAACGATAGGGACTCATCATGGAAAGAACGCCGAATCCGAATAAGCAGTCGGTTGAATTAAACCGAACTTCGCTATATCTGGGTCTGCTGTTGATTTTTGTACTAGGTATTCTATTTTCTAGCTACTTCTTCAACTAGAACTTATTTGCCTTATATTGTTTTGCTGTGTTTGATGTTAGGAGGAGAGTAGCGTGTTTCAAAATGGAAAAATCCCGTTGTGGTTAGTCGCAACGATCGCCGGGACGGGTATTTTGGTTGTTTTGGGTCTGTTTTTCTACGGTTCTTATGCCGGGGTTGGTTCTTCGATTTAAGCAGACCATCGATATAAAAAAGCATGCTCTGTTTGGGCATGCTTTTTTATTCCAAATATCACCCGCATAAACAGCCCCGCACTATCTACATAGTGCGGGGGCTGTTTTTGATTAACTAACTTCTAACTAAGGATGAAACTTAGAAGGAGAAAGTTGTGCGGAGGGTACCGATCCAAACATCGGAGGCAGTGTCAAGTCTGAGTTGCATTACTGACCCAGATGAGACCCGGAGTGATGGAGATCTTGTCATTGAGCGGATACTTGTAGAACGCTTCAACGTGTAGCGGGGTATTCTGACCGGCCCGTGCTAGGGTCACGCCATCAAACCCTTGACGTGCACCCGGCGCATAAGGCTGGGCACCAACGACCAAACCGAGCAAACTACCCTGCTTACCGAGGTCAGAATAACCAAGGCTGAGGCCATAGCTCCAGACATCGTTTCCTTCGAGACCATCACCGATCTCATCGGCATTGGCGTACATGCCCCAAGCGTTCACAGCGAGCTGGGGATTAAACTGGTAGGTACCGGAGAGACCGTAAGCATTGACTGTCGTCCTGGGGTCACCGATGTTACCCAACAGGTTGATGTCGTTCGAGAAGGTAGTACCGGTAACACCTGGTGCACCACCGGCACCAAAGATGGCACCAGTCGTGTTGTATGCGCTGACGTAGGTTGCGGCGATGCCAAAGGGACCATTTTCAGGTGCATAGGCGATCTGCCCCAAGATGCTGTTATCGCCGTTGAATAGGCCGCGACCTGCGACTGGCGTAGCCGCGTCATTGCCGCCAGCCAGGTAACCAGCACTGACCTTCAGACCATAGGCGCTAAAGGTTGTACCCAAACCGGTACCACCACCGATGTCGTAGATTGGGTTGCGCTGACCGAAGACCGATAGCGTGGATTCACCGGAGTCGCCAGTATCCATTGAGTTAACGGTCGGTGCGTAGTCATAGTGCAGACCACCGAATGCCGGGATGTAAGCCTGAATGCCGGTGGCAAAGAACTTATCACCCAGGTCAGTGTAGTAAGCCAACCAGTCAACCGCAACATTGTTGCCGCCCGTGTTGCCGAAGTTGAAGGTTTGCGTGGTGGTCGGGTCAGATGATCGCGACTCCATCGACGGTTTGGCTGCGGAATTGCTGTGCATTACCAGCGGCCAAACGGGTTACCAGCAAGTCTCTACCGGTGAAGCTGGTGTTTAAGGTTAAACGGACCCGGTCCTGGAATACGGTCGGATTATCGATACTCGAGCCAAATTCGTCGGTCAAAGCGAAGATCACTTCACCAGCGAGTTTGGTAGTGGTGGAGAACTGCTGCTCTTCGAGGGTCGCGACTTTCGCATCGAGACCATCGACCCGTCCACGCAGAGTGGCGAGTTCAGCGGCAAATTCTTCTTGCAGTCTTTGTAGGACAGCTAAATCTTCTTTGGTTGCGAGGTCTTCGGTTGCGGCCGCGATCAACTCATTGACCCGGTCCATACAAGAGTTCAAACCAGCGGCGAATTCGTAACGCGTCATGGCGCGGTTACCGCGGTAAGTCCGATCAGGATAACCGGCGATACAGCCATAGCGCTCAACCAAGGATTGCAGTGCTTGGAATGCCCAGTCAGTCGGTTGGACGTCAGACAGCTGCGAAACCGAAGTCACCTGACCGGCTGCACTATTGACTTGACCTTCCTGACTGTACTGCTGCAGTTGGTCCATGGAAGCAATGGAAGTTGCAGGCTCTGCGGCTTGCGCAGCACCGGCAAACAAGACAGCCCCAACGGCTGCGGAAGTAGCTAAGAGTGAATTAATTTTTACCATTATGATCCTCACACCCACTTCAGAAGTATGCGTTGCATACCCCATCCATGGCTAAACAACGTTTTTTGGGAGATTTCCCATCTGACTACCCTCGACTAAAGCAAGGACAGACAGTAAAACACCTCATTGCACTCCTATATTTTAGCAGCAGGTTTTAGATCTAGAAAAGATCAAATGCGATGATTGTTATGGATCTTTTACTATGTCAGCTACATTTGTTGCCTGGCATCGATCGCTAAAACTCACCCGCATAAACAGCCCCCGCACTATCTACATAGTGCGGGGGCTGTTTTGATTAACTGACTTCTAACTAAGGATGAAACTTAGAAGGAGAAAGTTGTGCGGAGGGTACCGATCCAAACATCGGAGGCAGTGTCAATCTGAGTTGCATTACTGACCCAGATGAGACCCGGAGTGATGGAGATCTTGTCATTGAGCGGATACTTGTAGAACGCTTCAACGTGTAGTGGGGTATTCTGACCGGCTCGTGCTAAGGTCACGCCATCAAACCCTTGACGTGCACCCGGCGCATAAGGCTGGGCACCAACGACCAAACCGAGCAAACTACCCTGCTTACCGAGGTCAGAATAACCAAGGCTGAGGCCATAGCTCCAGACATCGTTTCCTTCGAGACCATCACCGATCTCATCGGCATTGGCGTACATGCCCCAAGCGTTCACAGCGAGCTGGGGATTAAACTGGTAGGTACCGGAGAGACCGTAAGCATTGACTGTCGTCCTGGGGTCACCGATGTTACCCAACAGGTTGATGTCGTTCGAGAAGGTAGTACCGGTAACACCTGGTGCACCACCGGCACCAAAGATGGCACCAGTCGTGTTGTATGCGCTGACGTAGGTTGCGGCGATGCCAAAGGGACCATTTTCAGGTGCATAGGCGATCTGCCCCAAGATGCTGTTATCGCCGTTGAATAGGCCGCGACCTGCGACTGGCGTAGCAGCGTCATTGCCGCCAGCCAGGTAACCAGCACTGACCTTCAGACCATAGGCGCTAAAGGTTGTACCCAAACCGGTACCACCACCGATGTCGTAGATTGGGTTGCGCTGACCGAAGACCGATAGCGTGGATTCACCGGAGTCGCCAGTATCCATTGAGTTAACGGTCGGTGCGTAGTCATAGTGCAGACCACCGAATGCCGGGATGTAAGCCTGAATGCCGGTGGCAAATAACTTATCACCCAGGTCAGTGTAGTAAGCCAACCAGTCAACCGCAACATTGTTGCCGCCCGTGTTGCCGAAGTTGAAGGTTTGGGTAGTAGTTGGGTCAGCTACAGCGACTCCGTCGACGACTTGGCTGCGGAATTGCTGTGCATTACCAGCGGCCAAACGGGTTACCAGCAAGTCTCTACCGGTGAAGCTGGTGTTTAAGGTTAAACGGACCCGGTCCTGGAATACGGTCGGATTATCGATACTCGAGCCAAATTCGTCGGTCAAAGCGAAGATCACTTCACCAGCGAGTTTGGTAGTGGTGGAGAACTGCTGCTCTTCGAGGGTCGCGACTTTCGCATCGAGACCATCGACCCGTCCACGCAGAGTGGCGAGTTCAGCGGCAAATTCTTCTTGCAGTCTTTGTAGGACAGCTAAATCTTCTTTGGTTGCGAGGTCTTCGGTTGCGGCCGCGATCAACTCATTGACCCGGTCCATACAAGAGTTCAAACCAGCGGCGAATTCGTAACGCGTCATGGCGCGGTTACCGCGGTAAGTCCGATCAGGATAACCGGCGATACAGCCATAGCGCTCAACCAAGGATTGCAGTGCTTGGAATGCCCAGTCAGTCGGTTGGACGTCAGAAAGCTGCGAAACCGAAGTCACCTGACCGGCTGCACTATTGACTTGACCTTCCTGACTGTACTGCTGCAGTTGGTCCATGGAAGAAACGGAAGTTGCAGGCTCTGCGGCTTGCGCAGCACCGGCAAACAAGACAGCCCCAACGGCTGCGGAAGTAGCTAAGAGTGAATTAATTTTTACCATTATGATCCTCACACCCACTTCAGAAGTATGCGTTGCATACCCCATCCATGGCTAAACAACGTTTTTTGGGAGATTTCCCATCTGACTACCCTCGACTAAAGCAAGGACAGACAGCAAAACACCTTAGTTTTCATCATGTAGTTTAACAGCAGATTACAGAATATCAAGCGGGTGAAATCCCCCATCTTTTTGCTCTGAGCTCCTAAATGTATTAAGCACACGGAGCGAGGAAATGTCACAACAGAGACTGCCAACTTAAATGGAAGCGGCCGCTATTTTCTACTGTGCCTATGCCGCACTGCTAATTAAACTTACGAATCACAGGCGATACAACTTAACCTTACCTATAGGTATAGTCATGTAGCATCATCTCAACCAAGGCACTGTGCCAAATTATTTTCTGTCTGATCGGTTTTGACTTCAGTATATTCCGCCCAAAAAGTCTTTTCCTTTGCTTATGACAGATAAAACTATTCGCTCCCAGGATGTGAGCTAAGGAGCCGTACATGCCTGGGAGCGATATAGTGGGTCATCAATGGTAACCTTGACTGCCGGGAGGAATACTCGATACCAGCCAGCGGGCAATACCTACAGATTGACTCATCGGGCTTTCGCGGAGGAAAACCCATGCTGGGCTAGTCCTAGCGGACAGCCCCGGTACACAGCCGGACAACACCAAACTGACGACCCAAACGTTTACCACTATCTTGCATGGGCAACACCTCCACGAAATTAACTAAACGACAAAAATCACAAAGACCACTTTAGTCCGTAGACTCTAGTGTCTAAGGCATGGGGTAATCCCCTGCACTCAACCTAACACAGATTTTCTGGACTGGTAAGCAATTTGGGTGAGTCGATCGTTACCCCGATGGCGTAATAAAAATGCCCCAGCATTGCTGGGGCACCGTCGCGTAATTTTTGAGCTGTCGTAAGCCCTATTTACAGGTAAGTCTGAATTACAGCGCGTTACCACGCGGTAGGACTTCCTCAGGGAATACAAATTTTTCATGGGGCTGGTCTTGGACCGCCATCCAAGCCCGAATCCCTTCATTCAACAAGATATTCTTGGTGTAGAAAGTTTCAAATTCGGGGTCTTCCGCCGCCCGTAGTTCCTGCGACACAAAGTCATAGGCCCGCAGGTTGAGCGCAATACCGATGATGCCAATCGACGCCATCCACAGACCGGTGACCGGCACAAACAGCATGAAGAAGTGCAACCAACGCTTGTTGGAAAAGGCAATCCCAAAAATCTGGGACCAAAACCGGTTGGCCGTCACCATCGAGTAAGTTTCCTCACTCTGAGTCGGATTGAAGGCCCGGAACGTATTAGCATTCTCGCCATCTTCAAACAAGGTGTTTTCCACCGTCGCCCCGTGAATCGCACAGAGTAGTGCCCCACCGAGGATCCCGGCGACACCCATCATGTGGAACGGATTCAAGGTGAAGTTATGGAAACCTTGAACGAATAGAATGAATCGGAAGATCCCCGCCACACCCAAACTCGGTGCGAAGAACCAGGAAGATTGGCCCAAGGGATACAGCAAAAATACCGACACAAATACGGCAATCGGACCGGTGAAGGCAATGGCGTTGTATGGCCGAATGCCGACCAGACGGGCGATTTCTAGCTGACGCAGGCAGAAGCCGATCAAGCCGAACGCACCGTGCAGGGCGACAAAGGCCCAGAGACCGCCGATTTGGAACCAGCGGGTCAAGTTCCCCTGCGCTTCCGGTCCCCAGAGCAGTAGCAAGGAGTGACCCATGCTATCGGCTGGTGTAGAAACCGCAGCGGTTAAAAAGTTACAGCCTTCCAGGTAGGAAGAGGCCAGTCCATGGGTGTACCAAGAACTGACAAAAGTGGTACCGGTGAGCCAACCACCCAAGGCCATGAAGGCACAGGGGAACAGCAGGATACCCGACCAGCCCACAAAAACAAAGCGATCGCGCTTAAGCCAGTCATCGAGAATGTCAAACCATCCTCTCTGTGCTGACGCGCGCCCCATTGCGATGGTCATGGATAAATTCTCCAAAGAAACTTTAATAAGGACGTAGTGGCCAACAACTTGAATTATGAGAATTAATTAGGCCACTGTTTACTTTTCTTTACTCAAGTACTCGTCATTATAAGAGGATCTTCCGAAACTCGCCTAGGGGGTAGCGTCGGGAAACGCGATCTTTTTTTACTTTTATTTACATCGGTTGAGATTTTGAAATCATCGCGGCCCAAAATCTTGCTGTCACGATCGGAGGTAATTTGTCATACTAAGAGTCGGTCAATTGGATCGGTTGAGTTGGTCAAGTTGACGGAAAATCTTGAGTCCATTGCGATTTAGTGATTTTTCGATAGTTCTGTGATTGAGAAAAGCGAGACGCTGCACCTATGTATATTTTGGAAATGACGTTGAATGGAACCCCCGCTGGGCTGATGGTTCAGAAGAAGGAGGAAGCTGATGCAACGGCAGCTTATCAACAGGTCGTAGGCGGCGATGAAGTCGGCTGCCAGCGATCAACTCATCGAGCTAACCTGCGATCATCAAACTGGTAAGAAAGTTTCCGTGTTGCCTGGGGCGATTTGCGCGGTACAGATTTATGAGAAAACGGCTGGTGGAACTTCGGGCCGAACCCCTGGTTTCTTCTCGGTTGCTGAATAGACCGTGCTTCTGATGAGTTTAGGTCAAGCATGATGCAATTCCCCGCAGCAACAGCGATCGTCGCGAATGATTTGTCGTTTAGTTGGTCTGACGATCGCCCGGTGCTGCAAAATTGTTCGCTAGCGGTACCGCGCGGTGAATTTTGGATGCTGCTGGGGACCAATGGCTGTGGTAAGTCAACCCTGCTAAGGCTATTGGCGGGGTTATTGCCGCTGCAGTCGGGCGAGGTTGAAGTTATTGCCGCCAGTGGGCTTTGTGTTTCAAAACCCCGATCACCAATTAGTGATGCCAACAGTGGGCGCCGATGTCGCCTTCGGGCTTGTGGAAGAGCGTCTGTCTTATACCCAAGTGCGCGAACGAGTTGATGAGGCATTAGCCGCAGTTAATTTATTGCCATTATTAAGGCGTCCGATTTACGCCCTATCCGGTGGTCAGAAGCAGCGGGTGGCGATCGCCGGCGCGATCGCCCGGCATTGCGCGGTATTGTTGCTGGACGAACCAACGGCACTCTTGGATCCGGTCAGTCAGATCGAGCTGGTGGAGCAAGTTCAGAATTTAGTCAAAAGTCGGGGTATGACGGCCCTATGGGTGACCCACCGACTGAATGAGTTAGACTTCGCGGATGGCGCAGTTCTGCTGGATCAGGGGCGGGTGATTGATCAAGGCGATCCACTGCGATTGAAACAGCGGCTGATGGCATTAGGCAAAAGTGCTGAAGTCACACGTTAAATTGACGACAGTCTGAAGTTTTACCTTGAGGTTCTATTGGCGATTTCTACTGGCAAGTTTTGCCCATCCGCACGATCGCTTTCGTGTAGGGTATGTAAGGTGTTTTTGGCTGATGGCCTGTTATGAAGATTGCCACTTGGAATGTCAACTCGATTCGGAGTCGGTTAGCGCATGCGACTGATTGGTTACAGAGCAATCCCGATGTCGATTTGCTTTGTGTTCAGGAAACAAAAGTCGTTGATGAGCAATTTCCGCGTGACGCCTTCACCGAGTTGGGCTACACAGTCGATTTTTATGGGCAAAAAAGCTATAACGGCGTTGCCATGATTGCCAAATCGCCTTTGAAGCATGTCCGGCGGGGATTTGCTGGTGTTTTGCCGACTGATATCGTTGGTGATTTTGATACGCAGAAGCGGGTGATTAGTGCTGATTTCCAGGGTGTACAGGTGGTCAATGTTTATGTGCCAAATGGTTCGGCGATCGGCAGCGAGAAGTATGAGTACAAGCTCGCTTGGTTGAAGCTGTTGAAGCAATATCTGACGGTGCAGCTAGAGACGACGTCGGATCTATTAATCTGCGGCGATTTCAACATTGCATTAGAGGATATCGATATTTATAATCCTGAAAAACGGGCAACTCACATCATGTCCTCGGATGTTGAGCGGGAAGCCTTACATGATGTACTTTCCCTGGGCTTGCAGGATGTATTCCGTAAGTTTAATCAGGCCGCAGAGCAATACAGCTGGTGGGATTACCGGGCGGCTTCGTTTCGCCGTAATGCTGGCTGGCGGATCGATCACCACTATGCAACTCCAGGCCTATACGATCGGGCTGTGAGCTGTGTGATTGATAAGGAACCGCGCAAGTTAGAGAAGCCAAGTGACCATACACCCGTGATTGTCGAGTTGTGATCAAATGCGCCGTCCCGCTGCGGGCTTGAAGCAAATTTGCATATGCGCCAGTGGGTGAATTCAGTCGATGTGGCTGCAACTTTTAGCCCGCTGGATTATAGCCAATCGTTAATGCGAGTCCGACGGCGACAATCGCCCCAATTAGCGTGTTTAAAATATTCACCACGTCGTGAGTCAGAAACGGCACTTTGCCCTCAATTGTTGCGCCGATCAGACTTTCGATATTGGTGGCGACGAAAGCGGCAATGACGACAAAGATAATGCCGATCGGCAGTTGGTATGGGATCAAGCCGACTCCCCAGGCCAGCCCCGCTAAAATCGTGGCACCGATGATCCCGGCGATCGTACCTTCTAAACTGACCGCACCTTCTGTGCCGCGTGGTACAGGCTTGAGGTTTGTGATGAGAAAAGTCTTTTGGCCATAGGCTTTCCCAATTTCGGTCCCACAGGTGTCGGCCAGTTTGGTGCTAATTGCCGCAACGTAAGCGAGTAAAAGCAGTGGGATCACCTGAAAATACCAAGCAGAAACTTGATTTGTTTGGAGCGCTTCCTGAGTCTCCCTGACTTTGACCAGCCAAAATGCCACGGCGCAAACGGCACTCACTAAGGCGGATCCCCAGACATTCTCCGGCCCGCGCGCACCGTCGCGTTTCTCAGCGATACCTCGGGCTTCTTTTTCCGTCGCCCCAATTTTTGTCACGCCCGAGCCCAGAATGAAATAAACCACCATGACGATGTAGCCGCCGGGGAGCCAATACCAGGGGACAGCTGGGGATTTGAAACTGCCCCAGAGCACTGTACCAAGGATCCAAGCATGCAGTACGCCGGCTGGTGTGAGTAATTTTTTCGGGATAAACAGCAGTGGTGTGAGTAGTACGGCATTGACAATTGCACCGATCAGCCAAGGTTGAGCAAAGGAATCAGGAATTAGCAAGGGACTAAGAAAATCGCGAATAAATACTTCTACCTTCTCAACTCTACATTCTCAATTCCCTAAGCAGGGGATCTGGTCTAATCTGGTATCTGGAAAAAAATCAGCGATACGCTTGGGAGTAGATCCAGTGGAAAGAACGTTTGTGGCAATTAAACCCGATGGTGTACAGCGTAAGCTGGTTGGCGAAATCGTTGGCCGTTTTGAAGCAAAAGGCTTTACCTTGGTCGGTCTGAAGCAAATGATGGTGTCGCAGGAACTGGCGGAAAAGCACTATGAATCGCTGAATGATAAGCCGTTCTTCAAAGGCCTGATCGAATTTATCACCTCCGGCCCCGTGGTGGCGATGGTGTGGGAAGGTGATGGTGTCGTGGCCTCGGCGCGTAAGTTGATTGGGGCGACCAATCCTTTGACGGCTGAGCCAGGGACTATCCGTGGTGATTTCGCGGCCAATGTTGGGCGCAACGTGATCCACGGTTCAGATGCGATCGAAACCGCGCAGCGTGAAATCGGGCTGTGGTTTTCCGGTGACGAACTATCTGACTGGACGTCGACGATGATGCCATGGATTCACGAATAAGGTGAGTGTCGGGTTGAATACGTGAGATCCGCATGTAGTACCCACATATGAAGCATGGGGGACGTCGGCATTCCGACATCCCCCATGCTTTGTTATTTATCTGATTAGGCGCTCGGCTATGATTCCTCAAATGATTTCGCGGTTGCATCAGCGGCAATTTTGCGTTTTGAGAATCCCCATGCAAATATGATCGTCACTAAGGAAACCATCAACCATTCTGGTGGAACTAAGCTGTCATTAAATACGCGCACCAACAAACGCAGTCCGACTAAGGCCACTGTCATATATCCGGCATCTTCAAGTCGTTCATATTCATCGAGCCACTTGATAAATAATCCAGCCATAAATCGCAAGGTGATAACGCCGATTGTTCCCCCAACCAGAATCAGCCAAGTTTCTTTAGAAATGGCAATTGCGGTGGTCACGCTATCTAAGGAAAAAGCGAGATCGGTCAGTGCAATCATTGGGATCGCCTGCCACAAGGAAGTAAAGCGAACCCCTTGATGATGCTGGCCCTCTGCGTCATCAGAACTAAAGTACTGGAAAACCAGCCACAGCAGATATATTGCCCCGGCCAGTTCAAATTGCCAATAATTAATTACCCACGAGGATGCCAAAATCAACCCCATCCGCAGGACGTAGGCGAATACTAAACCGATATTGAGGGCTTGTTTCTCGACCGCTGGTTCTTCAAGCCCTTGGGTCAATGCTGCTAGCGCGATCGCATTATCGGCTGAGAGTACTGCTTCTAGAGCAATCAGGACAGGCAGAAGTGATAATGTATGCCAATCAAAAGTAGTCGGGAGATCGAGCATGGATTTGTCGTTGCACCAGCGTCGGAAATTGTTAGTCCTTCCAGCCTAACCTGTAATTGCGTCTGAGTTGATCGGCGCTAAAGTAGGGATTTCCGGTATCTTGTCAACGCCCTAATTCACCTGTAGCAAAAGCGTTTCGTTCATCGAGCCTGGCCATGGATCGCGGTTC
Organism: uncultured cyanobacterium; assembly: GCA_963704065.1. Taxonomy (GTDB): domain Bacteria; phylum Cyanobacteriota; class Cyanobacteriia; order Leptolyngbyales; family Leptolyngbyaceae; genus Romeriopsis. The sequence goes on along the minus strand of CAVPGX010000001.1, from coordinate 28,904 downwards.
TGCATTGCAAGTTGTAACAAGTTGTGACCGAACCGCCAGCTTTCATCAACAATAGAAAGCATTGTATGTCCTCATTATGGAGATATAGCGCATGTCTGACGCTCAAGTGTTCATGGCACTGTTCATTGCCTTAATTCCTGGCATCCTCGCGTATAAACTCTGCACAGAGTTATACAAAGCCTAGTGGCTACTTGAAGATCCGTATACTCTCGGAACTTCTTATAAACCCTGCTCCAAAAGGTTTTGAGCGATTGTTGGCCGCTTACTCGAAAATCTCTGAAATTTGAGTGATCGATTTCCGACGACTGCGATACACTATCGGAGCAGGTTTTTTGATGCTTAATAGACGTGGCTGCACTATCGGTGCGGTGAGTCCCATAGCTGATGTTCCAAACTCGATCAGGCGGCGGTCAGCGAAACCAAGACACCATTGGGATTACGTAGAACCACCGTTGAACTTCCCTGACAGTTTTGCTTTGTTAGCAGCACAGAACCATGAACAATCCTCAATCTGAGCCTTGCGCTGGTTATCCTTTCTGGAATCATCATGAGTGCATTACACCAACTGTCTAATCCCGCCCGATCGCATCAACCGTCTCGCGTCCGTCCGAAAGCCAAGCCGGTCCGCCGCGCTAAACTGACGCCGAAGCAGCGTCAACAGCAGCAGCAAACGCGCCATCGCAGTATGGCAATTGAAGTCTCGCTGAAGCTCGGTGTGAATGTTTTGATCTCAGCCGTCGCTTTGACGACACTATTCAGGATGGTCTCTCATCAGGTAGCGCAGCAGCAGAAGCTACAGGAGCTTCAAGCGGAAGTCCAGGTAACTGAGAAACGTGTTAATCAGTTAAAAACTGACTTTAACCAAGCGTTTGATCCAAGCCAAGAGCGGCAGATTGCCCAAGAGCAAACGCACTTTGTTGATCCCAACCGGACGCCGATCGTCTGGTTAAATCGGAAGGGACAGGCGACGGCCCAACTGCCGCAATAAATAAAGGCCTTGGTTCATAATCTGGCTCTTATTTTCAGTAACGGTATCTTCGGCAGTATGAAGTTGAAGTTTTCGCCAGAGCCTTCGAACTTAGTTTGCACCCGCCGATCGTCTTGGTGGAAGATGTGTAAGTCTTCCACCATTCTTGTTCGATTAATGTCTGGTTGCTGAACCGTTACATTAATTGAGTCGGTGATCGCGCATATCCAAACATTGGTTGCTACGGCTTGCTATTTCTGTGATGTAGCAACTACCGTAGAAATTGAGGTTTGGTTAAACAACCACCTTCCTGGCAGATTCAAACAGCCAACGTTCGAAGTCCATCTACACTATCGTGAGGTAAACGCGCTGTTTCACATTTCTGTCTCGCTAAATCGCAGCAGCACCCCGAAAACTCTTAATATCTCCTCTTTCTAGCATCTTGGGAGCAAATGGCCGATAGGTTCGTAAGATTATTGTCCCTATCAGCGTATCTCTAGATAGAATGTCCAACATGAGGAGATCACTTAGGGCGTTGAAGTGGGTGCTGTTGTTGTGAGACTGTGTGCGCGTACTAACGAGGCGGATGTATGGCGATAATTGCCTTGAAGGCTTGGTATATTCCAGAATACGAACCCCTGAAGGATTTAGAAAAGCGGCCCCACGATCTGCGATTAAGCAAAAATAGTCTGCTTAAGTCTGGTTTGCGAGCGGATTTTCTCGACGATCGTGAAATCGTGAAGCAAGCGTTATGGTTTCAGCGTTACCTCGAAGGGGATTTCGTTGAGTTTTATATTGAGGGTAGTGGGACCTACGCGATCTCAAATATTGATCTGAGTAGTCATGAGATCTACTTCACTAAGGTTGATGTATTGTCGAGTCTTGAGCCAGTTATTTTCTTCTCCTACCAGCAAGCCTATCCCGAATCGAGTGAGCTATTGCGAGAGGAACTAAAAACGATTCTTGATGCGGTCAATCAAAAATCGCGGGTGCAAATTGGACTGAAGGAATCACATCGGATGTCCGATGGTGCCGTTAAACTCAATAGTACACAGATGCGATCGATCCGCCAGAGCTTACTCTATGTGGCCGATGCGACAACAATTGTCGAAATCCCTGGGGATTCACCGCAGCCGATCCCGAGTCCAAAGGTTTGTGTAGAGCTGGGGTATGCGATTCAGGCCAAGCGGATCGAGCAAATTCTGGTGGCGCATATGGAGCGACCAGCAATATCGGGGCATTTTCCGTTTGAGTTGCCGACCCAAAATCGCTTGGTGTTTAAGCATAAAACGCAGTTAGCGAAAGTTCTCGGCAAAGCGATCGAAGGGCAGTTGCAACGGTTTAATTTGCTCTAGGATGTAGCGGGTTAATACTGTGGCACGTAATTTTTAATGCGCCAATGGGCATAGTAGTGAAGGTAATTGTCAAATCAGGCTGGAGTCACTTCTTTAGCCTATGTAAGTAACCGATTAGTCACGTAAGAGAATTTCTATGAAAGCTTTTATGCCGACCTACCAATCTGATGCAGGGACTGCCTCTGTAACTCCGAGTCATGCCGCTCGCCGCAGTCGCGCTGCTCGCATACCGACCGAATATGCCGTGCATATCATGCTTGATGGGGGCCATCGAGAAGAAGTTCGCTTCCAAAGTTTGGATGATTTTCGCCAGTGGTATGGTCAAGAAGTCTCCCCTAAGGTGACATCAGAAGAATTGGTGAAAGTGCCAATGAAAACGGCACAGGGTGAGTTTATGGTCGTGCGGCCCTCCAAAATTAATGCGATTCGGGTGGAACCTGTCTTCTCCTCTAGCGTCGATCGATATTGATTTTGGGCGACAGATTTGGGATTTTAGATGGGCATTTGCTCATGGTTCCGATGACGGATCCTAAATCTTGTTCATTTTTTTGGTCTTCGCCCATGCTATTTCGTGTGATTGCATTGAGTTCGGTTGCTGCTGGCGCGGTGCTGGTGAGTCGTGCTTGTGTTGGACAGACTCCTCTAAGCCTGATCGCAGCGGAGAATCTACAGCCAGCAACTGCGCTAGTTGCGAGGGACCAAGACGAGGGTACATCCAGTCAGTCTCAGCCGCATCTTGATGCGGCACCCAACCCGGTAATTCCGACTGTGCCGCTACGAGTGGTTTCCCCGCTGCCGGATTTAGAGAAATTGGGGCTTGACGATCGGTTATTTGGCCAGTCCGGCGATCGCGCCGCTTTAGTCAGCGCCTTGAACCAAAGTCTGCGTTACCTACAGACGCCCCAAGCGCAAAAGGCTTACCGTAACTATGCGGTTCCAGGATTTACCCGTCAGCGCGTCGAGCAATCGTTGCAGCGGTTTCGGCAATTGCTATTGCAGGCCCAATCGGCGGCGCAATTGCAGGCAGCGGTGCAGCAAGAATTTCAATTTTATGAATCGGTTGGTAAAGCGGGGCAAGGGAATGTCCAGTTTACGGGCTACTATGTGCCAGTGCAGCGGGCAAGTCGCATGAAAACGGCAGTCTATCGCTATCCGCTTTACAAGTTACCGCCGGATTTTGCAAGTTGGTCGCAACCGCATCCGACGCGCGCACAACTGGAAGGAAAAGATGGTTTGCAGGGAGCGAAAAGCCAACTTAAAGGTCAAGAGTTGGTTTACCTCGCCGATCGCTTGCAAGCCTTTCTGATTCATGTGCAAGGTTCATCCAAGCTGCATCTGACGGATGGGGGAACGATGGCGGTGGGTTATGCTGGTGCAACCAAACATGCTTACTCCAGTATCGGTAAGGAGCTGATCAAAGATGGCAAATTTACGGCGGAAGAGTTGACCTTGCCGAAAGTTATGGCATATTTCCAACAGCATCCCCAGGATTTAGATGTTTATCTCCCGCGCAATCACCGTTTTGTCTTTTTTCGGAATACTGCGGGTTCGCCGCCTTTAGGTAGCTTGGGTGTGCCAGTCACGGCGGATCGCTCGATCGCCACTGACAAACGCAAAATGCCACCGGGGGCGCTCGCTCTGATTAATACCCAATTACCGGATCGGCAACTAGCAGCGGTGCCCATTAGTCGCTTTGTATTGGATCAAGATACAGGCAGCGCGATTATTGGGCCAGGCCGCGTTGATATTTTTTTAGGAACGGGTGATGTCGCGGGCAAACGCGCTGGGCTTGTGAATCATCCTGGGAAGCTCTACTACCTGCTATTGAAGTAGTGCCATATCGCGGCATCCGCTGATCCAAAAACTGCGATAAGATCAAGTGTATGAATGAGCCCCTAAATCTCTCACTACAAATTATTCTGACGGTGGTTGCTGGGATTGGGGCGCAGGTTCTAGCAGAATTTCTGCAAGTTCCAGGTATTACCTTTCTGCTTCTTTTTGGAATTTTGCTGGGCCCCAGTGCCCTAGGGCTGCTGTCACCTGAAATGTTTGGCGATGGGCTCGAGGTAATCGTTTCCTTGCTCGTCGCAATTGTCCTATTCGAGGGAGGCTTTAGCCTCAAACTACAGGAGTTAAGCAAGGTCTCGACGAGCCTACGTAATCTCGTCACGATCGGAACGTTCATTAGTTTGCTCGGTGGCGCTGCAGCAGCGCACTGGTTAAGCGAATTTCCTTGGTCGATTTCGTTTCTCTATGGGTCGCTGGTTGTAGTGACTGGCCCAGTGACGATCAATTCCATCTTGAAGCAGGTCAAGGTTGATCGATTGGTTGCGACGATTCTGGAAGGCGAGGGCGTCTTTATCGATCCGTTGGGCGCAATTTTGGCCTTTGCAATTTTGAACGTGGTCTTGAACGGCAATCCCAACCCTCTGTTTGTCGTGAGTGATCTGGTTGTGCGTCTGGGTGTGGGTGCCGCGATTGGGGGTGTCGCCGGTTGGGTGTTGGGGCAGATTTTACAGCGGGGAACGTTTTTATCGGATGACCTAAAGGCATTGGTGGTCTTAGCGGGGGTGTGGGGCGCGTTTGGCATCTCTCAAACGCTCCGTGGTGAAGCGGGGTTGATGGCGGTGGTCACTGCCGGGATTTTTCTACGTAATCTAGAGCTGTCGGAAGAGCGCTTACTGAAGCGGTTCAAAGGCCAGTTGACTACGCTATCGGTATCGGTGCTGTTTATCCTATTAGCGGCAGACTTGCCCTTGGCATCGGTACTGGCATTGGGATGGGAAGGCATTGCGACAGTACTGGTTTTGATGTTTCTTGTGCGGCCAGCCTATGTCTGGCTTTGCACCCGTGACAGTATATTGACCTGGCAGCAGAAGACGTTTATTGCTTGGATTGCGCCGCGGGGAATTGTATCGGCTTCTGTGGCTTCGCTGTTTGCCATTCTGCTCACTCAGAATGGCATCAGTGGTGGCGATGCGACGAAAGCATTGGTCTTTTTGACAATTATCATTACAGTGTTTTCGCAGGCATTGACGGCGCCTTGGCTCGCCAGTTGGCTGGGTATCACCTCAACCCAAGCAACCGGCATTGCGATTATTGGTGCAAATCCGTTGAGTATGCTGGTCGCGAATCAGTTTTTGCAAAAGGGTGAATATGTGGCGATCCTGACCACGGATGCCCATAAGGTGACATTGCCCTCCCAGGTGAATTTGCAAGTATCGACGCGGCCGGTGATTGAGCCCGAAGCACTAGAAGAGGTGGGCATTGATGGTCTAGGGACATTACTAGCGGTGACCAAAAGTAGCAACGTTAATACGGTGATTGCCCAGCAGGCAGCGGAAGAATTCGCTCCGCCACGTGTGATTGCCGCATTTGCCCGTGAGAGCAATAGTACTGGCTCAAGCACAATTAAGAGTCCTGGTTCAAGCACAATTAAGCAGGCTTTCAGTGGGCAGTTTGACTGCGCGCTATGGAATGAATACTTACAAGACGGAGCGGTGCGTTTGGGGCGGACAACGGTTCAGGATTCAGAAGCACATCAACAGCATTTACGCGGGCTGATAGAATCACAAACGTTGCTGCCATTAGTGATTCAGCAAGATGATCAGTTAATGGTGGCGATCGCCGGGGCCGAATTCACGCCTGGTAGTCAGCTACTATATCTCTTCCATGATCCAAAACCGAAATTATTGAAACGTCTTTCTGGCAGTAGTCAGCCTTTGACCTCGGTAGAGGAGATTATCGAAGTGGATACTATCCCTGAACCGGACCCTGAGGTCGAGGCACTACCGGCAGAAGCGCTACCTAAAGTGGCATTGACGCCCCCAGCCGAAAAAAATCGGGTGAACTCAGACTGATCGCATCTAAGTTCACCCTGGTTAAGTCGAAACATGCCTGAACAGGAATTTTCCACTTGTTGAATTATGCGGATGAAAGGACTTGAACCTTCACTTCGCGAAGAAACCAGAACCTAAATCTGGCGCGTCTACCAATTCCGCCACATCCGCTTGTCAAACCCACTCACTTGAGAAAGGGCTTATATAATATAGCAAAGAGTCTGACTGCAGCGAAAATTGTTTTAACCAATTTGTTGGAATCAAATGACATCCGACTAATCTCTCGGGACAGCGGTCTGCTGCGCCGTCCATGCTCAACATCATTGTTTGATAACCAGGTTTATGTCAAACTACTACGACTGAGAGGGACCAAACTACCAGTTGTGGTGAGTCCTAGAAACATGGCTTCGCCAGTTTTGATCGGTTTACCGGTGAGGGCGCAGCGTTCATTTTGCTGAGCAGTTGCCTCCAAACGCGCTCTAATTTCGGAGTCAGTGATTTCAATTATCGGCTCATTCGAACGTTGATTGACGTAAGTCCATAAAATATCGCGAATTAATGCTTGATAGCCGCGATTTGTCGATAGCTCCTTGAGTTTGTCTTTCAGTTCTCGTTCCAAGCGAATGCTCGTGACTTCCATATCTGTAGTTGCGGTGCGAGTCATAGTTGGCATAGCTTGGTTCCTCCCCAGGGCCGACATAAAATGTGTTACATCTGTAGTATAACTTATCCCTCTGCGTCTGTCCGATTGAACTGAGACTGGATGTCGGCTTTGATGATTTTGCCTTGGGCATTGCGAGGGAGTTGATCGAGAATTAGCCACTGCTTTGGATGTTTATATTTACTCAGCCGATCAGTTAAGCTGGTCTGTAATTGTTGGATGAGCTGTTTTGCGGTTAATTGTTTGTTAGTGGGCACGATCGCGGCAGCAATAATTTCGCCCCAACGTGCATCGGGTAATCCGACGACGCAGACATCTTGAATTGCGCCCGTGGCCTGGATGATCGCTTCAATCTCAAGTGGGAAGATGTTTTCACCACCGCTGATAATTTTGTCGCTGGTGCGACCTAGGATGTGCAGAGAACCGTTGTGATCGAAATAGCCGAGGTCATCAGGACAGAAAGAATTGGCTGGCTGTGGGATGGGCGGCGATGGAAAGTAGCCGAGCATTTGCGATCGCGCTTGGATTTGGAGATGCCCGATCGCCTCTGTGGGCGTTTTACAGTTAGATGGAATTGTGATCTGAGCATGGGGTAGTGGCTGGCCACAACCGGTCTGCCCTGCGAGAAATTCCTGGGGTTTGAGTGTGGCAATTTGACCGGCGGTTTCGGTCATGCCATAGGTTGGAGCAATTGGTAGGTGGAGCTGGCGCGCGCGCTGGAGCAGGCTGGGCCAAGCCGGAGCTCCCCCGAGGAAAATCGCTGGCATTGACTGGAGAAAATCGCGCATTTGCGGCTGTGCTTCAGCGATGGTCAATAGCTGGATTAATTGGGTCGGGACAAGCGATAAGACAAACTGTGACGGTGCAATCGCCGGGAGCATTCCTGCTTTGAGCGATGACCAAGGATGCATAACGATCGTGCCGCCCGTGATCAACGCCCGCACTGCTTGCATCAAACCGCTCACATGGTACAGCGGCAGTACACAGCAAGCGTTAATCGGTGTCAAGGCGAAGAAATGCCGCAGTCCCTCGACAGCAGCGCTCAGGGTTTGCCAGGTGTGAATGGCAAATTTGAGTTGGCCGGAGGTGCCGCCCGTCGGGATGAGGATGGCCTGAGTCGGCAGTTGCTCGATGAGTTGGGAAGGTGGATTGATCTGGGTGTGCGGGGGCGCTGTTCCAATCATGACATCGGGCTGAACCAAATCATAGACCTGCTGCCATTCGGCGGCTTGCCATGCGGGATTTGCCAGAATCAGTCGATGGGGAGTGGATACCGCTGCAATCCAAAAAGCCAGGAATTTGGCGGGGTCCCGTTCGGCAAGCACCAATGTGCGGCCCGGCGGCAGATGCGTGAGCGATTGCAAATACTGTTGTGCGACTGCTTGCAGTAGTGCGGGGGAGGTGCCCCAGAGCCAAGTGCGATTGGCTTGATTTGTTAACAGTTCCCAAGCATTCATTGCTCACTATCACCAGTTGCTTGTACCAAAGCCGAATGCCCGATTGTTTGCCTGAAGTGATTGGGCTAATCGGAGGGCGGCGGCATAACCAATTTCGGTTTCAAATACCGATGAGAAGACAGCTGTAATTGTCTGCTTTTGCATGAATTCAGTCAGCCGCTGTGGCGAACCCGCGATCGCCGGTTTGATGATATAGATGCCTGTCCAGCCAAGCTGCTGGCAAGCCTTAATCTGGTTGAGATTGGCGATCGATTCATCGAGAGCGATCGGGGTTGAGTATTTGGTTGAGAGCTGTTTCATGGCACTAAACTGACGCACGCTGAGCGGTTGCTCGAGGTATTCAATTGGTTCTGTCTCTAAGGCGTTGAGCCAGCGCTCACTCTCGGCAAGGCTTAAGCCAGCATTCGCGTCCAGGCGCAATGTGCAATGTTTGGGGAGTTGCTGGTGTAGTTGTTGAAACCATCGAAGTTCATCGGCGATCGGCGCTACGCCAATTTTCCATTTGAAGGTGCGATGGCCCTGTGCGTAGGGCCATCGCCACTGCGTGATGGCCGCTTTGCCGGTGGGTAATAAGGCCGCGATTTGCCGGGGTGGAACCGGGGCGATCCTTTCACTGTCTTCCCTATCTTGACCCGTACAGTTGAACGCATTGCCTGACAATGTCGCTAAAGCCGTCTCAAAGGCAAACTGACAGCAGGGTAGACAATCAGGAATCGTGAAAATCTGTCCCGGGGTAATGTTTCCCTGCAAAGACTGACAAAACTGGAGCGCCGCCATTAAACTTTCCGAACCGAACCAGGTCAACGGCGCAATTTCTCCCTGGCCAGTCCGTCCATCGGGCGATCGTAGGGTGACGATTACCCCTTCTCGAATGCTCCACGTTCCGTGGCTGGTGTTGAGCGGTTGCCGGAAGGGCCGGGCATAGGGTCGAATGGCGACCTGGTAAGTTGTTGTTGCCCTAATCATCATCCGATGGTGGTTCTTTCCAACGTTTTAGTGGCACACAGTCAATCTCAAATTGATCGAGTGAGCGTGCCACAACGAAATTGACCAGATCGTCGATGGTTTGGGGCTGATGGTACCAAGCGGGAATGGCTGGCACAATCTTGGCTCCGGCTTCTGCTAGCGTTGTGAGATTGCGCAGATGAATCAAGCTAAAGGGCGTTTCGCGCGGCACAATTACGAGCTTTCTGCCTTCCTTGAGTTGGACATCCGCCGCCCGCTCCAGTAAATCCGAACTCAAGCCAGCGGCAAGTTTGCCCACAGTACTCATGCTGCAGGGAATTACGAGCATGCCCAATGTGCGGAAAGAGCCACTGGCAATATTCGCACCGACATCACCCCAAGTATGGCAAGTTAATTTGCCGGCTGTGGGCACCGCTGTTTGGTCACGCCAGAACCGCGCCTGTTTGGTCGGCTCAGGTGGCATCTTCACACCGCTTTCCTCGGCCCACACCATGTAGGCCGCTTTTGAGGCCACTAGCTCAACGTGATAGTCGGCGGCCAGCAAGTATTTCACCGTATGGACCGCGTAGATCAAGCCAGATGCGCCGGCAACCCCAACGATCAATGGCCGCGATCGGCTTGACTCAGTCATTATTCATCTTCTTCGTCATCAAAGTCGTCATTCACTTCATCAACTTGGTCGTCATTCACTTCAAACTCTTCTGTGTCAAACTCTGTTTCCTCGCCCGCTTCACCTTCATCTTCGCTACCAACGGTAATTAAGTCGATTTGTTGGCGGTAGTAATCAACGCTTTTGACCTGAACCTCAATCCGATCGCCCAACCGATATTGCATCCGATTTTTCCGGCCGACCAGGGTTTGTTGACGTGAGCGGAATTCATACCAGTCATCTTTGAGCGAACTCACATGCACCAAACCTTCAACCAGCAGTTCTTCAATCTCGACAAACAGGCCATAGGATTGGACCCCGGTAATCACCCCGTGAAAAATTTCGCCGGTTCGCTCCTTCATCAGTTCGGCTTTTTTTAACCCCTCGAGGTCGTTCTCGGCTTCTTGGGCTACTTTTTCGCGATCAGTGATGTGCACAACCACCATGCTGAAATACTCTTCCAATTCGGACTGGACTTCCGGTGGCAAAACGTTCCAACCAATTTGGCCATGACAGCTGCTGTGACGGAGCACAACCTTGTCTTTCGATCGGGCAGACTTACTGGCACGACCGTCTTTAAACATGGCATGCAATGCCCGGTGGATGAGCAAATCGGGATAGCGCCGAACGGGTGCAGTGAAATGCACATAACCCTGTTCCAGGGCCAGCCCAAAATGCGCTTTGGGCGTCATGCTATAAAATGCGGGTTTGAGTGTGGCTAATAGGAGATAAGTCAGAACGCGTTCGGCGCTGGACTGGGCAAACTGTTGCGTAAAGTTCTGATAATCGCGTGGGTGGAGCTCTTCCGGATTTTCCAGTGGCAATTCAATATCCATGCTGGCGGCTAGCTTGATCAGATCTTCGACATCTTTCAAATCGGGGGTCGGATGTACCCGGTACACGGCGGGTAAGCTCAAGGCGGTCATGTGAGAAGCGACGATACAGTTGGTTAGCACCATCAGCTCCACCAGCATCGAATGGATCGGTGCGGTGTCGGCGACGACGATCGTGCCTAAACTTCCTTCATCGTCATAGTGAAATTTGCTAAACGTGTACTTGTCGGTTTCTTCGGGAGTTTCGATGCCATCCGAACGGGAATAAATCTTTTCTGGCAGATTCAGCTCAAATGCGCCACGGGCGCGACGCTGCTCCTTCAGGGCATGACTGAGTTGATTCAGCTGCACCAGTGTCTCCGCAATATTACTGAATTGTTTTAGCTCTTTTCCGGCTTGCCCGGCCAAAATTGCTTCGGCTTGGTCGTAGCTCAGACGGTGATCGACATTGATGACGGTTGGCTGAATTTCAAATTCCTGAACGTTTCCCTGCGGCATCAAGGGTGAGTAGCACCGAGACGGCGAGCCGGTCTTTACCAACGGCTAAAGAGCATACACCATCGGTGATGTCGCTCGGGAGCATTGGCGTGATCATGTCTCCCAGATAAACGGAAACGCCACGTTTCTGAGCTTCGCGATCGAGGGGGGTGGCGGCCGTCACATAGTGAGCCACGTCGGCGATGTGAATTCCCAAGCGCCAGTTGTCATCCTCAAGCGGCTCAAGGGTAATGGCATCATCAGCACTTTCCTCAGTATCAGTTTTGATGGTGAATGTCGTGACTGAACGCAAATCCACACGGCGTTTAATTTCGGCCTTAGTGATTTTGGTCGGTAGTCCCTTCGCCGCTTCCAGGACATGGGCTGGAAAGGCACTCGGCAAATCGTGCTTACAGCAAACGATATCCAGATCCCCTGCTTCATCGTCGTTCCCTAGCACTTTAGCGACACGTCCCTTGGGCGGATGTTGTCCAAGGGGATAGCGCAACACCTCAATATGGGCCAGTTGCTCCAATGCCTCGCCCAATTCTGCCGATGCTTCCGGTAAATCCAACTCGAAAAGTAAGCGATCGTCGAGCGGTGCGGCCCGAAACTCCCCCTCACCTGTTTGTTTGATCCGGGCTAAGACCGAGGGATTCGCGCGTTCGAGGATCACGCGGACTTCTCCTTCAGGACTCCGCCGCCGACTGCCTTCTTTCGTCACGCGCACTAAGACACGGTCACCATTCCAGGCACTATTGAGCTGGCTTTCGCGAATATAAATATCATCCGTACTTTCGCTATCTTGAATGGCAAAGCAAAATCCCTTGCTGGAACAGCGCAGGCGTCCCTCAACCACATCATCCTGGGTAATGCGGCGATATTTACCACGTTCTTTTTCGACAACGCCAATCTTCTCTAACCCATCAAGGGCGACCTGTAGATGCCGCAAGCTGCTCTCGTCTTGACAATCGAGTTTTTGTTCCAACGTTTTGGGAGCAACGAATTTTTCTGGAGACAAATATGCCAACAATTCAGCGATCGAAAATTCCATCGTGGCGGATTATCCTCTTTAGACTTTGAGCATTGACTTAAAATTTAGGGGGAGTTCAGTGGCGGCCAAATTTGAACTGGGGAGTTGCTTTGCAGCGATCAGTGAAGCTGCGGCACTCGATCTAACAGCTGGACAATTAACCGGAATTAATCGTTCGTTTTTCGCGGTGCTATGACTTGCTGCTGTACCTCCCGAGGGCTGACTAAACCTGAAGCGAAGCAGTGCTAAATTGATTGCTCGTTTCGTAGTCGTTGGCAATACTGAAAGCCCCACACCAATTCAACAGCCTTGTTTGGGCGAGGCCGTTGAACTGATATGACATCTTGTAACACGGGGACTGCTACTTTCGACGCCAACAATTACGTCAGTCTTCGAGTATCGCATCCGAATGTCGCCAAGTACTCAGATCTTATACTGCCGATCATCGGAATCAATGTCAATACAATTTGCGGGGCCGCGGCCAATTTTACTGCCGTGGCGATTCAGCCACAGCGGGCTGTACTTTTTTCTTGGGTTTGTGCGGTTTTGAGCGGTGGGCTTTGGTGTCTTGATTCGTCTGACTATGTGGTTGATCGCGACGGCGGGGGACATGATAAGTCCAAAAATCCGTCGCCATTTCGGTATTCGGGAAAATGCTTCTGGCTTCGGCCAGCAGGTCTTTCAGCTGCAGATTGTTCCCAGGGGCATAGCGGGGGCTGAAGTGGGTCATGATGAGTGTTTTAGCCTGGGCACTGAGGGCGACTTGGGCGGCCATTGTTGAAGTCGAATGTAGCCGCTGAAAAGCCAGATCGGCATCCTGGTGGGCAAAGGTGGCTTCGTGAATCAGCACATCGGCATCCTGCGCGAGGGCGATCGCGTTTTCGCAAAATACGGTATCGGTGCAATAGACGACCTTACGGCCAATTTCTGTCGGGCCGCATAAATCTGGTCCATGAATGATCCGGCCATCGTCGAGGGTAACCGATTCGCCTTGCTTTAGCTTGCCGTAGAGTGGCCCAAAGGGAATGCCTAAGGACTTGGCTTGCTCCACATCGAATTGGCCGGGCCGATCGCGCTCGGTCACGCGGTAGCCGTGGGCGGGAATGCGATGCTTCAGGAGCTCGCAGGAAACAGTGAAATTTTCATCTTCAAATATGATGCCTGGTTGCACCGTATGTACCCGCAGTGGGTAAGCGAAATGGGTGTGGGAATACCGCCGACAGGCTTTGATATATTCCGCCAAGTCGGGTGGTCCGTATAGATCGATCGCGGATACATTGCCCGCGAGGCCGCAGCTTGCTAGCAGGCCCATCAGACCAAAAATATGGTCGCCGTGCATGTGAGTAATGAAAATCCGGCGAATCTGGCTGGATCGCAGGTCACTCTTGAGCAATTGATGTTGGGTTCCCTCACCACAATCGAACAGCCATAGCTCGGCGCGCTGCGGCAATTTCATCACGACGCTAGAGACATTGCGCGATCGAGTCGGCACACCGGAACTGGTACCTAGGAATGTAATTTCCAAAGCGGCTGCATTTTTGTGAGGACGACAACTTCATCTATCCTGCCATAGCATGGGAGTCTTCGGCGAAAGTTGCAGCGGTGGCGATGGCCGCAGCGAGCTAGTTCGATTGCTCGAAACAATTCGCATCGGATTGCGTCTAGCAGTTACTGATGATGGCTGATATACAAGGGGGCTGAGTACACACAAACTTTGGGGCGGCAATTTAAGCAGGCAAAATCTATAAAAGTCAAAATTCGCCTATAGTACTTAGCGACAGATTTTTACTTTTGATCAATCAATTGATTAATCAATCAATCTTGCCTTATGCCTAAATCATCAATTAGATGTTTTCTGTATAGATTGCATGAGGCCGCTGCGATTTTCCTGATGCTGCGGGGATTACTGGAATATCGGGAGTAGATAACTTGTCTGTTTTAAGTATTTACACGTGGCCCTAAACGGTCGCTTTGTGTGTAGAGTCGTTCCCTGGCTAAATTCTGTCATCGTTGATTTCGAAAGTTTGATTCGGTTGAATATTTTTAGAAGGAGATTGCCAAACATGACCACCCGATCGTTGATCCAGTGGCCGCTGTCTGTCGCTCGACTGACCAAATCTGCATTCGTCCGCAATGGTGTGATGTTGTCGGGACTGCTGTGTTTGGGGCTGGCGGTGGCGGCTCCTGCCAGTGCTGTGGAGATTCGAGTTGCGATTGAGCGTGACGCGGCCCAGATTAATATTGGTAGCTCAGTCGATGCGGTTGTCCAGAATGCCGCCGGCAAAACTGTGGGCGAAATCAAAGGCATGAATGGCTTTGTGGCGCAACGCCAGGGAAGTGCGGTTGGGCTTGATCAGTGGAAATCAGCGGTGATTGCCGTTCAACCGAAGGATCCGAACGGTGTTGTGTGGATTGGCGATCGCTGGTATCGCGGTCGGGTTGTGATTGTGCCGACTGGTCAGGGTATAACGGCGGTCAACTGGGTTGATGTTGATCAGTATCTTTACAGTGTGCTCGGCGGTGAGATGAATGGCAGCTGGCACCAGGAAGCCTTGAAGGCGCAGGCGGTGGCGGCGCGGACGTATGCGCTGTATAAGCAAAAAAGTGCCCGAAATGATCTGTATGACGTTGTTGATACGACTTCTTCCCAGGTCTATCGCGGCATTCAAGATGAATCGACGGGAACGCAATTGGCGGTTAATGCCACCAAAGGGCAAGTCCTAACCCACAATAATCAATTAATTTTGGCCGCGTTTCATTCCTCGGCGGGCGGCAAAACTGATAATGTCGAAGAAGTCTGGATGCAGCCGTTGCCCTATCTGCGCTCAGTCCCAGATTTTGATCAAGATGCCCCTGTCTTCAACTGGCAAAAGACGTTTAGTCGATCGGAAATCAGCAGTTTGTTGAACTGTAAAAGTGGGACGGTTCGGGCGTTTAAACCGGTGCAAAAAACCACAGGGCAACGCGTGCGGTTCATGGAAGTACAAACCGATCGCGGTAATTGCCGCCTCAAAGGGGACGATATTCGGGCGAAGTTAAACCTGCGGAGTACGAAGTTTGCGATTACTCCAGTATCGAATAACCAGTTTGAAGTTAAAGGCAATGGCTTTGGCCATGGTCTCGGCATGAGCCAGTATGGCGCCTTAGGCATGGCCAAGCGGGGTTATAACTACCAGCAGATTGTCTCGCACTATTACCAAAATACGCAGCTCTCGGTCGTTACCCAATCTTAATGGCGATGGTTATTGCCGCGCTTCACGGGCCTGATTCATGATTCCGACTGTACGAGTTTATATACTCCTGATTGTGGCTGGTGGACTCGCCATGTTGCTCGCGTGGCTCTGGCCGGGTAGTAATCGTTTGGTAATTTCGCTACTATTTTTGCTGGTCCTCAATGCGATTGTCCTTGCACTAATGCTGTTCGATCGGCGCAAGGGGCGCGCCCAGTTGGTCACTGTGGAGCGTCTGCCAATTCAACGGTTGTCAATTGGGCGTGAGAACCTGATCCAGCTGACGATCGAAAACCCCGGACCAGCTACTCAGGTCATGATTCGGGATGGCTATCCGCAGCCGTACTTTATCGTCTCTGCAGATACTTTGTCACTCAAGTTGGCCGCCAACACGACGGAGCAACTGAGCTATACGGTTCAGCCGACGATGCGCGGTGAATATAACTGGGGTGTATTGCAAGTGCGGCAGTGTAGCCCTTGGGGGCTTGCCTGGATGTCGCAAACGCTCCCTCCAGTTCAGACCGTGCAGGTTTATCCCGATTTGATGAGTCTGCGATCACTTACCCTCAAGTTAGCGCTTTCCTCGGCTGGTGCAATGCGACAGAAGCGGCGTTTAGGGATTGGTACGGAATTTACAGAACTGCGGGATTACAATGCTGGTGATGATCCGCGTTTGATTGATTGGAAGGCGACAGCGCGACGCGATCGTCCTCTTGTCCGGGTTTTGGAGCCGGAGCAGGAACAAACCCTGATTATTTTGCTGGATCGAGGCCGGCTGATGACTGCTCAAGTCCAGGGCATTAGTCGGTTTGATTGGGGGCTGAATGCAACGTTGGCCTTAGCGCTGGCTGGGCTGAATCGCGGCGATCGTGTCGGGGTCGCGGTCTTTGATCGGACAATCCATACCTGGATCCCACCCCAACGCGGTAATGCCCATCTCAACCATTTGATCGAGCGTCTGACGCCGATTCAGCCCGAGCTGCTGGAGCCAGATTATTTAGGTGCGGCCAGTGTGTTGGCCCAGCATCAAAGCCGTCGCGCATTAGTTGTGACCATTACCGATTTAGTTGATCAAACTGCTTCATCGGAGCTGTTGCAAGCCTTGGGGCGGATGGTGCCACGATATTTACCATTTTGTGTGACGCTGCGCGATCCACAGATTGATCGGCAAGCGGCGCAGTTTTCACTTGATGTGGGTGAAAATTTTGAGCGGGCTGTAGCACTTGATTTATTGGCTCAGCGTCAAAAGGCTTTTGCTGTATTGCAGCAAAAAGGGGTGTTGGTATTAGATGCTCCCGCAAACCAAATATCCGAGCAATTGGTCGATCGCTATTTAAGACTTAAATTGAAAAACCGTTTATAGGGCTCAAGCAGTTGAGGCAAGCTGCGCTCTGGCGATAGGGATAATAGACCTCTTGCAAAAGTCTAATATTGCTACGCAAAATCAATATTTTTAGACTTTATTCTGGTATTTATGCAAGAGGTCTAATGCACTCACCAGATCAAGGCGATGGACGATTGTGAGTCTTTGGCGTTGGCCTGTAGCTCAGGGTACAGAAATCTAGCCCGTTCCGCCGAATAATGATGCTCGTGTCTTAGAGTCAAATCATCAAAACCTCAACCCCTGCTAGGAGGGGTTTTTTTATTCGTTCTATTGAATTGGGCGATCTGTGATTGTCGATCACCGCTATTGTCATCACCGCTGCGAAATAGAATTTAGTTTCATAGAACTTAGCTTCGCATCTCGCATAGTTCGAGAATACGACCGTCATAATCTTTGACTAGGAAATCCAGCGGTCTTTCCCGTTGAATCTTATATTTGAGGCCACGGGTCTGCACCCGCAATAAAATCTGCTCAAGGCCATCGCGATCAAAACTGATGTGGCGTTGTCGGCCGCGATCGTCGGTATGCGCGCCGGTGACGATGTGCAGTTGGGCGTTTTTGCGTAGTTGATACCAAAGCCCGTCTGCACCGATCGAAGGACTAATTTGACTGGGACGGCTGGCTAAATACATTGGATCTAAGCCGCCAGTACCGAAGCCGCCGGTGCCGAGGGATTGATCGTAGTTGTAGTAGTAATGGAGCGGGACATCCGCTGCCGCTAGGTCCAGCATGCCTTCGTAAAACTGCTTGGCAATTTCAAGATCTGAGACCATGATTGTGTAAACCTTAGGCGCACTGCTAAGAAACATCCACATTGCGCCCGCATAGGCCGCTAGCAGCAACACCATAATGCCCTGGGTAGAGAATAGCCCGTCCCCGAGTGAGGACCAAATTGAGGCTACAGGCAGCGTTGGGAGCAGAGCGTCGAACATAGAAGTCGTTATCCTTAGCAGCATTTGGCGAAGATTGGCCCGATCGCATTATTGACAATATTATCGTGCAGTCGTCCTGATTTATTCTACCGAACCCACTGCGGGGCAGTGGGTGAGATTGTTAAACGGCGATTAATGCGACGGACTGGGAGCAAGTGAATTAATCGCTGACTTTGCGCCGGATTTACCAAACTAAAATGATCGATCAGGTGATTCTATGATTTAACCTATTTGATTAGCCCGTCTGTTAGGTTTCGCTAAGGTCGCAAAACTTGAGCGATTTGTACTGTCCTTTATTCATCGCATCGCATAATCCGTCGTGCCCATTCCAGTTTTTCCAGAGGCCAACCACCCCATTATTAAATCCCTGGCGCAGCAGAGTGATCAGGAATTGTTGGGATTGTTCCAACGCTACCCGGAAACCGGCCAGTACTTTGTGGCGTTATTTTGCCGCTATAGCCCGATGCTCTATCCGGTGGCGCAGCGATCGGCGCAGTCGCCAGTGCGGGCCGACTATCTTTTCGCGTTAGTCTGGCGGCATTTGTTTAATGAGCTCAGCGGCCTGGATCTGCAGCAGCTGCAAGAGGGTATGAACTTTCAGACTTGGCTGCTCAATACAACTGCGGCCCAGATTAATCAGATTAATTTACCCGCCCTTGAGGAGATTCATTACGATATGAAAGTGGCGTCGCCGCCATTTTGGTGCTATCTGGATCGGGCTTTAGATGAGATGCCCCCTGATATGCGGCTGATGGTGGTGATGGCCCAGACCTTTAACTGGAGCGAAACGCGGATTGCTGCTTATCTCCAGGCAGAGGGAGAAGCCACATCACCAGCGGGGGTGCAGCAGCGACTGCAGCAAGGCTATCAGCTGCTAGAAAAGCATTTACCTGAAGATATTCGATTCATTTACCTTGAGGGGAACCCTAAGGTCTAGGACACGCTCAAACATATTAGGTAGTGTGGGCTACTTTGGAGTATTTCGTTGCCCCGCGGTGGTGGGGTGAAAGTACCAACAACGATGTGCGGCGAAAAGTCGCAAGACTCATCAAGTGCCATAACTTTTTGCGTCAGTCGACAAATTTTGGCGCATCTTAGTAAGAGCAGATTGGTTCATCTGCATGACCTGGGTTGCGCGATGATCTACGCATAACTAGTCCAATTTTGCATTTCCCCATTCCCCCAAGCGATTCGGAGTTCGAAAAATGTTGTGGTTTGACCATCCTAAACAGTGGAAATATACCTTGCTAGCGAGTGCTGTAGCGATCGCCTGCTGGGGAATGCCCCTTTCGTTGACCGTGGAGGCATCGGACCTAAATCGTCAATTGGCCATTCCGTTGAATAATGGCACGCTGAATGCCCAGCGGCGGGAGGCGGATCGGCTGGTACGCTTGGGCGGGCAACAACGTCAAAAGGGGGCGCTGACAAAAGCGGTTGATTCGTGGGTGACCGCCCTAGAAATTTATCGTAATCTCCGCGATGTCGAGGCTCAAGGCATCGTTTATGAATTTCTGGGGGGGACTTACGCCGATCTGGGACAGTATGTGGCAGCGGAAGATGCCATGCGTCGCCGGTTGGCCATCGCCCGTGATCTGAGCGATTACCAAGGTCAAATCTTCGGGGCCAATAATCTCGGAGTCTTACTGTTGCAGCGCAATCAGCCCCAGGAAGCGGAAGCTCTATTGACTGAAGCGTTAGAAATTGCCAATGGTCTGAATCATCATGCCGGTACTGGTTTGTCCTATAGCAATTTGGGGCTAGTGGCTTACACGTTGGGCGAACCGGATCAGGCGGTGCGCTATTACGGCCAAGCCAGTCGTTATCGGCGGCGAGCGCAAGATGTACTCGGTGCGGCCAACACCGAGAATAATTTAGGTGACGCCTATCGTGCGCTGGGCGAATATCGTCGTGCCACGAGTGCTTATCGCTCAGCGTTGTTTCTGTCACGTCAGAGTCTAGACCGCGTTTCTGAAATTCGGGCGTTTGTTGGTCTGGGTTTTGCCTACGAGGGATTAGGGCTTGCCGATGAGGCGATTGATCATCTAGAGCGCCATTTAGCCTTGGCGCGTGAAGATAATAATGCTGTTGCGGTGTTGACCGCGCTTCAAACCCTGGCCGCCTATTTCCGCCGGAATGACGATTTCACGAATACGCAGAATTATTACCAGCAGGCGCTCGCCGTTGCCGAAGCAATTGGGGATAAACAGACGAAGTTGCTGGTGCAGCGGCAGTTGGAGGAGTTGCAGATGCACCAAGCCGTAAGAAATTACGAGTCACGACGGCGGTAGCTTTGGGCCTACGGTTGGAGCAATAAATTTTTGTTGTCGCCGCCCAGCACAACCACTTTGGCGCCTTGGGCTGCGGCGATTTTTTGCATTGCTTCAATTTGGCGCAGTTTGAGCACTTTATCGCTGAGGCCTGTGGCCAGAATTTTCTGAGCTTCTGCTTCACCGCTCGCTTCAATCCGCTTGCGTTCAGCTTCTTGTTTTTCTTTGGTCAGGACGAACTGCATGCGCTGGCTTTCTTGGTCGGCTTGCAGCTTCGATTCGATCGTTTGCCGCAGATTTTTGGGTAAGGTCACATTGCGGATCGGCGTGTCTTCCACGATGATGCCGCGATCGGCGAGCACTTGATCAAGGTCTTGACGAATTTGCCGAGTAACCGCTTGGCGACGGGTTGTGTAGACTTCTTGGGCGTTATATTGGGCAGTGGCGTTGCGAATCAATGAGCGGAACTGCGGTAAGACAAGCTTGTCAACATAGTTTTTGCCAACGGTTGTGTAGACTTGTTTGGCCTGTTCTGGATTTAGCTTGTAGAGGATGCTGACATCCATTTCCATGACCAACCCTTCTTTCGATGGGGTTTGGGTGGTTTCTTTAAATTCTTGGGTTTGGACTGAGAGATTGATGACTTTGCTGAAGGGATTACGCAGGTGGAGTCCCGGTGGCAGGATGCGATCGGAGACGCGGCCAAAGGTATCGATCAGGCCGACATGACCAACCGGTACGACGGTTGTACTTTTGGCAATGGTGATGAGGGCGAGCACACCTGCGATCGGCAGACCAATAAGTAAGGCTGGACGATTGACATTGAGATTTTTCATGATGGATTTTAATAAGGTGAGGTGCAGAGATTTCCAATTAGGACTGTGATTATTGTCAGGACAGTAGCTTGGGACGGCGATCGCCAAGCGATGATGGACTTTGGCGCCATTTGCCGTCTACGCTGAGTATGCCCCCATCGTAGTCAATTCACTCGCTATCACGGGTGTCGATCGACTCTCAAATTCCGCTTGAGCGGGCACTTTATTGGCGTAATTTGTATTGCGGCGAAGTCTTCACACCGGACCATCTGCTCTATGGAGAAGTGCATAATTTCCAAAGCACCCGAAAGTTAGGTCTGGTACAATACGCTCTATTGTTGTTTTTAACAGTGATTGCGTTGAATCAGTCGTTAGATCTGCCTAAGGTAGATGATTTAGTTCAAGAACTCGCTGCCATTCAGCAGACGGGATCAAAGCGAATTGCAATCTTGGGTTCGCGGCACGTGCCCATTACCCATCAAAAGATGATTGAGTTGATGATCTATGCGATGGTTTCCGAAGGCAATCGCATTATTACCTCCGGTTCAACTGGCACGAATTTCGCGGCCATTCGAGGTGCACTGCGGGCGGATCCGAGTTTGTTGACGGTGATTCTTCCCCAAAGCTTGGATAAGCAGCCACAGGAGTCCCAGGATCAGCTAGAACAAGTGATGCATTTAGTTGAGCATCCGGAGAGTGATCAGCTTTCCTTAGCCGAGGCGAGTGCACTCTGTAATCAGGAAATCATTGCACGTTGTCAACAGTTGATCGGTTTTGCGTTTCACGATAGCCATACGTTGTTGCAAACTTGCCGTGATGCTGAAGAGCAGCGTAAAGTAGTGACATTGTTCTACTTTGATTAGTTCTTAGGTTTGAGCGCCATATGCTTGTTTCGCATCTTCCGATATCGGTAGTTATTTTGGGTTCGATCGCGGTGGCAGCGGTGTTAGTTTATGTGCCATTTATGGCTGTCGGGTTTGCGCGAGCAACGACAGGCTACGATATGCGTCAGCCACGAGCCATGTTCGATTGCTTGCCGGATTGGGGTAAGCGAGCCACTTGGGCGCACCAAAATTCCTGGGAATCTTTTTTGCTCTACGTCGCTGCGGCATTTATGGTCTATGTGACGGGGGTTGATTCCGCCGCAGTCCGCTGGGCGGTGGCGGCGTATCTGGTTGCCAGACTACTGTTCTCGGTGTTTTATATTGCCAATGTGGCACCCCTGCGATCGTTAATGTTTGGGGTTGGGACGATATCAATTTTCACCTTGATGTCAGCCAGTATTCGGGCCGCATTGGCGATGGGTTAATGTGGATGTGCGCATGGTGTTGGCGCTGAAGTCGATTTTTGTAATTTGTTATGGAGTAGTTTATGGCTTCCACCTGTTCTTTTGATGTCGTGAGTGACTACGATCGTCAAGAATTAGTGAATGCGGTTGATCAAGCAAATCGTGACATCGCTAGCCGCTACGATCTGAAGGATACCGCTACGACTTTAGAGCTGGGTGATACGGCGTTAGTGATTACGACAAATAGTGAGATGACGCTGCAGTCAGTGGCCGATGTGTTAGCCCAAAAAGCGGCCAAACGTAATCTGTCGCTGAAAATTTTTGACTATGGCTCCGATCGAGTCGGCATCTGGCAATCGTGTACGCCAAGAAGTCAAGCTGCAAAAAGGGATTAGCCAAGAGTATGCCAAAAAGATTACCAAACTGATTCGGGATGAGTTTAAAAAAGTGCAGGGCTCAATCCAGGGAGATGCTGTGCGTGTTAGTGCGAAATCTAAAGACGATCTGCAGGCAGTGATGCAGCGCCTCAATCAGGAGGATTTTCCAGATCGCGTTGCAGTACACCAATTATCGCTAACGCCGCCACCGCAAAATTGGCTTGGTAAGTTGTCTGTGCTGGGTTAACCTGGATACATCAAATCTCACAGAAAGAGCCCGATTCGTAGTAGCGAATCGGGCTCTTTCTAACGAAACTTATTCAAACGGATAGCTTAGAATGGTGAAAAATCAAGTTAAACAATGAGGATGAGCGTAAAAAAACACTTCTCTACATGTCAACGCTTAAGATTAGACCAAGGTTTCTAAACTGTATGGGTCGCCTGGGATTCGAACCCAAGACCAGTCGGTTAAAAGCCGAATGCTCTACCGCTGAGCTAGCGACCCGTTAACGTTGCAATTGCTTTTTTGTGAAGAAGAAGAAGAAGAGAGAGAGAGAGAGAGAGAGAGAGAGAGAGAGAGAGACGGGAGCCGGCACATGGCTGAGACGAGCTTCAGAGCAAAAGTTCTCGAACGACGTCCCGACGTGGCGCGCAAGATCGAAACCCACGAGCTCAAGCGCAAGCTGGCTCTGGCGCTCCGCGCGCTGCGCAAGGAGAAGGGCATGACCCAGCAGGACGTGGAGCGGAAATCCACCCTGTCGCAGCCGATGATCTCGAGGCTGGAATCGCCCACCGGCTCGCTGCCGGCCTGGGAAACCGTGATGCGCTACGTCACGGCCTGCGACGGCCACATGCTCGTCGGCTTCGGGGCGCACGCCTTCGACGAGCAGGCCTTTCGTCGAGTCGCGCAAGAACAAATCGCCCGAGATGATCGCCGCCGTCGCCGTCTGATGACGCGCGTCGCCGCCGTACGGCCGACGCGCGCTGGTGGCTCGACCTCGCCACACTCGCCGGCATCGCCATCCTCGCCGTCCCGGTCTGGTCGCTCAATCTCCGCAAGAAGAAGCTGCAGGAGATTCGCCGCTCACTGCCGGCAGAGCCAACGACCTTCAAGGACCGCGTCAAGTCCATCCTGTAAGACAAGCGCAACCGCGACGTCACCGACTGGCGCCGATCGACGAAATCTGCCTGACCGTCGGGTATCTCTTGCTACTTGGCAGCGCGCTCTTGCGTCTGTTTGTGCCGGTCGTGGCGTAGGAGCTGCCTCGGTACTGCCCCGCGACGATGGGAAGCAGCTCGCCGGCCGGGCAAAAACGTGCCAGAACCACCGCCGGTTTTGCCCACGGGTTTTGTCACTGCTAATCCCATCGTAGACATGGGCCCGAGGCCCGGGGACACAAACGCCCGTTTTTGGAACTCGCGTTGCACAGAAACGCACTCGGAGGTTGTACGCCAGAGTGCCAGCAAGCTATTGGGTCACGGCCCGCAGTGTCAGAGAGAGCGGCGCCGGTCAGAAAGCAGCCTTCCACTGTTCAGTGTCCATGAACCAGCGTTCTTCATAAATCTTGCCTTCGGACATCCGAAACAGCACCGTCGACTGGGTGCCGTCTGGAATCTTGTCGCATTTCCAGTCGACGACGGACACGACCTCGTCGCCATCGCCGATCTGGCGGACTGCGGTCACCGCAAAGCCAGGCGGGACGACTGAGCCCAGATTGGTGAGCGCCGCGTGGATTGCAGACGCCCCGTCGATCACGTCGTTCTGCCCCGGCATCACAAGGATCGCCTCTTCCTTATAGTCCGTGATCAACGTGTCCCAGTCACCCTTGGAGACAAGTTCCCACCCCTGCTCGATCATGGCTGCTCCGGACATCTTTCCCTGCCTTTCCTGTTGGTTAGAATGAACCGCCCCGGTTCCGGAGGCTGGTTGGTTTAGTCTCACGCTGCCAGAATTGTTTCCTGTGGTGATTCGTAGAAGCGCTGTTCAGCCTCGGCCGGCGGTAGATTGCCGATAGGCTCGAGGAGCCGGCGGTTGTTGAACCAGTCGACCCATTCGAGGGTGGCGAGCTCGACCTTGTCGAGGTTGCGCCAAGGGCCACGCCGGCGGATCACCTCGGTCTTGTAGAGGCCGATGACCGTTTCTGCCAAAGCATTGTCATAGCTGTCCCCGACGCTGCCGACGGAAGGCTGGAGACCGGCCTCGGCGAGCCGCTCGGTGTACTTGATCGAGACGTATTGAACACCGCGATCGCTGTGGTGGATCAGCCCGTCGCGGTGAACGGGACGGCGTTCGTGGAGGGCTTGCTCGAGCGCGTCGAGCACGAAGCCGGCCGTGGCCGTGCGCGACACCCGCCAGCCGACAATCCGGCGGGCGAAGGCGTCGATGACGAAGGCCGCATAGACGAAGCCCTGCCAGGTCGAAACGTAGGCGAAGTCGGAGACCCACAGCAGGTTCGGGCGTGGGGCCTGAAACTGCCGGTTCACGCGGTCCGCCGGGCACGGTGCCGCCTTATCGCTGACCGTGGTCTTGGCCGGCTTGCCGCGGACGACGCCCTGGATGCCCAGCGAACGCATCAGTCGTTCGACCGTGCACCGGGCCACCTCGATGCCTTCTCGGCCAAGCTGTCGCCAGATCTTGCGCGCTCCGTAGACCTCGAAATTTGCCTGGAAGACCCGCCTGATCTCAGCGCTCAGCTCGGCGTCGCGCCGGCTTCTCACCGAGGCCTTTGTCGGATCGTCGCGCTGCGTCACATGCGCGTAGTACGTCGAGGGGGCGATCTGCAGCAGCCGGCAGATCGGCTCGACCCCGAAGACGCTTCGATGCTCGTCGATGAACGCGATCATGGCTTGAACCGGCGGTCGAGCTCCGCCTGGGCAAAATAGGCCGATGCCTTCCTCAGGATCTCGTTGGCTTGGCGAAGCTCGCGAACCTCACGTTCCAGAGCTTTCAATCGGGCCCGCTCATCGGTCGTCATGCCGTCACGCAGGCCCTGATCCCGCTGCGCCTGCCGTACCCAGAGTCGCAGCGTCTCCGCCTTGCAGCCGATCTTGGCCGCAATCGAAGTGATCACTGCCCACTCCGAAGCATGCTCGCCGCGATGCTCGAACACCATCCGCACCGCCCGCGCCCGCACCTCAGGTGAGTACTTCGTCGATCTCGTCGTAATGGTTCCATCCTCTCAAGGTCTGGAGCCTCCGGCAAACTCGGGGCGGTTCAGTGTCAGAAACCACCCTTATTGACTGAAGGAACATTCGTTCCTCGGCGCTTGCTTGTGCTTTTCACCGGCTGTGCGACACTGTTGGTAACATGGGGAGGGGCCTCCAGTGCGTCGTGATGAATTGACAGAAAGCTTTCGTGCTTTGCATGTCCGGGGCCAGCCGGTCGTCATGCCCAATCCCTGGGACATTGGGTCAGCTAAGGTAATGGCGCGGCTGGGCGCACGGTGCCTCGGGACCACGTCAGCCGGGCATGGCTTCACACTGGGTCTGACCGATGGCGGGCAGATCGCACGCGACGTCGCGTTGCAGCATGCCGCTGATATCTGCGCCGCGGTCGATGTCCCGGTGAACGGTGATTTTGAAAACGGATTTGGGGATGACCCCGAGACAGTCGCGGAGACCGTGCGGCTCGCGGCGGAGGCCGGATTGGCCGGCGTTTCAATCGAGGACATCGCCGTTCCGACGACGGATGCGTATCCATTCGATCTGGCTCTGGCCCGAGTCGAGGCGGCGATCGCCGCAGCGCGGGCAGCGGGAATCGTACTGACCGCTCGTGCAGATGGTCGGGTTTTTAAGAGCTACGACCAGGCGGAAGCACTACGCCGCTGCCAAGCCTTCGCCGAAGCTGGAGCAGATGTGATCTACGCGCCGCTGGCCGATGCCGAAACCACACGCGCACTGGCTGCTACCGGCACGCCGGTTAACCTTTTGGCCGCCGGTCCAATGCGTGATCTGACGCTCGAACAGATGGGAGAACTGGGCGCCGCCCGCATTTCGATAGGTGCAGTTCTGGCGCGAAGTCACGCAACAGACGATCATCGATAGCACCCGGGCAATGCTTGAGCGTGGCGATTTCACGAGCTTGAATCGCGCTGCAAACGGGGCCGACGTCGATGCGTTGTTAGCCGATTGAGTGCCCGTTCGGTCGATGACGAAATTTAGCGAGTGGGCGCCGCTGGATGAATTGGACGCGGTGGCAGGGTTTTGACCTGGGTTTTTGAGCCTTTCAGAATCGACCGTTTGTGTCACCGGTAGATTGGACCCATTTCGGGCAGCGTGGCCATACGATGGAGATTGTGTCTGGTGCGGGCACAGGCTTACCGGGCCAGACGGTGTCGAAAGCCTCCGACGAATTGACATCGCAGCTCGTCAGCGTTGGAACGGGCCGAAAGGTATCCGACGTCCAGGGTTTTTGGGATCAGCTCGAGCGACATGTGCCAGGACAACAACCAACCCGCCGGTCGACGATCCAGGCGCGTCCTGGTGTTGGGTGCCACCGGCACGATCGGCAGGGCGACCACTCGCGCGCTCGTCCGTGTCGGGCATGAGGTGACGTGTTTCGTTCGCCGCGCCGCTGGTCCCGGCGGCGGGCTCGGGCCGGAGCGGACGCGCGAGCTGCTCGACGGGGCGACCATTCGGTTCGGCGACGTCACCGATGCCGCATCGCTGCGCGAGGACGGGTTTGGTGGGGAGCGCTTCGACGTCCTGGTTTCATGCCTCGCTTCGCGTGACGGCAGCCCGACGGGCGCCTGGGCGATCGACTACCAGGCCAACCTGGATGCCATGGCCGCCGCCAGGGATGCCGGGGTCGGCCACATCATTCTCTTGTCGGCGATCTGCGTACAGAAGCCGCGCCTGGCGTTCCAGCGCGCCAAGCTGGCGGCGGAGCAGGCGCTCATCGAGTCCGGGATCACCTACTCGATCGTCCGGCCGACCGCGTTCTTCAAGTCGCTGTCCGGCCAGATCGACCGGCTGAAGCGCGGCAAGCCGTTCCTGGTCTTCGGCGATGGCTGCTTGACGGCCTGCAAGCCGATCAGCGACCGGGACCTTGGCGCGTATCTGGTGGACTGCATCGACGACACGTCACGCCACGACCGGATCCTGCCGATAGGTGGTCCGGGCCCCGCCATAACGCCTAGGGAGCAGGGCGAGCATCTGTTCGCGCTGCTCGGCCGCCCGGCAAGGTTCAAGCATGTGCCCGTCGCCCTTCTCGACACGATCATCTGGTGCTTAAGCACCATGGGCCGCGTCGTGCCCGCGCTCGCTGCCAAGGCGGAATTCGCCCGAATCGGCCGCTACTACGCCACGGAATCCATGCTCGTCCTCGATCCCGAGACCGGCCGCTACGACGCGGACATGACCCCGTCGACCGGCACGGAGACCCTCTTCGACTACTATGCCAAGGTGCTGAAGGGCGAGGCCTCGGTCGAACGCGGCGACCACAGCGTGTTCTGAACCGAAGCGGCTAGAACAACCCATCTCCAGCCCGGCGGCCATGGCGGTGCCGAGTTCTTTCGTCTGGTCGACGACGCTCTCGTCCCACTGGCCGTGGCAGACGATCGGGTCCTGGACGGGTTTCCAGCGCATGCCAGAGGTGATGCTGGCGACCGCACGGCAGGTGCCGGTGCCGTCGTGGCCGGCGCGGACCAGGAGCGCGTTGGGCCGCGAGCCTCGGACGCCTCGGGGACCGCGTCAAGTCCATCCGGAAGGACAAGCACCACCGCGACCTCACCGACGGGCGTCAAATCGACGGCGCTGCAGATAGTCCGCGTCGCCACGATCCGCCAATCCGGCACCTGCCCTGGCTTGCTCCAGAAGCTTGCTATCGAGATCGTCGATCCCGACCTCGAGGACGATCTGCTACTCCATCGATTGCGCTCACGCCTGCGCCTTGATCGCTTCGGTAACCTCGTAGCGCTCGCGCACGACGTTGTCGTCGATCCGTCTGGGATAGCCATTTCCCCGGACCATGAATGGCCCTTCCGTCGCCGCTACATCGAACACGAGAATCTCCTGATCGCCGACGATGCGCCGTTCGCCTCGCGCGAGTGGCGGGTCGAGACGCTTGCACGATGCATCCAGCATGTCAGTCAACGCCGGTTCGGGGTTGTTGTGCCCGGAAACAACGCCGTCATCTTCTACGCCGAGCACTAGAATGCCGCCATCCGCATTGGCGAAGGCTGCGGCGCACTCTGCGATCTCGTCCCGGACCTGTCGCCTACCGCGCGACTTCCGACCACCCGCCGACCGATCCCAGAGTGACTTCCGTTCGAACCACTGACCTTCGGGTTGGCGAGGCCAATCCGCCGCATCGCTCGTCATGGGGGTGGCCAATCAATGCTAGCCAACCCGCCGTTTGCGTCGAAGCACTTGAA